>NZ_RHOV01000023.1 GCF_003946655.1 Lapidilactobacillus achengensis
TAAAAATATCTTGGCTAAAGGCTTAGCCCTTAACTAAGAATCACAGTCCGTCTGGCAACCTGCGGACTCTAAAGGCTTTGGTAATTAGCACGTAAGACCTGCTTGCAGGCGATGGCTGTATCTAAGCAAATTGTGGTCGTGTCGCCGTTTGGCGGTGCTCTCACAAGCCTGTGACTTTAGTCACGGGTGGTTGACCCATGCCACCTGCTTTCTCTTGATGACCCTAGCATAGCAGGCGGCACGCTCACCGTAAACAGCTGGCGGGCGTGTTCGAACGTCTTTTGCAAAAACAGCAGATCCTAAGCCCTATTTTGCGAAAAGCTTTCACAACGTGCGTGAAACCGTCTGTGGTTATAAAAGTAGGTTGGCCGCGGCGTTAAATTGGTGACACCAGTGTAGCCTGCTTGATGAACTAGGACATGATCATGATGAATCAGTTTGATCGGCTGAATTGGTCGGTTTCACCAGGGTTTGTCTAGGAAGTAGGTAAAGATGTTCAACGGATAAAACCGTACCAACTGATCCAAATCCGTTGGCATTGCCGTACCATCAAAAAAGCGGGCGATTGTTCAACCGCTCGCTCACAAAAGCACTTCGTCAGATTCTTCGCTTCAATTGCAGATCGGCGCAATTCTGTTCAGCACCCAGCTGTGACTGCGCGGCTCTATTCAGAGTGAGATCCCGACCTGGTCAGCTTCTGAACATTAGCCTAGCAAGGATTTTGGAAGCTGAACTTTGCTACCAGAAACCTTGCGTAGCTAAGCACAGAAGGCAGTTGCGCGGAGCACGTTTCCAGTCCGCAACAGCAGTCCCAGCCGGTTGCGTTCACGCGCAACACCCACCAAAACCTGTAATCAAGCAAAAAAAACGCCTGCAGCAACAAGCCACAGGCACCCAATTATTTTGACCGGCAATCAAGCCAAAACTTCCAACCCGAAATCACGCAATACCGTCGAATAAGCATTAACTAAGTCACGGTTCTGGTGTTCATCCGCGTAAGGTCCGTGGGCCAACTCGATAAATTTACCTAAGTTGATCTGCTTACCCTGATTATCATAGAATTCCACGGTTTGACGGCGCTCAGCCAATGGAAAGCGCAACGTGACCTGAGCGCAAGCCAGCGCCGGATATTCCGCGTTGGCTCGCGGTGAAACCACATCCGCCACCGTTTCGTGAAACGGTTCAAACAACTCGTTCGAACGACGATCGGCCAGACCATCATACATTGGTGAGGACAGATTGGTCGTTGGGAAATAACGCAGTAAATCCTTCAAATAATCTTGAGCCCGAGCATTATCGCGATATTCCACCGCGCGCGTCACTGCCAACAGGTCCACCAACACATCACGATACAAGATCTGGCTGGCAAATGAAACACTCAACTGCTCAGTCGCGTCATTTTGTAAGGTGACCAGAATCTTCGCCACGCCGCGATTCACATCATAATTGACCATGGTATCCCTCATTTCCTTGCATTCTAACTACTATTGTAGCCAATTTGTGCAGAAAGATAAACCATTGACCTTTGAAAAATAAAAATAGCGGAAAACAGCGGAAATCATTGGAAAATCCACACTCAGGCGCGCGCCTGTCATTTTCTGGCGGCAGACGGCTACCGCTTAATAAGGGCGATCACCGTCAGTGCCCGGTTGATCAACGCCTAAGCTGGCAAATTGATGCAATTGCGGGTCACGAATAATTTTTACGATCAAATCGGCTAAACTGGCCCGGGAAATGATCGTGCCTTTGAACGGCTCGCCTTTCTCCGTCAGCTCATAATTGATCTGGGGATCATCGTTCATGTAAGCCGCGCGAATGATCGTATAATTCAAATCCGACTGCTCGATCAAAGCCGCCGCCCGCCGCGTATCGTCCATCACCGGCGTGCCAATGCTGGCTTCCACCCAACGACCAAATTCCCCGGGCACCTCATGATAGAGGCCTAAGCCGGTAACATAAATCAGCCGATTGACCTGATTTGCTGTCATCGTCTGGACGATTTTCCGCGCCAGCGGTTCAAACTCGCCGCCTAAGTTCGCGTAGACCAGATCCTGACCGGCCACCGCTTGATTCAATGTGGGCAGGTCATTGACATCGCCATCAATGATTGCCACGCGCCGGGGATCTGGATTCGTCAAGCGCTCACTGTGCCGCAAGTACAGCGTCAATTGAATATCCGCCGTTTCCGCTAATAACCGCGCTGTCACCAGCCGCGCGATCTGTCCATGCGCCCCTAATATCAAAACTTTCTTCATCTTTCTGATCTAGCCTTTCACTATCGTTCACAATGCTACTGATCTCCCGGCTGGCGGCAACCAAAGACTGCCCCACCGGATTAAGATCAGCCATCATCTGATCCTAGCTCAGATTTGGCGCTGTGACCAATACCTATTATTGATCGCGGCTATGCCTGAAAAGCATAATTACCTACCCAACCGTCTTTCAGCAACATCCAGCTCACACTTTTCCCAGCAGCGAGATTTTACGGCTACTGTTGGTCAATGAGGCTAGCAAAGGAGATACAAAAACCCATTCCGCCAGGGAATGGGTTTTCGATCATCAATCTTTTGATTAACGTTTTGATTCTTTGATCCGAGCAGCTTTGCCTCGCAATGCGCGTAAGTAGTACAATTTCGCACGACGGACAGCACCATGACGGACAACTTCGATCTTCTCAACACGAGGTGTGTGCAGTGGGAAAGTCCGTTCAACGCCAACACCGTTACTGATCTTACGAACGGTATAAGTTGAGCTGATGCCAGTACCACGGCGTTTGATCACAACACCTTCGAAAAGCTGGACACGTTCGCGGGTACCTTCGACGATTTTAGCGTGGACACGTAAAGTATCGCCGGCACGGAAATCAGGAATATCGCTACGCAATTGACTCTTGGTGATCTCAGAAATTAATGGGTTCATGTTTTTCTCCTCTTTCGCCGACATTCTTACCTTGTTTTCAGACCGAGACAGCGGAATATCGTTGTTATATGGCTCGCACCACAATTTTATATTCTATCATAAATCATTGAAGCTTGACAAGTCATCGCGGCGATTTAATTCGCGAACAAGCGCGGCGATTTGGGGATCATCCAGTTGCGCCAACAAGTCCGGTCGTTGTTGCAACGTCCGCCAAACCGCCGCTTTTAGACGCCAGTCGCGAATCAATTGATGATTGCCATTCATCAGGACCTCGGGAACTTTCTGCCCTTGATAATCGGCTGGGCGGGTGTATTGCGGGTATTCCAACAGCCCCTGCGCGAAAGAATCGGTCGCCGCCGACTCTTGACTGCCGAGCACGCCGGGGATCTGCCGCGCCAAGGCATCGATCATCACCATCGCCGGCAACTCGCCGCCGGTCAAGACATAATCGCCTAATGAAACAGTGTCTGTGGCTAAATCGTAGACCCGTTGATCGAAGCCTTCATAGTGGCCACAGATGAAGACCAAATGTTGCGCTTGAGCCAACTCCACCGCGTATTGGTGGTCAAATTGGCGCCCAGCCGGATCCAAAATAATCGTCCGCTCAGCCGGACCGTGCTTGGCGGTCACGTCCGCCAGCGCCGCCGCGATCGGCTGCACTTGCAGCAACATGCCGGCCCCGCCACCATAAGGCGTATCATCGACGCTATGATGTTTGTTGGCCGCGAAGTCGCGAAAGTCAGTGACATCGATTTTCAACAAGTTTCTCGCTTGGGCCTTGCCGATCATCGACTCCTGCAAGGCGCTAAACATATCCGGAAACAAACTTAAAATATCAATTTGCATACCTAATCATCCAATCCTGCGGGTACATCGACCAAAGCTGTTTTCGTGGTCAAGTCGATCGCCAAAACGACTGATTTGAGAAACGGCAAGAGCAGATCCGCCTGACCCGGCCGCTGGATCACCCAGACATCGTTCGCGCCAGGCGCCAGAATTTCCTTGACCTTGCCTAACGGTTCCTTAGTTTCATGATCCAAAATCGTCAGCCCAATGATATCCCGATAATAATATTCGTTGGGCGCCAACTTCTGTTGATCGGCCTCGGCGACATACAGCAATTTCCCTTTAAAGGGTTCCACCAAATTGATATCTTGGTAATCCTTGAAGGTCAATAAATGAAATTGTTTGTGGATCCGGTGGCCCGTGATCTCCAAGGGTAAATAACCATGATTTTGTTGAATGAACAGACGCTGGCCTTTCTTGAAACGCAATTCTGGAAAGTCAGTGGTCGCGATCACCCGCACTTCGCCTTGAATCCCATGGGTGTTGACGATCGTGCCAACTTCATAATAATTTGTTTCTGTCACCGTTCCGTCCTCCTTTTGAAACGTGCTGCGTCCAACTGACTTCTGTGCTTAGCTATGTGACATCCTCGGCAGCAAAGACCGCTACCAAAGGCATCGCTATGCTAGTGCTCGAAGTCACCCTGTTGCACTCCGCACTTTGCCAATAAGAAAGGCTGAGATAAAATATCCCAGCCTCCCCCTAACTAATTATCAAGTATGTTCAAACGGATCCGTTTGCCATTATCCAGCCGAATCCCGTAGATCAATGTGCGAATCGCTTGCGCAACCCGACCTTGCTTACCAATGACCCGTCCAATATCCTTACGATCCAAAGCCACGTTGAACGTGGTGAAATGGGCGTCCTCGCTGGTATCAATGGTGAAGGCTGCTGGTGTCATGATCAACGGTGTAATGATGGCGCTGATCAGATCCTTGACCTCAGTTGTTGTCATTCAATTACTTCTTTTCGAAGCGAGCTTCGTGATATTTCTTCATCAGGCCTTGTTTCGACAACAAAGTCCGAACGGTATCTGAAGGTTGAGCACCCTTTTGTAACCAGTCGAAGATCACATCTTCGTCTAATTTCAATTGAACGGGTTCACTTGCTGGGTTGTAGTAACCAACTTCTTGGATGAAGCGGCCATCACGAGGTGCGCGTGAATCAGCAACAACTAAACGGTAGAAAGGACGGCGCTTTGAGCCCATCCGGCGTAAACGAATTTTAACGGTCATAGATAGTTCCTCCTGTAAGTAACGTTAATATGTAACGTCCCAAAATAATCAACTTCAATACTATACCAGAAATGATCGGACGTGTAAAGAGCTTTTTCTTGACAGGCGGATATTTTTTGAAACGCGTTGCTTAATGAGCAAAAGTAGGTTGGCCGCAGCTTGCGCTGCGCGTGGCGTTGGTGGATTGCAGATGTGGTGGGCTCCAGGTCGGGCTGGGGGTGGTGGAACGCGGCGGGCACGATTTTGAGCTTTTCGGAAAACCACCGAAAATCTCAAAACTCGGCCTTATTGTAGGCGATAAATCGCCAACAATAATATCGCGGCTGACTCACCCCCAGCCCGACCTTCCGCCAACGAGTAAACGAACCACCAACGCCACGCTCCGCTCCAGCCGCTCAACGTTACAACAGCCGTTTGAGCACACCCGCCGACCGGCAAGCTATGGCCAATTGATGGGGAGCCACGTAATTGACGACCATGGTTAGTGGTTACCAGCTTTAAATTGGTGACACCAGTACAATCTGTTTGATGAACCCGGGCAGAATCTTGGCTAATCAACTGAATCAGTCTGTTTCCACCCAGCGATTGTTAAGGAAACAAGTAAAGATGTTCAGTCTACGAAAAATATTCCAACCACCTAATCCGAATCAGTTGGCATTGCCGTACCACCCCAAAATGGGCAATTGTTTTGACCTCTAGCTTGCAAAACCACTTCGTTGAATCCTTCGCTTCCATTGTAGATAAGCTCAATTCTGCCTAGCAACCGCCTCAGGACGTGTGGCTCAGCGGTGAGATTATTCTTAGCGATTTATCGCTTAGAATAAGGCCTGATTTTGAGACAAGCCGCGGGGCTTGCGGATTGGCTCAAAACAGTGCCCACCGCGTTCCAGCCACGACAAACGTCCTGAGGCGGTTGCGTCCCCCACCAACCCCACCATAACTGCAATTATCACCAAAACAAAAAAGCAGGTTCTCACGAACCCGCCCACAACTAATTCGACTTGAACCGCTTGGCATTCTTCAAGCGTTTCTTCTTCGCTTTCTTTTGCTTTCGTACCATGGAGTTCATCGCCATTTTGCCCATTTTACCTTGCATGCCACTGCCGAAGAGATTCTCCATGCCGGCAAAATTGCCTTTGGACATCTTCTGCATCATCTCTCGGGATTGCTTGAACTGCTTGATCATCCGGTTGACTTCTTGAACATTGCGCCCTGAACCTGCCGCGATCCGACGGCGCCGGCTAGGGTTCAACAATTCGGGATCTTCCCGTTCCGCTGGGGTCATTGAATAAACGATCGCCTTCAAATGGTCAATGTCTTTGGGATCCATTTTGACGTTTTTCAGGGCTGGATTATTGGCCATGCCCGGAACCATCTTCATCAAATCGTCTAAGGGGCCCATGTTCTCCAGTTGGCTCATTTGCTCGACGAAATCGTTGAAGTCGAAGCTGTTCTCGCGAATCTTCTGAGCCATGTCTTCGGCTTGCTTGGCGTCGTAATCGGTCTGGGCCTTCTCGATCAGGGTCATCATGTCGCCCATGCCTAAGATTCGGTCGGCCATGCGATCTGGATAGAAGATATCCAATTGGTCCAGCTTCTCGCCTTGACCAACAAACTTGATTGGCTTGCCGGTGACTGCGCGAATGGACAAGGCGGCCCCACCACGGGTATCGCCATCTAACTTGGTCAGCACTACCCCGGTCAGGTCCAACTGTTTGTTGAAGCCTTCCGCCACCTGCGTCGCGACTTGACCAGTCATCGCATCAACAACTAAAAGAATTTCGTTGGGATGGGCCAGTTCTTGGATCCGGCTCAATTCGTTCATCAATTGTTCGTCGATTTCCAACCGACCGGCGGTATCAATAATGACATAATCATTCTTGTTCGCTTCCGCCTGAGCCAACCCTTGGCGGACGATCTCAACGGGATCGTGATCTGTCCCCATTTCGAAAACAGGAACTGACAATTGCTGACCAATGGTGACCAACTGATCAACGGCGGCCGGACGATAAACGTCGGCGGCGATCATCAGGGGACGTGCCTTTTCTTGTTTGATCAAGCGACTGGCTAGTTTCCCGGCGGTGGTTGTTTTACCAGCGCCTTGGAGGCCGACCATCATAATGATCGTGGGAATATGCGGCGCTGTATTCAATGGCACCGCCGATTCGCCCATCACCTTGACCAATTCATCGTGAACGATCTTGATGATTTGTTGCGACGGGGTCAGCGAGTCGAGAACTTCTTTGCCCACCGCTTTCGTGCGGACGGTTTTGACGAAATCCTTGACGACGTTGAAATTAACATCGGCTTCCAGCAAGGCCAGCCGAATCTCGCGCATTGCGTCGCGGACGTCGCTTTCGCTGACTTTACCCTTGCGTCGCAGCCCGCTAAATGCTTTCTGTAAACGTTCTGTAAGTCCTTCAAATGCCATTTAGTTTACCACCTTATTGAGAATCGACAAGTTTTTCAAAACTTTGCAGTAATTGTTGTAATTGCGGATCATCAGGATATTTGCTCGTGACTTGGGCTTTCAATTGATCGACTAGGGCCACTTCCTGTTGGAAATGATCGATCAAATGGAGCTTGGCCTCATAACCCAGTAAGATCTTGGCCGTGCGCTTCAAATTATCATAGACAGCCTGACGACTGACTGAGAACTGCGCCGCAATCTCGCCTAAAGAATAATCTTGGGCATAATACAACTCCAAATAAGTCGCTTGTTTATGCGTCAGTAACGGTCGGTAAAAGTCAAACAATTCGTTGATCCGTTCATTCAATTCTACCACTTCATCTGCCATTAGCGCCACCAACTCCTATGTTGTCGTTTACGCGTCATCGATCAGACCCTTGAAGAGGCCGTAGACGAATTTCTCGGCGTCAAAATCCGCTAGATCCGTCATTTTCTCCCCTAGGCCAACCAACTTGACGGGTAAATGCAACTCATTGCGAATGGCAATGACGATCCCGCCTTTTGAACTGCCATCTAGTTTGGTCAAGACGATGCCGGTGACATTCGTTGTTTCTTTGAATTGTTTCGCTTGGCTCAATGCGTTTTGACCGGTAGACGCGTCTAACACCAACAAGACTTCTTGAGGCGCTTGCGGTAATTCGCGAACGATCACCCGCTTGATCTTGGCCAATTCGTTCATTAAATTGACTTTGTTTTGGAGCCGACCAGCGGTATCCACCAGTAGGATATCGTAATGTTCGGCCTTGGCTTTCTGGACCGCTTCAAAAACCACCGAAGCTGGATCAGCGCCGGGATCAGAGGTGACACAATCAACCCCCACTCGGCGCGCCCAAGTTGCCAATTGCTCAATGGCGCCCGCCCGGAAAGTATCAGCGGCAGCCAGCAAGACCTTCTGCCCCTCACCTTTCAGCCGTGCGGCAAGTTTACCCACGGTCGTTGTTTTGCCGGCGCCGTTAACCCCGACAAAGAGGAAGACAGTCGGGCCTTGATCCGACGCGGCGAAATGCAAATGATTATCCTCCGCCGCGCCTTCCGCGCCGTAGAGATCGACCATTTTCTCGACAATGGTTAGTCCGACCTGCTTCTTGGACTTGGCGTTTTGCAACTTGACCTCATCGCGCAACTGATCACTGATGGTCATCGCCGTTTCGAAACCTACATCAGCCTCGATCAGCATTTCTTCCAAGTCTTCGAAGAAATCCTCGTCAACAGTCCGAAATCCAGCCAAAAATTGATTCAGACGCGCCGCAAAACCGTGGCGGCTTTTGGACAGGCCTTGATCATACGCCGCCACCGAACCGGTCTCGGACGTGGCCGCGTCAGCGGTATTGGTTTCGGCGGTGTCGGTATCAGCGATATTAGTGTCGGCGTCAGTTGTGGCAGTCGCCGGGGACTCAGCTGGCGTATCTGACGGTGCAGGCACTGGCGTTACCGCTGCTGGACTTGGTGTTGTGGCCTGGGTGTCCGGTTTTGCTTCGTCTGCCGTTGGTTCCGTTGAAGCCGATTCCGTTGAAGCCGATTCAGTTGAAGTTGATTCCGTGGACGTTGGTTCCGTAGAAGCTGGTTCCATCTGAACTGGTTTTGACGCGGTTGGTTCTGGTGAGGATAATTCTGGTGCGGTTGGTTCTGACAAAGTTGGTTCCGCCGTGGCTGCTGGTTGCGCGGCTAAATGATCGCTTGCCGCCGTGGCGTCCGCGCTTGTGGCCGCGCTTGATTGATCGGCCGCCGGTTTTGTCGTCAGCGGGGTGGCCGCACCTGTGTTGGCCGCCGCTTGATCAGCGGCCGGCGCAGCCGGGGCGCTTGTTTGGTCACTGGCCTGGTTCGCCGCTGTTTCTGTCGCTTGCTTAGGGGTGGTGTTTTCCTCTTTCTTCCCACCACCGAAGGCCTTTTTGACCCGATCGAAAAATCCCATTGCAGTCCTTCCTTTCTCATGCGGTTCTCATGCCGTCCTGATTAACTTGATTATCACTTACTGCGCGACATCGGTCAACGAAACACTAATGATTTTCGAAACGCCGGATTCCTGCATGGTCACGCCATACAGTCGATCGACTTTCATCATCGTGCCTTTCCGGTGCGTAATGACGATGAACTGTGTTTTCTGTTCGTAATGTTGCAGATAGTTGGCAAAACGAACCACGTTGGCCTCATCTAATGACGCCTCGACCTCGTCCAAAATACTAAATGGCGCCGGGCGGACTTTCAAAATCGCGAATAACAAGGTGATCGCGGTCAACGCCCGCTCACCGCCGGAAAGAAGGCTCAGGTGCTGCAATTTCTTGCCAGGTGGCTGAGCGTTGATTTCAACGCCAGTGGTCAGCAAGGCCTCCGGATCGGTCAACACCAAATGCGCCTTGCCCCCGCCAAACATTTGCGGAAAGACCGCTTGGAAGGCCTCATCAATGGCATGATACGTTGTGGCAAACCGCTGGGTGACTTCTTGATCCATTTCCGCCATCGTCGCTAACAATTGCTTGCGCGCCGCAATCAAATCGTCTTGTTGCTGAGTCAGGAATTGGTAGCGCTCATTGACCGCGTCGAATTCGGCGATCGCGCCTAAATTAACTTGCCCAATATCCGCCAACGCCAGCTTAACGAGTTTAAAGTCGGAACGCAACTGCGCCAACTCAGCAGCCGCTGCCGCCTGATAAGCGGCCTCATAGGTCAACTGATAGGCCTCACGCAAGGTGGTCAAGCGCGTGTCCATCGCCGTTTTCAACGAATTCAGCTTAACCGCCACCGCCTCTTGTTCCTTGGCTGTTTCTTTCTGCAACTGATAAAAGCGTTGCGCCGCTGGTTCCAGTTCGGCGATCGCCTGTTCTTGCTCGGTCCGTTGCTGCTTCAATTGTTGAAGCGCGGTTTGACTGGCCGCGATCGTCCCTTGAAGGGTAGTCAGCTGGTGCTGGACCTGATCCAAGTCCACCGTGGTTTGCGAAGCATTGGCCTGAAGCGCGGTGATCTGCACCGTCAAGTCCGCCGCCCGCGCCGTTGAAGTCGTCAAAGCTTGGCGCTGCCGTTGCTGCAATTCTTGATGATTGGTCAAGGACATGGCGGCCACTGCTTGTTGGGTCTTGACTTCGTTGATCTGTTGGGTCAAATTGTCTTTCTGATTGGTGAAATTGGCCAACCGTTCTTGCTGTTGGGCAATCGTCGCCTTGGCCTGTTCCACCTGCTGATTTAAATGTTCTTGTTGTTGCTCTTGGGTCGTCAAAGCCGCCTGAAGTTCCGCCGCCGCTTGTTGCAAATGTTGCTGATCCAAGGCCGCCACTTGTGCGTCCCGTTGCAGCCGTTCCAACTGACTTTGGGCTTGCTGATGTTGGCCTTGAAGTTGAACCAGCTGAACCTGACTTTCCTTCACGGCCATTTCCGCCGCAGTCAGCTGTCCGCTGACTTCTTGGCGCGCGGTCTTGGTCGCTTGGATCTGGGCTTGCTGGTCATTGAGCTCCTGTTGCGCTGTTTTGATCTGGTGTTTCAAAGTTGTCAGCAACTGTTGCCGATTTAATAAACCGCGCCCCTGCTGCTTCACCCGGCCACCAGTCATGGCGCCGCCTGGGGTCAAAATATCCCCTTCTAAGGTCACAATCCGGGCCTGGTAACGAATCGCCTGCGCCACCGCCGTCGCGTGGGGCAAATCATCGACCACCAAAACATTGCCTAATAGATGTTGCTGGATCACTTGTAGTTCCGGTAGCATGGTCACTAACTCAGCCGCCACCCCTAAATAACCAGGCAGTGCGGCCGCCGTCGCCCGCAGATCCCCCCGTAACGAGCGCGGTTGGATCGTGGTCAGCGGCAGGAAAGTCGCCCGGCCCAACTGTTTCGCTTTCAACAACGCGATCGCCCGACCAGCGCTGGCCGCGTCTTGACAAACGATCTGTTGCAATTGACCAGCCAAGGCCTGCTCAATCGCCGTTTGAAAACGATCCGGAACCGTTAGTAAATCGGCCACCGCCCCGCGCAAGCCAGTCAAGTTGTTCTTAGGATCAAGCACCGTGCGCACGCCAATATAGAAACCACTGTGATCTTCCATTGATTCTTGTAAACTTTGGTAACGAGCCTTAAGCTGTTGGAAATCGGCCAACTGGTCGTACCAGGCCCGCTGTTGCGTCTCGATCGTCTGACCTTGTTCGTGATACTGGCGTTGCAACTGCGTGACTTGTTCCTCGCTAGCGGTTTGTGTCTGCGTCAATGCAGTCACTTGCGCGGCCAATGCTGTCGTTTGCGCTTGTTGAACCGCCAGTTTATCGGTCTGAGCCGTCTTTTCTGTGCTCAGGGTTTCTTGTTGGTGCTGCTGCTGAGTCAATTGTTCCCGCTGGAAAACCACCGCGTTGCGCAACGTGGTTTGTTGCTGAAGCAAGTCGATATAGTCAACCCGTAACTCATCTAACTTCGCGGCAATATCATCTTGATCCTCAGAGGCCTGTGCGGTCAACTGGGCCAGTTGCGTATCCAATTGCGTTTTTTGCGCTTGGGCCGCCGCCAGATTAGTGGTGGTGGTCGCCAAGTTCGCGGTTTGCTGCGCCTGCTTCTCCTGCGCCTCGGTCAGTTCCTTTTCCAACCCGGCCAGGCTAGTTTGATGGTAGCTGGATCGCTCCGTGGACAGAGAGATCTTGCCGTTGAGCGCTTCGGCTTGGCGCGTTTGTTCCAGTAACGCGGCTTGTTTGGTTTCGATGGCTTCATTCAAAGTACCGGTTTGGGCCCGCAAGTCGCTGACCTGCTGATTAGTGGCCGCGGCCTCTTGATCGATTTGCGCGGCGATTTGCGCCAATTCCGTTTGTCGCTCCAACCGCGTTTGCTTTTGCTGTTCGAGCTCATGCAGTTCCAGCGCCAGGATCTGTTGGTCCAACTGGTCATACTTGGCCTTTTGCTGCTGATAATCCCGCGCCAAACTGGCCTGCTTGCGCAACGGCTCGACCCGTTCCGCCAATTCATCATGGATGTCCGCGACCCGATTCAAGTTCTCCTCGGTCACCGCCAACTCGGCCTCGGCCTGCTTCTTCTGCTGCTTATACTTGTAAACGCCGGCCACTTCTTCAATGATCGTCCGCCGCTCTTCTGGTTTGGAATTGAAGATTTCCTCAACACGGCCCTGAGAAATAATTGAAAACGAGGCCTTCCCCAGTCCCGAATCCAGGAAAAGATCGGTAATATCCCGTAAGCGACACGCCTTCTGGTTAAGATAAAACTCACTGGCGCCATCACGAAATAAGCGCCGGGTGATGGTCACCGTGGCGCGGTCAACAGGCAATTCATGGTCCTGATTATCGAAAACTAAAGTCACTTCGGCGCGATTCAACGGCGGGCGGATCGCGCTACCGGCAAAGATCACATCAGGCATATGACTGCCCCGCAAACTCTTGGCCGATTGCTCGCCCATCACCCAGCGAATCGCTTCGGTAATGTTACTTTTCCCACTCCCATTGGGGCCGACAATGCCGGTGATCCCCTGGGTAAAAGTCAACGTCGTTTTATCCGCAAATGATTTGAATCCATTGATGAGCAAAGATTTAAGGGGCATACAACTTCCAACCTGTTCTTAATTATTCCACGTGATACATGACTAAAGCGTTTTTCGCGGCGTCTTTCTCGGCGTTCTTCTTATTGGTGCCGCGACCGGTGACAATAGCCTGACCATCCACTTGCAATTCGACTTCAAAAACCTTGTCATGTCCATTACCGGTAACGTTCTGCACCTGGTAATTGATTTTCCGTTCACCATTTTGTTGTAAATATTCCTGTAATCTAGTTTTGAAATCCATATCATAGGAATATTGACCAGCATCGATCTTCGGGAACAAAATCTGCTCGAGAAACGCCACCACCGCCGGCATCCCTTGATCCAGGTACAGTGCGCCATTGAAAGCCTCGAACACGTCTTCCAACAAGCTGGCCCGTTGGCGCGAACCGGTTCGTTCTTCGCCCACTCCTAATTGAATGTACGGCTGGAATCCAGCCTCCAACGCCAAGTTGCAAAAGCTAGAAGACTTGACGATCGCCGCCCGCATCCGGGTCAACCGTCCTTCTGGTAAATTCTTGAAATGTTCGAACAGGTAATCAGAAACGGCTAATTCCATCACGGCATCGCCGAGAAATTCCAAGCGTTCATAATTACCATAACCGAGATTGCGGTTCTCATTGGCGTAGGAAGCATGGGTGAAAGCCGCGTCCAAAAGCGCCAGGTCCTTAAACTCCACACCATATTTTGCCCGGAGATGTGAGGTGAATTCTGCTGCTACCACTTGACTCAACTCCTTATTCTTCTGCCGACTCGAAACGATGTTCGCGTCAGCAATCATGTTATCTATTATACAGCAAATCGGCCATCAGCAAAAGACGACCGGGTTCTTAGCGCCAGGCCGCGACTACCGCGACTTGGCCGTAACACTAACATCTTTCCAATTGGCGTCTGGCGCCAAGGAGAAGCCTTTGACCCGGGCGTTGATCGCCCGAACATCATAACTGCCCGTGGTTGGCACCACATAAGCAGCCTGATTCATATAAGTTTGCCAACTCTTGAAGGCTTTGATGCGCTCTTGCTCATTGAACGCGCCTAACCCGTCGATTTTGTTCAACAAGGCGGTGTTCTCGGCGGTCACAAAGCGCCCGAAATTAAACGGCGCCGTGGCCGAATACAGATCCGCTGGCGACGGTTCCGTGGACAGATCCCAACCGGCCTCGAAGAAGTCGATCTCGGGATCATCATTTTCTAATTTGTCATAAAAGGAGTTGGCTTCCAAAAGACGACCAGATGTCAACTTCACGTTCAAGCCCAAGCGATGCCACGCCGCCAAGTACGCCTGCACGATTTCATCTTTTCCCGTTAGATCCTGTTTCGCCGCGAAGTGCAAAACTAGTGGCTGGCCATTGGGCTGCGTCCGCCACTTGCCTTTTTTCCGGTAACCCGCTTGATCCAACAATTTAGCCGCCTTAGCGGGATCATAGCTGTAACTTTGCGCCTGGGGATTATAATATTGCTTAAAAGCAGCCGGAATCAGCGTTTTGATGCGGAATTGCCAGCCATTGGTGTATTTCTTGGTGATCTTGTCCAGATCCAGACCATAAATCAAGGCCTGGCGCAACGCTAAATCGGCCATTTTGCTCTGGGGATCCATCACGTTATGCCCGTTCTGATAGGTGCCCACCTTGAAGGCCAAATACCGATAGCTTAACGGTTGGCGCGCCAGGAAGTCGGTTCGCGCCACGTGTTGTAGATCGGCCCATTGATCACTGGCCACCGTTGCCACATCGTAACGATGTTTGCGCATGGCGCCGACCACCGCGTTGGGCGAGACCACATTGAAGGTGATCGCGGCCAAATGCGGCTTACTGCCATAGTAATAGGGATTAGGCACCCAGGTGACCGACTGACCCGCTTCGATCGACTTGACCTTGAAAGCGCCGAAGAACAAAGGCTGCTCGCGCAACGCCGAGGAAGTGGCCAGTTTCGCGAAGGGAATCTGGGCCAGTTGATGACTGGGACTCGCGTATTCCCAGAAATAGCCGTTCCCACTATGGGTCATGCCCGGCTTCATCGCCTTAAATTGGATCACGACCCGCTTTCCCTGGGCGCCATCAGGCATGGTGATCCCACTGATCTGATTGGTTTTGCCCGCGTGATACTCCGCCAAACCAACGATCCCGGCTAAAGAGCCGGTGTAACGTTGACTCTGGCTTTGCGGGTTGGCGATGATTTGGTAGGAATACAGAATGTCGGCGGCGATCAACGGTTGGCCATCCGACCAACGCACCCGGTCGTTGATGGTGATCGTAGCTGTTTTGGCGGCCACGTCCAGGCGCAAATTAGCGGCCCCGCCATCGACGATCCGGAAGTCCGCGTTATAGCGAAACAGTCCTTCGTTACCTGGCGCGGCGATAATCTGATCGTTGGTATCGGTCGCCAAAGCCTCGTTGAAAATCCCCTTAAACGGCGACCACGAAACAAGCGCATACTTAAAGTGTCCGCCGGCAATGCTTTTCTTCGAATTCGTGACCTGCTCCGGCAATTTCGCCAAGGTCTTCGCGGCTTGTTGTTGGGTCACTTTCTGTGTTTGTTCCGTCTGACACGCCGTCAAAACCACCAGTAGCGCCAAAATAACGCCCAACCGCCAGCCTTTCTTCCAACCCGCTCTCATCGTATTTCTTTGAACTCCCTTTTTACACAAAATAAGAGCAGGTCACCCCACTCTAGACATGCGACATCTTGATCGACGCCGCCTTTAACTCCTTCACGAACACGTGTGACCACGCGCTTATGCTTGATGCGCCACGATATACTTGACCACATCATCGATTGTGTTCAACTTCTCAGCTTCATCGTCCGGAATCTCGCCGCCAAAGGTATCTTCAAGCTCCAGCACGAACTCCACCAAATCGATCGAATCCGCCGCTAAATCATTTTTGATATTGGTCGATCGTGAAAGTTGATCTGCCTTGACCTCGAAACGCTCAGCGATCAGGTCAACTACTTTATTATAGACTTCTGTTTCTGTCATCATCATTCCTCCTCGTCACATTATATCAATTGATCACTTATTTGAACTTCTGGTCACCTGGCGGTCATAACCACCTGGCCGATCAGGTCCGGCTAAGCGGGCACGCCTGAGTGATCTGTTCATATTATACAGGAAAACGCCAGCGGACGGGGCGCGAAAACCATTTAATTCTGTGAAAAAAAGGCAACATCGCCTGCAAGGGCCGCGACGACCCCAACAAAGGTTCTTATTTGATCGGATTTTGTTTCAAATAGTCGATTACTTGGGGAATCGTCTTTTTGACCAGCATTTCGCGAATTTGACCGATCGTGGATACGACCGCCGCTTCCTTGGACCCGCCGTGAGTTTTGATCACCGGCGCGTTAACGCCCAACAGGACCGCGCCGCCGTTCGCTGAGGTACTGAACCGTTGCTTGACCCCACCTAACGCCGGCTTGATCAAGACCGCGCCTAGCTTGGCCCGCGCGCCACCGTTCAACAGGCTTGATTTGATCTGATTCATCAACAGCGCCGCCATGCCTTCGGTTGCTTTCAAGACCGCGTTGCCGGTGAACCCGTCGGTGACCACCACGTCCGCCACGTCCGTCAAAATAAAGCCAGCCTCCACGTTGCCTTGGAAGTTCAAATTCGGATTGGCTTCTAACCGTTGATAGACCTCTTGATGTAAACTATCACCCTTGTCAAACTCACTGCCATTGTTCAAAAGTGCGACCCGCGGTTCCTTGATGCCGCGAATATCCCGGGCGTAGATCGACCCCATCAAGGCCCACTGCTCCAAGTAATTGGCCTTGCTTTCGGCGTTGGCGCCAGCGTCAAGCAAGTTGACCACATTGTTCGGATTCGTTGTCGGCAACGTTGGCATCAACGCTGGGCGATCGATGCCTTTGATGCGACCGATCACGAAAATACCTGTAGCCAACAAGGCGCCCGTATTTCCCATGGAGAAAACGGCCTCCGCGGCGCCATCTTTGACGGCTTGCGCGGCCATCACCATTGACGAATCTTTCTTAGAGCGGACAGCCTTGACCGGCTCATCCTCGTTGGTGATCACACTATTTGATTGCACCAACGTCAAACGTTCGTCGTTTTGGATCAGTGGTTTGACTTGAGCCAGATCGCCAAACAAAACAAATTCCAGATCCGGCCATTGATCCCGGGCCTGCTCGACTCCTTTAATGACAACTGCTGGCGCGTGATCGCCGCCCATAGCATCTACTGCGATTTTCATCATTGATTCCATCCTTCAATCAAATTGGTCCGCGGCTTGTTGCGCACGCAGATATTGTGCCAGCCCTTGATGATCCGGTTGACGCAAGGTCGGATCGGCTGTTATCAATTCTTCGGCGACCTGGTGCGCCGCCATCAGTGTATTGTTGTTCGTGATCGGATCGCCAAGGCGAAATTCAGGTAAGCCCGATTGCTTATCTCCAAAAATATCACCTTGACCCCGCAATTTCAAGTCGGCTTCCGCCAAAACAAACCCATCATTGGTCGCCGTCATGATTTCCATCCGTTTGACCGCCACTTCATTCGTCGGGTCAGCGATCAAATAACAATAAGCTTGACGCTGCCCCCGACCGACCCGACCGCGCAACTGGTGTAACGTCGCCAAGCCAAAGCGGTCCGCGTTGAAGATCAGCATCACGTTCGCGTTTGGCACATCCACGCCAACTTCCACCACCGTGGTAGCCACCAGAACCTGAACTTGGCCTTGGCTAAAAGCCGCCATGGTGGCCTCTTTGTCCGCTGGTGTCATCTGTCCATGTAACAAGGCCACCTGATAACGTGCGCCGAAATATTTCGTTAAACGTTCGTAAAGGTCTTCGGCGTTTTTCAAATTGACCTGGTCGGAATCGCTGATCAAAGGTGCGATGACGAAGGCTTGATCACCCTGGGCCAACTGTTGCTCGGTCAGGGCTAAGGCTTGATTAGCCTGATTGGTCTTCAGCCAGTGCGTTTCGATCGGTCGCCGCCCCGCCGGCAATTCGTCAATGGTGGAAATCGCCATTTCGCCATAAGTGGTGATCGCCAGCGTCCGCGGGATCGGTGTGGCCGTCATCGCCAAAACATCGGGATTTTGTCCCTTTTCCCGTAAGGCGCGGCGTTGATTGACGCCGAAACGATGTTGCTCATCGATCACGACAAACCCCAAAGCCTTGAACGCGACGCCAGACTGGATCAAAGCGTGGGTCCCGATGACAATATTGGTCCGCCCGGACTTGATGGCTTGCAAGGCCTGCTCCCGCTCGGCAGGTTTCAACGAACCGGTCAATAACGTGACGGTGACTTGCATCGGCGCGAACAACCGGCTTAGTTTCTGGAAATGCTGCTCCGCCAGAATTTCGGTCGGCACCATCAAGGCCGCTTGGAAGCCCGCGGTAACCGCGGCGAACATGGCGATCGCCGCCACCACTGTTTTCCCTGAACCCACGTCACCTTGAAGCAGCCGGTTCATATGAGCCGGCGCTTTCAAATCAGCGCAAATTTCATTGACCACGCGCTTTTGCGCCGCCGTCAATTTGAACGGCAGCGTGCCAATAAATTGCCGCAAGGGCGCAAGTTGATACGGCAACACCAACCCTTGCTCCGGGTCTTGGTCCTGTTGGCGCAATTGGGCGATCTGCACCTCAAACAAGAAGAACTCCCGGAAAATAGCCGTCCGTCGCGCCGCAGTTGATTCGGCTTGATTACGGGGGAAATGCATTTGGCGCACCAATTCGAAATCAGTCAGCAGACGATAATGCTGGCGGATTTCCGCGGGGATCACATCAACCAACCCCGCCGCCTCCTGTTTAAAAGCGGTTTGGATCAAGCTGATCAATTTCTTCTGGCGCATCCCCTTGTTCACAGAATAGATGGGATCCAGCTCATTTTGCGTCTGCTGGGTAATGACTTTCATCCCCACCACCCGCTTTTGCGGTTCATTCCATTTGCCGTAAATCGCGACTTCTTCGTCCGGAACAAATTTATCCTTGAGCCAAGGTTGGTTGAAGAACGTCGCGATCACCGCCACCGAATCGATCAACAAGCGCACGTTCAGTCGGATCTTGTGCGGCCCGAAGCGACTGATCACCGGTTCACTGATCACCACGCCCTTGAACAGCGCCTTTTCCTGATCCTGCAATTCCGCCAGGGGCCGCGCTTTTAAATCATCATACCGGAAAGGAAAGTAAAACAGCAGCTCTCGCAAGGTGTGAATGCCTAGATCCCCGAGGGCCGTCACAGTTTTAGGTCCAACTCCGGCCAATTGACTGACTGAATCATCCAATGCCATGACGTCACCTCCCGACCACGACGATGCAGTCCAAATAAAAATGGTAAAGGAGCGCGCCTGGCAAAAATCCACCCCACGCGTTCTTCTTTACCATGAAAAATCATCTTCTATTCTACCGCGATCAAATATGGATAAACCGGCTGATCACCTTCATGGATCTCAACTTCGATCGCGTCGTCTTGGGCAGTGATCGCGTCGGCAACAGCTTGCGCCTCGGTTTCATCACCGGTTTGCCCAACGATCAAGGTCACGATCTCACTGTCTTCATCAAGCATCTTCAGGGCCGTTTGGATCGCAGCCGTTTGTCGGTCAGGATCATCGACAATGATTTTGCCATCAACGATCCCCATGAAATGATCTTTGTGGATCTGTAACCCATCGATTTCCGTATCGCGAATTGCTTGCGTGATCGAGCCACTTTTCACGGTTGCTAAGGCCGCGGTCATTTCACTTTGATTCTCTTCAAGGGACGCCTCACCATTAAAGGACAGCAACGAAGTCATGCCTTGAGAAATCGATTTGCTGGCAACAATGGCGACTTTAGCGTCGACCACCTCAGCCGCTTGTTGCGCCGCCAAAAGAATATTGCCATTATTCGGCAAGACAATGACCTTTTCCGCCTTGGTCGCTTTGATCGCGTCGGCGATATCTTGGGTACTTGGGTTCATCGTTTGACCGCCGCTCAGTACATAAGTGGCGCCCAGACTCCGGAACAGATCAGCGACGCCTTCACCTGCGGCAATGGCGACAATTCCCCATTCCTTGGCTTCTTCTGGTTCGGCCTCATCATGATCAATGATCGTTTCATGCTGGATCCGCATATTGTCGATCTTGATTTTCTCAAGGGCGCCATAACGTTGGCCATAACCTAAGACTTCGCCCGGATTCTCGGTATGGACATGGACTTTGACGACTTCATCATCAGCGACAACCAGCAACGAATCGCCGATTTTGCTTAAATGTTGGCGGAAGTCATTATAATCGAACTGATCAGTCGTTGTGGCGTCCTTCCCCAACTCGATCATCATTTCCGTACAGTAACCGTTGACAATATCGGCTGTCGCTAAATGACTTTGCGCCGACTGGTGATGGGTGGCGTTGACCATCTCATCCATCTCTTGTTCATCAGGCACGTAAACATCCTGCTCCGCGGTTTCGCCAGAAAGACCTTCCAGGAACCCTTCATAAATGAAGACCAAGCCCTGGCCACCAGAGTCAACCACGCCGACCTCTTTCAAAACAGGCAACAGATTCGGTGTATTCGCCAAGGATTTCTTGGAGGATTCCACCAACGCCCGCATGATCTCAATAATATCGTCGGTCTTCTTGGCTTTCAGCAAAGCGCCTTTAGCAGCTTCCCGAGCGACCGTCAGAATCGTCCCTTCAACCGGCTTCATCACCGCTTGATAAGCCGTCTGAACCCCGCCAGTAAAAGCGTCGATCACGTCTTGGGCATTTAGCGTCTCTTTGTGCTCCATGCTCTTAGCGAAGCCACGAAACAGTTGTGATGTGATCACCCCAGAATTACCCCGAGCGCCCATCAATAACCCTTTGGCGAACGCCTTAGCCAAGGTCCCCACATCAGTAGCGTTGGACTCATTGACCGCCTTCGCCCCTGATTTGACCGTTAAATTCATGTTCGTACCCGTATCACCATCTGGCACCGGAAAAACGTTCAATGAATTGACGAAATCAGCGTTCAAGCCCAGCCGGTGTGCAGCGACTCGGACCATATCTTGAAATTCTTTTGCTCGTATCTCTTTTAACTCCACAGTTGTTCCTCCTGATGACATTTACTCAACTTTAATCTAAATCGCCAAGGACCTTGACACCCTGCACGAACACATTGACTGAGTTTGCTGCCATCCCAAGCATTGATTCAAGATTGTATTTTACTTTATCTTGCACATTTCGACAAACTTCAGAGATTTTAGTACCATACGCGACCACGACATAAACATCAACCGCCACGTCGTCATCTTCCTGACGGACAACAACCCCGCGGGCATAATTCTCCCGCCGCAGAATTTCATTTAAATTATCGCGGATCTGATTTTTGCTGGCCATGCCAACGATTCCATAAATATCGGTTGCGGCACCGCCGACCACAGTAGCGATCACACTGTTGGCGATGTCGATCTCACCATATTTCGATTTGATTTTGACTGCCATATGGCGCCTCCTATAATGATTCTTAACATATCATGATAGCATTCCACTCACCATTTTAGCATAACGCCGCCGCATTTGAAAACAAGATGTATGGAAAAGATCAGAGTGCGGAGCGCAACGGGTTGACTGTGAGCACGTTTCAATGATGCCCGCAGCTTGCGCTGCGAAATTCGGGGTGAGCTCGCTGTGGGCGTCACTTTGAGCTTCGCAAAACCCGCGAATCTCAAAGCTGAGCCTTATTCTAAGCGGCAAAGCCGCTAAGAATAACGACACGGCGATCTCACCCCGAATTTCTCCGCTCCAGCCGCTCAACGTTTTAACATTCGTTTGAGCACTCACGCCCGCTGGCAGGCTATGGCCAATTGATGGGGAGCCACGCAAATGGCGACCGTGGTTAGTGGTTACAATTTTTAAATTGGTGACACCAGTGCAGTCTGTTTGATGAACTAGGTCAAGTTTCTGATGAAGCGGCTGAATCTGTCAATTCCTTCGCAAATTGTTTAAGGAGCAGGCAAGATGATTAGCCAAGACAACCTGCACCATGCAACTAATCCACCTCAGTTGAGTTTGCAGTACCACAACAATGCTCGGAGAAACTGGTAGCTGCCCTCGTATAAATTGACAAATTTCCACGCAGTTGACGGCAACGGTTGGCAATTACAAATTCGTACCGATAGTAATACCGTAACAATTTGCTTGATGATTAATGGCAAAAAAACCACTATTTCACGATTCTGTTAGGACAATAAAAAAAGATCACAGCAACAAAGGCTGTGATCAACTTTTTAACACGTACTAGACGCGTGTAACTTTACCTGATTTAAGTGCACGAGCAGAGACCCAAACACGTTTAGGCTTGCCGTCAACTAAAATACGAACCTTTTGAAGGTTTGGCTTCCAAGTGCGGCGTGATGAGTTCAAAGCGTGTGAGCGCTTGTTCCCGAAACTTGTTTTACGTCCAGTAATAAAATCTTTAGCCATTGTCGTACCTCCTTCTTGGTTATGTATTCGTAAAAAGCTTACCTGATTAAATCTATCATAAATGCCCTAGGGGTGCAAGCAAAATTTTGAAAGTAACTGGGAAAACTTTTCCTGCGCTGGCACGGAACGTGCTTTCCGGTGTTGATATTGCCCGCGGCTTGCGCTGCGAAATTCGGGGTGAGCTCGCTGTGGGCGTCACTTTGAGCTTTTCGGAAAGGCGCCGAAAATCTCAAAGCCGAGCCTTATTCTAAGCGGCAAAGCCGCTAAGAATAACGACACGGCGATCTCACCCCCGAATTTCTCCGCTCCAGCCGCTCAACGTTTTAACAGCCGTTTGAGCACTCACGCCAGTTGGCAAGCTATGGCCGATTGATGGGAATCTACGCAATTGACGACCGTGGTTAGTGGTCACAAGATTTAAATTGGTGACACCAGTACAATTTGCCTGATGAACAGACCTAGTTCGCAGTGAATCAACTGAATCTGTTGATTTCCAACCCGAACCCGATTAGGTAAGTGAGATAAAGCTGTCGGCACTATCCGAAATGTACCGACCTACTAATCCCAATCCGTTGGTATTGCCGTACCATCTCAAAAGCGGGCAATTGTTTGACCTCTAGCTCGCAAAAGCACCACTTCAGGTACGTCGCCTCAATTGCAGATAGGCTCAATTCTGCCTAGCAACCGGCTGGGACTGCGCGGCTCAGTGGTGAAATTGTCCTTGGCGGCTTTGCCGCTTAGGACAAGGCTCGATTTGAAGACAATTCCCGCTTTTGGAATTGGCTTCAAACGATGCCCACCACGTTCCAGTCCGCATCAGCAGTCCCCAGTCCGCATCAGCAGTCCCAGCCGGTTGCGCTCACGCGCAACACCCACCAGAACCCGCAATCAAGCGCAAAATCAAGAATAGAAACTAGTCGTTCCCAATCGGTTGGTATTGCCATACCACCCAAAAAGTGGGTAATTGTTTTGACCTCTAGCTCGCAAAAGCACTTCGTCAAATCCTTAGCTTCGATTGCAGATAAGCGCAATTCTGCCCAGCAACCGGGTCGGGCCATGCGGCTCAGCAGTGAAATTATTCTTTGCGGCTTTGCCGCTTAGAATAAGGCTCGATTTTGAGACAAGCCGCGGGCTTTGCGGATTGGCTCAAAACGATGCCCACTGCGTTCCAGCCGCACAAATGGCCCGACCCGGTTGCGCTCACGCGCAACACCCACCAAAACCCGCAATCAAGCGCAAGATCAAGAATAGAAACTAGTCGTTCCAATCAACTCAAACATTACCCACCGCAACTAATCCCGGGTCAAGATCACCGCCACCACACCAGCGTCAAACGAAAAGACGGCCGCCGTGTCAGGCAAAAATTCATTGCTGGACCACGAAGTCGGAAACGCCGCTGTGTAAGCGGACAGCGGATATTTAACTTGCCGTAAAGTCAGCTTCTCGACAGCGGTCAGGCTAACAAAAGCAAGATAGCGGTAGGCCGGGTCTGGTGGGAGCGTATAAGTACCCGGACCATAAAAACGAATCACATTTTGGCGGTCGATCAACGTCACGCGCCCTAACCAAGGGGCGTAAGCCGGCATGGTCATCATAAAGAAGTTGACCAATTCGTGATCCAATCGGCCACCTGTCGCCCCATAAAGCTCGACTTGATCCGCTTGTAGGTCAGTGAAAGCGGTCGTCAACGCCCATTGCGAATCCGTGAAATCTTTCTCTGGTGTGGTGTAACGCAGATCAGGAATGGTCTGTTCGATTCGATGGCGTTCAGTCACACTGAGCGAATCAAAATCACCCAATCCGATCGCGGGCGTAATCCCATGATCCAATAAATAAATCAGCCCATGATCCACACCGATCCAAAGCGCTGACGGCGCGGTTGGTAGCGGTGGGATTTGGGCTGTCGGTCCGCCCAGCATAATACAAACAGTTCTTGACATGGCTTGGGACCTCTTTTCATGATTTAGCGATAAGTTGGTTTTAACGCGGCGATTTCGCCGTGCAATTGTTGATAGTCTTCATAACGAAATGCAGGGATCATCCCCGCCGTTACCGCCGCCTTCACCGCACAATCTGGTTCTTGTAAATGAAGGCAGCCGCGGAAACGGCATTGGGTCGCCACCGCTTGGAACTCAGGAAACAAGGTGGGTAGGTCAGTCAAACTGATCCCGGTCAACTCCAAGGAGGAAAAGCCCGGTGTATCCGCGATCAACCCCTGCCCCGCAAAGGGATACAAGGTAACCGTGCGGGTCGTGTGTTTACCCCGATTCAAACTCGTGGAGATCTCCGCCGTCGCCAAACCTAATTGCGGCAACAGATGATTCAGCAACGTTGATTTGCCCGCGCCAGATTGCCCCATCACCACCGTCTCTTGGCCATGTAAAGCCTGGCGTAGTTCCGCAAAATCTTGGTCCAGCTCAGTCGTCCCTAGAAAAATTGGATAACCGATCTGACGATAGGCCGCAAAAATCGGCGCCAACGCCGCTTGTTTTGACTCTGACAACAAATCCAGTTTACTAACAAAGATCAGTGGGGCAATGGTTTGGCTAGCTAAATAAACCAAATAACGATCCAGCAAGTTCGGCGAAAATTCCGGTTCGGTAGCGCTCATCACCACAATTGCCTGATCGATATTGGCGATCGGCGGCCGCACCAGTTCGTTTTTCCGTGGCGCGAGCTTCAGCAAATAAGCGTCGGCGAATTCAACTTGATCGCCAACCACTGGTTTGATCCGCTGCTTACGAAAATTCCCCCGGGCCCGGGTCCGCACAATCGTCCCATCGGCTTGCAACACATCATAGAACCCACTGATCGATTTGATTATTTTTCCAACTGGCATTGTCGCCCTCGCTTTCGTTGTTTGATTCGCCGGCGCGCTGTTATGGCAGCTATGGGGTCACACTACCACTATCAAAGAGCTCGCCATCGCGGGTAATGCGGTACTCGGCGGTATTGTCACCCTTAACGGTGAAGTTCAACGTCACATTCGTATCCTGGGTAATCGTGAGCGTCTTATAAATCGACTCAATGGCATGATCAGCATCGCCGATGTAAATCACAATTTTGTTGCCGGTGGTCGCGGCGCTGCTAGCGGAACTACCAGCACTGTTGTCACTGGTATCGTCACTGCTGGCGTCGCTGGACGATGTATCACTACTGCTAACAAATGGGATCGCGATCGTTTTACTGAAACTCCGCTCAGCTTGCGCCGGATCCGCACCCTTGGACATGGTGACGGTGATCGTGGTTCCGGTGGTGATCATTGTCCCCGCGGTTGGATCAGTGCTAATGACTGATCCTGAATCAACAGAATCACTGTAAGCTTCGACGAAATTCACCTTGATATCCTTGTCTTCAGCATAATCTTGGACACTCTTCTTCGAATAACTGGTCAGATCCCGCAGCGCGAACGTCGGCTCTCCAGAACTGACGGTCAAGGTAATGGTGGTCTCTTTCGCCACAACACGCTTACCAGAAGCAATGCTTTGCTTGATGATCCGGCCAGCGGCAATCGAGTCGGATGACTTGCTCTTGCGTTTAACGGTCAAGCCAGCTTTGGTCAGCTTCTCCTTGACCTCATTATATTCCAGATCCGCGTAGTCACTGATGCGATAGGTTTTAGCACCCTTACTTAAGACCAAGCGAACTTGACTGTCGGCCTTGACCGACGAACTCTTGCCTGGAATACTGCGGATCACCAGGTCCTTGGCAATTGCGGTGCTATTCTCATAAACCAATTGGCCCACCTTCAGATCGTGATCCGCCAAGGCACTGGTCGCCTCACTTTGCGACATCCCGGCCAAGTCAGGTACGACCACATCGCGCTTGCCAAATAACAGGACAAGGGCAAAGATGAGGCCCGCCAACAAAATAACGCCGCCACCGATGGCCCAAGGTAACCACTTTCGCTTCTTCTTTGCCTTAGCTTCAGGTGTCGCGGTTGTCGCGGTTGTCGCGGTTGTCGCGGTTTTTGCCTCGGCAGCGTTGGCCTGGTTTTGTCCAGCCAATTCTGAGGTGGACACGGCCGCCGGTAGATCCGCCAAGACTTTGGTCGCGGCCAAATCTTGATCAACCGTCGTCGCCACAAATTTCGGTTCATTGGCCCGTTCCGGATCTAAGGAGGTTTTCAAATCTTGAGCCATGGCCGCGGCGCTTTGATAACGCTGGGCCGGATCCTTAGCGGTAGCCTTCAAGACCACATTTTCCAAAGGTTGCGGAATCGCGTCGTTCAGCGCCCGCATGGAGGGAATTTCTTCGTGGAAGTGTTTCAAGGCGATCGTCACCGCGGAATCACCGGCAAAGGGCACTTTCCCCGTCAGTAATTCGTACAAAATGATCCCCAAGGCATAAATATCTGAGCGCGGTGTGGCCATGCCACCACGCGCTTGTTCCGGCGAAATATAATGAACCGAGCCCAACAATGAGTTCGTTTGCGTCGCGGATTGATCGTTCAGCGCGACCGCGATGCCGAAATCCGCGATTTTCACTTGGCCGGTTGGCGTCACCAGAATATTCTGGGGCTTAAGATCGCGATGAATGATGCCTTGGCTATGGGCCAATTGCATCGCCGACAGAATCTGATCCATCATATCTAAGACTTCGCTTAATGGCATTGGAAAATGACGCTCAATAAAGGCTTTCAAATCCTCGCCTTGAACGTATTCCATGACAATATACTGCATGCCATCATCACTGCCCACATCGTAAACGCTAACGATGTTCGGGTGGGACAGCTCGCAAGTTGCTTTCGCTTCACGTTGAAACCGCCGAATGGTCGCCTGATCATGTTGCAGGTCCATTCGCAAAACCTTGACCGCGACTTGACGATGAAGGAAAGTATCCTCGGCCAAATAAACATTGGCCATCCCACCCTCGCCCAGCGTGTCAATGATTTGGTAGCGACCTGAAACCAAGTAGCCCCGCTCCATCATTAGGCCTGCACCTCCGTCTCAGTTGGTCCTAACTGCGCGATCAACACGGTAATATTGTCCGTCCCGCCATTGCTATTGGCCTGAACGATCAACCGCTGCGCCCGTTCCTTCAAAGGCACCTCTGCCCCCAAAAGCTCCGCCATTCGTTCGTCGGAAACCATATTGGTCAACCCATCGCTACACAAAATAAACAGGTCGCCCGCCTGCCATTGACCGGTTTTGAAATCCGGCTGAACGTCTTTGGACACACCCAAAGTCCGGGTGATCACATTTTTTTGAGGATGATGCTTGGCTTCTTCAGGACTGATCTTGCCATATTTGACCAATTCATTGACCAGGGAATGGTCTTCTGTGATCTGCGTCAATTGACGGTCGCGATATAAGTAACCCCGGCTATCGCCAATATTGGTGATCAAATAATGTTGTCCCCAGACCATCAAGGCCACAAAGGTCGTGCCCATTCCTGAGAGATCCGCAAACTTGCTGGAAGCCTGAATGATCCGACTATTCTCGTCGGTCAACTCAGTTTGTAGCCAGTCACTGAGCGGTTGCTCGCCGGTCAACGCCGTCTTCTGGAAATCATGCCCGATCTGAGAAACAGCCATTTCTGAGGCCACATCGCCGCCTAAATGACCGCCCATACCGTCAGCAACGATTGCAAAAGAAACGTCGGCTTGGTTGCGAAAAACCGCCACGTAATCTTGATTACTCGTTCGTTTCTTGCCAATATCCGTCAAATAAGTTATGTCCATAATCATTCACCATCTCAATTGATCTAATCAACTCGTTGTAAACATGCGATAAAGAACCCGTCATGTTGGCCATCATCCATTAATAGTTGCAAACCGGTGGCCGCCGTGCCCGCGACATCATTCGGCGCGGAAACAACGGGACGTTGTTGGAAATTCGGGTGGTCCGCCAGAAATTGGGCGATCACCGCTTGGTTTTCCGCCGCTAGAATCGTACAGGTACTATAAACAAGTAACCCGCCAACCTTGACTTTGGGCGCCACCGCCGCCAAAATCGCGCCTTGGATCTCCGGTAGCCGGGCGATGCCAGCGGCGGTTTTAGCATAACGGATCTCTGGTTTGCGACGCATCAAGCCGAAGCCTGAGCAAGGCGCGTCCACTAAGACCCGATCAAAACTTTGATCCGCAAAAACCTGATCAACGTGACGAGCATCCAGCAATTTCGCGGTGATCCGATCAGCGACCCCCAGCCGCGAAGCATTATCCGTGATCAACTTCAACTTATGCTGATGAATGTCCAAGGCAGTTAAATGACCGCCCTGAGCCGGATCCAAATAAGTCGCCAAATGAGTCGCCTTACCGCCCGGCGCCGCGCACGCGTCCAAGACTTGATCTCCTGGCCGGACCTGTAACGCCGGCGCCACTAATTGCGAACTTTCATCTTGAAGGGTATATTCCCCAGCCTGAAAAGCCTCCGTTTGCGCGAAGAAACCTTCACTGGCCACTAAGCCTACGGGACTGAGCGCGCTGGCTTGTAAACTAGGAAATTCCGGTTGCAGTTCTGCTAGTAACTTCTCCCGCGTGGTTTTCAACAGGTTCACCCGCAAAGCGGCTGGCGCTGGCTGATTGACCGTCGCCAATACCTGCGTCACGGTCGCGGCGCCATATTGGGTCAAAAGTGTCGCGACCAACCATTGGGGAACGGAATAGGTCAAGCTCAACCGTTCTGCCGGATCCGTCAAGGCCGCGAAATCCACTTCGCCATGACGCTGGGTCTGACGCATGACCGCGTTAACTAGGCGGGCATATTTGCCATGATCCCGCTGCTTCGCGATATTCGTCGCCTCATTCAAAATCGCGTGTGCTGGCACTTTATCCAAAAAGAAGAGTTGATAAACAGACATCCGCAACAACGTTTGGACCCAAAGCGGCAATTGCGCCGGCGTTTTAACAAATCTTTGCCAATCCGCGTCCAGCCGTAATTGCCACTGAAGGGTGCCGTAGACCAAGCGGGTAACCAACTTTTGGTCGACCGCGCTGAGTTGACTTCGGCTCAAAACATGATTCAATTCCAAATTCGCGTACTGTTGTTTCGCTTCAATATCTTCAAGCAGGTTGACCGCGACCTGACGCGCCGTTAATTTACTCATTGGCCGATCACCAACTGGCCAGCGCCAAATTCTTGACCATAGCCATTCATGAAGGCACTGATCGGCATCCGCTTCTTCCCGGCCAGTTGCAGTTCCTTGATCGCCCAAACAGAGCCAGCGCCCGCCGATAACCACAAATGTTGCTTATCCGCTTTAACGCAATGGCCCGGTTCCAAACTGGTGGACAGATCCGCGACGGCGCTATCCCAAATTTTGACCCGGCGACCAGCAAACTCCAAATAAGCGATAGGATCTGGCCGCAATCCACGCACCTTGTTGACCAAGTTTTGCGCGGAATCGTGGAGATCTAACGCTTCCTCCGCCGCGCTGATATTCGGCGCGAAGGTGACTTTCTCAGGATCTTGTGGCACTTTAACGATCGTTCCCGCAATTACTTTCGGCAAAGTCGCCATTAGTAAATCGCGACCCGCCAAACTCAATTTCTCGAAAATCGTACCATTGTCATCGATAGCGGTAATCGGCACCTTGACTTGGCTCAACATATCGCCGGCGTCCATTTTCGCGACCATTTCCATGATCGTGACCCCAGTTTCGGGATCGCCGTTGATGATCGCCCGTTGAACTGGCGCGCCACCGCGATATTTCGGCAACAAAGACCCGTGCACGTTCAACGGCATGATCTGCGCCGCCGCCAATAATTTCTTCGGCAAGAATTGCCCGAACGCCGCCGTAATGATCAGATCTGGATGCAAGGAGATCATCTGGGTCAATTCGGGACTACCAGCCAATTTCACCGGCTGGAAAACAGGCAAATGGAGCCGTAACGCCGCCTCTTTGACTGGCGTTGGTGTCAAGACATGCTTGCGTCCGACCGGTTTATCTGGTTGGGTGACCACAGCCAAGATCTCATAATCTGGCGCGGCCGCTAAAGCCTCCAAAATCGGCACCGCGAATTGAGGCGTGCCCATAAATATCATTGATGTCATGGCTTGATTACTCCTTCGTTATCAAGAAATTTGTAACGGTTCGCGATCGATTCGCAATTGAAAGCCACTTTCCTGTTGCATTTCAAGCACTAAACGTTGCAAAGTCGTAAACAGTTTTTCTTCGTGTTTGTACTTTATGATAAATTGATAATAATACTGATTATTGATTCGTGCAATCATGCGCGGCGTTGGTCCGAGCAACACAGCCGTGGGAGACAAAACAGGCTGAACCTGACGAAACAGCTGATAAATCTTCTGCGCCGCCAGATCCTCTTGGCGATGATTGACCGAAACGAGAATCGTGTAGTAATAAGGCGGATAGCCCCCCGCGTGCCGCAAATGCATCTCGCGCTGATAGAAGGCCTCGTAATCTTGATGTGAAGCCAGTTGGATCGCGTAATTATCAGGATTATAAGTCTGGATCAGAACCTGACCCTGCTTATCCGCCCGACCCGCGCGACCACTGACCTGGGTCAACAGTTGAAACGTCTTCTCACTGGCGCGAAAATCCGGCAAACTCAAGGAGGTATCCGCATTGATGACGCCCACCAAGGTCACATTGGGAAAATCCAATCCCTTGGCGATCATTTGCGTCCCCAGTAAAATATCCGCTTCTTGACGGCCAAACTTATCAATCAAGCGTTGATGCCCACCTTTGCGCGCCGTGGTATCCACATCCATCCGCAAAATTCGCGCCGTCGGTAGAATTTCTTGTAACTCCAATTCGATCCGTTGCGTCCCCGCGCCAAAATCGCGAATATGCCGACTTTGACAAACCGGACAAGCTTGGGGAATCGGCTCTTGATGACCACAATAATGACACTTTAAGGCTTGGATGTCACGATGCAAGGTCAAAGAAATATCGCAATTGGGACATTTAATGACATTACCACAATCACGACACATTACAAAATTAGCATATCCACGCCGATTAAGCAAAAGGATACTTTGTTCGTGACGATCCAAGCGTTGTTGCAAGGCCGTGATCAGCACCGTCGAGAAGCTGGGTTTGCCCGCCACTTTGTCAGCGTCGCGCATATCCAGAACTTGCACCGTTGGTAAATGGGCCGTTTGTGGACGTTTGGTCAGCCGCAAGAGTTGGTAAACTTTTTTTTGCGCTCGGGCCCGGGACTCTAATGAAGGGGTGGCGCTGCCTAGAATCACGGGACATTGATGGGTGACCGCCCGGTGTAAAATCACGTCGCGGGCGTGATAACGAGGCATGTCGTCTTGTTTGTAACTACTTTCATGTTCTTCATCGATGATCATCACGCCAATATTCTGCAAAGGCGCGAAGGCGGCAGAGCGCGCGCCAACAACCACGCGCGCCTCACCCCGTTCGATCCGCCGCCATTCGTCAAAGCGTTCACCGGCGGACAGGCCACTATGTAAAACAGCGACGTCTTTTTGGAACCGTTCCTGAACCCGCTGGACCATTTGCGGCGTCAACGCGATTTCCGGGACCAACATCAGCGCGGTCTTGCCTTGCCGTAACGCATCGGCCATCGCTGCGAGATAAACTTCGGTCTTGCCGCTGCCAGTAATGCCCTCCAAGAGAAAAACTTGATCCCGTCGGTCCGCCATCGCTGCGGCGACGGCTTGGTACGCGGTCTGCTGTTCATTGGTCAATGGCAAGGCCGCTTTGGGCTGGGGTAATTGATTAGGTCGCCGATACTGCTCTTGTTCGGAACGTTGTAGCCAGCCTTTTTTAACCGCGGTGGTCAAGGTAGCGCCAGTCAACTCCGGCAATTGAGCCTGCCAAGCCGCGCTCGCTCCCGAGAAACCAGGTTGGGCCTGGATCAGATTCAAGAGCGCTATTTGTTGATGGGCGTTGGCCCGCAGCTCGGATTGGGCAGCTTGGGCCGCCGCCGGGGAAATTTTAACGGTAAAGACCGTGACGTGCTTGACTTTAGTCCGTTGGGCAACCTGATAAGCGATCGTTAATTGCCCGGCCTGCTCGGCGTTGCGAAGGGTGCGCAGCAAGAGCGGCGATAATTCATCCGGCAGATGCCCATTCGTTGGATCATCCAATAAAGCTGTCAGCGGCGAGTCAGCCGGAAGCGGCGTCAACAAGTGGAAACGGCGCTGGTAGCTGGCGCGTAAGGCGTTGGGCAGCATAGTCTGTAGACAGCTGATCAGAAACGAGAAAGTGTCTTGGGCCAGCCAACCAGCCAACGCCAACATTTCACCGTTCAAAACAGGCGCCAGATCTAAAATCTCCGCTAGTGGTTTCAATTGACCTTTGAAGCTGGACTGATTGGCTAAGCGCCAAATGAACCCTTGCCGTTGGTGCTTTTTCCCGCGGCCAAAGGGAACCAGGACCCGCATTCCCGGCGCGACCAGCGTTTCTAGTTCAGGAGGAACCGCATAATCAAAGGTGCGGTTAGTTTGTTGCGCGGGAATATCAATAATAACTTGAGCAATCACGTTGTTCCGCCCCTTTCATAACCGTAATTCACTGTAAATCGGCTGGTGTTGCCAAAAAAGGATCCCGCCGCTTTTGGATGTCCCTAACGACCGGTTGACCTAAATGAGCGGCCGGTCCCGACACGCTTGGTCAGCGGATTCGTTTGGCACGCAAGTTCAACTGACCAGCAGGTTGGCTCGACTGGCGAGTTAGCGACGACCGTCCAGAATCTTGGTGGTCACGGCCGCGACGATCGCTTGTGCCATCACCTCTTTGCTCGTGAGCGGCAAAGTTTGCTGGCTGCCATCCGCGAACAGCAAAGTGCCCTGATTTTGATCCACATCAAAGCCGCTATCGGTGCCGCCGACAGGATTAGCGACGATCAGATCTAAATCCTTGGCCTGTAGCTTGGCTTGAGCGTTGGTGAGTAATTGTTGGGTCTCCGCAGCAAAGCCGACGACGATTTGCTGGCGCCGTTGTGGCTTTAAACTTGCCAAAATATCCGGATTTTTCACCAAGGTCAATTGCATTTCCGCTTGACCCGGTTGCTTTTTGATTTTATTCGTCGCTGGGTGTGCCGGACGGAAATCAGCTGGCGCCGCCGCCATGAATAAGAGATCACTTTGGGGGAACAGCCGTTGGACAGCCGCTTGTAATTCCGCGGTGGTGGTCACCGCGACAACTTTGGCCGGAATATCCATTGGCGCTGGGACAGAACTGATCACCGTCACCTCAGCGCCAGCCCAATAGGCCGCCCGCGCCAAGGCCCAGCCCATCTTCCCCGAAGAGTGATTGCCGATAAACCGCACGGGATCTATGGCTTCACGGGTTCCGCCAGCCGTGATCAAGACCCGCTGGCCCGCTAAAGTTTGGTCCGTTGTTTGGCGCTGCCAGGCGTTCTTCACCAAGGCCTGCATCGTCGCCGGTTCAGGCATCCGTCCTTTCGCCGCGTAACCTTCCGCTAACAAGCCTACTTCCGGCTCAAAGACTGTGACGTGATCCTGCCGTAACAACGCTAAGTTCCGCTGGGTGGCGGCGGCGCCATACATTTGGTCATTCATCGCTGGGAAAACAAAGATCGGCTTGGCCGCCGCTAATAACGCCGTACTGGCCAAATCATCGGCGATCCCATTGGCCATTTTCGCCAAAATATCGGCGGTCGCCGGCGCCACAATAATCAAATCGGCCCAGATCGTTAAATCTAAGTGGCTGATCGCGGTGGTGTTACTATGCAAATAATGGTCGTCATAAACGGGATGTTGACTGACCACCGCCAAGGTTTGCGGCGTCACGAACGCCGTCGCCGCCTGGGTCGCGATCACTTGAACCTCCGCGCCTGCTTTGACTAGGCCACGAATGAATTGGGGAATTTTGTACGCCGCGATCCCCCCAGAAATGATCAGTAAAATATGTTTACCCTGATACATATACGCACCTACCGTTTCTTTTCATTAAATTCCGACGAAAACTTCCAGCGACGTCAAACTTAAATCAGTCAATTAAAAAACGAACCTTCCGACCGCGATTGCGTTAGAAGGTTCCTCACATTTATTTAGCTGCGTCTGTTCCTGAAGCCGAATCATTTGGCTTTTCTAAGTCCTCGCGTTGCTCTTCAGCGTCAACCGCCTCCGCGTCCGCTTCTTTCAAATCAGAATGAGGATCGATCGCGATCTTGCCCGCCGCGATTTCCTCTAGGGCCAACCCCACTGTCTTATCTGACTTGTAATGATCAAGCATTTCGAAATCGCCAGCTTCAAGCTGATGGGCCCGCTTGGCCGCCAAAATCGCTAAGGAATAACGTGAATCTACTTTTTCCAGTAATTTATCGATTGGTGGGTATGAAATCATTCTAATCTTCTCCTAACATACTCTGATAAGTGTCTAAGACCCGAGCGACGCGCAAATGCTCGCTGGCAATAATCTGCTCGATCCGATCCACCGCCAACTCAACTTGGTCGTTAACGACGGCGTAATCATAATTGGTCATCAAATTGATTTCCTCGCGGGCCGTCTGCATCCGTCGTTTGATCGTCGCCATATCATCGGTGCCCCGCTTAACGATCCGTTCCTGCAAAATATGCAGATCAGGCGGCGTTAAGAAAATAAACACCCCATCACTGACTTTGCTACGAACCTGCATGGCGCCTTTGACTTCGATCTCCAACAAAACATCCTGCCCTTGCTCCAGCGTTTGATTGACATAACGCAAGGGTGTGCCGTAGTAATTACCCACATATTGGGCGTACTCCAGCATGCCCCCATTGGCAATCTCGGTTTCAAACTCATTGCGGGTGCGGAAATAATAATCCACCCCATCGACCTCGCCGGGACGCGGTTGCCGCGTCGTCATTGAAATCGAATATTTGAACTGCTGGCCATACTTCGCGACCATCGCTTGCCGGACAGTTCCCTTACCAACCCCAGATGGGCCAGATAAAACGATCAACATACCTTTTTCAGACATTCAGAAAGCTCCCAAAACAAATTAGTCAATAGATATATATTGCCCTTTTTTCAACATTTTTTCAAGCCCCAGGAGCCCAGTCAACGAAAAAACACGGCTCTAGCCTTGATCTCATAGGAATCAGCGCCACGGGAAAAAGTTCAAGTAAAAAATAATTTTACTCAAATCAGGCAAAAGGGCTTGCTTTTCGAACGGATGTTCGTATAATGAAGATACAAACACTTGTTCGGAGGAATGTCCAATGCCAACCTTGAAGAAAATTCGTCAGACCTTAACTAAATCACTCTACTCGTTCTTTGATCTTGCGGAAAACCCAGCGGCGGCTGACGCTACGGTGGCCAAGGACACCTACCGCCGGATTGATTCGCAACAATTGACCGCCCAGATCGATTACCTGATTCATAATCCGCAAATTGTCTCGTTGCAGTTAAAGACCAACGCCGCCAATAAACGCGGTAATGAGTTTCTGATTGGTCAATTCAAGACGATCGATCGTCAACAACGAACAGTGATTTTCGTTGTCAAGCACAGTAATCTGATCCAGCTGATCAATTTTGATCAGATTATTCGGATCGCCGCATAAATCCTTATTTTACCCACAGTTAAACAGGCTGATCACAGCGTTGTCGGATCCATCCAATCCGGCTGCTGATCAGCCTGTTTTTTTCGTTTTCGATGATGTGTGTGGACATAATAATGACCGCAGCTTATGCTGCGCGTGGCGTTGGTGGTTGGCAAGTGTGGTGAGGCTCCAGGTCGGGCTGGGGGTGGTGGAACGCAGCGGGCACGATTTTGAGCTTTTCGGAAGTGCACCGAAAATCTCAAAACTCGGCCTTATTGTAGGCGATAAATCGCCAACA
>NZ_RHOV01000024.1 GCF_003946655.1 Lapidilactobacillus achengensis
GGGTGAGCTCGCTGTGGGCGCTGTTTTGAGCCAATCCGCAAAGTACGCGGCTTGTCTCAAAATCAGGCCTTGTCCTAAGCGGCAAAGCCGCCAAGGACAATTTCACGGCGATCTCACCCCGAATTTCTCCGCTCCAGCCGCTCAACGTTTTAACAGCCGTTTGAGCACTCACGCCATTTGGCAAGCTATGGTCAATTGATGGGGATCCACGCAATTGACGGCCATGGTTAGTGGTCACAAGCTTTAAATTGGTGACACCGGTACAGTCTGTCTGATGAACTAAGGCAAGTTCTTGATGAATCAGCTGAATCGGTCAGTTTCCACCTATGAACAGTTAAGGAAACAAGTAGAGATGTTCAACCTACGCAAAAATGTCCCGACCTTCTAATCCGAATCAGTTGGTGTTGCCGTACCACCTCAAAAAAGGGCAATCGGTTGACCTCTAGCTTGCAAAACCACTTCGTCAAATCCTTCGCCTCGATTGCAGATAGGCACAATTCTGCCTAGCAACCGCCTCAGGACGCGTGGCTCAGCGGTGAGATTATTCTTAGCGATTTATCGCTTAGAATAAGGCCTGATTTTGAGACAAGCCGCCGGGCTTGCGGATTGGCTCAAAACAGTGCCCACCGCGTTCCAGCCACGACAAACGTCCTGAGGCGGTTGCGTCCCCACCCAAACCCACTACGCCCGCAATCAAGCGCAAGGATAGCAACAAACCCTCAATCCCCAGCAGTCGTCACCGAACTACTATTACTGCTACTAGCATTAGGATCGTTCGTCGTGGTACTTCCCTTGACCACCGTGCGAGTCAAGGCGTTGACCTTTTTCAAGGACTCGTTTTTGGTACCTTTATGTTGTACCATGACATTCCAAACCGGGACGTAGATCACACTACCGCGCACATCGATCAGTTCGGAGTATCCTAAGCGGTACCACACGATTTTCGAATTGGCGGGGAGCTCGCTGGAGGTATACAAGAGTTGGATCGCGTCTTGGGCGCTGATCGTGGTTTGCTTTTCCCGCAAAACGGTGACGTTGGGCAAATAGGTCTGGGTATAACCGGTAATGACGTCGTTGTTGACGTTGAAGGTCAGGGTCCCTTGGGCGTCCAAAACGACGCCTTGTTTGATTTTCTGGGCAAAAACCAGGGTGTTCTTGGGGTCGGACATGCCGGCGATATACGTGTATTGGTCACCATAAAGGACATTATCGGCGCTCTTGATGAAGTTTTTCAATTCACTGATCATTTGTTTCTTATTATATGTTAGCGGTGTGTTGAATTGGCTGGTTAGTTTATGGGTATCGTAATTATAAGAGGTGGTTTGCCCGGTTAATTGGGCCAAGCTTTTGACCAGTAAATCTTCGGTTTTGCTGGCCAAATAGAAGCCTTCATCGCTGTCATCGGAGAGTTTATCCACGGTAATGTGGTCATCTTTCATGTCTTGGGCGATGGCTTCAGCGTCGGACAAGTTAGTGGTCGTCGTATAGGGTGTGTCGCTGTCATTTTGGGTGAATGAGGCGAACAGGAAAATGTCCAACGCGAGGAAAACGATCAAGAAAATCAATTCAATTCGCCGAAAGTCCATTAGTTAGTCGCCTCCGTTTGCGTTTTATCGTTGATCCAGGTTTGATAGGTCTGCCAACGGTCGTTGATCTTGGCGTAATAAGTCGGCTTCAGATCAACGATGTCCGCCTCTTCTTGGTCGGTGATCCACTGATAACCAACCACCAGATCTTGGATCTCGCCTTTGCGGTATCCTGCAGCGATCAACTTCTGCAAGATCGTCGCGGTGGCGGGCAAAGTGACTTGACCATTGGCTGCAGGCACCGGCACTTGGAGGACCCGACTGGAGAATTTGATGTGGCTGCCGGAACGAGAGAAGGTGATTTTGACCGCACCGAAATCGCTTTGTTGGAAGATGGGGAACCCTTCAACAAAACTGCGAAAAGCGATCGTTTTTTTAGTATTGTCGGCATCATAATAGCGAATATCCGTCAAGGGATTGCCGATACTGTTCAACATGGTGAAGCCGCTCTCCTGCAAGCGATTCAGGCTTTCTGGGATGGTCGTGCGGCTGTTGTCGACGAACTCCAGCTGATCACTGCGATGGTCGACGATCAATTGATTATGATAACTGCCGCCGCCATAATAAACCGTTTGGCCGCCTGATTCCCGGGACTCCACATTGGCGTTGTTATCACTACTCATTAGCGCCGAAATATAGGTAGTTTCATTGCGCCGATTGATCAAGTAACTATACGGCTGTAGTTTCACGCTATCACTGAAGAAGAGCCGCGGCTGACCAGATAGTGTCTCTTGGGTCACCTTGACCTTGAAATCGCATTTATTGATCAGGGTGGCGACCGGATCGGCGTCCGCTTTGCTCACGCGGCTTTCCCAAACGCTTTGCGTGCGATCATCCAAGAAGTAAACGTGGTCCAAATCACCGGTCAAATTGAAGATGATGCGATCAAAAGCATGGTCGGTGGTGGCGCTTTTTAGACTGTCTTGCTTGGCAACCTCGCCGAACAGCTGGGTGGAAAGTTGATCGGCATAAATCAACTGCACCGAGCCATTCAACGCCATTAGGTCGGCGTATCGCTTGGTACTCCGGTGCGATGAGCGGTAGGACCAGTTCGCCATCAACTTGCGAATTTCCAGCACAAGGTTTTCCTTGTGGTTATAAACCAGTTGTTGGTTGCCTTTTTGGTCGACCTTGACCACTTCGGTTGGTAAGAAAACTTGGCTCAGCGCCTGTTGATTGGTGATCAACGCTGTGGTGACCGTGGATTCTGTGTCCGATTTACGTTCATACCGCTGGTTGTTGGTCCAAATCAAATACGACAACACTAAACTGATCAGAATCGCCACAATCAGAACAAACCGCACTAACAGATTAGTTTTCCGCATCCCACTCATCTCCATTCTCATATGATTGATATGGCAACGAAATGTAGAACGTTGACCCCCGACCCTCGGCGCTATCGACCCAAATATGACCGTGATGGGCTTCGACGACTTCCTTGGAGATTGCTAGGCCCAAGCCCGTCCCACCTTGCTTCCGTGAGCGGGCCTTATCGACCCGGTAGAACCGGTCAAAAATCTTATTGATATCCTTTCGCGGGATCCCCAGGCCTTGGTCACTGATGCTGACCACCACACTCTGTTGATTTTCGATCAGCCGCGCGGTGATCACCCCACCATCTGGGGAATATTTAATGGCATTGTTCATGATATTATCGATCACTTGCATCATTTTATCGGTATCCAGCTCCACCCACAGGTCCCGGGGCGCAAATTCCCGTTTGATGCTATAAGTCTTCTGGGGCAGGTGATGGAAGCCATCGCCGCGCTCATTCTCGGTTTTGATCATCATGTCAAACCGATCGAGAATATAATTGAAGAACTCATTGAGATTGACATATTCCAATTCCATCTTCGCTGTCCCTTGGTCCATCCGCGACAGGGCCAACAGTTCATTGATCATCCGGATCATCCGGTCGGTTTCTTCTTGTGTCACACTGAGAAATTGCGGGGCTAATTTCGGATCTTGCCAAGCGCCATCGTTCAACGCTTCAATATAACTGCGCACGCTAGTCAACGGCGTCCGCAATTCATGGGACACATTGGAAACGAATTCCCGGCGCTCGTGCTCATTTTTTTCCTGCTCGGTAATATCGTGGAGCACACAGACCAACCCATTGATAAAACCAGTTTCCCGCTGGATCAAGGAGAAATCGACGTGCAAGATCATCTCTTGGTCTAGCCCCGGCGCCAACTTCGGATCGTCGGTGGTCGTGCTGCCCAGATTAGCTGGGCCGGTCGTGTTGCCGTGGTGTTCGCGAATGATTTTATTCGGCTCGATCACCATTTCTTGCTTGGTCTCCAAAAGGTCCCGGAAAGAATAATCCTGCTCGATCCCCAACACCTTCAAAATTGATTCGCCGATCATTTCGTCACTGGTGGTGTTCAAGAAATTCAAGGCTGTTTCATTGATGATCGTCACTTTACCACGGCGATCCGTCGCGATCACGCCGTCGGTCATATGGCTCAAAACCGAGTCCAACCGCCGCCGCTCCGCATCGGAAACCTCTTGTGCTTCCTCCACGCGGATCGACAAGTTGTTGACGGCAACCGCTAATTGTCCCAACTCATCTTGCCCATAGATCCGAACTTGCCCCGAATAATCCCCGTCCGCCATCCGAATCGCTTGCTTCTTCATCTCATCGATCGGTTGCGTGATTGCCCGGGCAATAAAGATCGAGATCACCATCCCCAACAAACCCGCGACCAAGGAGGCCGTCAAGAAAATCAGGGTGATCGAATTGATATTACGGTAAACATCATCCATGCTCGCCCGCACATAAATGGCGCCGACGACCTGATTGGCGTCTGCACCTGGATTCGTCAACGGCGTAATGGCTGTGTAGTAACTACCATGTCCATCTGACGTGATTTGCGTTTGCTTGTGGTTGGCGTAAATCCCTTTTTTGATGCCCGAATTTGGTGTTCGTTGACCAATATCGCCTTGATCATTGGCGTTACTCGTTCCCCGAACCACCAATTTATTATCCACCACCAGAACTTCTGAAATCGACGCATTATCGATCTCGCCGACGATCGTTTTGATGTTACGATTGGCTGTATCGGTGTCGTTACTGGTCAGTTCGCTGGCCAATTGACTGGTGATATAAGGTTGCACCACGATCGATTCTTCAAAGGTCTTAATGTTCTGCTGTTCCAATTGCTTCACGAAATAAGCCCCGATGATCTCGATCGTGGTCAAGAGCAGCAACATGAAAACAATGGCGATCTTAAAATGAATCGACTGAAACGGTCTGATTCTCTCATTCATGATTTCTAGGCGTTACGTTCTCCGCTATAACGTTACGCGTGATTCACTTCCTTAATTGGTGCCAACAAGGCGCGCCCCAAGTCTGACTAAAGACGCCGTCGGGCAAAATAATCATGGCTCCAGGGCCAACTGGTCAAGCCTAACGAAGCCGGCCACAACCGGCCCCGCGCCAAGCCCACAATAACAAAAGACCGCGAAACTCTCAGAGGCGTTACGCTCCTGATCAGCTCGGTACGGCTGGGTTTCACGGTCTTAGCTGATACTAGCCAAAAACTTATTCACTATCCACGTTTTTCAAATAATAACCCACGCCCCGACGCGTCATGATCCAGTCCGGGTGGCTAGGATTGTCTTCGATCTTCTCCCGCAAACGCCGCACCGTCACATCTACCGTGCGCACATCGCCGAAATAATCGTAACCCCAAACGGTTTGTAACAAATGTTCGCGCGTCATCACCTGACCAATATGTTTAGCCAAATAATGCAGCAACTCAAACTCACGGTGCGTCAATTCAATCTTCTCACCGCGTTTAGAAACATCATAGGCGTCAGGGAAAATCGTCAGATCACCCACATCGATTTCGTGGTGATCCTCCTCTTCGCTGTCCGCCGCAACCTTGGCTTGACGGCGTAAATTGGCCTTGACCCGCGCCACTAATTCACGGTTAGAGAAAGGTTTGGTGACATAATCATCCGCGCCTAACTCCAGTCCGATGACTTTATCGATTTCAGAATCCTTCGCGGTGACCATAATAATCGGCATATCGTGGGTCTTACGGACTTCACGGGCCACTTCAAGCCCATCGATCTTCGGTAACATCAAGTCCAATAAAATTAAATCAGGGTTGACTTCTTCTACTTTTTTAAGCGCTTCTTCACCATCATAGGCCACATAAACGTCGTAGCCTTCCTTGGTCAGCGAGAATTTGACAATATCAGAGATTGGTTTCTCATCATCGACAACTAAGATTTTTTTTGCCATTGACATGGTTCCTCCTTAGAGACGTTCCATCTACTGCTCTCAATTATACTAATAAACCCGGTTGACAACAACCCATGGCAGAGTGCGAACCGACCCGGGTAGCTCCTGAGCATTAGCCTAGCAATTGTTTTGGAAGCCGTACTTTGCTTCCGGAACAATTGCGTAGCTAAGCGCAGGGAGCTGGGTCGGTGAGCACGTTTCGAGTGCGGAACACAACGGGTAGCTCCTGAGCTAGGATTCAAAAAAGGAGCTGGTCCGCAGCTTGCGCTGCGCGTGACGTTGGTGGATTGTAGATGTGGTGGGGCCCCAGGTCGGGCTGGGGGTGGTGGAACGCGGCGGGCACGATTTTGAGCTTTTCGGAAGTGCGCCGAAAATCTCAAAACTCGGCCTTATTGTAGGCGATAAATCGCCAACAATAATATCGCGGCTGACTCACCCCCAGCCCGACCTTCCGCCAACTAGTAAACAGCCCACCAACGCCCGCGCAACCAACTAGTAAACAGCCCACCAACGCCCGCGCAACACAACCTGCTCAGTCGTCCTTTCCATCATAAGCAATCCCGCTAGCTGACAAGCTATCTCACGTGGATGTAGTTTTTCGCAATTAACGACCGTGGTTGGTGATCACAATTCTTAAATTGGTAACACCAGTGAAGTCCACCGGATGAACTCGGACACTATTTGATGAATCGGCCAAATTGGTCGGTTTCCAACCAAAATTTGTTTAAATTTATGAAACATAGTTATTTGCACGACCGGAAATGTACCGACCTATTTAACCAAATCTGTTGGTATTGTTGTACCACCCAAAAAGTGGGTAATGGTCTGACCGCTAGCTTGCAAAAGAACTTCGTCGAATCCTTCGACTCGATTGCAAATCAGCTCAATTCTGCCCAGCAACCGGTTCGGGCCATGCGGCTCAGCGGTGAAATTGTCCTTGGCGGCTTTGCCGCTTAGGACAAGGCTCGATTTGAAGACAAGCCGCTGGGCTTGCGGATTGGCTTCAAACGATGCCCACTGCGTTCCAGCCGCGACAATGGCCCGAACCGGTTGCGCTCACGCGCAACACCCACCAAGAACTGCAACCAAACGTAGGTTCAAGAACAGAAACCAAACATTCCTGTTCACCAGCGGCACGGTTTGAACAAGGCTCCCATCATACCACAATTACGCGCAAACACTAGATTTCAGCTCTAGTTTCGTCAATAATTAGAAAAAAATCAAGAAAAAGTGCTTAGAAGGGTTGCTAGTCCCGCTTTCCTATGCTAAGATATTTAAGTCGTCAGATTTACTTGGGTGGTTAGCTCAGCTGGCAGAGCAACGGACTCTTAATCCGTGGGTCCAGGGTTCGATCCCCTGACCACCCATTAACTGATATTAACCAGCAATCACGCAGCGTTAAAACGCCGTGGTTGCTGGTTTTTTTGTACCCTCATTTATAATAGAAAAGTAGCTGACAGGATAACATGACCGTCAAAATGACCGTCACGGATCAGCTAGAAGTCTAAATAATTAACTAGCTTTTGTGCTACTTCCTTGTTTTGGTTCTTAGTAACATGACTATATATATTTAACGTTGTGGCCACATCAGCATGCCCTAATCTTAATTGAACTTCTTTAATCGTTGCTCCTGCTGAAAACAATGCTGAACAATGCGAATGCCTAAAGCCGTGGATCGTAATTGGTTTTAAATTATGTTCGGCGATGATTGGCTTCAACCATTTAGCAGGAGTATTAAGCGACTTATAGCCGTTCTTAGAATTAGCAAAGATTAACTGCTTAGGTTGCAAAGTGTTATAGCCTAGCATGAAGTATTTGCGTTTCTGAACAGTTTTCCAGTGTTTAAGATAGTTTACTGTCGTAGGGTCTAACTCGATTGTACGGCGTGAGTTTTTAGTCTTAGGTGATTGAACTATTTGCTTACCGCCCTTACCTTGGGTCAATGTTTTATTAATTCTCATCGTGCTATCAGTGAAATTAATATCATTCCATGTTAAAGCTAGACACTCGCCACGACGAACACCACAGAAAGCTAACACTCTAAACAGCGTATATTTTTCAGTTTCTTTTCCAGGGTCAATATAGCTAAAGAATGTTTCTAATTGTTCTTTATCCCAAAAATTCTCTGGAGCATCGCCTGCTGATGCGTGTTTCTTAGGCAATGTAACCAATTTGGCGATGTTTTTTTCAATATATCCCCGCTTTAGAGCAAACTCAAAGACATTAACAACATAGTTATACCAACGTTTATAGTTACGTGTGGCAATCTTAAACCACTTATTAACGGCTTTTTGTATTTGATCGACTGTAATAGTCCTAATGCGATATTTCCCTAGAGCTGGTAGAATATGATTATCAAACATGCCTGCCGTTCTATTCCAAGTGCTCTCACTTACAGTATTGATATAAGCTTGATACCATTCGTTATAGACAGCAGAAAATAGAATATTGTTATCTTTTTTAAGGTTTCCTTGTGATGCGTCAAGCTCCAGTCTAGACGCTACAAGCGAAGCCTCTTTTTTTGTCTTAAAACCACGTCTAACCGTATGTTTTGGGCGTCCCGTTTGGGGGTTAATGCCAACGTAAACATCAGTTTTCCATAGCTTAGTACCGTCTTTTAATTCGTACTGCTTAAATGATGCCATAGTTATCAACCTTTCATAGCTTGCTGGCGGGCGTGCTATGTATGAGGTTATATGACGACAAACTAATTCTTAGTAGTTATTTTTATTTGAAATGCCATTAGCTAATGTAGCTAATTCGTTTAATGCTTTTTGAAGAATTTCTGATATTTTAAAATAAACTTCTTTGTTCATATCGTCATAAAATAACGAACCATTACTGTCTTTTTCTGTTTGAACCATAGATGATAACTTACCGTCTTTTGGGTGTGCTTTTGTATTCTTAATTGGATCGATATAGTAATCACTTTTAATTTTATCCAAAAGTTCATATATTGATTTCCGAGTTGTCATCACAGCATTGTAATCAGTACCACCTCTTCCATCAAGGAACGTTACAGCTTTTCCAATTTTGGTTTGTAAACTATCACTTTCCAAGATCCTATGTGATTTTATTAAACGATTAATTTCAGCGATTATACGTTCCTTGTTATAGCCCGTAGCATCAAACCACAAGTCCCAACCCTCTGGATCATTTGTTTCAGCTTTTAAATATTGTGCAGGGACATCAAGAATTTTTTCCATTTTGTCCCAGGTATCATCATCAGGTATTCTTTTACTTTTTTCATAATAACTAACAGCTTGTTGAGATACACCGAGTTGTTTAGCTAATTGCTGTTGACTGATGAGTTTTCTTTCTCTTGCTTCTTTTATGCGGTTCATAATACACCTCCATTAATAACATTATAAACGGCGCAACAACAAAATACAACGGTGTTGTTGATATTTGGAGATAAATGTTTTACAATTCCTTTGTACAACGGTGTTGTATCAAATGGAATGGAGGTTTACCTGTGAATAAAGCGAATGAAGACATTCGACTCTTAATCGGTAAAAATTTGTTGAAGTATTGGCAAGTAGCCGAAGCAATCGGTATTAGTTCGTTTACGTTTTCCGTATGGCTTAGAACACCATTAACAGACGAACGAAAAGCACGAGTAGAAGAAGCAATCAATAAGCTAGCGAACCAAACATATTAAAGAAAGCTGGTTTTAGCGATGCAAAAGATTAAAGAATATTTTGGCCTAGGCAATGGCTTAGATGCTGATTTAATCATCATCGGTTTTAGTAGCCTACTCATCGCCGTTTTCAGCGTTTGGCTATGGTCAGTATCAATCACAGGACTTTAAAGGAGGTGAGAAAATGGCAAGCGAGTTAAAAATAGCTATACCTGATGAAGCATCAGCAGAGATTACAGCGATGTTTATATCATCAGCACAAAAGGCTTTTGATGAGTTAATGCGTAAACAATCGTACCCGCCTTATATGAACCAAGGGCAAGCAAGCGACTATTTACACGTAAGTATTAAGACATTTAAAAAGTTAAATATCCCAGTAGTTAGCTTAGACGGTGTGGCCAGGTATTCTAAAAAATCACTAGATCAATATTGCAAAGATAACGAAATTTAAAAATCACGCTGGCGGGCGTGCTTATTAATTAAGGAGTAAACATTATGGATAACACTAATCGTTTTTTTATTAATCACGATGTGGAACAAGACGAACCACTAGTAACTGTTATAGAAGTTTTATGTAACATCGCTGGTATTTATCGGGGTACTGAAAACATCACACTAGAACATGCTAAAGACTTAGCAGAAATGGCAATCAATGAATTAAGCGATACTGAAACTTATGGTGATTTAGTTATGAAGTTACTACCAGATACAAGGAATTAGAGAGGCTGCATCATGAATAAGGGCAAAAAAATAACCGTTGTATTTAGTCCTGGCAGACCACAACGGGTATAAACGAAAACGGCTTGATATAGCTGTTTATTGCCTTTATTATACAGCATTTAACATATTTAATAAAGGGAGCTAATTCAGCAATGACAAAAGAAAAATTAAGCAATCAGATTAAGCGATTGGAAAATGCCCAATGATTTACGGTCAGACAGGGCTTCACACTAACCAACTAATAGGCGTAAAAGAAACTCATCATAACAGTACTTTAGATGACTTTAATTTCATTAAGGAGATTAACCCACAGAATGCAATAAGCGCCGTTACGCTTGATAATATTAGCGAATTTAAGCAGTCACAGGCTAAGTATTTCATCGCTGGTAATATGGCTAATCTAACTCGTAGCAATGACAATCTATTAACTCGATCAGTCCTATCTTTAGATTTTGACCAGGTAAATAATGAAGATAAATTACTAGAGACATTTAACAAGGTATTTGCCAATACTGCTTTTATTCGTTACCCGTCAATCAACTATGGCTTTAAAGGCGCTAGGTATCGGCTGATATTAGCCGTTGATCGTTCATTTAACTCTGATGAGTATGACAGGATATATTCTTATTTTGCGAAGCATTTACCACTTGATACAGGCGCTAAGGCGTGGTCTCAGTTATTCGGTTTACCAATTATCAACCGTTATAGTGTGAAGCTAACTAATAAGGGCTATCTGATACACGAGGGAAAGCCGTTAAACGTTGATAAGACACTATCACTATGTGAAAGCACAAAACCACAACCAACTAAAGGCTTTATTACAACCCACCGACCAACTAGAAACTACACAGCAAGAGTGGTCAATGAAACCAATACGCCTATTACAGACGGGAAAAGGCACACAGCGCTCACTAGCTATTGTGGCAAGTTATTTAGAACAGAATTAAGCGCGTCAATGATTTATGAGTTATTGAACCTGAAAAATAACTATTGTGACCCGCCACTAAGTCAAAAAGAAATAGATGCGATTTATTCAAACATCGCTAATAAAGAAATTCTCAAAGGGGGTTAGCGTTTGGCAGAAATAAATGAAGTCATAGATAAAGTTGACGAAGCTAGAAAGTCTAAGAAAGAAAAAACGTTAGTACCGTTTGATGTTACATCGCTAGAATACCCTCCCGAAGAATGGCTGAACGATAAAAAGAACCGTGATAGGTTACTCAAAGAATTTAATCACGATTTATCACCTACTCCAGTCTGGCTAGATATTTATTTTGTCATTAAGTCAAGAAACAGAGACCCATATTATAGACTGGTAACCATGATTGATGAAGTGAAATACGGCGATCAATTTTTAAAAGAAAATATGATTAAGCGATTTAGTGCTTTACCTCAAGGAGCATTATATGATCACAAAATAGGGCGCTGGCGTGTATTAGGTAAGAACGAAGCCAAGGACTTAATAGAGCGCCACGCCACAAGCGATTTAACTAGTTGGGGTGTCTATGATGATGCTACTGTTACAAAGATACAAAAATATATCACCCGTTCGAGTTATGACTATACGCTTAGCGACAAAAACCCGTTTGAAGAAATTAACCCACAATTAGCTTTATTTAAAAGTGGTACTTATAACTTTAAAACAAATGCGATGCAACCTAATAACCCTGATGACTATATTTTAAATTATCATGATTATGAAGTTGATCCAGCCAATAATAAAGCGCCTGAAACAGATAAGCTACTTAATAAGATGATGGGTGATGCTGATACTTTCTTCAAAGAATATATAGGCTACTGCTTTTATCGAAGCTATGAACCGTTCCAAACCATTTTATTTTTGCACGGTACAGGCGGTAACGGTAAAAGCACATTATTAAATCATATTCTAGGCAAAGTGCTAGGCAAAAAGAATTATTCAGCGGTAACACCACAAGAATTAGCTAATGATCGTTTTAAAGTTGTCCAATTATACGGCAAAGAGATTAATTCAGTAGCCGACATCAAAGGCGGTTATTTATCTGATACGGCTGTTTTGAAGAAAGTTTCAAGCGGTGGTGATCCAATCGAAGCGGAGTATAAAGGACTACAAGGCTTTCAATTCGTTAATTATGCCAAGCTAGTTTTTAGTGCTAATGATTTACCAACCTTTAGCGATGATACAGAGGGCTTAGCAGATAGATTAAAGGTTATCAATTTCATCAATGGTAATGCAAGAAAGAACCGTGGCTGGTGGTCACAATTCGATATGGATCTTATCAGTGATGAAACGCCCGCTTTTGCCATGGAATGTATTCAACTATTCAAGAAAGCCTTAGATCGTCAAGAATGGTCATTAACTGACGCTGTACAAGTAGCTAGTGAAGAATGGCTAGACAGTAACAATCACTTTAAAGAATTTGTAAATGAAGTACTGATTATTGATACTACCAGCAAAAAAGGCGAAAAAGCAGTAGATATTAATACTTCCTATAAAATATTTTGCGACAGAAACGGTTATAAATGCTCAACCAGTGGGAGCGTTGTAAAAACATCTTTAGAAAAGTATGGCGTTCAGAGAAAGCATACAACAGCATCACCAAGCACTAGCGATAAAACTAACACAAGTCGTTATATAGGCGTTACTTTTAACCCACACAATACTGACTATTTACCACAAAACAGCTAATTTTACATGGTTTCATGCAAAAATTGCATGCCTTTTTAAGCAAACGTGCAATTAAGAAACGGCTCTATATAGGTGTTTATAGCTACTTTTTGCACGTTTTGCATGATATTTTGCTAATATTTAAATTTAAAAGTAAAAAATACACATGTGTGTAATTTTATATATAAAGAATAGAGTAGACCCCTAAAAACGTGCAAAACATGCAAAAAACGCCTTGTATCGTTGATATAACAGCATTTCATCATTGCACACTTTACGAATAAGCCATGCAAAATGCGTGCAAAATCATGTAACTAATAACATAAAAGGAGACTTACACATGCAAGAGATAGCTAGTGACGAATTAAACAGAGTATTACATCTATTACCACGTGGTAGTGAACAGCTAATAACTGCTAATGAGATTAGCCAAGTAACAGGAATTGATAAGCGAACAGTCTATAAAGACATCGCCTTATTAATTAATCGCTACAACGTCCCTATTGGTGGCTTGCGAAGTGACGGCAAGCGCGGTTACTTTATCATCACCAATGAAGCAGAACGCAAACAAGCCCTTGCCAGTCTTAGGAAACAGAGTGTTGAAATGCTCAAGCGAATTAATAAGGTGGACAAGATCGAACTATAATACAAAAGCAGTCACGTTTAATAGCGTGGCTGTTTTAGTTTAAATTGGAGTGATGATAATGGACAAAGCTATTTATAACCACGTTGAAAAATTGCTTAGAGACTACCCTAAGCTTGATAAGTATATAGAGCAAGCGGTAGCAAGTCATGGCGTGTTAACCATCGCCGACAACAGGTATATTTATAATCTTAAAGCTTCAAAAGAAATCATAAGCGACTGTTTAGAAACGTGTGATGAGATCACCTTACAGATTATCAGCGAGCTATACTTCAAACCATACTCGACTGCTACCATAACTAGTTTACCAATGAAGCTACATCTTAGCCGTTCACAGGTAGCTAGAAGACGTATAGCACTGTTTAAAGAGTTACAAAGGAAATTAGGTTGGTAACCGAACAATACAGCAACGATAAGTATTTAGATAGATATATAACATGTAGTTAATCATAGTGAGGTAAATAGTTGAACCAACTAACTAACTAAACCATTGGAAGTAAAGCTAACTTAATCAATCAATAAAGCGATGCAATCAACTACTAATATCAATCAGTAACACTAACAGTAGCAATAGATACAACCACGAAGAAAGCGACTATCTAAGCGATGCAAGCAACCAGTAGTAACGCAAACGCTCGACAATAGTTAGCCATACCCTAGCCGTTATGTATCGCGTTATACCATACCCCCATTTTATTAGGGGGCTAGGGGTAAGAATATTAAAGAAACGTCCTGAGGTTTTCTTCGTATAAAACTCCCAAAATGGAAAGCTTTAAGAACAGTCTCATACCCAGCTACCCCCATGCCAACCAGATACGTTCATTTCTAGGAAACCACACAACGGGAAGGTTGAAGGGAAAAAACATACTTAAACATTTATCACGCGAGTAAACCACCCCGGGGATCATTCCAATCGGTTATTTTTCGTACTGGAAACCGGTGGGATGGGTTGACTTCCATAATGTTATTTTGCCATACACGTATAGGGGGCTATAAGGCGTTCTAAGCGACTTTAAATAAACCCGTATAACTACACTAAAAGCCCCCCACTCGCCGTTAAATCAACACTATTATAGGGATATGGGGCATAGGGAGTTTTTTCCGAACATCATGGAAATCTGAGCAAAAAGAGGTGCTATGTTACCACAAATGTTACTATTTAATACTTTTTGACGTTATTCCATAATCACCCAAGGAAATAAAAAAACACTATCCAATTAGCTTGAATAGTGACATGCACGCCCACCAAAAATAGCTTATTTTTTAAACATGACCGTCAAAATGACCTTCACTGCTTTAAATTACATCACCCTATACCTTATAAACACTGGTATCTAGGCAATTATGTTATATGTGTACTCAAACCCCTGACCACCCATTAATCGATATTAACCAGTGATCACGCAGCGTTCAGTCGCCGTGGTTGCTGGTTTTTTTAATGGCCTTTTTGGGTCTATATTTTTGGGTCTAGAATTTTTGGTGTTGAAAGATGATCTCACATCAGGAGTTCTAGACCTTTTTTGATGGCAAAAACGACTCTTTGGCACCTGGTGTTGAAAGTTAGTTTTTTGTCCCCTTTTGGATCCGGTTTGGTGTTCAATTCAGCGACCACTTTCCGCCCTAAATCGACAAGGTGACGTGGGCTTGATCTGGCTGACGCTTCCGATTTCGTGAGAACAACGTGAAAGTTATGGCTTATTGGACCCATAGTGTTCACCAGGGCATAAATCCTGATAAATTAGCTTTTTTTGGATAAATTAACCGTTTTTACGCGGCGTTTTCTACAATCAATGTTATAATAGTGACGAGGCTTGCTCACATTTATTTTTGGCGATGTGGGCAAAAACCGGTTGATTATTGGGGGCGGTCTGGGGCCGCGTTTTTAATGAAAGGAGTTGGCATTTCAAAATCTTGAAGGATTATGAAAAAGTTGTCAGGCAGCCACACTTATGGGTGATTTTGGTGGGCTGGCTTATTTTAGTTGGTGGGCAATGGGTCGGGGCGAATCATGAGCAAGATGGTGCGTTGGGCCCAGCGCGGTTTGAAGGTCAGGTGGTCCAGGCGGCCACAACTACCGAACAACCGGCGACACCAGCGTCAGGAACAAATCAAACCGACGGGAATCAAGCGGACGCAACTACGACTGAACCCGACCCGGACGAGGGAACATCGATAACGCCAGATCCAGGTGAAAATGAACCTGTTTTAGTGCCGAATCGGTTCGTCGGCGTCATTAATTATCAAGCGAATGGTGGCGCGAAGCTTTGGGCTTTCACCCAAGGTCAATTGACTTGGACTGGGCGCTACTTAAAAACCGGCACCCGTTGGCAAGTTTATGGCTCAGCGGAAATCGGCGGTCAGCGTTATTATAATTTAGGCCATAACCAATGGCTACTGGCGAAATATCTGGTCACGACCGGGGCTTGGGCGCAGACGCCGCAACCGTTCAAAGGCGTGGCCACGATCACCTATGTGCCTCATTATGGCATCGCCGTTTATCGCGGTCCGAGCACGAATTATGGGCGAACGGGGCAGAAGTTGCAGACGGGCTCGCGCTGGCGGGTCTCACACCGCGTGAAAACGGCGACCGACACCTGGTATTGCGTGGGGCGGCAGCAATGGCTCAATGGCCGCAACATTGTTGTGACCGGCGCCACGTACCCAACGAGCGTGCGGCTCAAGGTGCCCATCGTGAATCAGCGACCCGAACTACCCAACGGTTGTGAGATCACGGCGGTCACCATGATGGTCAATTTCGCCGGTAATCGCGTCAACAAACTACAACTCGCCGCCGTTATGCCCCGGAGTAAGAGCGATCCTAATCTGGGATATTTAGGCAACCCAGCTGGTTATGGGATCACGATTTTTCCACCGGCTTTAATGGGCGTGGTCCGCAAGTATACTGGTAACGCCAAGAATTTAACGGGGCTAGGCTTAGACGGACTGGCCTATCAGCTCAGTTCGGGCCATCCTGTGGTCACTTGGCACACGCTTCACGGCTTCCCGTATCATGCGCTCACGGTCACTGGTTACGACCAAGGTCGAATTTACTTCAATGACTGTTGGACGGGCAAGGCCAGCAGCATGACGCGACAACAATTTTTGAGAAATTGGCAAACACAAGCCCAACGCGCGATTTCGTACTAGATCGATCCGGGGCCACCAAGTACCCGCTTCAGTGTTGGACATATTTTCTAACGAACAATGGAACAACAAACAAAAGGTGGAGGACGAAATGAAGGTAACAAAGAATCAGCATTTACGCTTAACCGGGTTATTATTGGCCGCTAGTGTCGGCCTGATTCTGGGCAAACCGGCACCCGTCGTTGGCGCCGCAACCACAACTGAACCAGCAACAACCACCGCCGCAACAACCAACAAAGCTAGCACGAAGATCGTTGAACAACCGTTTCACGCGGTGGGCTGGGTCGCTTATGTGCCCCATTATGGCATCGAATTATGGCGTTCACCGGTGGAACCCCGTGGCATGACTGGGCGTAAGCTGGCCCATGGCTCCTCATGGAAAATATTCGCGGCGTATCGTGAGGGTGACCATTATTGGTACAAATTGGGCACCAACCAATGGATGGATGGGCGCTATATTTCCTTAACGCCGGTCAGCGCTGATCGCAAGGTTGACGCGAAAATCAAACGCAACGTGGTCCGGATCAGCGGCACGGCGCCAGTTTACGCTGTCCCCAACGGTCGCGTGACAGGCAAAACCCTGAAGAATCGGACTTATTGGAAATTTGGCGACCGTAAAATTTCCGGCGACCATATGTGGTACTCGCTAGGTGGTAACCAATGGGTCAAGGATTCCTGGGCCAAAGAAGCTGTCCCTTATCAAAATCCTAGCCGCTATTATCAAGTCAATTATCAAACCATCAAACCTACCGGCCAAGTTGGCTATAACTTGATCCGCGGTTCCGAAGGGATCAAAACTTGGCTAACACTGCGAGCGCTGGGCTTGAACAGCGGCTACGCCAATATGTCCGGTTACGCGCAAAGTGCCGTGGCCAGTTTCCAACGGCGTCATGGCCTACCTGCAACCGGCGTGGTCAATCAAGCAACTTGGGTCAAGTTAGGCTTCAAGGCCAGCACCTGGACCAGTATCGATAGCTGGATCTACCCACTGCAAGCGCCATGGTACACCGATCGCTCGGCGCATATCGAAGCGATGATCAAGGCTGCTTATAGCTATTTGGGCAAGCCGTTCATCGTGGGGGCCTCCTCTTCTTACGCTTATGGCGTTGACTGTTCCGGCCTCGTGACCCAAGCCTTGTATGCAGGCGGTATCAACCCACTACCCGTTTCCTCGATCCAACACGCTCAACCAGGCAACGAGTGGAATTCACGCCAATTAGCCGTTGCTAGTGGACTGAAACAAGTCAGCTACGCCAGTCGCCAACGGGGGGATTTGATTTTCTATACCAACCCAAGTGATCATCGCGTTTGGCACGTGGCCATTTACCTCGGCAACAACCAAGTCATCGAATCCTGGCCATCCCATGTGATGGTCCAGCCAATCAAGAACGGCCAGCGTAATTGGGTCACCTCTGTTTCCCGGCCATTCTTATAAAACACACACCACAAATCGTACCAGCATTACCAACAAAAAAGGATCGCGCCTGACCAGCGTGATCCTTTTTGTATTGACTTCGAACTATTGGGGCGCTTGCCCGTGAGTGTGGCCTATCACCCAACGCTAAATTCAACTAACACTTCAACGCTAGACAACATTTCCTGCATTCTCTACCTACCAAAAAACAACCTGAAATTAATCAGGCCGTTTTCATCAATTATTTGATGCTATTTACGATAAAACAAGTCATCGTGAGATCCCGTCGCAATCAAAAAAAGTTTGAGTTGCTTATGATCAATTTGATAAATCAATAACCAATCAGGTTCAATGTGTAATTCTTTAAATCCTTGATAGGATCCCTTCAAAAAATGATCGAAATACTGGGATTTAAGTTCTTGTGTTCGACCGGAGACAATCAATTGAATGACCGTTTCCAGTTTCCGCATATCGTAATGCTTCCGTCGTAACTTCTTGGCACTTCTCAAAAATGAGCTTGTGTATGTCACAGACTCAATCATTGTTGATATCGTCCATCAATTCTTTGACCGAACTGACTGTTTTCGTTTGACCCATTTTCATTTCCATAATTGAAGCTTCGAGCGGGCTTAATTTAACTGCAAACGGTAAGCCTTTTTCAGCAATCACCTGATTTAGAAAGACTCTGATTCCTGTGGTTAAATCCATTCCTAATGCTTCCAAAATTTCTTGTGATTCTTTTTTTGTGTCTTCATCAATTCTAACATTAATTGACGCCATCGTAATCACCTCTAACGGTTATTGTAAAGCAAAAACAATACGTTGTAAATAAACTTGTTCATAATTGGGCTGAATGCCTCACCACTTGCCCACACTGCTAGCCGGCCGCACTGGTGTAATATTTGAGTCCAGTCTTCCAAACCCCAAAATAGACGACCCAGAAAAAAACAGCGCACACCACTCGGAATCACAAAGCTGGTTGTGTTTCACGACGGTCTCTTGCTTTTCTTCATAAAAAAATACCCCATCATAATCCGATGAGGTAATTGTCGTCCAGCTAGGACAGAAACATAAGCCGTCATATCAGCTGTTGCTGTTTACTTTCTTAGTTTCGTTATCTTGGCTGCATTAGCTTTCTTCTGACCCTGAATCCCCAGGAAAAAAACAATGCCTGCTAGCGCGAGGAAGAAAAGACTGAGATAGAACAGGGGGCTACTAGCGAGAGTGATTCCAAGGTCAGGAAACTCCTTAGCATCCTGAGCCACCAGAACAGAGGTAACAATGAACAGAAGCAACCCTCCAATCAGGTAAATCCCACCGATCTTCCGATACCTTACCAGTTGTTGTTGCGCGCTTCGTTCCTTGAAATAACTGTAATGATAACCTAACGATAAAATGAAGAACAGCAGAATAATGTAGAGATAGTCGCTCTTATAGACAGGATAGCCCCTAAGTCCTGGCCAAATGGAGCAGCCAATTAATGCAATCACACCAAGGATAAAGTAGACCTTGCCCATTCTAAAATATTCCTTCATCATCACTGACTAGCCTCCAGTATCGTTAGCCCATCGTCTTGATGGACACCACATCATTGTAAGTCTGGCGAGCATACCAATTGCTCTGTCCTGCACCCCAACCCATTGAAATAAATTTGATCGATCATTAATAGCCCCCCCATTAATGATCGACACACTTGTTGCAACAAATTGATTATACATCGGAATGATGGCGCTTTCAACGTAAAAATAATTTATTTTTTATTTTTTAATCGACAAGGGTGAATCTTGTGAGATGCTAGCCGGCCGCACTGGTGTAATGGCGTAATCCGACTTTCCAAACGCCAAAATAGGCGATCAAGAGAAAGACCGGCCCACTCAAGATCACATAAAGAGTGGCGGTCCAGGACGACTGCGGGAACAACAACAGCGAGAGGGGATAATAGCCGTACAGGCCAAAGGGGATGATCGTCATGATGATCTTGACAAAGTTGGGATAGATCTCCAAGGGGTAGCGATTCAGTTGGAGGATCTGGTAGATGATCGATTTCAGTCCTTCCGTTGAGGTGAACCAAAACGCGGTGGACGAGATCGTTAAGTAAATCGCCTCTAAACCCATGAGCGCCGAGAATGTGGCCAAGATGAAAATCAGGATCTTGCCCGGGCCGGCGACGATCTGACAGGATGCCAGGGCGCCTAGAAACATTAAAAACGAGACAATGATCTCAAAAATCGATTCCTCATCCAATTCGAAAATGACAAATTGAAACAGGTCGTTGACCGGTCGAACTAAGAAAATATCCAATTCACCATCGAAAATCAAAAAAGGAATCTCCAGCGTGTTCACGAAAAAGAACTCCCAAATCGACAATAAAAACAAGGTATACGTAAATAGGGCAAACATTTCTGAAATGCCCCAAGCATAAATCGACCCTACTTGATTCAAGATCAACCAGATCGAAAAGAAGGTCGCCAGCGAGTCGAGCAAATAGCCCAGGCTACTGGTCAAGAGATTGGCGCGATATAGCCCGATGCGCCGAATATCCATTTTGAAAAAATCTCGATAAAGTTTGAGATAGCGTTTGATTTTTAGCATGGCTAGCCTCCCGCGATTTCAATGTGCGCGCGCATTTTGCTGTAGACCTGCGTCGTGATCAGGATCAAGATCAGCAACCAGGCCAGCTGCGGGTATAACTGCCGCCAACTGATCTCAGACATCGTCAACGTCAGTAACGGTAGCCCCTGCATCGCATAAAAGGGGGTGACCTTGGCCACCGCCGCCAACCAGTGGGGATAGATCGTGATCGGTAACATCCCTCCGCCGAAAATCATGACCAGCCCCGTATAAAGCGACAGCATGCCGCCGTTGCGGAAGGTGACAAAGGAGAGAATGCCGATCAGAAAGCCCATCACAAAGGACAACAAATATCCCAGCAACAAGACCAGCAGCGTCAAAAGGACGGCCCCGAAATCCTTGGCGACCATGAAGTTGATCTTGAACACGAAAACATAAATCAGGATCAGTGGGAAAATGGTGAACAGGGTCAAGTACAGTGATTTACCCAACTGCGTGAAAAAGATGTTCTTCCAATAATCAAGCGGCCGCACAAAATCATAAATGATCGTGCCTTTTTTGACTTGATAGGCGATCGTTTTCGAGATCTCGGCGGCTGGCATCAGGATCGTGTAGGCGGTCGCCAAAATCGCGTAGCTGGAAATCATTTCACTGGCCGCCAAACTGATATTGCCCGTTTTTTGCGTGGAGGTCCAGACGAAGTATTGAATGCCCGCCGCTAATAACGCCCCCACGACTGTCATGATCGTGTCGAAATAATAGTAGCTTTGGCGTTTGAATTGACAAGAAATATAGGCAAAAATCACCTCAAGCGCCCCCTTTCCGCTGGGCGCGCAACAGTAAGATCATTTCCAGATTATTGGGCAAGACCGTGATCCCTTTGACCGCTTGTTGCGTTAACAAAGGGACCTGCTGAATAAAGGCGGTCGTCGTGATCAAGCGCTGATCAAGCAAGCAAATGATGTTCGTGTTGTTGCGTTGATAAATCGTGACCCCGGGAATGGTTTTCAAATCCGTGACCCCTTGGACCGCCACCCGCTGATAGGCCGCGTATTGATCCTTAAAGCGATCCAAATCACCGTCATACCCGACCTGACCTTGCTCCAACAATAATAAGCGGTTCGCGATTTTCTCCACGTCGGCCATTTCATGGGACGTATACAAAATCGTGGTTCGCTTCTCCCGATTGATCTGGAGCAACAAGTCCAAAACGGCGGCCCTGGTCGCGACATCCAGCCCCAAGGTCGGTTCATCCAGAAAAACAATTTCAGGCTGATGGAGCAACGCCGCGATGAACTCGCCGCGCATCCGTTGGCCCAAAGACAATTCCCGCACCGGTTGCTTGAGAAACGACCCGACCTGCAGCCGCTCAACTAATTCAGCCAGCCAAATTTGATCCGCGTGATCGGTCCGCTGATACATTTTTTGAAGAAAGTAAAACGAATCCTGCAAAGGCAATTCCCACCAAAGCTGGGATTTTTGCCCCATTAGCGTGCCGACGCGGGGGGCGATTTTTTTCCGTTCAGCCATGGGGTCGTGTCCCAAAACAGTTACCGAACCGGATGTTTTGCGCAAAATACCCAGGAGAATCTTGATAGTGGTGGATTTCCCAGCCCCATTCTCACCAACATAGCCGAGAACATCGCCCGCGCGCACCTGAAAATTGATGTTTGCTAGCGCATTGATTGTTCGATAACTGGGATGAAGGAAATTACTCAGTTTATTTCTCGATTTATCCGCTTCACGAACCCGATAATTCATCGTGACCTGTTTGACTGTAATTAATTCATTTTCCATGTTTCACCAACTTCAATAGACTTGATCGAAATGCTGTCCCCCTACCGCTCCTCAGGCCGGGTTAGCGGATCACAAGCGGCCGCTTCATCGCCGGATCCGCGCTTTGCTAAGTGGACCCGCTGACGGAAAAATTAGACCAACGAGTTAAATTATCATAATTCTTTTTCAGAGATTATCGCCAGCGGCCGCGCCACGGATCGATCAGTTATAAACAAAGACTATCACTTTGATTTGAAAATAACAATGAGATTTTTCGGAAAATAACAAACCGATCCCAGTTATCTAAAATTTTCTAACCGTATTTGCAATGAATTTCAGACCCATTCCAATTTTATCAACAATTTCGGCAACCGGTCTTTTCATAATTATCAACCAATACCTCATTTAGGTGGTGCGTTGACGCATTTTTTTGTGTCCGGGCAATTTCGTTAGGCAAGCACGCTCGCTGGCGCGTTCACTGCGGATGAGCAGGTCCGCGACTGAAAAGTTGGCACAAAAATAGCGCCCACCTTGGACAGCGGTGAGCACTATTTTGAGTTATAATTAAGTCAGTTCAATTTACCAAACTATCAAACCAATGAACCAAACAGTGCGGAACGCAACGGGTTGACTTTAGGCATTAACCTAACCAGGATTTTAAAAGCTGATTTTGCTTCCAGAATCTTGGTGTAGTTAAGCGGAAAAGTCAGTTGCGTGTAGCGCATTTCAGAAAAGAGTGCGAGCTGGCCCGGGTAGTTCCTGAGCATTAGTCTAGCAAAGATTTTGGAAGCCGCATTTTGCTTCCGGAGCCTTTGCGTAGCTAAGCGGAAGAAGCTGACCCGGCGAACACCATTCAGAAAAGGAGTCTGTGCAATGACATTTTTCAAGGAATTCTGGACCAAAAAACAAATAATCGATTTAGCGCTGACGTTAGGCGGCCTGCTACTGATCAATTGGCTATTGACGCTGTTCACCACCATCCCCTTCAAGTGGTGGCTGGCCGTCGCCATCACCTTGGGCGGCTTTCTGGGGAAATATCTGATGACTGCCCGCACCAACCGCAAGCAGGCGCGCGGTTAGAACCAGCGGCGCTAACTGTTGGCCTAGCAAAGAACATTTTTGGTAACCCCAGCGTGGACTAATCGCAACCGCGGCGGCGCGATTCCGAACCCACATTGGTCTTTCATCGTTGATGTGACAACATTGGCTGACGATATTGGCGTTGCCTGACTGGCGTACGCCATCACAAAACAGACGCTGTTCCCTAGGGGGCAGCGTCTGTTTGCTTGTGCTCTGATCAATTGATGTAAAGTCTTCAACTACTAAAATAAGCAGGCGACTGAAATAAGCGGGCTACCGAAACAACTGGGCAAACTCGCCATAGCCAGCGGCAGCCAATTCGCTGACAGGAATAAAGCGCAAGGCCGCGGAGTTGATGCAATAGCGTAACCCGCCCCGATCCGTGGGGCCATCTGGGAACACATGACCCAAATGAGAGGCCGCTGCCTGACTGCGAACTTCTTGACGGTGCATCCCAAAAGAATGATCGCTGTGTTCGACCACATTGGCCGGATCGATCGGTTGTGTAAATGAAGGCCAGCCGCAACCGGCGTCATATTTATCCGTGGAACTGAACAAAGGTTGCCCACTGACCACGTCCACATAGATCCCCGGTTCGAAAAATTGATCATATTGACCGCTGAAAGGCGCTTCGGTGGCCGCTTTTTGGGTGACCGCATATTGTTCGGCGGTCAGACGCCGTTTCAAATCGGCGGCAGATTCTGTTGTTTCTCGCATATGGCTCACTCCTAACAGGCAATTAGATTGTTAACAACCTAATTGTAGCTTGCCGGAGCGAGATGACAACTATTCTGCTTACCGTGGTTGGCAGTTTATAGCGTGTCCGCAGCTTGCGCTGCGAAATTCGGGGTGAGCTCGCTGTGGGCGTCACTTTGAGCTTTTCGGAAGGGCGCCGAAAATCTCAAAGCTGAGCCTTGTCCTAAGCGGCAAAGCCGCCAAGGTCAATTTCACGGCGATCTCACCCCGAATTTCTCCGCTCCAGCCGCTCAACGTTATAACAGTCGTTTGAGCACTCACGCCGACTGGCAAGCTATGGCCAATTGATGGGGATTCACGCAATTAACGGCCGTGGTTAGTGGTCACCAGCTTTAAATTGGTGACACCAGTACAGTCTGCCTGATGAACAAACCTAGTTCTCAGTGAATCAGCTGAATCGATCGGTTTCCACCCAAGGATTGTTAAGAAAACGAGTACAGATCTTCAACCTACACAAAATATACCGACCTACTAATCCGAATCAGTTGGTATTGCTGTACCACCCCAAAAGGGACGATTGGTTGACCTCTAGCTTGCGAAACCATTTCGTCAAAGCCTTCGCCTTGATTGCAGATAGGCTCAATTCTGTTCAGCAACCGGCTGGGACTGCGCGGCTCTATCCAGAGTGCGAGCCGACCTGGTCAGCTTCCGAGCATTAGCCTAGCAACTATTTTGGAGGCTGGTTTGTGCCTCCGGAATAGTTGCGTAGCTAAGCGGAAGGAGCTGGGTCGGTGAACACATTTCCAGTCCGCATCAGCAGTCCCAGCCGGTTGCGCTCACGCGCAACACCCATCACATTCGCAATCAAGCAAACCTGAACAACAGAAATCGTCAGGCCTGCAAATCAGCGCTAACCACTCGCCGAGCGCGTGTTGGCCACCATAACACCAAAGCGCCCGCGCCAAGCAACAACGCCAGCCACCCCAGCAGTACCAGCGTGGTCAGCAAAGGACTGCCTTGCCCCATGGTCACAGACAAATAACGATCCGCCGCGCCATTAAGATTGAAGTAGCTCAGCGGTGACCACCAAACAGCTGGCAGTACCAGACTCAACACACAGATCAAGCTGGTGCCAAAAAAGCTGAGCAGCCCGGAATGACTGACCAGCGCCACTAATTGCGCCAAAGCGAACGCGCAAAGGGTCAACAAATAAAGCCAACCGAATTTCAGGAGAACATTTTGCCACAAGGGCATGAAGCTGAAGCGTTTGGCGGTTTGCCAAACAAGAATGGGATAACCAAGGCTACCTGGCGCTCCGAAAAGCAAGCTGCCAACCATGAATCCAGCGAAGAACAGCGCCAGTGTGACCAACGCCGCCACGGCCTTCACGGCGAAATTACTGAAGTATTGATATCGAGGTGACAACTGTTGCAATTGTAGCCAATGACTACCCGCGGCTTTTTTCCGTAGGGAGCTGGGGAAGTCCAAGCTGAACAGCAACAAACAGCTCACCACCAAGGCGATGGCGAGCGGCTGGCGCAACTGATATTGCAAATAGTACCAACCATTGGTGTAGAACCGGCGGCCGAAACGCGGCCCATACTGCTGGTATTGCGCTTCGGTGCCGAGGAAGTTCTGTTTCGTCGTTTCATGGTTCAAGATCCGCGCCGGATAAAACGGCGTCAGTCCTTGCCGCTGCACCAAGCTCAACTCCCGAATGGTCAGATCCACTTCCTGCGCTTTATAAAAAATCGAACCATCCTGCCGATTGCCCGGAATCACGGCAGCGAAGGGAACTTGCTGGGGCAATTGGGCCACCTGCGCCGCCGTTCCAAACGTGCGCACCAGGCTATTCAAGTATTGACGTTGATAGCGTCGCGGCTGCTTGAGGGCTTGGCGTTCCAATTGAAAGCCCAGAGTTTCTTCGCTGTCGGTGCCAAACAATTTAGTAAACCGTTGGCTGTTTTTGACCAAATGTTGCTGATAAGCTTGCACATATTGCCGCTGTTGCCGCTGCTGCTGCGCCAGACCGAACCACAATAAGAGCAGTAAGCCTAAGAAAATACCCAAAAACGGCCAACGACGCCGCAGCAAACGCCATTGGAGTTGATGATACGCCTGGGTTTGACTGTTTTCCCTCATTCGAATCTCCCCTAACTTAGCCACTCACAGCCAGCTTGTTACACCATCAACAATACAACACCATCTCCCGAATTGATAGCCCTGAGCGGCGCTTTATCGCGGCAGGCGGCGACTTTCCCTTGTTAATCGCCATTGTAAGCGGCACACTCAAAGCAATTGGGTCGCGGCGGCAACTCCAATCCACTTGATTCACTTTTCAGCGAATCCGCACAAACCGCCGCAACAACGAAAATCAACTTCCGGGAGGCGGGGGCGATCAAACAATTAAGCAAAATGCTGAGTGGCCGCTATTTATGGCTGTTGCGGGGACTGTTGGTGCTGATTTTGACTGGGGCGTTGTTCGCCAGTAATTCGGCGCAAATGACCAACTATCGAACCGAATTGCAAACAAGCTTGGCTAAAGAAAGCCTGCGTCTGGCGGATTTGGAAACAACTGGGCGCAAAGGCCAGATGGCGCCACGACAACTCGAACGACTGGGCGCGATCACCAGCGCCGCCAGTCAACAACTGGGCGCCCTGAAAGATCAGGACCAACAGGCTTTTCTCCGCCATGAACAGGCCAAGATCGCCGCCGCCCGGCGCTACCAACACGATTATCACCAGTGGCTACTAAGCGCGCCAGCCGCGACCAGCCGCCAGCAACAGCGGCAGGATCATCGGTTGCTTGAGCAAGGCTGGGGCCAAGAAGATCTGATCAAAACAACCCGCTATCCCAATGGTGTTTTGGCGATTTTTCAAGGATTGGCGCGGCCTTTCTTGACGCTAACGCTGGTGCTGGGTCTGATTTTGCCACTATGGGCGCAATTGCAACGCCCTAGTTTCACCCTTGTGCTGCTCAATACGCGCCGGCGTAGCTTGTTATTCGCCCGCTTCTTAGGACTCGAAGTTCTGCAAATCAGCGCCGATCTGCTGTTGGGGCTGGTTAGCGCCAGTCTGCTTAGTTGGACGCTCGGCGAAAGCCTGTTGCAACCCCCGCTGCCTAGCAGTTGGCGCTATCCATTGCTTGATGGCAGCACCCTACTTCCCCGCCTGATTTGGCTGCTGCTGGGACTCCTCTTATTGACACTGCTCGCCGCGCAAATCCTGGTCTGGCTGACACTGCGCCACTGGTCTGCGCCAGCGCAACTGCTGTTCGTCGGCGGCATCACCACCAGCGCTCTAACGCTGACTGCCAAAATCCCTCCGCTACAAACTGGCATCAACCCGCTGAATTGGTTACGGCAGTGTCCTAGCCTCGCCGCTGGAAGCGGTGGGGTGTTGATTTGTTTGTTGCTGCTGGGGCTCTTGTGGTTCAGCCTATTCTACCGCGGTCAAAATAAAACCGGACACGTTGGATAACTCGACGTGTCCGGTTTTATTTGCTTGGCTTGATGGCAGGTGTGTAGGGTGTTGCGCGTGAGCGCAACCGGCTGGGACTGCTGATGCGGACTGGAACGTGGTGGGCATCGTTTGAAGCCAATCCGCAAGCCCAGCGGCTTGTCTTCAAATCGAGCCTTGTCCTAAGCGGCAAAGCCGCCAAGGACAATTTCACCACTGAGCCGCGCAGTCCCAGCCGGTTGCTAGGCAGAATTGAGCTCATCTGCAATCGAAGGCGAAGGATTTGACGAAGTGCTTTTGCGAACTAGAGGTCAAACAATTGTCCGCTTTTGGGGTGGTACGGCAACACCAACGGATTCTGATTAATTGGTCAGGCTAGTTCGTGTCGTACAATAGGATTGTCTGCACCTAACATTGAATGGTCCACGAATACTGTTCAGCTGATTCATCCAGAACTTGCCCGAGTTCATCAGACGGACTGCGCCGGTGTCACCAATTTAAAGCTGGTGATCACTAACCATGGCCGTCAATTACGTGGCTCCTCATCAATTGGCCATAGCTTGCCAGTCGGCGGGAGTGCTCAAGCGACTGTTGAAACGTTGAGCGGCTGGAGCGGAGAAATTCGGGGTGAGATCGCCGTGAAATTGTCCTTGGCGGCTCTGCCGCTTAGGACAAGGCCTGATTTTGAGACAAGCCGCGTACTTTGCGGATTGGCTCAAAACAGCGCCCACAGCGAGCTCACCCCGAATTTCGCAGCGCAAGCCGCGGCCAACCTACTTTTAGCTAGCGCCCCGCTTTTGCTTGTCGCTGTTGGATCAGGTAAACGATCAGCGCCGCGCCCAATACGATCAGAACCATCACCCAGTGCACCGTGCCGATCAGCCCGCTGAAATTCGCCGAGACCGTTTTGTGCGCATAGGAAGTCAAGAGCCCGGCCAACTTGATCCCGCGAACTTGCGCGACGAGCATCATCACCAACCACAACAACATTTGGAAGAACAGCCCGCCTAACGCTAAAAGCCGCGGTGCGACCAAGAATTCTTCATCAGTGGTCAGTGGCGTTTCGCCATCTAATTCCGCCAACACTTCGCGATTCAATTCACCGACCACGATCCGCAAGCACAGGATACCCACCAAGTAAACAGGTTGCCAGAAGGTCAACACCAGCCCTAGCGCCAGCAGAAGTAAATTAAAGTCGGCCACACTAACTTGGGGGATTTTGGCGTGCAGGAATTTCAGTAGCGGCGCGCCAATCGCCATGGCCACCACGTACATCAGGATGACCCACACATAAAAACTGCTGCCTAAAATCACGAAAACATAAATCGTCCCGTAAACGGCCACGAAATCAATACAAAGACCGCGTAAGAAACCGCGGGCGCGGATCGTCCAAGTCAGGCGGCCGTTTCCCCGGGCCAAACGCCACGAGAAAATCAATAGCGCCAGCGGTAAGACGATCGCCAACACTGTCAGGCCCCGCAAAAGTGACTGCATCGTGCCTTCATTACGGGCCAGTCGAAAATTGATCAGGCTCAAGAAGATCGCCGCCGTCAACAACAGATTGAGCCCGAGCAACTTGACATCCCGCCAAACCACCGGCGCTAAGGGTTGCCGTAGAGGGCTGGCCCACAGCCCTACCCAGCCTAGGCCGACATAAAGCAACATGCCGCCGAAAGACCAAACGATCAGGCGGCCGCCGTCCAGCTGGATCAAGCCCAGCAACAATAACAGCGCGCCATATTGGTACAAGGCGCTGAATTTGATTTTTGGCAGCGCCGCCGTTTGTCCCCGTTGGTTGAAAACACGCACCGCTGGCGGCAATAACGCCGCCGCGATCCCCACGCCGACCCCGGCCAAGTCCCAAAACAATGGATTCCAGCCGCCAAACAGTCCCAACAAGCAGCCTAGGGTCGCCGCGCTCAGTCCCCACGTCGCTAGCCGTTCCGCCTTCGGATGATAGCCGCGAAAGAGGAACAAGGTCGTCCGCCGAAACGTATAAAACAGCACATAAGGCAAGGCGTTAAGGATCACGATATTGTTGCGCAAGATCAATTGCGGCAACAGTAAATAAGGTAGCGTGTTCACGGTGAAGCTGGTGATCTTGAGAAAAAGCGCGGAGAAACGAGCGCTCGTTTGCTTGAGTTGGGCGATATTGATCAAAATGAACCTCCTGAGCTGTGAAGCTGACAGTTTTTTTCTGCTTTGATTATAAGCTGATTTCCAGATAGTTCAAAGCGAAACCCTTGCCGCCGGATCCGCCCGACGACCCCTTGACGAGATCAGATCAAGGTCACGGTCGTTAATAAATTTTTCTCAGGCGATAAAAGCCGAACATTTTGTTTTTTCTGTTACCGCGACTGTCGCTGCGGATAAGCGGTCAAGTTCATGTTGGACAAGGCTTGACACCCCTTTAGCTCCAATAATTACAAAGCACGCTTGTATACTTTTTAGTCACTTTGATAGACATATGATGACTTTTAAAGCCTGATAGTTACCCGCTTGTTCCTTTACACTTTAGGTATCCTAGACTGCAAGGGGGCATTAGATGGCATTTGGTAAAGAAATTGCGGGGCGGATCCATGACTTGCGCATCAGCCAAGGACTCACTCAAGAGAAATTGGCCGAGAAAGCGGGCATCGATCCCACCATGTTTGGTCGGATCGAGCGGGGCCAGCGCGCCAATCTCACCGTTAACACACTGGAGAAAATCGTCACGGCACTGGACATTGACTATCCAACTTTCTTCTCGTTTGGCGATAGTTCCGATCGGACCACGGTGGTTCTCAGCCGCTTGGCTTTGTTGGACCAACCTGACGAAGTGTTGGCGATCATCGAAAGCGTGATCGACCTGGCCGAAGCCACGCATCATGGCAAGCCAGAATCACCTGAATCATAGACACACAGACCCCCGACCGACCCTGGTGCGACGGGTCTTTTTTGCATTGCGGATTCTGTGCCGCTCGGTTCTGTGCCGTTTGGTCCGGGCCTCTTGCTTCGGTGCCATTCCGTCCGGACCTCTCGCTTTGATGCCGTCCGGCTCTATGCTGCCCAACTTCTTTCCTACCGATTTTTTTGCCAATTTCGGACCACTGATCCTTTGATCGCCCTAAAAAAACCTCCCACGCTAACCCATTCAGGTAACTTAGGAGGTTTGATTGCTGTTAGTTGGACACTAACTGGCATCAGGTAACTTAATTAATGCGTTTGGCCTAACTCAGTACAACTGTTTCGTGGCGGAATCCGCGAAAGCGTTGAAAGGTGCGATGGTTTGCGCGCGATCGTGCTGTTCCAGTTTCAAGACGGTCACGTCGGTGCAGCCACCTTGGATATAATCATAGATATAATCGTCACGGAAGCCGATCGCCGCCGCGTCTTGGGCGTTATTGCCGTAATAAGTGGTTTTGATATTGGCCCAAATGATCGCGCTTAAGCACATGGGACAAGGATAAGCATTGGTGTAAAGTTGGCAACCGCTGAGATCGTGGGTTCCCAGCGCCTGACAAGCCGCCCGGATCGCCATCACCTCGCCGTGAGCGGTGGGATCATTATTTTCCAGCACCTGGTTGTGTCCTTGGGCGATGATCTGGCCATCTTTGACCACCACTGACCCGAACGGACCGCCGGCGCCAGTGGTCACATTGCTGGCCGCCTCCGCGATGGCGATCTGCATGAATTTACTTTGATAATTGCTTGGCTTTTGGCTCATGGATTCACTTTGATACTTGCTTGGCTCTTCGCTCATAAATTTACCTTCTCTTTTAAACGTGCTGTGAGGTGCAGACCGCGCCTCGCCGCACTCTCCTTTTTTGAAATGTGCTCCGCGCAACTGACCTCTGCGCTTAGCGACACGATGTCTCCGGAAGCAAACACCGCTTCCAAAGTCATCGCTAAGCTAATGCCCAAGGTCAACCCGTTGCGCTCTGCACTCTCCTTTTATCGACCACTAACTACCGCCAGTTCCCTGACGCTAAAAGTGAGTCCACCTCACATTCTAACTGATAACGGCGTGAATTACACCTACCAACCACGCCTTTTTATGGAAAAATGTTAAGATTTTGCCGAAAAATCACAAATTTAATGACTGTTGCGGCGCCGCTAATTAGTTTTTTCTAATTTTGTAAGATAATTCTGCACATTTCTGCGGTATAATACTAGCCAGTTAGTCAATTCGAAAGGAGTCATCATTTTGCCTGCAGAAAATAATTACTTTGTCGCAGAACGGTCCACCTACAGCTTCCATCGCGGCCATTATCTAAGTGGCGCTTTCGTCAACGCCAATCCCGAAGATATGAATTTTGATATTTTCCAACTTTATCCACTGCCGATCACCATTCGCCGGTTCAATCAAGCCCGGGAGAAGAACGGCGAGCTCCTGTTTCGCGATACCTTCAAATATGAAGCCACCCTTTACTCTTCATCCAACAAGCAAGCCCGCCTCTTCCTTGAGCAAACTATGAAAAAACCACTGGTAGTCATGGCGGAAGGCGCCGAATTTCTTGACGGTGTCGGCAACGAGATCGCGCTCCATACGGTCCGGCTGATCGAGGCGACCGATTCGGCCAACAATCTTTGTTACCTGCTGATCGGCGGGCGCGGCGCTCTCGAATATAAGAGTAATCACTTGGCAACAACGGAATATCTCGACTATGAGCAGTCGTTATTTGAAATGGATCCGCAACAACATGTGGTCTTAACGGAAGAACATTTGTTGGCATTTGCTTTGACGTTGGCCCATGAGTATTTTGACCGGCATATTTCGGCGGCGGATGTGGTGTCCCAGTCGACGATTTTCCCGGTTGCGGGCACTTCCTTCTCCGGGCCGGTCAAAGTTGCCAGTGGTCCTGACGCGCCGCGCATCGGCTTTTACTTCGAAACGACGCATAAATGGCTGCCAGTTCCTGATCCGAACAATTTTGGTAATGACTGATTTTAAAGCAATTTGGCCGCGGCTTGCGCTGCGCGTGGCGTTGGTGGTTGGCAAGTGTGGTGGGGCTCCAGGTCGGGCTGGGGGTGGTGGAACGCGGCGGGCACGACTTGAAGCTTTTCGGAAAACCACCGAAAATCTTCAAGCTCGGCCTTATTGTAGGCGATAAATCGCCAACAATAATATCGCGGCTGACTCACCCCCA
>NZ_RHOV01000025.1 GCF_003946655.1 Lapidilactobacillus achengensis
CAGTTTGGGACATCTATACCTACCTCGCTTACCTTTGGTTTAGTCACTTAAAGTATAGCACTAGGAGGCGTAGATGCCTTTTTATGTCATCAAAAAAGTCTAGAACTCCTGGTGTGAAATCATCTTTCAACACCAAAAATTCTAGACCCAATATTATTAATTGGAGGTGATCGCGTGTCAGCTGGTCCGCAAGCAAATCAAGCTCAGATAGAAAATGAAGAAACAGAACCTGGAGGTAACCACCGATGTTATTTACAAATAAGAAGACCGCGATCGCTCACAATAAAGCCGCGGCCCTGATCAAGACTAGCCAACAATCCGCTGCCAGCGTGTTGGCGTCCTTGGCCACCCGAACCACGGGGTTGACCAGCGCTGAAGCCGCGGCTCGAATTGAAAAGTATGGTTTGAATCAGGTCATCACCCGTGAGAAAAATAGTAAATTGAAATTATTGGGTCAAGCTTTTCTAGACCCCTTTGTGATCGTCCTGATTTTCCTGGCGATCTTATCAGCGTTAACGGCGGATTACGATGGCGCGATCGTCATGACCATGATGATCCTTCTTTCCGTTGTTTTGCGCTTCGTTCAAGAATTACGGTCGCAAAAGGCCAGCGCCGCGTTACAAAAAATGATTGAAAACACCTGCACCATTACCCGGCAGAATTTGACCAGTGAACGACCAATGACATCGGTGGTTCCTGGTGACATCATTGAATTACGCACGGGTGACCTGATCCCGGCCGACGCCTATCTATTGAAGACGAAGGATCTGTTTTTGAATCAATCCTCGATCACCGGTGAGGCGATGCCCGTTGAGAAATTCGCGGAGACGGCGCAGGCGTTGTCCGCTGATGAGGCCAGCGATAATCAAGTTTTTGACCGCAATAATTTGGTTTTTATGGGGACGGATGTGCTCAGTGGTAGTGGGCAAGCGGTCATTCTTCAGACCGGGAGTCACACCTTGTTTGGCGATCTGGCCAAATTAGCCACTCAGAAGCGGGGCGCGACCCAATTCGATCGCGGCTTGCGGCGGATTTCGCGGCTTTTGATCGGGATGATGATCATTTTGGTGCCGATCGTTTTCCTAATCAACGCGCTGACGAAAGGTGACTGGACCCAGGCGTTCTTCTTCGCGGTGGCGGTGGCTGTCGGCCTGACGCCAGAAATGTTGCCGATGGTGGTCAACAGTAATTTGGCCAAAGGCGCGACAACGCTGGCGAAGAAGAAGGTAATTGTTAAAGAATTACGGGCGGTCCAGAACCTGGGCGCCGTCGACGTTCTGTGTACTGATAAGACTGGCACCTTGACTCAAGATCAAATCACCTTGATGTCTCATTTGGATCCCCAAGGTAACAGTGACGCGCGGGTGTTACAGTACGCTTACATGAATTCCTACTATCAAACAGGCTGGCGTAATTTGCTGGATCAAGCGGTGATCGACTACGGTCAAGCGACCAAGCACGCAACCTTAATGACCGATTTCCCAGCCGATCTGCACAAGGTCGATGAGATTCCCTTCGACTTCAATCGGCGGCGGCTCACGGTCGTCGTCAAGAATGATCAGCACCAGTGGATGGTCACTAAAGGCGCCTTCGAAGAAATCATGAAAATCAGCGATCAGGTTGAGTGGGACGGTCAAGTGCAACCGTTAACGCCAGCGATCCAGGCGAAAATGGTGAATTTGAACCGGCAGTTGAATGAGGAAGGCATGCGGATTTTAGGCATCGCTTATCGCTTGGATGTTCATGAACAGGCCACCTACCAAATCAGTGACGAGCGCCATATGGTCTTCGCCGGATTGATGGGCTTTCTTGATCCGGAGAAAGCGACCGCCAAACAAGCGATCCAACTTTTACAGGCCCATGGGGTCACGGTCAAGATTCTGACCGGGGACAACGGCGCGATCACCCAACATGTAGCGGGGAAAGTCGGCATTCGCGATACCAGCTACCTGGAAGGTCAGGCGTTAGTCGATCTCAGTGAGCAGGAATTGGCGGCAGTCGTGGAGGAACACGACTTGTTCGTCAAATTGAATCCGGTCCAGAAAGCGCGGATCATCAAGGTATTACAGGAGAAACACACCGTGGCTTTTATGGGCGATGGCATCAATGACGCTCCGGCGCTGCGGCAGGCGGACGTAGGTATTTCGGTGGATAACGCCGCCGATGTGACCAAGGAAGCTAGCCAAGTGATCCTGCTGGAAAAGAGCCTACTGGTGCTGGAGGACGGAATCATTGAGGGACGGACCGTTTATCGCAATACGATGAAGTATATTCGCATGACGATCGCGTCCAATTTCGGCAATGCGCTCAGTGTTTTGTTGGCGAGTATCTTCTTGCCATTTCTGCCCATGCTGTCACTGCAGATCCTAGTCCAAAACTTGATCTATGATCTGGCGCAAATGTCCTTACCTTGGGATCACGTTGATGATGATTCCTTACGGGCGCCCACACCATGGCGCACACAAGGTCTGTTACGATTCGCTTTGATTTTTGGCCCGGTCAGCTCGATTTTTGATCTCATTACTTTCGCCTTCATGTGGTTCGTGCTCCAGGCTAATACTGTGGCGCAGGCCGGCATGTTCCAGACCGGCTGGTTCCTAGTCGGGCTCACGACCCAAAGCCTGATCATCTTCGTTTATCGGACGACGCAAGTGCCTTTCTTCAAGAGTAAAGCGGGCAAACCAGTGATCGTCGCGACGATCGCGGCGATTCTGATGGGTTTTCTCGTTGTTTTCGGTCCTTTGCAACACACCTTTGGCTTTGTCGGCTTACCGAACCAATACTGGCTGTTTTTGCCGGTAGTGGTGTTGGCGTACTTGGTTTTATCCGACTTCCTAAAGGAGAAATTACGGATCGACTTGAACTGAGTTAGCAATCGAATGAGACAGTTATAAAACAGCAGCCGGCAGCGCTTGTGGGTGTAAACCTTCACAAGCGCTGCCGGTTGTTTTTCTGTGCTTCTCTTCACAGACAGCGGCAATGATAACGCTTTTTTGTAATCTTAAGATAAATCGCTTGCAAGTTGGAATTGAACATGTTATCTTAAAATCAAATGCTGGAATATAATACAGTTTATTATTTTTTGTATTACAGAAAAGTGAGGCCGGAGAAATGGTTAACGGAAAAATCGATTTTGCTAAGATCGTTGATACAGAGGCACAGGAATTCCCGGAGATCAAGGTATTGAATGAGGCGGGCGAGATCATCGCGCCTGATCTGGATCCCCAATTATCGGATGAACAGTTGGTTGAACTGTTATCAAAAATGGTCTTCGCGCGGACGTTGGACCAACGCTCGACGGCCTTGAATCGTCAGGGACGTCTAGGGTTCTACGCGCCAACCGCGGGACACGAGGCGTCACAAGTGGCCAGTGAGTATGCCATGGATCGCGGCGATTTTATTTTGCCGCGTTATCGTGATGTGCCAGAGCTGGTTTTGCACGGCTTACCGTTAGCAAAAGCATTTCTCTGGTCCCGGGGTCATCAAGCCGGTAACGAATATCCGGCTGACTTTCGTGCCTTGCCACCACAAATTATTATTGGCGCCCAATATGTTCAGGCGGCAGGGGTCGCTTTAGGTCTGAAGAAGCGCGGCAGCAAACAAGTCGCCTACGCCTACACCGGTGACGGTGGGACCTCACAAGGTGATTTCTATGAAGGCATCAACTTTGCTGGCCACTTCAAAGCGCCAGCCATCTTTGTGATTGAGAATAACGGGTTCGCGATTTCTGTCCCACGAGCGGAACAGACAGCCGCGAAAACATTGGCGCAAAAAGCCGTGGCCGCTGGGATCCCTGGCGTTGTGGTTGACGGAATGGATGCGTTGGCCGTTTACCAAGTGATGGCGTCAGCACGGGAATGGGCCGTGGCCGGAAATGGCCCTGTTTTGATCGAGACTTTGACCTATCGTTATGGCCCGCATACCTTGTCTGGGGACGATCCTAAGCGTTATCGGACACCGGAAATGGATCAACTTTGGCTGAGCCGTGATCCGTTGATCCGGATGCGGAAATATTTGACGGATAAGGGCCTTTGGAGTGAAGCGAAGGAAGCTGAATTGGTTGATCAGTATAAGGCTGAGATCAAGGCCGCGATCGACGAGGCCGACCAAGCGCCTAAACAAAAGGTCAGTGATTTCTTGAAGAATACGTATGAGGTCCAACCTCAAAATATTCAGGAACAATTACAACAGGTCGAACAGGGGGAGGCAAACTAAAATGGCCCAAAAAACAATGATCCAGGCAATCACCGATGCCATGGCGATTGAATTAGCCAACGATGATAATGTTTTAGTTTTCGGTGAAGACGTTGGTAAAAACGGTGGTGTCTTCCGGGCCACGGAAGGCTTGCAAGCAAAATTCGGCGAAGATCGCGTTTTTGATACCCCCTTGGCGGAATCAGGCATCGGTGGGTTGTCGATCGGCTTGGCTTTAGAAGGCTTCCGCCCGGTTCCCGAGATCCAATTCTTCGGCTTCATTCTTGAGACGATGGATTCAATCGGCGGGCAAATGGCGCGGATGCGTTACCGAATGGGGAATACTCGGCAAATGCCGATCACGATCCGCGCGCCGTTTGGTGGCGGGGTCCATACGCCGGAAATGCACTCGGATAATTTCGAGGGCTTGATCACTTCTTTCCCAGGGATCCGCGTTGTGGTCCCAAGCAATCCCTATGACGCCAAGGGTCTCTTGATCAGCGCGATCCGGAGCAATGATCCAGTGATGTATTTGGAACATATGAAATTGTATCGCTCTTTCCGTGACGAAGTGCCTGATGGCGAGTATACCGTGCCATTGGATCAGGCCAATATCACCCGGCCTGGCCGCGATGTGACCATCGTGACTTATGGCGCGATGGTTCGCGAGGCGGCCAAGGCCGCAGACGAGTTAGCGAAAGAGAATATCGAAGTGGAAGTGATTGATCTGCGGACGATCGCGCCATTAGATATGAAGACGATCATCACCTCCGTCGAAAAAACAGGGCGGGCCGTCGTTGTTCAAGAAGCACAGCGCCAGGCCGGCGTCGGTAATCAGGTGATCTCAGAGATTTCCCAACGGGCGATCTTGAATCTGCAAGCGCCGATCGGTTTCGTAGCGGCTCCGGATACACCGTTCCCATTTGGCCAGGCCGAGACAGCGTGGCTCCCCAATGCCAGTGATATTGTTGCCGAAGTTAAGAAAACCGTGAATTTCTAGAAAAGTTGGAGGTCAGATAATCGTGAGTTATATTTTTAAATTACCTGAATTAGGTGAAGGCATCGCGGAAGGCGAGATCGTTAAGTGGCACGTGGCCCCTGGTGATCAAGTTAAAGAAGACGATATCATCCTCGAAGTCCAAAACGACAAATCAGTTGAAGAGATTCCCTCGCCAACTGACGGTCAAGTGACGAAAATTTTAGCCAACGAAGGGGACACGGTCACGGTCGGCGAACCACTGATTGAATTTAATGGTTCTGGTGAAGAGCCGGCGCCAACTGCCGCTCCAGCAGCCGCAGTCGCGCCGAATACGCCTACGACACCGGCGGCACCGGTAGCGGCTGGGTATTACCAATTCAAATTGCCTGAGCTGGGTGAAGGGATCGCGGAAGGCGAAATCGTTAAATGGCATGTGGCTCCTGGTGAAACTATCAACGAGGACGACACGTTGCTGGAAGTTCAAAACGATAAGTCAGTCGAAGAAATCCCTTCACCAGTCACCGGGAAAGTGATCCAATTGATTGCTAATGAAGGGGAGACGGTCACCGTTGGTCAACCGCTCGTTGAAATCGACGCGCCTGAGGCCAACCCGATCGGTGGCGCCACGGCGGCTACGGCGCCAGTGGCCAGCCCAACCAATAGTGCCGTGACACCAGTGGCGGCGCCAACAGTCGCGACCAGCACGCCTGGCCAGCCCATCTTGGCCCTGCCTTCAGTGCGGCTGTTTGCTCGGGAACAAGGGGTCGATCTGGCTCAGGTGACGGCCACCGGCGCTCATGGCCGGATCACGAAAGATGATGTGACCCGGGCCGCTGGTGGTGCGCCTGTGGCGACGGCCACCGTTGCTACCCCAACGGTCGCGGCGTCTGCGGCTCCGGCAACCGCTGCTCCAGCGGCGACGACCGCGCCAACGCCGTTACCAGCATTTGCCAACGAAACCCGGGAGAAGATGTCGCCAATGCGTAAGGCCATCGCCAAAGCAATGGTGACCAGCAAACACACCGCGCCACATGTGACTCATTTCGATGAAGTCGAAGTGTCCGCGCTGATGGCGCACCGTAAACGTTTCAAGCAAGTGGCTGCTGATAAAGGCATCAAGTTGACGTTTTTACCATACGTTGTCAAAGCGTTGGTGATCGTGTTACGCGACTTCCCGATCCTCAACGCGTCGTTGGATGACGCCACGCAAGAAATCGTTTATAAGCATTACTTCAATGTGGGCATTGCCACAGATACACCACACGGTTTGTACGTGCCGAACATCAAGGATGCGGATCGCAAGAGTATTTTCACAATTGCTCAGGAAATTTCTGAAAACGCCCAGAAGGCGCAAGATAACAAGTTGAAACCAGATGAAATGGCTCATGGGTCAATGACCATCAGTAATATTGGTTCGTTAGGTGGCGGCTGGTTTACGCCTGTGATCAATTACCCAGAAGACGCGATCCTAGGCATCGGTAAAATCGCCAAGGAGCCAACGGTCAATGGGGATGGCGAAATCGTGGTCGGTAATATGCTGAAGTTGTCCTTATCTTTCGATCACCGTTTGATTGATGGCGCCACGGCGCAAAAGGCACTGAACGAATTGAAGCAGTTGTTAGCAGATCCAGAATTACTGTTGATGGAGGGATAATTAAAGATGGTTGTTGGTGATTTTGCAATTGATTTAGAGACAGTTGTGATCGGTGCGGGCCCTGGTGGCTATGTGGCGGCGATTCACGCGGCCGAATTGGGCCAAAAGGTTACCGTGATCGAACGCGAATATGTCGGTGGCGTTTGCCTAAACGTAGGCTGTATCCCGTCGAAGGCCTTGATCAACGCGGGCCATCGTCTCCAAGAAGCGCGTGACGCTAGCGCTTTTGGCATCAGCAAGACGGACGCGACCATCGATTTCGCGAAGACCCAAGATTGGAAGCAACACCAAGTGGTGGAGCGGCTGACCGGTGGGGTGCGGATGTTATTCAAGAAGCACAAGATCGACTTGATCGAGGGCGATGCCTTTCTGAAAGATGACCACAGTTTGCGGGTGATCAAGTCAGATAGCGCCCAAACCTACACGTTCAAAAATCTGATCATCGCCACTGGCTCGCGTCCGGTGGAAATCAAAGGGTTCAAGTTTGAGCAACGGGTCGTGGATTCGACAGGCGGTCTGAATCTGCCGGAAGTCCCGAAAGAATTGGTGGTTATTGGCGGTGGCTATATCGGTTCTGAATTAGCGGGTGCATACGCTAATCTTGGCGCCCATGTCACGATTTTGGAAGGCACACCGTCGATCTTACCGAACTTCGATCAAGATATGGTTAAGTTGGTGTTGGATAGCTTCAAGAAACGCGGCGTGACCGTGATCACCAAGGCGATGGCTCAGTCAGCGACTAACTTTGACGATCATGTTGAAATCAAATATGAAGTCAATGGTCAAACTGAAACAATCAAGGCTGATTATGTGATGGTAACCGTGGGTCGTCGTCCCAATACCAATGATATGGGCCTCGAACAAGCTGGGGTCACAGTGGGTGAACGGGGATTATTGCCGGTAGACAATCAGGGCCGGACGAATAAACCGAATATTTACGCGATCGGTGACATTGTTGCTGGCGCGGCGTTGGCGCATAAGGCGTCATACGAAGGCAAGGTCGCGGCGGAGGCGATCAGCGGCAAACCGGCCGCTGTGGATTATCGGGCGATGCCGGCCGTTTGTTATACCGATCCAGAGTTAGCTTCGACTGGCTTGACCTTAAAGGAAGCCAAGGCGGCGGGTTATGACGCGAAATCTGATAAGTTCCCATTCATGGCCAATGGACGCGCGATTTCATTGAACGCCACAGAAGGTTTCGTCAAGTTGATTTCCAACAAGGCGGACGGGACTTTACTGGGCGCTCAGATTGCCGGTTCCGGTGCCAGTGACTTGATCTCGGAATTAACCTTGGCCGTTGAAGGCGGCATGAATATCACCGATATCGCCTTAACGATCCATCCTCATCCAACGCTAAGTGAGGCCATTATGGATGCCGCTGATGTGGCAGAAGGCTTCCCAACAAATATTTAAGAGAACAATGAAATCCTTGGTTGTCGCAACCAGGGATTTTTTTCTGTGGGACCGCGCAGTGCTAACACAGGAATTTATGGCCCCATTGACTTTTTGGTGGCGAAAGCCAGGCAGAACGAGTAGAATATGATAAGATAACGTCTAAAAGACGATTTAGGAGCGCATATGGAACACAATTACAGTTATCCGTTAGATCCAGACTGGTCCACCGCCGAGATTTTGTTGGTGATGCATCTTTATAATTTAGTTGAAGCGGCTTATGAGCATCAAGTCAGTGTCGCTGAATTTCGGAATGTCTGGCATGAGTATACTCACTTTTATCCGGCAAAAATGGATCAACGGCGTTTGGATCATGAATTCAACGCCGTCAGTGGCTATTCGATCTATCGGGTGCAGCAAGCGGTCAACCAAGCGGCGCCGGGACAAAAGACGATTACGATGAAATGAGGGAGCAGCATGATTTTCGAGCCATTAAAAATCCAATATGATCTAGTGAGCTGGCTGTCACTGGCCGGTGATCGGATCAGGCAAAGCATGCTGGGACCAATTCAAGTTAGTACGAAATCAGGGCCAAACGATTTGGTGACCAATATTGATCGTCAGATCGAACAGTTTTATGTCCAGCAAATTCGGGCGGCTTATCCGGAAGCCCAAATTTGCGGTGAGGAAGGCTTCGGTGATCGGATCAGCGATCTGCATGGGTTGGTTTTCTTCGTGGATCCGATTGATGGGACGATGAATTTCGTGCGCCAACGGCAGAATTTCGCGACGATGATCGGCGTGTTTCTCGATGGACAACCACTGGTGGGCGCGATCGCCGATGTGATGCGGTCTGAATTGATCGTTGGGGGCCCGCAGATCGGCGTTCAGTTCAATGGCCGACCAATCACCCTACCAGACCAGCAAACGCTGGCAGATGGGCTCCTAGGCGTTAATGCGCTGATGTATGCCCATGACCGCTACCAATTACAGGCGCTGGCCGCTCAAACGTCAGGCGTTCGGGTAATTGGGAGCGCGGGGTTAGAATTCATGAGTCTGATCACCAATCAGCAGATCGGCTATATTTCCGCCTTATCTCCTTGGGACGTGGCGGCTGGCTGGGCGATCGGTAGCGCCTTAGGCTTAGAAGTTCATAATTTGGCCGGGACCACGCCTGCGTTGCGGCAACGCGAAGTGATCGTGGCTGGAATTCCGGCGATTTGGCCCGCTTTTAAAAAGTTGCAAAACTGAAACCGGTTTTATGAATAATTTTCTGTAAGCGGCTGGTTTTTTGTGTTATTATCTTACTTGACTGTGTCACAACAAGAGCGTACTTATGCATTTTGGAAGGAAGAAAATCATTGAAAACACGTGAAGACATTCGAAATATTGCCATTATTGCCCACGTCGATCATGGTAAAACAACGTTAGTTAACGAATTACTGAAACAATCTGATACTTTGGACGAACACATCAACCTGGAAGATCGGGCGATGGACTCTAACCCAATCGAACGGGAACGGGGCATCACGATCTTATCCAAGGTCACGGCCGTTGATTATCACGACCACAAGATCAATATCTTGGACACACCAGGACATGCGGACTTCGGTGGCGAAGTGGAACGGATCATGCGCATGGTTGACGGTGTGGTCTTGGTTGTCGATGCTTTTGAAGGCACAATGCCGCAGACGCGGTTCGTTTTGAAAAAAGCTCTGGATCAACATTTGACTCCGATCGTGGTCATCAATAAGATCGACCGTCCTGGCGCTCGTCCTGAAGAAGTTGTGGATGAAGTGTTGGAATTGTTCATTGAATTAGGCGCTGATGAAGACCAATTGGAATTCCCAGTTGTTTATACAAGCGCGGTCAATGGGACCTCAAGTATGGATGCTGAATTGGATACGCAAAAGCATACGATGGATCCTGTTTTCGACACGATCTTGGACACGATCCCAGCGCCAATCGACAACAGCGACGAACCTTTGCAGTTCCAAGTTGCCATGCTGGACTACAACGATTATGTTGGTCGGATCGGCGTTGGTCGGATCTTCCGCGGTAAGATCAAGATCGGCGATAGCGTTTCTGTTTTGAAATTAGACGGCTCAACGAAGAATTTTCGGGTCACCAAGTTATTTGGCTTTTTCGGCTTGAAACGGATCGAAGTCACTGAAGCTAAGGCCGGTGATTTGATCGCGGTTTCCGGGATGGAAGACATTTTCGTTGGGGAAACGGTTACGCCAGTTGACCACCAAGACCGCTTACCGATCTTGCGGATCGACGCGCCAACCCTACAAATGACATTTGCGGTCAATGATTCCCCATTCGCTGGTCGCGAAGGTAAATTCGTGACCCCACGGAAAATCGAAGATCGCTTGAAATCTCAATTGCATACGGACGTTTCCTTGCGGGTCGATGATACTGATTTGCCTGGCGCTTGGGTCGTTTCCGGCCGGGGCGAATTGCATTTGTCGATCTTAGTTGAAGAAATGCGTCGGGAAGGCTTTGAATTGCAACTTTCACGGCCAGAAGTTATCTATCGCGAAATCGATGGGCAATTATCCGAACCATTTGAATTGGTTCAGATCGATACGCCGGACCAATATGTTGGTTCTGTGATCGATTCGATGGCGCAACGTAAAGGCGATATGCAGAACATGGAATCCATGGGCAATGGTCAGACTCGTTTGACCTTCCTTGCGCCTTCACGGGGCTTGATCGGTTATTCGACTGAATTCATGTCACAAACCGGTGGCTACGGCATCATGAGCCACTCCTATGAGAAATATATGCCAGTGATCCGCAACTGGGAACCTGGTCGTCGTAGCGGCGCCTTGGTTTCAATCAACCAAGGTCCATCAACGACTTATAGCTTGCAGTCGGTTGAAGACCGGGGCGAATTGTTTATCGACGCGGGGATCGATGTCTATGAAGGCATGATCGTTGGTCAAAGCAATCGGGATCAAGATATTGCGGTCAACGTCACCAAGGGCAAGAACTTGACCAACACTCGGGCTGCTGGTAAAGACCACGCGGCGGCGATCCGGACACCACGGTCATTGTCTTTGGAAGAATCGATCGAATTCTTGAACGAAGACGAGTACTGCGAAGTTACGCCAACGAAGACTCGTTTACGGAAGAAGATCTTGAACACCAACGAACGGCGTAAGTCAGACAAGCGTCGTAAGATGGCCAGTCAGGATAACTAAGCCACGCAACTGTTTCAACTGAGGCTTAAGCGCCAGGACAGATCATTATATTTAGCTAAAATTTGGCTAAAGTGATGATCTGTTTTTTATTTTCCGGCGGGCTATGCTAAAATATAGGGGTTAGTGTTTGCTGGTGTTCAGGCACAGCTGTTTGGTGGGACGCTAGTTGCGCCGCAGAGCTTTGCTGGTGTGGGCGCGTCGCTTCAGAATTGGGAAAAGGAGGGCAGCGGATTGCGAGAAAAATTTAAATTGATCGACTACTGGTTACTGGTGCCGGTTTTGTTACTAGTGCCACTGGGGGCGATCATGGTTTATTCCGCCAGCTCGAGTATGTTGGCCAATGTTGGGCTGACCCCAACGTATTATTTGAAAAAACAGCTTATCTTCGCGATAATCGGGCTCTTTGGGGCTACTTTCGCTTTTGCCTTACGCGCTGATGTGCTTTATCGTAAACGGTTCGTCCTCTTTTGGCTGGCGCTTACCTTTATCTTGATGGCGATTTTGGTGATCTTGCGGATTGTGCGGCCCAGCGCGGCAATCAATGGGGCCGTGGGGTGGATCAGCATCGGCGGGTTCACGATCCAGCCGGTGGAAATGGCCAAGTTGGCCTTGATTCTGTATTTCGCTTTTATCTTCGGGCGCCGGCAGCATGTCTTGTACGCTGGCCACTATTTCAAGAGTCTCACGCCACCGCTAGTCGTTGCTGTGATCCTGATGGGGATGGCGGCGCTGCAACCCGATATTGGCGGCGCCAGCATTCTCTTATTGATCAGCTTGGTGATGATCGCGGTCAGTGGGATTCCTTGGATTTATTCGTTGGGAATCATTGGCGGCTTGACCGCAGTATTTACGGTGGGTGTTCGTTATTTGGGCAACGCCAGCGCCAATGCGCCGATCTTGAAGCTTTTCAAACTCGAATATCAGTTGGACCGCTTCCGGGCGTTTGCTCATCCTTTTCAGTTGGAGCAACATGGGGGCGCCCAACTGGTCAATTCCTACTATGCGATCAGTAATGGGGGTTGGTTTGGCAAGGGACTTGGCAATAGTATTCAAAAATCTGGCTATTTGCCAGAGCCCTACACGGATTTCATTTTATCGATCGTGGCCGAAGAGCTAGGGGTGATCGGAGTTACTGTCATTTTGATTTTGCTAGGAATCATTATTTTGCGTAGTTTCCTAATCGGGTTACGCGTCCGACAAACTTCCTTGGCCTTGATTTGTTTCGGGATCGGGACCATGTTCTTCGTCCAAGTGTTCTTTAACGTGGGCGGTTTGCTGGGACTCTTGCCAATTACCGGGGTGACTCTGCCCTTTATCAGTTCTGGCGGGTCTAACTTGATTATTTCTTTGATCAGTATCGGAATTCTAATGAATATTAGCGCCTTTGCCAAGAAGCAAGCCGCGCTGAAAGAGGTGAGATCGTGATGTTTAAAATCAAAGAGAGAACGGCGCTAGCTGTCTGGGTCTATTCCCTGAAACAGTTGCGGCAACTACGACATTACGGCCTGGTCTATTATGTCTCAAAACGAATGAAGTATGTGGTGCTCTACGTGGATCTGGATCAGGCTGAGCGGGTGACCAAATCGTTGAGCCGGTTGCGCTTTGTTCGCAAGGTGGAACCATCTTATCGCCGTAGCTTGGATCTCAATCTAGGCCAACGCTTGGATCAAGCGGCGGCGGCAGAAAGTCGTGGTGATTAAAGGTGCGGATCATTGCAGGCCGCTTTGGCGGGCGCCGTTTATTGGCCGTTCCCGGCAAACAAACGCGACCGACGACAGATAAGGTCAAGGAAGCCTTGTTTAGTATGATCGGCCCTTATTTCGATGGGGGGATCGCGTTGGATCTGTTCGCCGGGACGGGTGGCTTAGGAATTGAGGCCGTTTCCCGTGGCTGTGACCAGGCGATTTTGGTTGATAAACAGCGGCAAGCGCAAGCGACGATCAGCCATAATTTGGCGGTGACCAAGGAACCAGAACGTTTCCACCTGATGAAAATGTCGGCGCAACTGGCCTTGGATCAATTGGCGGCCAGTCAAACGGTCGTTGATTTGGTCTTCTTAGACCCGCCATACCGATTCAAGATCATGGCCGAGTTGATGACGACGATGGCCACGGCCGGGTTGTTGGCGCCGGCTGCGATCATTGTCGCTGAAACGGATCACAGTACTGAACTGATCACCCCGCCGATTGGGTTTAGCCAAATCAAGCATCATGATTACGGTTTGACTCAGATCACGGTTTATCAGTATACAAAGGAGTAATCGGTTATGAAAAGGGTGGCATTATTCGCGGGAAGTTTCGATCCCTTGACCCAAGGCCATTTGGTCACATTGAAAAAAGCGCTGGCGCTATTTGATCAAGTGGTGGTCGGGGTGATGACCAACGGCAGCAAACATTATCTCTTATCCGTTGACGAACGGATCGCGATTATTCGTGATGCGGTTGACCAAGATTCGCGTGTGCAAGTGGTCGCCCGGCCAGCCGGGTTGACCACCGATTTGGCCCGGGAAGTGGGGGCTCAATTTTTGGTTCGCGGTCTTCGCAACAGCGCTGATTTCACCTATGAGTCAGGGATCGCGGCGATGAATGGAAGTTTGGCCCCGGAGATCCAAACGGTTTTCTTGTTGACCGATCCTAAGCTGGCCTATGTTTCGTCAAGCATGATCAAAGAGGTTTTGACTTTTGGCGGCGATGTTTCGACCTATTTGACGCCGTTAGCCACACAGTTGCTGCAGGCGAAGTTGGTGCCATCGACCACTGAAAACCCGGCTAGGTGATCAAGTTCCCGCTTGATCCGAGTTTGTTAAATTTGGAAAAGAAGGCGTTCGTCCGTGATGAAAAAGAATTGGGTTCGCTCCTTATTGTGGGCATTGGCAGGCTTGGCGGTGATCGCCTTTTTTGCGTTGCCATTACAACAATATATTGAACAGCCGGGGTCCGCTGAATCGCTGAAACCATTCGTAACCGTGGACGGCAAGCACGATCAGAAGAAAGGTAGTTACATGTTGGTCACGGTGGGGATCCGCCGGGCCACGCCATTTAGTTGGTTGTTGGCGCAAACCAATGATTTTCAGGAAACGGTCAGCCGCCAAGATCTGATGGGCAGCGCTGATTCTGAAACTTACAATCAAATCCAAGAATATTACATGACCAATTCGATCAATAATGCGATCACCCAAGCTTATCGCGCCGCGGACGCGACTTATCATGTGGATTATTTGGGGATGTACGTGATGTCGGTCTTGGACAATTCCTCATTGCAAGGGCAGGTCAAGGTTGGTGACACGATCACCGCCGTCGATGGTCAGCACTTCAAAAACAATCAAGGTTTCATTGATTATATCGGCAAACAGAAGTTGGGACAGCAGGTAAAAGTAAGCTATCTGCGTGGTTCCAAGGCGCACACCAGCACGGCCAAGTTAATCAAATTACGCGGGACAGATCGGATCGGGTTAGGCATCACCTTAACGGACCGAACCAAAGTCACCACGAAAATTCCGGTCAAAATCGACGCTGGCGATATTGGCGGTCCGTCTGCGGGGATGATGTTTTCCCTGCAGGTCTATGAACAGTTGACCGGCAATCAATTGCGCCGCGGTCGCAAGATCGCAGGTACTGGTACCATCGCTGCCGATGGTACGGTTGGCGCGATCGGTGGCATTGATAAGAAGGTCGTCGCGGCAGATCGGGCGGGGGCGACGATTTTCTTCGCGCCGAATGATCCGGTGACGAAAGCAATCAAGAAAGTTGATCCAGATTACCTGAATAATTATCAAACCGCCAAGCGAGCGGCCAAGAAGATCAACACCAAGATGAAAATCGTGCCGGTCAAGAAGTTCAGTGATGTGTTGGCTTATCTTGAAGCGAACTAACTGTCAAAACCTGCGCCCCCAACATCGTTGGCCCCCGCTGAGCGCGACTGAATGTTGTCAATCTCGCCACTAAAATCAAAGTAACACCCGCAAGCAATCAAGAAAAGATGATTGCTTGCGGGTGTTTTTGGTTGTTTTGCGTATTTATCTTCGAGGTGAGAAATATGGAACAAGTCCGGGAACGTTATCGCCAATATCGTTGGCGGATCTGGTTGGGCCTGGGGTTATTGCTGCTGTTACTTGGTGGCGGGGCGATTTCTTTAGTTCGGCGCCAGCGTCAAAACCAAGCTGCTGATCAATCGCTTTTGGAGGCCACCGCTGCAGGCACATCGGGCGCTGTGGCCACGAGCACGACTGATGCTAGTGTTGCCGCAGAGTCTTCAGGGGCGACCACCAAGCCTTCAGGCGCTGACAAGCAAGCGGCGGTGATCTACGCCGAAATCAAAGGCGCGGTTCAGCGCCCTGATGTTTACCGCTTCAAGTCTGATCAACGGGTCATCGACCTATTGGAACGCGCTGGTGGATTAACTAAAGACGGTGATGATCGCACCATCAATCTGGCCAGTCCATTAACCGATGGCCTGAGTATTTATGTGCCCACGAAAGCAGAAGTCGCTCAGAGCGGTGGTCCTGAATTAAGTGGCCAATCAGCTGGGTCAACCACAAGTACAAGTCCTGCAGAGGGTGCCGGGGATCAGGTTGATCTGAACCACGCGGACGCCGCGACCTTGCAAACAATCAGTGGCATTGGCCCGAAGAAAGCCGAAGATATTATTGCGTATCGCGAACAGGCCGGTGGTTTCAAATCCGTTGACGAATTGACCCAGGTGAGCGGGATCGGGGACAAGACCTTGGCGAAGATCCGCGATCGGCTTTGTGTGCGGTAACGTGATGATCGAGTGGCTCAGGCGAAAGCGGTCAAGGCCGCAGCGCAACCGTGTCGGTGAGGACCGCGGCTGGGGCGGCAAATTGATTTGGGTCAGTTTGTTGATGGTGATTTTTGTCGGCTTCTTCGAAAGTCAACAACCTTGGCTGGCGTGGCTATTGCTAGGTTTAGTTTTGGAACGGCTGGTTCGTTTGCATCAGTGGCGCCTTTTAGGGATTGCCCTGTGCTGCAGCGGATTGCTCGCGGGCCGGCTAGCTTGGTCTGAGCAACGTCAACAACAAGTTCCGGAGACGACCCAGCAGCTTTATTTCAAGGCGGATCAGATCAAGCTTAATGGCGATCAACTAACAGGAAGCGCCCAAACGCCTGCTGGTTGTCGGGTCTTTGCCCTGGTTAAAATCCCGCAGGCCGCTGTCAAGCAAGCGCTCGCGGCCAATTCCGCCGGCATCGTCGTTGATCTGACAGCGCCCCGCTGTGAACGTTTAGCTCCGGCACCGAATCAAGCTCAATTTGATTTTGCCCGCTGGGGACGGCATCGTGATCTGATCTGGCAGGTTAGTGGCACGCTGCAAACTTGGCGACCGCGGCCACCAACAAACTTAAGCGAATGGATCGGATTCAAGCGAGCCGAGCTACTGAGTTATTTCGCCAAGTATCCTCGCTATTGTCGCTTTCATTTGCGGATGCTGGTCACCGGTTATTCTGATCGGTTGGATCGCCCCTTGCAGGAGTTGCTCAGCGCTTGGGGGTTGGTCCATTTATTCGCGTTATCTGGCTTTCATGTGAACTTGTTGGTTCGCGGCTGTCGCTGGCTGGCGGCGCGCTGCCATTGCCCTGATGAACTGGTCTGTGGGCTGCTCTTGATCCTGTTGCCGCTATACGGCCTGTTTGTCGGTGGTCAGATCGGGATCATTCGAGCGATTTTAAGTTTTCAATTGCGTTGTTGGCAGCGCTGGCGGCGGCGGTATTGGCCCCCGCTGGATCTGTTCGCCGTGAATTTGTTGATTTGTCTCTTGCTCAAACCCAGTTGCATCTTTGAATTAGGGCCACAATTGAGTTTCGGCTTGACTCTGTTATTGATCATCATGCCGGCCAAAACCAGTTACTGGCGGTTACAGTTACGGCTTAGTGGGGTTACCGGGCTGATTTTGATTGCGCAGACGGGTGTTTGGTCGTGGTGGGCATTGCTGGGAAGTTGCCTCTTGGCCCCCTTATTTGCCGGGCTGATCCTACCCAGCGTGTTGTTGACCTGGCTTTGGCCGGCCACCAGCGCCCTCTGGGAACCATGCTGGCGGTTGCTGTACGCTGGCTTGGCCTGGTGTACCCAGCTCTTTTCTGGGCGTCTGGTTGTGGGAAAACCGGCCAGTTGGGTCGTGTTATTGGCGCTGGTGCTACTGCTGCTGCAAGGCGAAGCGCCGCGACTGGTTCCCAGTTTGCTGGCGCCGGCGGCTGGGTTATTATGCGTCAATTGTTTACTGATCAAGTGTCCCCTGGTGGACCGCGTGACCCTGATCGATGTCGGGCAGGGGGATAGCATTCTCGTCCAAACGGCGTGGCCCCGGCGAACATTACTGATCGATACCGGTGGTCGTTTAGGGTTTCAGCGGGCCGGATGGCAGCAGCGACAAACCACTGCTGGCGCCTTGCAAACTACCTTACCCTATCTGCAAGCCGCGGGGATCGGGCGGCTTGATTATTTACTTTTGACCCACCAAGACGCGGACCATCTTGGTGATTTGGTCGATTTAGTCCAGCAAATGCCGGTCAAAACCCTACTGTTACCAGCGGGAATGGCGGCGAACCCTCAGGTGCAGGCCAAGTTGCGCCAAATACCGTGTCGGCCGCGGATCCGTTCCTGTTTGGCCGATGATCAACTCCAAGATCAACGACTCCAGGGTCGTTTCCTAGCACCGACTAAGCCAGGTCTGGGAACCAATGAGGATTCGTTGGTGTTACTCCTGCGTTTAGGTAAGATCCAATGGTTGTTTACTGGTGACTTGGATCAGGCCAATGAATTGAAAATTTGCCAACGGTATCCGCAGGTGCACGCGGACTATCTCAAGGTGGGACATCATGGCAGCCAAACTTCCAGTCACCCGCGCTTTTTGGCCCAGTTACATTTGCAGGGGGCCTTTATTTCGGCTGGGCGAGCGAATCGCTATCACCATCCGGCGCAAGCGACTTTGGCCCGGCTGCGCGCCGCGAATATTCCGTTTATGAACACTGCCCGTTATGGTATGATTGAATGGAGTCAGGATCCGTGGGGACAACAACGGATCCGAACGAAGTTGACAGGAAGTGAAGGAATTCGTGGTCAAGACGGCAACGAAAATGATCAGCCTCGAACAACTACAGAAAATGGCACTGGCGGATTTACCACCGGTGATCCTAGTTCTCGGGCAAGAACAGGCGCTCTTACAACAGATTCAAACGTATTTCGATCAACTCTTGACCCCTGATGAACGGCAAATGAATCTCGGGCGCTATGATCTCTCGGAAACGGGCTTACCGGTGGCTTTGGACGATGCCGCCTCAGTCCCGTTTTTTGGCGATTGGCGGTTGGTGATTTTAACGGCGCCGTTTTTCCTGACGGGGGCACCGACGCGCAATAAGGTTGAACAAGATCCCACCTTATTGACGGCTTATTTAGAGCAACCACAACCCACGACGAAATTGGTGATTTGGGCCGAGTACGAGAAACTAGACGAGCGGAAGAAAGTCACCAAGACTTTGAAGAAAACCGCGCTGATCGTCAACGCTGGCAAGGTCCAAGGCACAGCCTTGAATCAGCGCCTGCAACATGATGCTCAGCGGTTGGGAACGACGATCACAGGTCCAGCGTTGAATTTGTTACTGCAACGGACCCGGGAAGATTATTCCTTGGCTTTACAGCAACTGGAGAAATTGGCTTTGTTCGCCGGACCGCAAGCGACGATCACGCCGGAGATCGTGGCGACCATGGTCGAACAAATCATTGATGATAACGCCTTTGAATTGGTTGCGGCGACGCTGAACGGGCAATTACAGCCCGCGCTGCAGATCTATCAGCAACTGATCATCACTGGTCAGGAACCGATCGGCTTGTTGGCCTTGCTGCTGACCCAGGTGCGCCTATTACTGCAAGTTAAGATTCTCCAGCAAAGTGGCTATACCCAAGGGGCGATCACGCAACAGCTGAAGATCCATCCCTATCGCGTTCAGCTGGCGTTGGCCCAAGCTCGCCGGTACCAGTTGACCAGACTGGAGCAAATGTATTTGCAGCTGGTCCAGTTGGACTATCAGATCAAAACCGGCCAAGTCGATAAAACCAATGGCTTGGAGTTACTGATCACCCGTTTCGCGACGCTGCATTAGCAGACCTTCGATTTTAGGATCCACCGCTGCTTGGATCAGCATTCGCGGCTGAGGGGGAGCATCGTTCGCCTAAATGGCCAAAGCGGATCTTTAAACGCCAGAAAGCGCCAGCGCAAAATACCCACAAAAAAACGCCTGAGAGTAATCTCAGACGTTTTGGTTTAAAACCGATTCAATTGAATTAGTTAGCTTGGTTTAAACGAGTTAAGCGTGATTTGTCACGCGCAGCTTTATTGGCATGGATCAAGCCTTTGGAAGCAGCCATATCGATCGCACGGATTGCTTCAGTGTATAATGCACCAGCATTTTCAGCGCTTTCTGCATGAGCAGTTTCGAATTTCTTCACTGCGGTCCGCATTGCTGCTTTTTGGCTCGCGTTTTGAGTCCGAGCTTTATTGTTCGTACCCACACGCTTGATTGCAGATTTGATTTGTGGCATTGAGGTCACCTCCAACTATAGAAAAATAAAAACTTGCCAAAAAATATTATATCAGAACAGGCTAGATATGCAAGGGTTCCAGCGAATTTAACCGATTTCTCACTCCTTTTTTCCAGTCTAAAGGGGAGAAACATAAATATCTGCTTGCTTTTTGGGGAAATATTCGCTAAAGTATTGTTGTTATACCAATTACTAGGTTTGACGACTCACCGACGTTTTACCTTGTTTTTGGACAATTTCAAAGAGGTGAAAGAAATGGCAATTTCGAAGGAAAAAAAGAACGAACTCATTACCAAATATGCGCGTCACGAAGGGGATACTGGTTCTCCTGAGGTGCAGATCGCAGTTTTAACTGAAGAGATCAACACGCTGAACGCGCATTTGAAGGTCCACAAGAAGGATCACCATTCATACGTTGGTTTGTTGAAGAAGATCGGCCATCGCCGTAACTTATTAGCATATCTGCGGAACAATGACGTTGTTCGTTACCGTGAACTTATCAAGAGCTTGGGCTTGCGTCGTTAATAGCCTTACCAGCGAGGTCGCTTCGATCTCGCTTTCTTTATACATAAAAATCTATTGAAAAGGAAGAAGAACATGGAACAAGATAAACATATTTTTCGGCGGCAGTGGGCTGGCAAGAATCTCCAAGTTGAGATCGGTCAGATGGCAAAACAGGCTGATGGCGCTGTTTTTGTGCGCTATGGTGATTCAGCGGTCTTAAGCGCGGTCGTTCATAAGTCCGCCCGTGAAAATCAGGATTTCTTTCCCCTGACGATCAATTATGATGAGAAGATGTTCGCTGCTGGCAAGATTCCCGGGGGCTTCAATAAGCGTGAAGGTAAACCTAGCACGCACGCCACTTTGACGGCACGTTTGATCGATCGTCCTATTCGGCCACTGTTCCCAGATGGCTACAATGATGAAGTCCAGATCACTAATATTGTCTTCAGTGCTGATCCGGAGGCCGGGCCAGAATTGATGGCTATGTTAGGGTCGTCATTGGCTTTAGGCATTTCACCGATTCCTTTCGCCGGACCAGTCGCGGGGGTGAAAGTCGCCCGCGTTGACGGTGAACTGCAATTGAACCCGACCAGCGGCGCTTTGCCTGGTTCTGATTTGGATTTGACGGTTGCTGGTTCAGCGACGGCCATCAATATGGTCGAAGCCGGCGGTGACGTGATCGCTGAGTCCGAAATGTTGGCGGCTTTACACTTTGGTTTTGCGAAAGTTCAAGAATTATGCGCTTTTCAGCAGGAAATCATTGCGGCAATCGGTGCGCCTAAGCTGGACTTTGTTAGTCCTAGCGCGCCAGCTGATTTGGTGGCTGAAATCAATGATCTCTATCAGGCGACGATGCGCCAAGCAATTTTGACCACGGACAAGTTAGCTCGAGAAGACAACATTGCTGCTGTCAAAGAATTGGCCCATGACCATTATGCTGGATTAGCGGCCAGCGGTGGCGCTGACTCGATTTTGCCGATGGTGGATCAATTGCTAGACGATTTGGAACGTCAAGAAGTGCGGCAAATGATTTTGGAGCAGCATCAGCGTCCCGATGGTCGGGCTTTGGACGAACTGCGCGCGTTATCCGCGGAAGTGGGACTATTGCCCCGTGCTCATGGCTCAGGTTTATTCACCCGTGGGCAAACCCAAGTCCTGTCTGCGTTGACTTTAGCGCCATTAGCTGAAGCACAGACAATCGACGGTCTGTTACCGGAATATCACAAGAATTTTGTCCATCACTATAATTTCCCTCAATTCTCGGTTGGGGAAACAGGCCGCTATGGCGCGCCGGGCCGTCGAGAAATCGGGCATGGGGCGCTTGGTGAGCGGGCGATGTTACCCGTCATTCCGGATACAGAGAGTTTTCCTTATGCGATTCGCTTGGTTTCCAATGTTTTGGAATCAAATGGGTCGTCCTCTCAGGCCAGCATTTGTGCCAGTATTTTGGCGTTAATGGATGGCGGGGTTCCCATCAAGGCGCCGGTCGCTGGTATTGCCATGGGCATGGTCAAAGAAGGCGCGGACTACGCGATCCTGACCGATATCCAAGGCATCGAAGATCATTTAGGTGATATGGATTTCAAGGTTGCCGGTACTACTGAAGGCATTACCGCGTTACAAATGGACATCAAAGCCGAAGGGGTCACGAATGAAATTCTAGCCGAAGCCTTGGCCCAAGCCAAAAAGGCCCGGTTAGAAATTCTCCAGGTATTGACGGCAACGCTGCCAGCATCACGGACAGAATTGAGTCAATATGCGCCGAAGATCGAGCAAATGATGATCAAGCAAGCGCAGATCAAAGACGTGATCGGCCGTGGCGGTGAAACAATAAACGAGATTATTGACCAAACCGGTGTTAAAATCGATATAGAGCAAACTGGACAAGTCACGATCAGCTCTGATGATCGCGAAGCCATTGAACAGGCGAAACAAATCATTACCGACTTGACGCGTGAGATCGAAGTCGGCGGCGTCTACATGGGGACTGTCAATCGCATTGAAGCTTTCGGTGCTTTTGTGGAACTGGCTAAGGGTAAGAACGCCCTCGTCCACATTTCCCAACTGACGCCAGGTCGCTTGAACAAGGTTGAAGACGCGGTCAAATTAGGCGATCAACTCTTAGTCAAAGTTATCAGCATTGATGGTAAAGGGCGGATCAACGCTTCACGGAAAGCGTTGTTGGCCACGGAACCGGAATAAAGAATAAGTAAGGAGCAATAATGTTACAGAATTTAAAAGTAATTCCATTTGGCGGCGTTCGCGAAAATGGTAAGAATATGTATGCCGTTGAGGTCGAAGATGAGATCTACATCTTCGATTGCGGCTTGATGTACCCTGAGAACGAGTTGTTAGGGATCGACGTGGTCATTCCTGATTATAGCTATTTAACCGAGAATATTGACAAGGTTGTGGGCATCTTCCTGACTCACGGTCACGCTGATGCCATTGGGGCCCTGCCTTATTTCTTGGCGGATCATCCCGTGCCGGTTTTCGGTTCAGAGTTAACGATTGCCTTGGCCAAGATCACGGTCGCTGGGGAGAAGAAAACCAAGAAATTCAAGGATTTTCATGTCATTGACGAGAAAACCGCGATTGACTTCAATCACGCCACCGTCTCATTCTTCAAGACGACCCATTCAATTCCTGGTTCGTTAGGCGTGGATCTGAAGACAGAAGCGGGACACATTGTTTATACCGGTGATTTCAAATTTGATCAGGCCGCTAAACCGATGTTTCAGACGGATTATGGTCGCCTAGCCGATATCGGGCGCGACCACACGATCATGCTACTCAGTGATTCCGCTAACGCCGAATCACCTTATGTCAACAGCAGCCAGCGCGATATCGCCAGCTACATTACGGAAACCTTCAAATATCATCCCGGTCGCATTATTGTGGCGTCAGTCGCCAGCAATATCGAACGGATGCAACAGATTTTCGACTCAGCTGCGAAAACCGGCCGACGGGTCATCTTGACCGGTCAGGATTTAGAAAAGATCGTCAAAACCGCGCTGAACTTGAAGTATTTGACCTTGCCAGAGCCTGATTTGCTGGTTCAATTGAAAGATTTAAAGACCTTGAAACCGGAACAAACCATTATTCTGGAAACTGGGCGAATGGGCGAACCGCTGAAGTCCTTGGAGCGAATGGCCACCAACAATCACCGCACTTTGCACATCAAAGAGGGCGACTTGGTGTTCATTACGACGACCCCATCTCATGCCATGGAAACGACGGTGGCCAAGACGCGGGATTTGATTTATCGCGCCGGTGGGACAGTCAAAGCTATCAGCGATGACTTGCATTCATCTGGTCACGCGAATAAGACGGACTTGCAATTGATGCTTAATTTATTGCGACCGGATAACTTGATGCCGATTCAAGGAGAGTATCGCTTGTTAGAGGCACACACGCATATCGCTGAAGAAACAGGCTTGCCGCTGGATCACATTTTCGTGACCAAGAGTGGCGATGTGGTGCAATACCATCAGGGCGAATTCAGTCTAGGCGCGGCGGTCAACGCTGGTGATACCATGATCGATGGTAAGGGCGTTGGCGATATCGGTAATATTGTTTTACGGGATCGGCGTCTATTGGCCGACGATGGGATCTTCATCGCGGTCGTTACGATCGACCGGCGTAAGAAGAAAATCGTGGCGAAGCCGAAACTGACTTCCCGTGGGTTCGTTTACGTCAAGGCTAACCGTGACCTGATGGCCGAAAGCGCCTCGATCATTGTCAAAGCAATCGAAAATAATTTAGCGCATAAAGAATTTGATTGGAACAACCTGAAACAAGACGTGCGCGAAGATCTCAGCAAATATCTGTTTGATCAAACCAAACGACATCCAGTGATTTTACCAGTCATTATGGAAGTCAATCAAAATCGGCATCGTTGATGCGCAGTAAAAAAAGGGCCGCGGCCCTTTTTTACTTGGCGCGACTGCTGTTGGAGGTAGTATGATGAGCCAATTTCCCGAATCAGTCCAGAGTTTGATGACACTCGCGGCAGAGGCGGCCGAACAGGACAACTATTCCCAAGCCTTGAAGTATTTGAATCAGGCTTTGGCGATCGAACCAGATTTTACCGTCATTCAAGCCTATTTGGAAACGGCTAAGGCGGCTGAGAGTCAACCGGCGCTCCGTCAGTTATTGCGAGCGCCGGAAACAGTTCAAGCTTTCGCGACGGCGCGGCGGCTACCCGATTATTGGCAGGCGTTGTGGTCGGCGGGCCTTTATTTGACTTTGGACCAGTCTGGCTATGATCTGGCCCAGAATCAAGCCGCCTTGAATGGGACCGATTTGACCACCTGGCAAGCTTGGGTCCAACGAGTCGGTGAGCTTAAGCTGAGTGCTAGCGAATTCGCCCAATGGGAAAATCGGCTGCAACAGCTGACCTTGACACAATTGAATGGGGACGTGGCCGATTTCTTTACCGATTTGGCGACCTTGCCGCCGCAAAGTTTCTATCGACTGAGTCAAACGCTGCTGCTGAACGCTTTACTGTCACCAGTGATCCGGTTTCAGTTGTTGCTGGAGTTGGCGGCGATGTCCCAGACCAAGGACCTGTCGATTTTTTGGCAAGGGGAGGTCCGGCAGTTTTCGACTCAAGCCCTGCAAAGGTTTGAACAAAGCGAGCCTTACGTGACGTTACGCGCGGGTATTGATGTCGCAATCGAAAGTGGTCAGTTGGCGGATTCACAACGAGATCTGGCCCAAAGCAATCTGTTGACCTATCTGATGTTGACAGCGCCCTTTAGTCAAGCGGAACTCCAGCCCTTGGCCGCGTGGCAACAACTGGTTTTAACGGGGAGGGTCCCCACCGATGTTTCTCAGCAAACGCGGGCCCATTTGAACTTTTGGCAAGGTGAGGAGACCAAATTATTGCGCAGTTTACAATAGTTTGATATTGTAGTGACAACGAGGTTTTCGGCCTCGTTTTTATGTGGAGTTGGCGCAATTTGTTCCTAAAGTTAGTTTTAGGGCGATTTAATTCAAAATTTTCTTATTTTGCGAGTTTTAGGTATTTACAATTCGGTCAACTCTCCGTATAATCATTAAAGGATATTCCTTTAGCAGCATGGTATTTCCGCGGCTGAAGTAGTATAATTAAACATAGAGAATTTTCGGCGCAATTGATACGCCGATTCTTCTTGCAATTTTACAGGAGGTTCATTTAATAATGGCAGAAAAAGAGCATTACGAACGAACTAAGCCCCATGTAAACATTGGGACTATCGGCCACGTCGATCATGGTAAGACTACCTTGACAGCCGCAATTACTAAGGTGTTAGCTAAGAAGGGTCTTGCAAAAGCCGAAGATTACAATCAAATCGATAACGCTCCAGAAGAAAAGGAACGTGGGATCACAATCAACACTTCTCACGTTGAATACGAAACTTTGAAGCGTCACTACGCTCATATCGATGCCCCAGGACATGCTGACTACGTTAAGAACATGATCACTGGTGCCGCTCAAATGGACGGTGCGATCTTAGTTGTTGCCGCAACTGATGGTCCTATGCCTCAGACTCGTGAACATATCTTGCTTGCGCGTCAGGTTGGTGTTGACTATTTGGTTGTCTTCTTGAACAAGGTTGACTTGGTTGATGACGAAGAATTGATCGACTTAGTTGAAATGGAAGTTCGGGAATTATTATCAGAATACGATTATCCTGGTGACGATATTCCTGTTCTCCGTGGTTCAGCTTTGAAGGCCCTTGAAGGCGACCCAGAACAAGAAAAAGTTATCGAAGAATTGATGGATACCATCGACGAATATATCCCAACACCAGTTCGTGACACTGACAAGCCATTCTTGATGCCTGTCGAAGATGTCTTCACGATCACTGGTCGTGGTACTGTTGCTTCTGGTCGTATCGACCGTGGGACAGTTAAGATCGGCGACGAAGTTGAAATCATTGGTTTGAAGCCTGAAATCCAAAAGTCAATCGTTACTGGCTTGGAAATGTTCCGTAAGACTTTGGATCTTGGCGAAGCCGGCGATAACGTTGGTGTCTTGTTACGTGGCGTTAACCGTGACCAAGTAGAACGTGGCCAAGTTTTGGCTAAGCCAGGTTCGATCCAAACTCACAACAAGTTCAAGGGTGAAGTTTATATCTTGAGCAAAGATGAAGGTGGCCGTCATACACCATTCTTCTCAAACTATCGTCCTCAGTTCTACTTCCATACGACTGACGTTACCGGTGTCATCGAATTACCAGATGGCGTTGAAATGGTAATGCCTGGCGATAACGTTACTTTCGAAGTAGATTTGATTGCGCCAGTTGCGATTGAAAAAGGGACTAAGTTTACGGTTCGTGAAGGCGGACGTACTGTTGGTGCCGGTCAGGTAACTGAAATCTTAGACTAATCATTCGTTTAAAACGGCTAAAAGACTCGATTGCTCGAGTCTTTTTTCTTTTGCGCGAACCTGACGTGAAAAAATATTAAGAAACCGAGCAACTTGACGACTTTTTGAGAAAGTTTCATTTACTTTTTTTGGCAAATAAGATAGTATTAATTAAGTATGTTAAAGAGATAGATGTAATTTAATATCGGAGGTAAATTGAATGTCTGCCACATGGGAAAAGAAGGGCACCAACGACGGTGAACTCACTTTTGAAATTAGTGTAAATAAAATCGATGAAGGTTTAGATGCAGCCTTCAAACGTGTTAAGAAGAATTTAGCTGTTCCTGGCTTCCGGAAGGGGAAAGTGCCTCGCCAAATCTTTAATCAGATGTATGGCGAAGCTTCCTTATATGAAGACGCTTTGAACGTGGTCTTGCCAGATAGCTACGAGGCAGCCCTGGCTGAGGCTGGGATCGAACCTGTTGATCAGCCTGAGATCAGCATTGAAAAGATGGATCCGAAAGAACCTTGGATCATCAAGGCTAAAGTTACCGTTAAGCCTGAAGTTAAGTTGGGCGACTATAAAGGTCTGTCCGTACCAACGGCTGACGTTGAAGTCACTGACGCAGATGTTGACGCTGAATTGGCTAAGCGTCAAGAACAACAAGCTGAATTGGTGCTTAAAGAAGATGGCGTCAGCGAGAAGGGTGACACTGTTGTCATCGATTACGCTGGGACGATCGACGGCGAAGCTTTTGACGGTGGTTCTTCCGAGAACTATTCGCTTGAATTAGGTTCAAACAGCTTCATTCCTGGTTTTGAAGATCAATTGTTGGGACATAAATCCGGTGACGAAGTTGATGTGACCGTGACTTTCCCTGAAGATTATCAAGCCAAGGAATTAGCTGGTAAGGAAGCGCATTTCGCCACGAAGATCCATGAAATCAAGACGAAAGAAATTCCTGAACTTGACGATGACTTCGCTAAGGATATCGACGAAGAAGTTGAAACGTTGATCGAATTGAAAGCCAAGATCAAGGATCAATTGACGCAAAACAAGCAAGAAGCCGCTGATGCCGCTAAGCAAGAAGCTGCTTTGAACAAAGCGGTTGCCAATGCCGAAATCGTTGACTTGCCTCACGCGATGATCGAAACAGAAGTCCACAACCAAATGGACCAATTCTTAGGCAATATGCAACGTCAAGGCATCAATCCTGACATGTACTACAAATTGACGGGCACGACTGAAGAAGATCTCCACAAGCAGTTCGAACAAAACGCTGACCAAAACGTTAAGACTAACTTGGTTTTGGAAGCAATCGTAGCGGCTGAAAAGATCGAACCAAGTCAAGAAGAAGTCGATCATGAAATCAAAGATTTAGCTGAAGAGTACAACATGGAAGAAGATAAAGTTCGCGGAGCTTTGACGGATGAAATGTTGAAGCACGATATCGCCATCAAGAAGGCAATTGATATCGTTACTGATTCTGCGGTTGAAGAAGCAGAATAGCGCCAGTTTCTGAAAAGGAGGACTGAACGGTTTGTGTTCAGTCCTTTTTTCAACAAGACATCAAAGGCGAATTGCTTTACAGCCGCGGGCAAAACATGCTATCATCGGTCATTGATCGAGCATAAAAAAGGTGGACGAACGATGTTTGATAATATGCAAACTACAGGAACGGTTAAGTGTTCGTTCTGTGGTAAGACCCAAGACCAAGTCAAGAAAATCATTGCTGGTCCCGGCGTTTATATTTGTAATGAATGTGTTGACTTATGTAAAGATATTTTAGATGAAGAATTACAGGCTGACGCGGTGGATCAAAGCGTTGATGTGCCAAAGCCACGGGAAATCTTGGATTTCTTGAACGATTATGTGATCGGTCAAGATGACGCTAAGAAGGCCTTGGCCGTTGCCGTTTATAACCACTACAAACGGGTCAACCATATGGCTGTCGCTGACGCGGATGAAACCGAGTTGCAGAAGAGTAACATTGCCTTGATCGGACCAACTGGCTCCGGGAAGACTTTCCTCGCCCAGAGTTTGGCGCGGATCTTGAATGTGCCTTTCGCGATCGCGGACGCGACAACTTTGACCGAAGCGGGTTATGTTGGTGAAGATGTGGAGAACATTCTGTTGAAATTACTGCAGAATGCGGATTACGACGTCGATCGCGCACAACGCGGGATCGTCTACATCGATGAGATCGACAAAATCGCCAAAAAGAGCGAAAATGTTTCCATCACGCGTGATGTTTCGGGTGAAGGTGTCCAACAGGCGCTTTTGAAGATTCTGGAAGGGACCATCGCTAACGTACCACCTCAGGGCGGACGGAAGCATCCGCAACAAGAATTCATTCAAGTTGACACCACGAATATCCTCTTTATCGTTGGGGGCGCTTTTGATGGCATCGAAAACATCATTCGCAACCGCTTAGGCGAGCAAGTGATTGGTTTCGGCGCGGCCAGTGAGCAGAAAGTTAAGATCGAAGACGAGGCCCACATTATGCAACAAGTTGTGCCGGAGGATTTGATGAAGTTTGGGATCATTCCTGAATTTATTGGGCGGATCCCGATTGTGACGGCTTTGAATAAATTGAGTGAAAGTGATTTGGTTCGCATCCTGACAGAACCGAAGAACGCTTTGGTCAAACAATATCAGAAGCTGATCGAATTGGATGGCGTGAAGCTGAAGTTCACGCCTGACGCTTTGAACGCCATGGCACATGAAGCAATCGAACGTGATACCGGCGCGCGGGGCTTGCGGGCCATCATGGAAGAAGTCATGCAAGATACCATGTTTGAATTACCAGATCAAACGGATGTTTCCGAAGTGATCGTGACTAAAGAGGCCGCGGAAGGTTTGCAAAAACCTGAACTGGTCCACACCAATGAACAAGCATCCTAATCAGTAACTTGGTGCGCTCAACGCCACGCCGTGATTCTTGTAGTCCGGGGCGCGTTGGAGCCACCAAGTTTTTTGGTTACTTTAGTAATGAAGTTGGTTCAGCAAGAACAAGCTGACTTCGGTTTAGAAAAGAGGGAACCCATGCACGTCCAAGATATCAAATTACTGATCAGCGCGGTGGCGCCTGAGCAGTATCCCGTCAATCAATTACCAGAGATCGCGTTGGCCGGCCGTTCCAATGTGGGCAAGTCATCTTTGATCAATCGCTTGGTACAGCGGAAGAATTTCGCCCGCACCTCCAGCCAACCGGGCAAGACCCAAACTTTGAACTTTTATCAGTTGAATCAGGACCTGACCTTGGTGGATGTTCCTGGCTATGGTTACGCCAAGGTTTCGAAGAAGCAACGGGAGCAGTTCGGCCAAATGTGTGAGGCTTACTTTACCAGCCGCAAGCAGTTGCGCGGCGTGGTGATCTTAGTGGATGGCCGCCACGATCCGACTGACGATGACCAGACCATGTATGAGTTCGTTCATTACTATCACCATCCGATCCTCGTGGTTGCGACGAAAATGGATAAGGTGACCCGCAATCATCAGGCCGGCAATTTACAACGGATCCGCAAAGTTCTGCAAATGGACCCCGCCGATGATCTGCAAGCCTTCAGCGCCGTTTCAGACTTAGGCAAGGCCGAAGTTTGGCAATGGATCGCCGATAAAATGTAGCTTGGCTCAGCAAGTAGCGGGGATTTGACGCGGCGCGCGTCCGTCCGTTAGTGTGAACCAGTAGTCAGCGGATCATGGCGCTTTTCCTCTGTGGAAGGCGTCAGCCAATGTTTTTCAGCGAAAATAAAAAAGCAGTGATCACATTTTTCCAACTTTGGGTTGGAAATGTGACTCATTGCTTTTTTTGGCTGATTATTTGTCTTCTTTAGCAGCTTTCGCTTCGGCGGCGGCAGCAGCTTGTTCAGCCTTTGCGGTCGCAGCTTGTTTAGCTCTGATCTGTTGTGCCATGACCCCATTTTTCTTATCTTCGGGGAGTGTGGCAAATTTATCGAACAGGCTGGTCAATTTATCATCGCGTTTCATTGTGATTGCCATTTTGGTCACCTACCATTCGCCATAATCATAGCATAGATCCCGCCGCCGTCAAAGCTTTTTCTCACAGCAGAGCACATGGAGACGGCCGGCGAATCTTGGCGACAACGCGTCGGCTCACTCGAGCGTCGCTGGACATCAGCTAAGTCCAGGTGAGTGATCGCTGGTTTGGGTCCCAGCCCGTGGCCCAGTCGCCTGATGGTGGTCTGGCTCGGCTTATAAAAGAGCGGTAGCAAGAATAAATATTCATTTTAAACAATAAATTCGGCTTTATCTTGAATATTTATAAAATATATGCTATGATTTGGTCATTCTAAAAGTGGGTGAAGATATGGAAACAATTTTGAAAACGCAGCAATTAACTAAAAAATTTGGCGATAATCTCGTTTTAAAAGGAATCGATTCTGAAGTTCAGGCCGGACAAGTTATTGTGATCATTGGCCCCTCAGGTAGTGGGAAAAGTACTTATCTCCGCTGTTTAAATCTCTTGGAGCAACCAACTAGTGGACAAGTTTTCTTTAAGGATCAAGAAATCAATGAGTTGGATGAGGCCCATTTGGATCAGATCCGCGAGAAAATGGGGATGGTCTTCCAATCCTTCAATCTTTTCGCTAATTATACCGTTTTGGAAAACGTCAATTTGGCGCCAATCAACGTGCAACATCTAGATCAGGCCACGGCCAATCAACAAAGTTTGGCGTTGCTAGAACAAGTGGGGCTTGGCGACAAGGCCACCGCAACGCCAGCCAGCCTTTCTGGCGGCCAGCAACAACGGGTGGCGATCGCCCGAGCGCTGGCGATGAAACCAGATGTGATGCTCTTTGATGAGCCGACTTCCGCCTTAGATCCCGAAATGGTTGGCGAAGTCCTGAATGTGATGCGTGATTTGGCGAAAACCGGCATGACCATGGTGATCGTCACCCATGAGATGGGTTTTGCCAAGAACGTCGCCGATGAAGTTTGGTTTATGGATGACGGCCAGGTGGTTGAGCAAGGCACTCCTGAACAAGTCTTTGAACATCCCCAAGAACAGCGGACCCAAGATTTTCTGTCAAAAGTCTTGGTCAGCTAATAAAAAAGAATCCCAGCTTGGGATTCTTTTTTGCTGGAGAACATTGTTTCGGTCCCGGATCTTGGCGAAGGTGGTGGGGGCGTTTCGGCTAACCGCGTCTGACGGAATAACTGGCCGCTGCTTGCGCTGTGCGTAGCGTTGGTGGTTGGCAGATGTGGTAGGGCTCCAGGTCGGGCTGGGGGTGGTGGAACGCGGCGGGCGTCACTTTGAGCTTCGCGAAACCCGCGCGAATCTCAAAGCTGAGCCTTATTCTAGGCGGCAGAGCCGCCAAGAATAATATCGCGGCTGACTCACCCCCAGCCCGACCTTCCGCCAGACAGATAAACAGCCCACCAACGCCAGAGTGTGAGCCGACCTGGGTAGCTTCTGAGCATTAGCCTAGCAATTGTTTTGGAAGCCGTACTTTGCTTCCAGAACAATTACGTAGCTAAGCGGAAGAAGCTAGGTCGACGAACACGTTTCAACGCCACGCTCCGCTCCAGCCGCTCAAAGCTGCTAGCTCAACGACACCAACGCCACGCTGCCAGTTTCGCCCGGTCAGCCTGGCTGATCGCCAGAGTTCGTCCAGCCCAAACCGTTGGCAAAATTCTGGTTAGGTTGATGGGCAAAGTCGGCTCGCTGTGTTCGTACGCAAGTTCCTCCGGCGAATTGAGTTGCTAAAGCAGAACTCACCGGCAGCGCGCGTTGGCGTAAAGTTTAAGTGGGTGGAATTGTTGAAGATAAAAAGGGAGCGATTCCCTTTATGCTAGAATAGTAATTGACAAAACAACTTTCTAGGAGGAATCGCTCTTGAAATCTATTCTACAACAAATCAACACAGAATTGTTAAC
>NZ_RHOV01000026.1 GCF_003946655.1 Lapidilactobacillus achengensis
GCAACCGCCTCAGGACGTGTGGCTCAGCGGTGAGATTATTCTTAGCGATTTATCGCTTAGAATAAGGCTCGATTTGAAGACAAGCCGCTGGGCTTGCGGATTGGCTTCAAACGACGCCCACCGCGTTCCAGCCACGACAAACGTCCTGAGGCGGTTGCGTCCACATCCAAACCCCACCACACCTGCAATCAAGTACAAGAATAGAAATCAACTGCCAAAATCAGTACAAAAAAAAGGTTCGGCCACAAGCGCCGAACCTTTGTGTCATGCTTATTTAGTTAGTCTTTTTGACACAGGAATCTAGCGCTTCGACTGGACCAGTTTCGTCATGCCCGCATTCATCTTGGTATCATCTGGCTTGTCGCTCTGTTCAGTGTTTTCACGCGCGTAGGAGCCGTCATTCTGTTCAATGAAGACACCCTTGCCAGAAAAGATCGGCATTAAGAAGTCTTCGTTGATGCCATTTGCACCAGCTGGCTCTTGGGTGGTGATGATGGCGAGTTCTTCACCAACTTGCGGTAGTGGTGAATACGAATATTTCACGGTGACGATTTCATCTGATTGAGCCCCATCCTTTTCCTGTTCGGACAGAAAATCTTTGTCGGCAATGTCACGCAGCAGAATCTTCTTTTGGATATTACCGCCTGAAAAGAGAACGTTCACCTGTTTTCCCTGATAGCTTTCGTCGCCAGCGAGAACCTGATTGACTTGGATTGTTGCCATCGTGAATGCGGCGGTGGTCGTGCCTTGATAAACATGACTCTTCAGCGCAGTCACAGTTCCTTGAAATGAAACCTCACCAAGCGATAATAACTCATCAAACGTCTTCGGATAATTTGCTAACTTTGGCTCAACCGCAACCGGATAAGCCGATTTTGAATAAAACGGTTTGGCCTTTTGCGCCTGCGATTTCTTTGCTTGGTGCGAACGAGTGATATTCTTTGACGTTGCGATCACTTGGCTCGGCTGATGACTGGATTTGCTGATTTGAGCAGCCGCTAATCCACCAACGCCTAGAATCATGATCGTGCCAATGGTATAAATCTTCTTCATTGCTGATCGCCTCCATGTAAAGGTTGCCCTACCGCTAATACCCTCAACATACTCGCAGGTTGCCGAATTGTCAACAACTTAACAATCGAAGGATGCGGCGAAAACGGCGCCTTAGTATGATTGAAGCCCCAGTAATTAAAAAACAGTTTTAGTGTTTGTGTGCGATCCGATCGAGATAATTCTCAATTAGGTGATGAATATCTGAATAATTAATCTCCGTAGCGTGATTACTTTCCGTGACCCTTGCCAAAATTAGAATCGCGATCAGCTTGATAATCCTGATCCACTGGGCTTGGAGCAATAATCTCTCCATTCAAGGCAACACTATTATTAGAATAACGTTTACATTGACATTAATCATATAACAATTATAATAGAAACCAATAAGTACTTGGGATTCACCCACTTGAAACCGTGTATGCAGGCCAATAAGGAGGTAATGACGCATGAACACGACGGATCGTAGCAGCGATACAGTGACCTACCTGTATCATTTACCGATGCGGAAAGAATATGAGAACGTCGCTAAAGTCAAAACGACCAGTTGTACCGTACACACTAAGAAGTGTGTGGTTCACTGTCGCGACTAGTTTCGGACACAAATTTCAGAATTGGTTCCAAGCTGAATTGTCACCAACGATTCAGCTTTTTTGCTATCTTCATTTGACTTGCCATTTTTCTATCACGAATGGATCGCCGTCCTCATAATAGTCAACCCACGCCCGCAAATCCAAGAAGCGCGACAAGACCGGCTGATAACGAAAACGCCCCGCTCCCCACATTTCCGCCCATGCAAAAACTCCTCTCCAGCCAGATAAGCTTTGATTATTTGCTTATCTGGCCAGCGAGGAGGATGGTTCTGATTGAGTGGTCGCGATTTTTGTCACTGAACGCGAACCGCAAACCCCGTTATGGACGCGGCACGTCATTACCCAAGGCAGTGAAGCGTGGGTTGTCGCGGCCGGCTTCGCGTTCTTGGTCGATGGCCTTTTGGGCGGCGAGGTTGAGGTAATTGAACGGATAGTCGAAGTTGGGTTGGAACAGCATGTCCACGTAGGCCAAATCATCAATGGTGTTGTCGTTTTGGATCGCCAAGGAGATGGTATTGGCGGATTGGGCGATCTCGTGTTTACTGATCAATTGACAGCCGAGGATGCGGCGGGTTTCTTGGTCATAGATCAGGACGATCTTGATTTTGTCGGTGGTGGGCATGTAAGTTGGGCGCCACGTGTCTTCATAAATGATTTGTTGCGCTTTGAAGCCGTTGCGCAGCGCGTATTTGTAAGTCAGGCCAGTGGTGGCGATGCTGTAATCGAACAGTTGCAGCGCCGATGTGGCTTGCGTGCCCATGTAAGGCATGGTGTTGCCGAAGATGTTCGTCGCCGCTAAGACCGCTTGCCGAATCGCGTTGGTGGCTAATGGCGTGTACGCCGGCCGACCGGTGGGATTGAAGCGGACGGCGCAACTGTCTCCCGCCGCGTAAATATCTGGGTTGGACGTCTGCATGAATTTATTGGTCAAAAGCGCGCCATGCCGATCCATCTGCACTTGATTGCGCAACAACGTCGTGCTCGGCACAAAACCCGTACAAACAATCGCCAAATCAGCGCTGAAAGCCTCACCTGACATAGTCTTGATCAACAGGTCGCCCTTTTCGTCGCTGGTGAATTCTGAAACGCGCTGGTTCAAGTGGATCTCCACTTGGTGCGCCTCCAACAATTCCGTGACCTTAGCGGAAATTTCTGGGCCGATGTAGTGGTGCATCACCTGCGCGCCTGAGGTCAGTAACAACACTTCATGGTTGGTCTGGGCGTAGCTTTCGGTAATCTCGGTGCCCGAATAACCAGCGCCAATCACGGCGATCCGATGATTATGCTGGGCAGTTTCGTAGATTTCTTGTGCCTGTTGGAAATTTTTGCACAAAAGTACCTTGGATTCGTCGATCCCGGAAAGTGGCGGAACCGCCGCGGTTGAACCGGTACACATAATCAACTTATCATAAGAGTCATCGATCATTTCCCCCGTCTTGATGTTGACGGCGCGCAGGCGTTTGCTGACGGTGTTGATGCTGAGAACATTATGATGGGTCCGGATATCCGCGCCTTGTTGCTGCAATTCTTCCGGCGACGAATAGAACATGTCTTCCAAGTTCTTAACCTTACCCCCCAGGTATAGGTAAATCCCACAGGAAAGAAACGAAATATCATCATTTCGCTCATAGATCGTCACTTCTGTTTCTGGATGTGTTTTCAAAATCTGCGCCGCTGCGATCGTTCCCGCATGCGTGCAGCCGACAATTACAACTTTCATTTTGGATCCCCCTCTGGCGAATTGGTCTAACCGGCTTGCGCGTAGCGGCCCTAATTCTTGCCGCGTTTTGGCCAAACTTGGGTCAATCAATTCCCCGTTCTTACTTTTTGTAGTACAATTATCTTTAGTATACCGCATTCCGCGCAAACGTGGATAGACTTATTATACCCTATCAACAGGGTTGACGATTGGGGGAGCTATTATGTATCGCTATTTTATCCAACCGCAATTCAACAAATTCGCCAATTCTGTTTTCGGCTATGAAATGCTGATTCGCAAATGGGGCGGCGACCGCTGGCAATTGCCCAAGGACTTCGCCTCGATCCCGATCGCGATCCAAACCGATCTGTTGCGCAAAGTCGGGCAGGAGTTAGCGCTCAAGGTGGAATCGATCTCCTTTAATTTGAACCGCACTCAGTTTATTAATGATGACATCAGCGCTGCCTTGATCGCGACCCAGCATCAAATCTATCCGATCGTGCTCACCGTCGAAGTGACCGAGGAACCCACTGACCGCGTGGGGGTGGCCCAACTCCTGCCGAAAATCGTCGAATATAATGACCACGGCATCGAGATCAGCTTGGACGACGTGGCCACTGGGGTCAACACGTTGGATCACATCGAGCCGCTGCTGCCCTTTGCCGCCGAGATCAAGGTCGCGATGCAGAACTTCCGGGCCGAACACCGCGAGAACGAAATCAGCGCCCAGTTGCAACAATGGATCGCCATCGCCAAGGAATACCAACTCCGCCTGATTTTGGAAGGCGTGGAAAATGACGCCGAAGATGAAATGGCCGACGACTATGGCATCGCGATCCGCCAAGGCTATTTCTACGGCAAGCCCCATCTATTCAAGCTGCGCGAGGACGACCTGACCAACGACCAGCTTCGTAGCTAAGCTTCGGTGGCTGGGCGGTGTGTGTGGTTCTATGTTGGCCGCAGCTTGCGCTGCGAAATTCGGGGTGAGCTCGCTGTGGGCGCTGTTTTGAGCCAATCCGCAAAGTACGCGGCTTGTCTCAAAATCAGGCCTTGTCCTAAGCGGCAGAGCCGCCAAGGACAATTTCACGGCGATCTCACCCCGAATTTCTCCGCTCCAGCCGCTCAACGTTTTAACAGTCGTTTGAGCACTCACGCCAATTGGCAATCTATTGCCAATTGATGGAGAGCCACGCATTTGACAACCGTGGTTAGTGGTTACCAGCTTTGAATTGGTGACACCAGTACAGTCTGTTTGATGAACAGACCAAGTACTTGGTGAACCAACCTGGGTAGCTAGGCGCAAGAAGCTAGGTCGGTGAACACGTTTCAGAGTGCGGAACACAACGGGTTGGCTTTGAGTATTAACCTAGCCAGGATTTTGGAGGCTGGGCTTTGCTTCCAGAAGCCTGGCGTAGTTAAGCGAAAAAGTCAGTTGTGTGGAGCGCGTTTCAATAGCGCACAACTAATGACCTTGGCTAGTGGGTCTCAGTTCGATCTAGGCGCCATCACTAAACAATCATCACCGTCAGTCCCCAATTGCTACTGGGAACTGGCTTTTTTTGTTGGCGCCTCGATCGTCAATTTACGGAAAACAGGCGGCAATGATTGCCTGATAATATCACAAGACTAACTGTTTCTTATGGAATTGAAGGCTGACCGCCTGGCTAGACAAGAAATTAAGGCCTATCGGTTTATTTCACTAACTCATCGACTTGAATCATGGGATACTTTGCTTGAATCCAAGAATCAACCCACTGGAGATGAGTAAAGTGAAAACTCTCAAAGCTTGTTGGCAACATTTCCCGGTCACTCTAATCTACGTGGTTGTAGGCTTGCTGGCAATTTTAGCGCCACTGGTCAGCGGTCTTGGTTCGAGCCAAATCAACCGCATACTCGGAGGGACGATCAATGAATTAGGACAACATCAATTTTATCGTTTGATCACCGCGACTTGGCTTTACACCGGGCATTGGGGCTGGTGGAAATTATTGGTGTGTGGTCTGTTAGTGTTGATCGGCGAAGATTATTTAGGTCACCGCACCATCGCCTGGCTGGTTCCCGTCACCGGCATTCTCTCCAGCCTTGGATTGGCCGGATTGCGCTTCGCCTTACAGGACGCGCTACGGCCACGGCGGCATCCCCTGAACGATCCTTATTTCGACTACGCCAGCCTCCGCGCGCTTCAAGTTGGCGCCACTCCCGTGATTTGCGCCTTATGCCTCTTCCTGCTGCTCATGTGGAGCTTTCAAAATCTTCCCCCGCAACGGCTAGGTAAGCTGAGTGGGCTGATCAAGGGCTTGATCGGCGGGCTGCTTTTGGTTAATTTGTTGCCCGCGCTGCTAGCGGCCCCGCTGTTTCACCACCCCTACCAACTTAGCACGATCACTCAGATCATTGGTTTTAGCGTGGGCCTATTGTTGTACTTAGGCACTAGTTTGGTGTGGCACTGGCAACGGTCTCGACATCAACGATTTGGAAAAATACTCTGACTGCGTTGAAATGATGATTTTAATTGCAGCGGGGCAGGGTATTGCGCGTGAGCGCAACCGGCTGGGACTGCTGTTGCGGACTGGAACGTGGTGGGCATCGTTTGAAGCCAATCCGCAAGCCCCGCGGCTTGTCTTCAAATCGAGCCTTGTCCTAAGCGGCACAGCCGCTAAGGACAATTTCACCACTGAGCCGCGCAGTCCCAGCCGGTTGCTAGGCAGAATTGAGCTTATCTGCAATCGAAGTTGGGTATCTGACGAAGTGATTTTGCGAGCTAGCGGTCAAAACAATCGCCCACTTTTGGGGTGGTACGGCAATATCAACGGATTCGGGCTAGAAGATCGGGACACTTTGTGTAAACCGAATATCTTTACCCGTTTTCTTACCAATCCATGGGTAGAAACCAGCCGATTCAGTTGATTCACCGAAAACTAGGTCTGTTCATCAGATCAACTGCGCTGGCGTCACCAATTTAAAGCTTGTGACCACTAACCACGGCCGTCAATTGCGTGGCTCTTCATCAATTGACCATAGCTTACCAAGTCGACGGGAGTGCTCAAACGGCTGTTAAAACGTTGAGCGGCTGGAGCGGAGAAATTCGGGGTGAGATCGCCGTGAAATTGTCCTTGGCGGCTTTGCCGCTTAGGACAAGGCCTGATTTTGAGACAAGCCGCGCACTTTGCGGATTGGCTCAAAACAGCGCCCACAGCGAGCTCACCCCGAATTTCGCAGCGCAAGCCGCGGTCAACCTACTTTTACCAAAGCAAGCAAATTCCGCAAGTTTAGCGTCAGAAACGGTTATACTAAAGACGGTTACACTTGGAAAAAGTTAGGAGGATGTTTCATGGCAGCAACAATCAAATTAGGTAAATCGACGGTCAGCGCTACCCCATTGGGCCTAGGCACCAACGCGGTGGGCGGTCACAATCTTTTCCCAGGATTGGAGGACGAGACGGGACGGGCGATCGTCCGCGCCGGTTTGGATAACGGCATCAATTTATTGGACACGGCCTTCGCGTACGGGCTCGGCGCTTCGGAAACCCTGATCGGCGAGGCGATCAAAGGTTACGATCGCAGTAAAATCGTCATCGCCACCAAGGCGGCCCAACATATTCACGCCGATGGGACGATGACCATCGACAATTCACCCGCTTTTCTGAAGCAAGCAGTGGCGGAAAGTTTGCAACGGCTCCAAACAGATTACATCGATTTGTTCTACATTCATTTTCCTGACGAGCACACCCCGAAGAATGAAGCAGTCCAAGCTCTGAATGAGCTGAAACAAGCTGGGAAGATCCGGGCGATCGGGGTGTCCAACTTCTCGCTGGCTCAATTAAAAGAGGCCAATCAGGACGGTCTAGTCGATGTGGATGAGGAACAATATAGCCTGCTCCACCGCGACCAAGAGACGGAGCGCTTTGCTTACTTGCAAGCCCACCAAATTTCGTTCGTGCCCTTCTTCCCGTTGGCGTCCGGCTTACTGACTGGCAAATATCACGAGGCCGTGAGTTTCCCCGCTGACGATATTCGCCATGATAATCCTGATTTTCAAGGCGCTCGTTTTGCGCAGATCATCGCTCAAGTCAACCAATTGGCGCCGATCGCCGCGGCGCATCAAGCGACGATCGCCCAAGTTGTGCTAGCTTGGTACCTTCAAAATCCCGCCATCGCTGTGGTTATCCCCGGCGCTAAACGGGTCGAGCAGGTCGTCAGCAATGCCCATGCGCTTAAAATCAGTCTGAGTGCTGCGGAATATCAACAGATCGATCAACTTTTCCGCTGATCGTTAATGCTCAGCGACATCAAAATAGCCCGTTACCTTTCGACTTCACGCCATGGCGTCTATCGGGGTAACGGGCTGTTTTTTGCTTGTTTAAAAAGTTGAGGGCCACGCTAAAAGTAGATTGGCCGCGGCTTGCGCTGCGCGTGGCGTTGGTGGTTGGCAGATGTGGTGGGGCTCCAGGTCGGGCTGGGGGTGGTGGAACGCTGCGGGCACGATTTTGAGCTTTTCGGAAGTGCACCGAAAATCTCAAAACTCGGCCTTATTGTAGGCGATAAATCGCCAACAATAATATCGCGGCTGACTCACCCCCAGCCCGACCTTCCGCCAACTAGTAAACAGCCCACCAACGCCACGCTCCGCTCCAGCCGCTCAACGTTATAACGGCCGCTTGAGCACTCACGCCAACCAGCAAACTATGGCCAATTGATGGGGATCTACGTAATTGACGACCGTGGTTAGTGGTTACAAGATTTAATTTGGTGACACCAGTGCAGTCCGTCTGATGAACTAGGACATGATCTTGATAAATCGGCTGAATCGGTCGGTTTTCACCCATGGATCGTTAAAGGAGCAGGCAAAGATGTCCACCAAAGCAAACTGTACCAACCCACTATTCCGAATCCGTTGGTGTTGCCGTACCATCAAAAAAAGGGGGGTGTTTGACCTCTAGCTTGCAAAAGCACTTCGTCAACTCCTTCGCTTCGATTGCAGATAGGCTCAATTCTGCCTAGCAACCGGCTGGGACTGCGCGGCTCAGTGGTGAAATTGTCCTTGGCGGCTTTGCCGCTTAGGACAAGGCTCGATTTGAAGACAATTCCCGCTTTTGGAATTGGCTTCAAACGACGCCCACCACGTTCCAGTCCGCAACAGCAGTCCCAGCCGGTTGCGCTCACGCGCAACACCCTACCACACCCGCAATCAAGCGAAAAATAAACAATAGGAGCCAAACGCCTAAGTCAATTCCAAACAACACCCGCTACACCGGCGTGCTCCCGGCGGCGGTGATCACCCGGGCTTTCACGCTGGTCACCCCGATATTTTCCTGCAATAAACGCGCATAGATCGTGGCCAGGGCTGGCAACGGTTCGGCGCCGCTAAAGGAGTAAACCACGCTCATCAGTGGCTGGATCGCAGTGCTGAAATTGACCGCGGCGCGGCGACTGTCAATGGTGGGATTGCCGAAAGGACCGACCGCATCAAAAAGTGTGGGCAACGCGGCAATGTTGATCTGGCCTTTGCCGATCCCGGCGTAAGTCGCCCCCGCTGGCGCCGGGCGCCACGTGATCGGTCCAGATAAGGCGGCAAGATTATACGACCCAATGGAAAAGCCACTGAAAATCGACATCAGATTATTGATCTCGACCACATTATTGATCTGATCAAGTTCTTTGCCCTTGACCAACCGGCGCAACATCGCCTCGGCGGTATTGCGGTAACTGGCCTGCGCTTTGCCTAAAGCCCGATAAGCCGCTCGGGTCGCCGCGATCTGGGGCATCTGGGCGATCGCCGGCAGATCCAAGCGCGCCGCTTGCTTCGCGCCTAATTTGATGAACTTGGCTTGTAACGCGGGTGAGCTGAAGGTGACTTCAGCTTGATAATCCAGCACCAACAAGCTGGCCTTGGGGACGACCTGAGTCAATTCAGGCGCTATCGTGATTTCCATAAAAAACCGCCCACTTTCTTTTTTCCACTGCCCATCCTTCATCGGGGAGCCAGCAGGAACTGATATTTTCATTATACCACCCAACACGACCGCGCCGTGCATTTCTGCCGATAGAGGCTTACAATGGTCTAGTAAACTTTTTGAGAAGGTGTTCTTAATGACAAAACGTATTAAAGGTTCATGTACCACAGTTCTGGTTGGCAAGAAAGCATCGATCGACGGCTCAACGATCATCGCTCGGAACGAAGACGGCGCCGCGCCGCTAAATCCGGAAAAATTCGTCTTCATCAAGGCGGCGGACCAACCACGGCATTATCAAGCCGTCTTGAGCAAATTCAATCTGGATTTACCGAACGATCCATTGGCCTACACCTCCACGCCTGACGCGGTCTCTGGTCACGGCACTTGGGCCGCGGCGGGGATCAATAGCGCCAACGTGGCAATGACCGCCACCGAAACGATCACTTCAAATTCCCGGATTTTGGGCGTGGACCCGCTCGTTGATCAGGGGTTGGGCGAAGAAGACATCACCACGATCACCTTGCCGTACATTCACAGCGCGCGGGAAGGCGTCCTGCGCTTAGGCAGCCTTTTAGAAAAATATGGCACCTACGAAATGAACGCGATCGCTTTTTCTGATAAGGATGAAGTCTGGTACTTCGAAACCATCGGCGGACATCACTGGGCCGCGATCCGAATTCCCGACGATGCTTATGTGATCGCGCCTAATCGCCTGAACATCGACCAATTCGACTTCGCCGCCGACAACACCTTGTTTGCCCACGACCTGCCCGACTTGATCGCGACTTATCACCTGAATCCCGATCCCGATCAAGTCAACCTGCGCCACATTTTTGGCAGCAGTACCATTAAGGATACCCGCTACAACAACGCTCGCGCTTGGTACGGTCAGAAATATTTCAATCCTGAGCGCGTTCAGGATCCAATCGATCAAGACCTGCCCTTCATTTGTCGCACCAACCACAAGATCACCATCGAGGACCTGAAGTTCGTCCTCAGCTCCCACTACCAAAATACCCCGTATGACGCTTATGGCACTGGCACCGACGCCCAACGGAAGCAATTTCGGCCGATCGGGATCAACCGGAATCAGGAATTACACATTTTGCAGATCCGCAATGATGTGCCTGCCAGCATCGCCGGGATCCACTGGTTAGCGTTTGGCCCCAACACCTTCAACGCGGTGGTGCCATTTTACGCCAACGTGACTGATACTCCCGCCAGCTACCGCGGCACCGGAGAATGCGATCCTACCAAAGCTTACTGGCTCAGCAATGTGCTGGCGCTGATCGGCGATAGCAACTTCGGCCTTTACGAAGACCAAGAGAACCTCTTTGAAGAAAACACGGTCGCCGCGTGTCAGCATTTGCAACACGAAACCGACGCGCAAGCCACCGCGCAACCCGATCTACCCGCATATCTGACCGCCGTCAATGAAAAAATGGCCGCGATCGCCATGGCCAACAGCAATAAGTTGCTGGGCCAAATGTTGGCGCTAGGCGAACCACAAATGAAATTACAATTCACCCTACACGATTAACCAGAGTGCGGAGCGCAACGGGTTGACTTTGCTAGCAAAAGTAGATTGGCCGCAGCTTGCGCTGCGAAATTCGGGGTGAGCTCGCTGTGGGCGCTGTTTTGAGCCAATCCGCAAAGTGCGCGGCTTGTCTCAAAATCAGGCCTTGTCCTAAGCGGCAAAGCCGCCAAGGACAATTTCACGGCGATCTCACCCCGAATTTCTCCGCTCCAGCCGCTCAACGTTTTAACAGACGTTTGAGCACTCACGCCATCCGGCAAGCTATGGTCATTGATGAGGTGCCACGCACTTGACGACCGTGGTTAGTGGTTACCAGCCTTAAATTGGTGACACCAGTACAGTCTGCCTGATGAACAGGACTAGTTCTCAGCGAATCAACTGAATCAGTCGGTTTCCACCTATGGGTTGTTACGGAAACGAATAGCGATGTTCAGCCTACGCAAAACGTCCCGACCTCCTGATCCAAATCAGTTGGCATTGTCGTACCATCCAAAAAGTGGGCGATTGTTTGACCTCTAGCTTGCAAAAGCACCTCGTCAAATTCTTCGCCTTGATTGCAGATAGGCTCGATTCTGCCTAGCAACCGCCTCAGGACGTGTGGCTCAGCGGTGAGATTATTCTTAGCGATTTATCGCTTAGAATAAGGCTCGATTTGAAGACAAGCCGCGCACTTTGCGGATTGGCTTCAAACGATGCCCACCGCGTTCCAGCCACGACAAACGTCCTGAGGCGGTTGCGCCCCCACCCAAACCCACCACTTCTGCCATCAAGCGAAAAATCATGAATAGGACCCGGTTGCGCTTACGCGCAACACCCTACCAAACCCGCAATCAAAGCAACACAAAAAATTCGCCGATCAATTATGATCGACGATTTTTTTAATCAAATATTATGATCAGGGCAACTGCTTGACCATGGCGGCGGTCAGGTGGTACTGATCACCATACATTCGCCATTGTAACGGCAATTTCAGTTGGAAGTTGCCGGCGTTGATCAACTGCCGCTGGACTTGAAGTCGCGACAGATCCTGATGGGCCGTTTCTGCCAACATGATCGGTTGCCGCGCGGCCAGGAAGGCTTTGAGATAAGTGGCCTGCTTGCCGCCTTGGGCAGGTGTTGGGGCCTTTTTCAACGCGGCGGCGCGAATGCCTTGAAAGCTGTCGGCCTCCGCCTTGGTTCCGGGGCCGTGGACCACCAACGCGTCGTAATAAAGGTACTGACCTAAGGGGGACAGGCCGTCGCGCTGGGCGTAACTCACGGCGGGATCCAGATATTCTTGGCGGACAATCGTGTTTTGCGCCTGGATCATTTTAGGATCTTGGCTGGCTTGATGCCAAGCGCGGACGAAGGACTTCCCCAATCCGCGATGTGACGCCGTGCCATTGACCCGGCGTAGCGCTGGCAGGTATTGGGTCAACTTATTCTTTGGCGCCAGTTTTTGATAGCGCTGAACCACTTGGAGCAGATCGCCGGTCCCGCTGGTGAAGCCGATGATGCCCGCAGTGTAGCCGCGGCCATCGCCGATATCTTCGATGTAGCGGTAGGCGGACTGATAAGCGGTCGTCGAATTTTCGGCGCTGGCGACCAAGGCGAAGGTGATCTTGCGCAAACGGCCGCTGGCGATCGTCGGTGGCGTGGTCGGATCGGCGCTGGCTTGAGCTTGGCTTGAACGATCTGTGCCAGACCGACTTTGACTTGAGCGATCCGCTTGGGCTTGACGCTGGCGTGAGCGATTGGTGCCGGAGCGATCGGTGGCAGACTGATCAGTGTCGGTCGCCATTTTGGTCGGCGCGCCGCACCCGCTCAACCCTAATAACCAACCGCCGCTGACTAGCACCAACAGCGCCCACTTAAGCCGACGAATTTTGCTCATCAGGGCATTGCCTGTTGGGGCCAATGTAGCGCCAGCGTTGGTCCTGGTGATTGCGGCGCGGGTGGGAAGGGGGGCATCGCTGGGGTCGGGAGAGCGGTGAGACTTGCCGGGGCCTGTTCACCAGACGCTGGGGGCGCCGCTAAGATTGCTGCCAGATCCGCTTGGAAAATCGGCGTCCACAGTTGGCGATATCCCAATTGGGTCGGATGAATGCCGTCATACATCGCCAGCGGCTGGGCGTGGGTCCAAGCCGTCACCGTGGGGTCATTTCTCAGATCGATCACTGCGAACTGCCACTTGGCTTGCAGGTGATACAATTCGCTGATCAGTTGCTGATAACGGGGCTCCGCGCCAGTGATCACACAGGTGTAAAACACCACCTGGCAATGCCAGTGGTCCTCAACATACCCACAAATGGCTTCGATTGCGCCCAAAGTGGTCGTCGTCGCGAAATCGCGCCGTTGGCTGGTTGGCGTGATCTGCCCCAGCGCTTTCCCTTGACCAATATCGTTGGTCGACAACTGGCAAACAAACAGATCCAAGGGCTGATCCAGGGGTAATTCGTGTTGCAGGCGCGCCCAATAGCTATCGGCGCTGGGTCCGGCCAAGGTGGTGCCGCTGACCGCCAATTTAGTGGCGATCACGCCGGCGCCGGTTTGCAAATAATCCACGAAGGAAACTCCCAACGCCGCGGCGCCATATGTGATCGACGAGCCCAAGAACGCGATCCGCCGACCCACTAGTGGCGATGCAACGTCTAGCGGCAAGGTCGCCGGAGCGAACGCGGCCGCATTGCCTGGCGCTTCTGCGGCCCAAGGATTAGGGTGCAGGCGGCGCTGGCGTTGTGGTTGCCGCTGTTGGCGCTGGCGGCGTGATGCTCGCCCTGCGCTGGTCGCAGCCATTTGGAACCAGCCTCGTTCATGCTGGCCCGCCCATTTTTGTCCAGGTTCGGTCAAAGCAGTTCTAGATATTGCCAAAATCATCAGACTTCTTTCAAAATTATTCTTCCAAAATCGTTAACGCTGCTACATGACTACACAACTGCTTAAATGGCGAACTGAAATCACTACCTAAGCCGCTTCAAAAAACCTCTGCTAAATTTAACCAACTGCCTAGCCGGTCAATCCGCGACCCAGCTGGCGCCAACAATAAGTCGCAAAGCGTTGGGCCAAATCCGGCGTCACGGTCGCGGTCCACAACAGCTGCCCCTGCGTTTGGTAGGCTTGCAACGCGGCGGTGATCAACGCCTGAAATTCCGGTGCGCAGTGTTGTAAGCCCCAGCGACCGCCGCCTGCCTTAGACAAAATCAACCGCTGTTGCTGATAAGCCAAGACCCGGCAAAGGTTCAAGGTCAAGTACAGCGGTGCTTGCTGGATCTCTGCGGAGGCGGCCGCCACATCAGCGACGATGCTGGCCCAATAGGCCGCAACCGGCACGCGGCCGAACACCGTGGCGATCGGCGCCCCGACCAAAACTTGGCCGTAAGATTGCAAGATCGTCAAATGCGCCGCCAAATCAGGATCTGTCCCCTGCATCGTGGTCAAATAACGCTGCGGATCCGCATGGTAAGCCTGCCAATGCGCCGGCGAGAAGTGAAAATCAAAGGGACAGGGGTCCTGAAAATGGCGGACCGCGCCGGCTACCAAAACATGGAACTCCAACCCTTTTGCTGGCGCCAACGGCCACAACTGTTGCAAAGTGACCGTCATCAAGGCCTGCTTTTCCGCCAAGGTCAACGGTCGCCGGACCACAATCAAGTAATCCAAGTCGCTGACCGCCGGCTGATATGACCCCAACACCAGCGAGCCGTGCAAATAAACGCCGACCAGATTCGCGCCGAACAAAGTCAAACTCGTTTGCTTCAATTGGGTCAATAACCGCGCGGTTCGCGGATCCATTTCGCTGGCCATCACCAGCACCTCCTACCTAGCTGAAACTCGGGCTCGAGCGCCAGCGCAATTCGACTCGGCGGCAGTCCCTATCTCAATCATAACGATTTACGCCAAAAAAACTAGCACAATTTTGCCTGTGCTAGTTTCAAAGTTGACTGAATTCATTCGGACCTGATCATATTAACCTAATTGACGATTCTTCTCGGTGGCAGCGTGGACAGCCGCCATCACGATTCCGCGGAAGGCATGCTCTTCCAACACTTCGACGGCAGCAATCGTGGTGCCTCCGGGCGAGCAAACCATATCCTTCAAAACACCGGGATGTTCCTCAGTACTCAACACCATTTTGGCGGCGCCATAGACGGTTTGAGCGGCGAATTCATAGGCTAACTGCCGCGGCATGCCCTCGGCGACCGCGCCATCCGCCAACGCCTCCAAGAACAGATAGACGTAGGCCGGACCCGAGCCGGACAGCCCCACTACAGCGTCGATCAAGTCTTCAGGCACCAATTGCGCGCGCCCGAAACTGTTGAAGATCGCCAACACTGTCGCCTGTTCTGCCGCGGTCACCTGCGAATTGACAGCGACCCCGGCCATCCCGGCGCCGACTAACGCTGGTGTGTTGGGCATGACCCGAACCAGCTTCAATTTCGGATCCAAAACCGTTCCTAAATGAGCTAACGTGACGCCGGCCGCAATCGAGATCAGCAGTTGCTCAGCGCGAAACGACGCGCGCAGTGGGGTCAAAACACGATCAATTACTTGTGGTTTGACGGCGATCACCACGACATCCGCGGTCGCGACCAACTCGGCCGCCGAATTCATGGGTTGCACACCCAATTCTGTTTGTAAGGTGGTCAAGGCGGCTGGGTTCAGGTCATAGACCAAGACAGCATCTGCTGGATAAAGTTGTGCCTTGATCAAGCCGGCCATGATCGCCCGGCCCATATTGCCGCCTCCGATGATGCCAATGGTTTTACTCATAATTTCCGCTTCCTCTTTTCAATAAAATCAAAGAATCAGTAACGCTAAATAATTGGCGACGATGCCCGCAACAATGCCGGCGATCAATTGGGCCACCAATGATGATGTGGTCAATTTCCGGATCTTCAAGGTGTCGGCGATCGACGGGGTCGAAGACATGAACCCGGCCCAGCACAACGCGATGGCGAAATAAACCGTCATATCATGCAAGTTGATCAACCCAGCTTCGGCCATTTGCTTGGCGCCGGCGATTGAGGCACCGCATGCCCCCAACGAAGTCAACGGCAGACTCAACATCTCCCCGTTAGCGAACCCGAACATCGGGGTCAAAATAAACGACAATTTCTCACCGAGCATGGTCAATAAGCCTGTGCCCTCATAGGCAACACCTTTATACACCGCCTGACCATCAACAATCGAGGGGCCATTGGTCAGCATCATCACCAAGGTGGTAAAAATCAGAATCCCTGGAATAATTGACAAGCCTAGATCGACTCCCGCCTTGCCACCATCAAAGGCAGCGTTCAACGCGCGCTGCATTGGCGTGCCTTCACGCACACGCCGATAGCCTTTAGGCGCCTCACTACTGATGGCTTGATTCAAGTACTTCGCGTCCACGTCAGCTTCGACGCCGAACATTTTCTTAGTTTTGTGCATCATGATGCGGTTGCCGACGATCCCGCCGATGATCGCGCACAGTGTTCCCAGCGCCACAGCGGCCGCGTATTTGCCCGCTTGAATGCCCAAGATCCCACCAGAAATAATGATGCCCATCCCGAAAGTCGTCCCGAAGTTGATCATGGTCATCCATTGATACTTCTTGAAATATTTGGCATAGGCCGGATCCTGCGCGACCATAACGATCGCGGCATTGTCTGAGAAATATGTGGTGATCGCGCCTAGCGCAGCCGCACCAGGCAAATTGAATAAGGGTTTCATGATCGGCGCTAACAATTTGTTCAGGAGCGCCGTGACCCCGAATTCAGAGAAGACGCTGGATAAAGTCCCGGCCAAAACCGCCACACCCATAATATAGAACGCCGTATTCAAAATCAGATCATGAGCCGTCTTCATCAGCACACTGAACATCGTGCCAAATCCCATGACACTGGAGAAATAAGTTCCCAAAACGGCGACGAAGGCCAGACAATAAAATGTCCCGCGACTGACCTCTTTGCGATATTTACTACCGTCGACGCCCAGATCATCGATTGGTTTATTTTTGCTGAGCTCCATCGTTGTTCCCTCTACCTTCTCGATTTACGCAAATTCTTGTGACGTTCGTTGAATGATCTCGTCTTGCAAGGCGCGATCCAGATTATTGAAGTAATCACTATACCCGGCGACCCGCACGATCAAATCCTCGTAATCTTCCGGGTGTGCCTGGGCATCCAACAACGTCGCCTTGTCGATCACATTGAACTGGATATGGTGACCATCCATGGCGAAATAACCCCGGATCAGGCTGGCGAGATTGGCCAGACCTTGTTCACCGGCAACCACCGCTGGCGTAAATTTCTGGTTCAGCAGCGCTCCACCAGTCTTCAGCTGATCCAATTTCGCCGCTGATTTGACCACCGCGGTTGGGCCTTGACGATCCGCGCCTTTTTCCGGAGAAATGCCATCGGGCAACGGGATCCCCGCATGACGCCCGTTTGGACTTGCTTGCATCACTTGCCCGAAATAAACGTGGCAAGTTGTTGGCAAGAATTCCACCACCGTCCGCGAACCTTTCGGCGTTTTCCGTCCGGCAATCACGTCTTGCAAGGTATGACTGACCGTGACCAAGACCCGATCAGCGTAATCATCATCATTGCCGTATTTCGGCGTCTGGTTATAAACCAAGTCGAAAGTCGCCTCATGTCCAGCGAAGTCTGCCTGGCAAGCCGCCAAGATTTCTGCCATGGTGACGGTCTGATCCTCAAACACATTCTTCTTGATGGCAACCAACGAGTCAGTAATCGTGGCCACCCCGACGCACTGGATATAGCTCGTGTTGTACCGCGCGCCACCAGCGTTATAGTCGATCCCCTGCTTGATGCAATCGTCGGTGATCACAGACAACAGTGGCACTGGCATTTGATCCATATACATCCGTTCAATCAAGTTATTCCCGGCAACTTTGACATCGACCACATATTTCATCTGTTTTTGAAAGGCGTCATACAACTCTTGATAACTGGTAAAAGTGGTCGGATCGCCCAAGTCTAAGCCCACTTGTTGTTGCGTATAGGCGTCAAAACCGCGGTTCAACACCAATTCGAAAATCTTAGGAATGTTCAGGTAGCCCGTCAGGACATAGGCTTCTTTGCCGGCACAGCCCGTCTCGACACAGCCACTGGCGATCCCGGAATCACGAGCGTCATCCAGACTTTTACCTAAATTCATCAACTCTTGAATGATTGCTTCGGAACTGTAAAACGCGGGTTGCCCCCAGCCTTTACGTGAAACTTTCAAGGCTTCTTTCAAGAAATGCTCCGGCGATTTCTTAGAGATCTGAACGTTGGAGGAAGGTTGCAACAACTTCATTTCATCCATAACTTCCAAGATCAAATAGGACACTTCGCTAACACCCGACGTTCCATCCGGCCGCAACGCCCCCGTGTTCAAATTACAAAAATCAGTATAAGTCGCACTTTCCTTCAAAGTGATGCCGACTTTTGGTGGTGCCGGTTGATTATTGAATTGGATCCACAGATCCTCCAAGATTTCCTTGGCTTCATCTCGCGTCAACCGCCCCGCGGCCAGATCCGCATCGTAGAACGGCTCCAAATGCTGGTCCAATTTGCCGGGTGAGTACGCGTCCCAGTTGTTCATTTCACTGGTGACCCCGATATGGGTGAACCAATACATTTGAACCGCCTGCCGGAACGTTTGCGGCGCGTGGGCCGGGACCTGATCACAAACTTCAGCCAGCTCCAGCAACTCTTGCCGCCATTGCGGATCCGTTTCGGTCGCCGCCAAAGTCCGCGCCTTCTCTGCGTAACGTTGGCCTAAGATAATCATGCCTTCACAAACCAAGCGCATCCCTTGTAATTCATCCCGCCGTTGCAAAGCGCGTTGATCGCCAAGATAATCGATTTGCGCTAATTCCGCATCAATGCGGGCCATGAAATCCAAATAACCGGTTTGATAGATTTTGCCATCAGCCACCGTGTGCCCTGGTCCCCGTTGCATCAAGAATTCGGTATAAAGACCAGCGTCAAACAACTTGTGCCATTCCTCAGGCAACAACTGATTCATCCGCGTCATCAAGGCCCGATCATGCCAGTAAGGAATGATCGTTTCTTCTTGGATCCGCCGATCTTCCGCCGACACCTTGAAAAAGACGTGTTCGCGATCGTTCATGTTGGCGAAATCCGCCATGGTGTGACAGCACAGTTCTGGGAAAGTCGGCGCCGCCCAAGGACGTTCACCCTTCTCACCAACAATAATGCCATGCCGCTCCAAATAAAGCGTCCGGCGTTCCATCATATATTTGAAAGACAAACCGCGAAGCACCGGGGCAGAAACCTTGCCTTCCCATTTCTGATAAGCCTCGGTCAAAAGAACCGCCCGTTCCATTGAAATACTCGGTTGATACTGTTTCTCGCTGATTTCACGTAGATTCTTGATCCGCTCCGTGGAACCGCGGCGATACGTTGGGGCAACTGCTGATAACGTCATGGTAATTCCTCCTTAAAATTGTCATGAAACAGGTCTCGTCAAGCTGGTGCAAACAAATTATCCAATGGTAACCGATCAGCCGCCGATTTTCACCGGCACGCCACGCTGCTCCCAGGCCGCCTTGATCGCCGCCAAACGTTCATCGGTGGGCACGGCGAAGTTTTGCGTGCATTCACGCCCTAATTTGCGATACTTATCCCGACCGAAATCGTGATAAGGCAACAGACTAACTCGGGCGATCCGGATCTGGTTCTCCTGGACCCAAGCCAAGGTTCGTTGCAACATTTCTTCGGTATCATTCAGATCCTTCAACAAAATCAACCGCAAATCGATCACCGCACCTTGATCACTCAGAAATTTCAGATTATCTAGAACTTTCTCGTTGCCCGCGCCGGTGTAACGCTGATGCAACTGGGAATCAATGAATTTCAAATCGTAAAGGAACAGATCCGCATAAGGTAAGATCGCCGCCAAATTTTTCTGTGGCACCACCCCACACGTATCGATCGCCAAATGGATCCCACGGCGCTTGATCCCCTGAGCCAAAGCCAGCAAATACGGCAACGGCTGCGCCATGACCTCACCGCCAGAGAACGTCACGCCCCCACCAGACTGATCATAGAAAAGTTGGTCTTGCGCCACCAATTTCACCAATTCGTCGATCTCGTAAGTTCGCCCAATCAATTGGGGTACGCCATTCTTATCCAGCATTCGTTCCGCGGTGAATTTCTGGCTTTCCGCATTGTGACACCACTGGCACCGAATCGGACATCCCTTGAAGAAAATCGTCGTCCTGATTCCCGGACCATCGTGGGTCGAAAACTTCTGCACATTGAAGATCAATGGTTGCTGCATGAAACAGCCTCCTTTTTTCAAAATCATGAAATCAAGCTTGTTGATTTTATAAAGCGCTTTCTATTCGTAAGTTGCTTGATTTAACTGAATGTTTGTGGTTATTGTGATATAATTATTTTAACAAGCAACCACAGTATAATTCATTCTCGTGAAACTATCAAGGTCTAATCACCGATAATTTCATTTTGGTGTTAAATTGTCCGGGCGACTTTGATGAGGTGGTTGGCACTGGTTGAAAGTAGGTTGGCCGCAGCTTGCGCTGCGCGTGGCGTTGGTGGTGGGCAGTTGTGGTAGGGCTCCAGGTCGGGCTGGGGGTGGTGGAACGCTGCGGGCACGATTTTGAGCTTTTCGGAAACCCGCCGAAAAGCTCAAAACTCGGCCTTATTGTAGACGATAAATCGCCAACAATAATTGATTCAGAGTGAGAGCCGACCTGGTCAGCTTCTGAGCATTAGCCTAGCAACTATTTTGGAGGCCGGTCTATGTCTCCAGAATAGTTGCGTAGCTAAGCGGAAGAAGCTAGGTCGGCGAACACGTTTCGCGGCTGACTCACCCCCAGCCCGACCTTCCGCCAAGCGAGCAAACAGACCACCAACGCCAGAGTGCGGAACACAACGGGTTGACTTTGAGCATTAACCTAGCCAGGATTTTGGAGGCTGGGCTTTGCCTCCGGAAGCCTGGCGTAGTTAAGCGCAGAAGTCAGTTGTGTGGAGCACGTTTCAACGCCACGCTCCGCTCCAGCCGCTCAACGTTATAACAGCCGTTTGAGCACTCACGCCAACGTTATAACAGCCGTTTGAGCACTCACGCCAACTGGTAAGCTATGGTCAATTGATGGGAACCACGCAGATGACGTCCGTGGCTAGTGGTTGCCAGCTTTAAATTGGTGACACCAGTATAGTTTGCTTGATGAACAGACCCAGTTCTCAGTGAATCAGCTGAATCGGTCGGTTTCATCGAGAATTGTTTATGGAGCGGGTAAAGATGTTCAACCGATGCAAACTGTACCAACCTTCTAATTCGAATCAGTTGGCATTGCCATACCACAACAAAAGTGGGCAATCGTTTGACCTCTAGCTCGCAAAACCACTTCGTCAAATCCTTCGCCTCGATTGCAGATAGGCTCAATTCTGCCTAGCAACCGCCTCAGGACGTGTGGCTCAGCGGTGAGATTATTCTTTGCGATTTATCGCTTAGAATAAGGCTCGATTTGAAGACAAGCCGCTGGGCTTGCGGATTGGCTTCAAACGATGCCCACCGCGTTCCAGCCACGACAAACGTCCTGAGGCGGTTGCGTCCCTATCTAAACCCACCTACACCTGCAATCAAGCAACAGATTCAAGAATAGAAATGAAACGCCTCAATCGTTTCAAACCGATGCCCATCGCCTTTCAGCCGCGACCCACTTGCTTTTTCAAGCAAACTCAACAATAATCAGTATTAACAAGAAATTCGAATGAAAGAGGTTCACACTCATGAATATTGGTGGCAAACTTAAACTCTTACGGACCCAAAATAAAATGACTCTAAAAGCTTTGGCCGAACAAACCGGGATCTCGATCGGTTTTCTATCACAATTTGAGCGGGGACTGACGACGATCGATGTCACTCACTTGGCGACCATCGCCGCGATCTTCAATGTTTCGATCCAGTACTTCTTTGATGACGACGCCAATGAGGCGCAGGTGATCATGCGCGGTTATGAACCGAAGATCACCAAGAAGTTCAACAAGGCCATCTATAAAACTTTGAGTCCCGACAGCAGTGATCTGGCCATGGAACCGGAGCTGATCGAGCTGTTGCCGCGGGAAAACAAAGAGCTGCCCGAGCCTTATACTCACGAAGGCGAAGAGTTCATTTATGTTCTCAGCGGTGTTTTGACCTTGGTGATCAACGATCAAACTTTCAAAATGTATCCTACTGACGCGACTCATTTCAGTTCCCAGCGACTCCACAATTGGGGTAACCAGACGGACGAGATCGTGCGCTTGATCGTGGTTCATACCGGCGCTGATCAAGAAACCCATCATCCGGAAATCGGTTGAAGCTGCCTCAATGCTTAGACCAAGATTCCAGACTATTGGGCACTAAAAAAACTCGTGAAGCCAGCACACAGAGCCTAAATTGTGTTGGTCATCACGAGTTTTTTTGTTTTATTTTTCTAAAATAGTAGCGACTGCACTCACGTAAAATCAGCGGCGGCGCTGATTTCGTGGCTAGGACAGCCGCCTCATTGCAACTCGGCCAGCCATTCCGACATTTCGGTCACGATCCAGCGTTGTTGCGCGGCGTTGCTGACTTTGGCCGGGCGATCGCCTTTTTGCGCGCCGTAACTGCCGAAGCCGGCGTGGTTGCCAGCAATCAGTTGGGCGATCGTGGTTTGAGCGGATAAGTATGCCTGCGCCTCACGCCAGCGCTTCTGGTTCAAAACGCCATCTTGGCCGGCAATCAAGGACAACACCGGCAGATCCGTCCCGTGAAGATCGCCTTTCTGGTCAGGATAACTGGCAAAGAAGAAAACGCCCTTCAACTGCGGGCTCAAATGCTGGCTGGCGTAGCGACTGGCCATCACCCCACCTAGGGAATGGCCCCCGATCACATAATTTTCGTTCGGGTGTTGCCGCAAATAACGATCGGCTCGTTTCCCTGACAAAACCGCCAAATCCAAGGGAAAGCGGGCAATATAAACATTGTGGCCATTTTCCGCCAATTTTTGGGCCCACAGGCTGTAACTGGCCGGTGCCACTAGCGCGCCGGGATAGAAGATCACCGTGGGCCCTTGTGGCTTTTTGGCGGCAAAAAACAGACCCTCATCGCGGGACTGCCCGGATTGCTGCGCCACCGTTTCCGCCTGCGGTGTTGGTTGGTAGCTCTGCGTTTTGAGTACGGCAACCCCGATCAACACCAAGCTGACCAAGCCGACGATCACTGCCAGCCAAATTTTGGTACTTTGCTTCAATTTCTTCTGCAAAACTTTGCCCTCGATCTTCCTTACTCCCGTGGCCGACGCCGACCACGCTGCCATTGCGACCGTCCCGCAAAAAATTCTCACTGGTAAACCGCGCTTGGCACCGCCGTTTTATTGCAACAAATCCGTCTGATAGGCCAAATGCGCAGCGGCGGGCACTTGATCCCAGGCCACCGGGTAACCCGCGCCATGGGCACAAAAAACCGAATCCGGCGTGTTATCCAAATCAGCGACTGGCTCATAGGACTGGGCCGCCAGCACCGCGGCGGAATCATGACAAGGTCGATAACCGGCCAAGGTGCAACTCAACTGCCCCTGACCGTGGGTGTATGCATTGACGGCTTGCGCGTAATTTTGCATCGTGGCCACCGGCGCGGCTCCAGTCAGGATCGTTCGGGCGTCGGCAGCCGTTATCTTAGCGGTCGTTAACGGGTCAACTTCGGCGTGCATTTGTTGCAGATCGTTCAACGCGCGCCCGATCTGCGCCCCCGCCAATTCCAAGCGAAACTGATACCATGGCTCCAAAATTTGGCAGGCGCCCTGTTGCTTGAGCATCATCAGCCCCTGACGCAAGGCCCGCCAAGTCGCTTCACGGAAATCGCCGCCCACGGAATGAACATTGCTGGCCCGACCTGCTACCAAGGTGATCTGCACATCAGTCAAGGGCGCGCCTGACAACACGCCTAATTGTTCCTTGGCAAACAAATTCGTCGCCACTTGATGTTGCCAATTGCGGCCCAAAACATCCAAAGGGCAAGTACTCTTAAAGGTCAACCCACTACCCCGCGCGCCAGGTTGCAACAATAAGTGCACCTCGGCGTAATGGCGTAACGGCTCGAAATGGCCGACCCCTTCCACCGCAGCCGTGATCGTTTCTTGGTACAAAATCTGACCCGCGTCAAAGCTGACCGCCAATTGATAACGTTCGGCCAATAACTGTTGCAGCACTTCCAGCTGGACCGCGCCCATCAACCGCACGCGGATCTCTTGCAGTTGCGGCGACCAGGTCACATGGAGCTGGGGATCTTCATCCTCCAACTGCCGCAACGCCACCAAGCAAGCGTGGGGATCCTCCGCTTGCGGCTGGACCGCATAAGTCAAAACCGGGCGTAACGCTGGCCTGATCTGGGTGGTCACGCCGCCCAGTCCCTGTCCAGGAAAAGTCGTGGTCAAGCCAGCGATCGCGCCAACTTCACCAGTTTGTAACGCCGCTACGACCGTGTATTTCGCCCCGTTATAACGGCGTAATTGGTTGGCCTTTTCGGTTCCAAGGAGCACCGTTTTCGCAGGCAAACTGCCGCTAAGCACCCGCACCCAGGTTAAGCGTTCGCCGTTGTCATCGTGGGAGATCTTGAAGACGCGCGCGCCAAAATCCGCCGGTGTGGCCGCAGTGTCTGCCGTTTTGGCGGCGGCATATTTCGTGTCGGTCCAGCGCGCCAAACCCGCCAACAAGCCGGCAACCCCGGTCATTTTCAAGGCCGCGCCAAAATAGCAGGGGATCACTTGCCGCTGCTTGATCAACCCACGCACCGCGGCGTCAGGCACGCGCCCCGTCGCCAGAAAGTCATCCAACAGGGTCTCGTTCGCTAACGCCAGCGCCTCTTGCGTGCTGGAGGATAATTCACCCTGCGCCGTCAAACGAAAGTCCAAACAACCCTCCGCCAATTCCGTTTGTAGCTGCTGCAAAACCCCGGCTGGATCGGCGCCGGTCAGATCACTTTTGTTCACGAAGATGAAAGTGGGAACTTGGTAACGGGCCAACAACCGCCACAACGTTCGCGTATGGCCTTGAATGCCTTCCGTGGCGGAAACCACCAAGATCGCGTAATCCAGAATACTGAGGACTTGCTCCGTTTGGGTGGCGAAATCCACGTGTCCCGGCGTGTCGACCAAGGTCAAGGCCAAGTCTTGATACTGCAACAGCGCCTGATGGGAAAAAATTGTGATCCCCCGTTGTTTCTCTAAGGCGTCCGAGTCCAAAAAAGCATCGCCCTTGTCGACGCGACCCAACTGGCGCAACGCCCCCGCTTGGTACAACAACGCTTCTGATAAGGTAGTTTTGCCCGCGTCCACGTGGGCCACGATCCCGGCAACGATTTGTGTCATGAGCCAATCCTTCTTTACTGATCTGAAATAAACTGTGTCACCATGAACTTCATTGAACTGAACTTTTCCGAAAATAGTTTTGCCAAATATTGCGTGTTTGAAGCTGGTCTGTCCGAATATTGCTTGTTTGAATGCGACTTGTTTGAAGCCAGCAGTTTGAAGATGGCTGCTTGAAGATGACCGCTTGAATACAGCTTGTCCGCAACAAGTTTCTGGGCGGTCAACCCATGAACATTGCTGTTACTTTGATGAAAAAGACTTGCGGCGTAAGTGAACTTCGTATTCGAAGACAGCCACCACGATTGCCAGCGTCAACAGGGCCAGAATGCCTTGCCAAGCGCTGGCCACGACCAACAGATCGCCGGCGAACGCGTAAATGAACGCCACGATGGTTGACCCTAACACACAAGCGCCCACCCGTGTTCGCTGGGGCACATGGGTCGCGCTGGCCGCCGCATTGACGAAGGCCGTGGGGATCATGGGTACCGCGTAGCCGATCACCATCCCCAAAGCCGGCCGCCGCATTTTGATCAGAAATTGATAGACCCGCGAGTTGACCCGGGCGCCATGACGCCGATCGATCACGGTAAACAGTTGAGCCTGCACCAAATTGCCGACGATCAGCCCCACACTATTGACCGCAAATCCCAACCAATGGCCCAAGAAGCCACCCGCAATCAAGGCAACGGCGGAGGCCGGCGCGCCGGGAATCAAGGTCATCAGCGCCACGACCACCCCGAACCCCAAGAACGCGTACGGTCCCAAATGGCGGATTCGTAAGATATAACGCCGATATAATTTGATTTCCGCGAAGAAGCGCGCCAGCTCGGCCTGATAACGCCAGCCCAACATCAGCAAGATCAACGCGAGCGCTACGACCCCGCCAATCAAAAACAATCTTTTTCGCCGTAACGCCATTACGAACGCCCCCTTTACCTGAGCCAGCCGTCACCGGATGACCGCCGGATCAGCTTCGAGCCGGCCGCTAGATTTCCACCGATTTTTCCGAGTCAGTTGTGGCATTGGTTGACGCGGCGGCCGCTTCATCAGCTGGTGTGTCAGCCGCCGCGCCGATTTCCGCCATGAACAGTTGCCCGTATTTGTCCAATTTGCTTTGACCCACACCTTTGACCGCCAAGAAATCAGCGTCGGTTTGCGGTTGCAGCCGCACCATGTCCCGCAAGGTTTTGTCGGAGAAGATGACGAAAGGTGGCACCCCTTGTTCGGTGGCCAAGCTTAACCGTAGCGCCCGGAGTTTCTGGAAGAGCGCATCGTTGACCGGAAGCGAACGCTGGGCCTGGGCCGCTTGCTTGCGCTGAACCTTCGCTTGACCCCGCAACACCGCAATCCCACTGGGACTGACTTGCAAAACCGGATATTGCCCCGTCGTCGCCTGCAAATAACCGGCCGCCGTCAGAAAATCGATCAGCCCGGTCACTTCTTTTTGCTTTTGATGGCTCAGAAGTCCATAAGTGGACAACTCTTGCCAATGTTGCTCCCGGATCCGCTGGTTGTTCGCACCGGTCAACACTTGGGCGACCACCGATTTCCCGAAACGTTCATGCATTCGTTTCACACAGGAGAGCACTTTTTGCGCGTCCACCGTGATGTCCTGCAATTCCCGCTGATCCAAGCAATTGCTGCAACGTCCACAGTCTTGCTCCGTCACCTCGCCGAAATAACGCAGGATGTAACGCTGCAAGCATAACGGTGTATTGGCGTATTGGGTCATTTCCTGGAGCTTCAAATATTCAGTCTGCTTGAAATGCTCATCCAACTCTGACTGATCAATGAAGAAATGTTGCACTTGAATGTCTTGAGATTTGAACAACAAAATCGCGTCACTGGGCAAGCCATCCCGGCCCGCTCGACCAGCTTCCTGATAGTAAGCCTCTAGACTCCCGGGGATCTGGGCGTGGATCACGAAACGCACATTACTTTTGTCGATGCCCATGCCAAACGCGTTGGTCGCGACCATCACATTGACCCGATCATACAAGAAATCCTCCTGGGCCTGCCGCCGCGCCACATCGCTCAAACCGCCATGGTAACACGCCGCCGAGATCTTGTGCCGCTGCAACAATTGCGTCAACCGCTCCGTTTCCTTGCGCGTGCTGGCGTAAATGATCCCGGCCTGATCCGGATTCAACTTCAAATAATCCAGCAAAAACCGATCCTGATCTTGATCCCGCACCACTTGAAACGCCAAATTATCCCGAGCAAACCCCGTCTTGACCTCATTGGCCGCTGGGATCCGCAAGCGCTGGCAAATATCCGCCGCGACTTGTTCCGTCGCCGTGGCCGTCAGCGCGATCACCGGTGGCTGACTAGGCAACTCCGCCAATGCAGGCGCCAGACTCAAATAACTCGGGCGAAAATCATGCCCCCATTGAGAAATACAATGGGCCTCATCCACCGCAATCAAACTGATCTGCAGGCGCGCCAATTGATGCCGGAACCCATCACTGTCCAATCGTTCCGGCGCTAAATAAAGCACCTTGATCGCGCCCTGAGCGGCTAATTGCAAGCGTTCTTGGATCTCGGGGAAGCTCAAGCTACTATTGATAAACGTCGCGGCAATGTCATTTTCTTGAAGCGCGTCAACTTGATCTTTCATCAATGAGATCAGCGGCGACACCACCAACGTAATTCCCGGCAAAAGTAAAGCGGGAATCTGGTAGCACAGGGACTTGCCACCACCAGTCGGCATCAGCGCCAAGACGTTTTCGCCAGCCAGGACTTTGTCGATGGCCTTGGCCTGGCCGGGGCGAAACTGATCATACCCGAATTTTTCCTCTAATATTTTTTGTGCTGCCACATTCACCATTGATTACGCAAACTCCTTTACTCATGACGTTACTTTTTCTGTGACGTCATCATTTTAATTTTAGCAGAGTTTGCTGTCGATTTCTCAGTAAACTCCGATAAGTTTCCGACTGGTTGGGATCGTTTCGATTGCTGTTAAAAGCAGATTGGCCGCTGGACTTGGTTGGCAAAAGTAGGTTGGCCGCAGCTTGCGCTGCGAAATTCGGGGTGAGCTCGCTGTGGGCGCTGTTTTGAGCCAATCCGCAAAGTGCGCGGCTTGTCTCAAAATCAGGCCTTGTCCTAGGCGGCAAAGCCGCCAAGGACAATTTCACGGCGATCTCACCCCGAATTTCTCCGCTCCAGCCGCTCAACGTTATAACAGACGTTTGAGCACTCACGCCATCCGGCGGGCTATCGCCAATTGATGAGAATCCACGCAAATGACGACCGTGGCTAGTGGTCACTAAATTTAAATGGGTGACACCAGTACAGTCTGTCAGATGAACTAAGACAAGTTCTTGATGAATTAGCTGAATCGGTTGGTTTCCACCTATGAACAGTTAAGGAAACAAGTAGAGATGTTCAACCTACGCAAAAATGTCCCGACCTTCTAATCCGAATCAGTCGGTGTTGCCGTACCACCTCAAAAAAGGGCAATTGGTTGACCTCTAGCTTGCAAAAGCACTTCGTCTAATCCTTCGCTTCAATTGCAGATAGGCTCAATTCTGCCTAGCAACCGCCTCAGGACGTGTGGCTCAGCGGTGAGATTATTCTTAGCGATTTATCGCTTAGAATAAGGCTCGATTTGAAGACAAGCCGCTGGGCTTGCGGATTGGCTTCAAACGACGCCCACCG
>NZ_RHOV01000027.1 GCF_003946655.1 Lapidilactobacillus achengensis
CAGTTTGGGACATCTATACCTACCTCGCTTACCTTTGGTTTAGTCACTTAAAGTATAGCACTAGGAGGCGTAGATGCCTTTTTATGTCATCAAAAAAGTCTAGAACTCCTGGTGTGAAATCATCTTTCAACACCAAAAATTCTAGACCCCTTTTTTTGTCGGCAGGTCAAGTGGTGAAGTGGCGTCCAATAACGGACCATTTCTATATAAAAGATGAATAAAGATTGCACAAAACCTAGTTTAAAGCGCTTGCGCTTTTTTCGTGTAACTCCTGGCCGACGCCGATCTGCCGCGGCAAAAGCCAATGAAGCCGCCTAACCTGCGAGCGTAAGTTTGTGGGCGCGTTGGCAAAATCAGCAGGTTCAGCCAGCAAAAGTGTGAAGATTTATTGATAATTGTTATGAAGATGGCTGAAACGGAAACTAGACCAATTTATGAAACCGACGCTTACAAAAATGAAATCAAGAACTAAATTGCGCTTTCATGGAATGTATCGAATATAATCATGCATAGCACACGATAAAGTCACAAATAAATCATAAACGACTAATCGGTTGGATGATCCGAGCTTGAAACACGAGCATCGTCGTTTGAAATGCTCGGTTCGCTGAAGAACTGACGGTAAAACGCAACACCATAAATGCTGGTATTGAGGCATAACTCTGAATGACGAGCACCTAAATTGTTCCTAACAACGAGTGGTTCGTTCCCACCGATCTATCACTGGCATCACCAATAGAATGACACGATCACGGCGACAATCAACGTGCTTTTGACGATAATTATCATAATTAATGAATAATGTATGAACTATAAATCTTAATAACGAATAATTTATCGGACAGCAAATTTTCATCGAAAATATTGAAGAAATTGCAACCAATTATGAAAAAAGTATGATATAATCAATTTGTGGTTAAGATCAAACGCTTTAATGATTTCGCGACATTAGCGAGAAACGTTAAGTGCGTGACATCGGCTGCGGGGAATCGAGAGTTGACGTTTTGGGGAACGTCGCAACTTGTCTGAATAATTCGGGGGAATCTTCAGCGAGCGGGACTTTCGATGCCGAGATGGTTAGTTGCGTTAGCGGAACAGACTTCAAAGTTACGGGGGAAGTAACAAGTGTGTCCGCGCCAACGAATCGTCAAGTAAACAACGTTGCATAATTCGCGTCAATTCACAGTTTCGCGAGCGGCATCAAATTCATTAGCGGTGAGGCTGGTTGTTCGTGGGGAATCACCAGTCTCAGGAATATTTTCAAACGAAGCATTTTGCGGAGCGCTTCAACATTCAGTTGCTTAGGCAGCGAATCATCTGTTCGGTGGCACCGTGCCGATCGAGAACCAGATGACCAATTCGGGGGATGCGGTCGTCACGTCAATGGGGGTTGGCGCGTTCTGATCACAAGCGCGGGGGAAGTACGATGCTGACTTGTGAGCGTCGGCCGGTGCCACCGGGAGCGACTTCAATTCAGAGCATGATGAAAGGATGTTGCCATATCAGACAAATCGGTGTTTGCTCCGATCGAACTAACTACTGAAAGCACGACGATTATTTCGTGTGGTCAATGATCATCTGACTTTGTTAGGTGCTTTTTGGCGGGTTTCGCGTCAGTTTCCAGTGAATTTCAAATTTCAATAGTTAGTTGAATCGGAGCAAACGAGCGGGCGATTCTTAAGATCGCGTTGATGATTTGCGTTTGTTTTCAAGTTTTTAGTTTAAGAAGCTCGCCCTAGCTGAGCGGGTCGCAGAGTCATGATAAGTTTGACGGGTCGACTCGCTTATTTGTTGTTACGCCCGATTTCTTGCGGTTCCCAGCGAATCGCTTCGTTTCCACCAGTCATGTCCCCCGAGGCAACTTAAGTACCGCCCCCCGGTGATCTGAGTTGCGTTGGCTGCAGACAAGCGCGTTTCGCGACTTGAATGTGGCCTTTTTTTATTTCCCGACTCTTTCGTCAAAAAAACGGTGAAAAATAGTTTTTCGCTGGATTGCGGGTGTGGTGGGTGTTGCGCGTGAGCGCAACCGGCTGGGACTGCTGTTGCGGACTGGAACGTGGTGGGCGTCGTTTGAAGCCAATTCCAAAAGCGGGAATTGTCTTCAAATCGAGCCTTGTCCTAAGCGGCAAAGCCGCCAAGGACAATTTCACCACTGAGCCGCGCAGTCCCAGCCGGTTGCTAGGCAGAATTGAGCCAATCAGCAATCGAAGATGGATATTTAGCGAAGTTCTTTTGCAAGCGAGAGGTCAAAGAAATGCCCATTTTTAGAGTGGTGCAGCGACACCAACGGATTCAGTTGATTCGTCAAGATTTTGCCCCAGTTCATCAGTCAGACTGTACTGGCGTCACCAATTTAAAGCTGGTGACCACTGGTCAGGGTCGTAAATTGCGTGACTCCTCATCAATTGGCCATAGCTTGTCAGGCGGCGTGAGTGCTCAAACGACTGTGATAACGTTGAGCGGCTGGAGCGGAGCGTGGCGTTGGTGGTCTGTTTATCCGACCTGGAGCCCCACCACACCTGCCAACCACCAACGCCACGCGCAGCGCAAGCTGCGGGCAATCTACTTTCAATCTCAGTCTTTTCCAGCAGAACAAGTTGCGGGCAGAAAAAAATAGCCCCAAACAAGGGCTACCTTCGCCGAACATGCGCGGCTGTGCGCGATCACCTTACACAATCAAGCCTTGACTGCTAAGGCCGCCTCGATTGCCGGCACCATTTCTTCTGGCTTGATCCGCGTGTCAAACCGTTGGACCACATTGCCATCGCGACCGATCAGAAACTTGGTAAAGTTCCAACGGATCCGACCTTCGAAATCAGCGCCACTTTCCTTGGTCAAGTAGTGGAACAGCGGTTGCGCCTCCTTACCATTGACCTGGCCAATCTGATGCATCGGGAAAGTTACCCCGTAAGTCGTTCGACAAGCCTGGGCCGCGTCCGCACTGGACTTCAGCTCCTGCTTGAACTGATTGGAAGGAAAACCTAACACCGTCAAACCCTGATCATGATACTTCTTGTACAACTCTTCTAAAGGACCAAACTGCGGCGTATAGCCACACTTGGTCGCCGTATTGACGATCACCAACACTTGGCCACGGTAGCGATCCAGAGAATAGGTCGTTCCATCTTCAAGCGTCACATCGAAATCATAAATTGACATTGGCAAAAACCTCCTTTCGTTCAGTATAGCGGTTTCGCTGACTTTCGGTTAGCGATTTGCACCAGCGGCGCGCAACGTTTTTTCGTGAAAGACTGACGGTAAAATCACCGTGGCAATCGCAAACGTGGTAGGCTTTAGGCGTTCAACAACATAGTCAACGACAAGGAAAATATACTTAAACCAGCTCCACAGCAACGAAAATTATTGGAAATAATCTTGGGGGATTCAACTATGAAAAAAGCAACAAACAAATTTACGCAAGCCGGCACGATTTTGCTGGCAATCAGTTTAGCGGCGGGGGCCGTGGTCGTGGTGCCAGAACTTGGTGCAGGGTCGCAGATAGAGACAGTGCAGGCGGCTGTGTTGCCACTCTATAAAAACACAACGAAAGAAGAGGCCAGAGTTATCTTTGAGGATGCGACTAAAACGAGCGACCGGGTTGCTGCGTTAATTAATCGTGTAAATGCAAGGTATACAAAAAATCAAGTCTCCGAATGGGACTTTGCTCCATACTCAACACAGGAAGAGGCACTGATGTTGAGTTTCTTTAGGTCATCTGGTAGTAGCAAAGGAAAATGGGAGGAATTTAATGGTGATAACAGTCAGATAACTATCTATACTTGCCAAAGTTCACTTAGTAGCTATATACTATTAATTCTTCCAGAATACCATCAGCAAATTCCAAAATTGCAGGAAATAGCTAGGGGAGTTTTAAAAGCAAATCCAGCGGCGGCGACGACTGATGCAGGACTGAGGCTACAAGCGGCTGTCGACTTAGCTAATACTGAAGGCGACAAGTATAAAGCAGCCTTGGGTGTAAGCACGATGTCTTGGGGCTACCCTAAGGGCGTTCTCGACCATTACGACTTCCAAACAGATCTGATCACCGCGCTCCTCGATGACCTTGATGAATTCGACAACGCGGCCCCAGAAACAACCACCATCACCATCAACTATCAAGCCCCAGATGGGCTCACCAATCGGTACACCGGCAACAGTTGAAGTCGATCCCGGCGCGACCTCGGTCACGATTCCTGCGACTAACTTAGCGGGAATCGGCAATTATGAACTGTCCAAGGACTACACCCTTGGAACTGATGGGACGTTGGTCTTGCCTTTGACAGATGGGCAAACATCGGTGACCTTGAAGTACACACTGAAACAAGCCAGTATCACCGTCAAAAGTGTAGATGAGAATGGAAAAGAAATTGGCACTGAAACTCAATCAGACGTTATTGGTACAAAGACCGATATTGAAGCACCGAAAATTAACGGTTACACCGTTAAGAGCGACAACATGAAAACTGTCATTTTCGGCACCGACACCGAAATCACGTTCACATATAAGAAGAACGCATCTCCAGCCCCGACTGATCCAACAAATCCAACGAATCCAACCGACCCAGATACCACCAACCCAACTGATCCAAATCCAACCGATCCAGACACCACCAATCCGACCACACCGACGGATCCAGAGCGGCCGACGTTGCCGATCACGGGTGGCGAAACTGGCGGCAATCAGGAGCAGCCGACAACCGACCCAGTAACCGGGACAACCGACCCAACAAACCCGACAGGCCCGACAACGGCGGTTAAGCCAATTCTCCCGGCGACCGGAGTAACAACCAAGACGACTTTGCCGCAAACTGGCGAGCGGCATCATGTGTTGGCGGCTTGGTTGAGCGCGGCGGGCGTGGCTTTGGCTGGCGTCGCGGCAGTGGCGGTGATCGTTACCCGCAAACGGCGCGATTGATTTTCAAGTTGGCCCCAAGAGCCTGACTTAACTAAATACGCAATCCCGACGGAAAACACTCAAACTTTTTTGGGTGTTTTTTAGTTTGGGCTTTTACCGTGTCTGGCCGGTCGTCACTGCAGGCCGAATTCAAGATAGAGCAACGGAGGCTCCTATCGAGTTTTTAGCATTTGATCAGGATTTAATGGATTTACACGCTCGAATCGTCAACTTTTTCCCACTAATCGTTTCAATGAATCGGGACGCAAATGGCGATATTCGATAATCACAAGCGTATTTATTCCATTCAATAATAGTGATGTGATAAGTTCTTGACATGAGATGGAAATCTCTGTAAGGCACAAGGAGACGGTGTTTCTGACGGAAAGAGCATAATTATCTGGTCCTCTTTGTGTTACCCAGGCCGGCCGTTGTTTCACCGTTGTTTCGCCGCTGCTTCACTGGTGAGAAACGGCGGTGCTGGAAGTGAACTGATCGATTTTTCGGAAATCGGGAAAGGGGGTCTGGAACTTAACGGCACGACCACAATATGGAGCGATGGACGATCGCGAAAGGGGTACGACCATGAAGAAACTGAAGCGAGCACTTATTTATTTGGCGGTGGTCATTGCGGCGTTGGCGCTGGGACGTCCAGCGACAGCACGGGCGGCAGATGACGTTAGGTATTTGGGCGGCATTGGCTATACTGGTGGCGCCAGTTGGCTAGACGGCATTCCGCTGGGCGAGAATACCATTACGAAAATTTCGCAACCATTTGGAATCATCAGTGGCATTACAGCGGCTGAAAACGGGCCTAATTCGGTTCAAGGCCAGAAATTTCGCGCTTCAAAAACCAGCGCTGGAATTGAGGATCTAAAGCTGGGCAATCTGGCTTACTGCTTGAATTATGCGCTGAACACACCGATTGGCCCGGCGAGTCCGGCTGAGACATTAACGGATACGGAGAAGCAGGCGTTAGAACTTGTTTTATTGTTGGGCTACCAAGAGATCGGGTCCAAGGTCATCAAGGGTTCGGCGGTCGCGAATTTGACCAATCTCGATGCTTATGTGGTCACCCAATGGCTGGTGCAGGAAATCGTTCAACCGGAGGCTAAGCAGGCATTCGAACTTGTGCCGCAAATCAATCAAGCCGTTGAAAAATTCAGGTCCCAGCTGGAGGTGGCGATTGGTGCTGGATTGGGTCTGTCATTGGCATCGGTCGGACAAACCACCCAGAATGGGCGCATCGCCGCGACTTATCAGTTGGTCACCAATCCGGCGGGGCTGGCGGGGACGGCGGACATTCAGCTGGCGGATATTCAGCTCGATAATGCGATCCCAGGCGCGATTTTGACCCAGGGGGAAACGGTATATTCATTGGCCCATCAGCAAACGGTGACCCTGCCGCTGGGCGCCACCTTTACCATCAGCGTGCCGGACCATCTTCACGGACGGACGGTCAACATCGAGGCCCGCGCCGCACTGGAGAATCACCACACCTTCGTTCGCTACGCCGCCCCTAATCCAAACAATCAGCAACCATCGATCGTTCTGGGAGACAACATTCCTGACAAAAATCTCAGTGCCGCGACGACATTTACCTGGACGACTCAACCACGTCCCAGCCTCAGCACCATGGCCACCGCGGTTAATGGTTCCAAAATCATTGCGCCCACGATCGCCGCCCAGATCATTGATGAAATTACGCTGACCAACCTGAACGTCGGCGAATCGTACACCCTTGAAGGCCAACTGTTTGAGGCAGAGACAGGACAACCCCTCGAAATTGACGGCGCCCCAGTGACCGCTGGGAAAAGTTTTGTTCCAGACGGGCCCACCTCCCTAGTGACCATGACGTTCACATTTGACGCGACGAAAATCCAAGGCCGCCGAGTTGTCGTCTACCAAACCCTGAAGAAGAACGGCTGGGTCGTCGCGCGGCATCATGACCGAGCTGACGCTGGCCAGACCGTTACCATCGGCAAAATCAACCCACCGGTGACGGATCCTGACCCGGAAGATGAAGAAGAAATCCCAACAACGCCGGATGGACCCAGTGACCCGGACAATCCCAATAACCCAGCTGATCCGGAAAATCCAACGGCGCCCACAGACGATCCGCTGGAATTGACGAAAGCCGCCAGCATCCGACCGATCCTGCCCCAAACCGACCTACCAAACGCTGACGGCGCGACCTGGAGCACCACACAACTGGGTACCATTGGCACCACCAAGACCGCGACCAACAACAAGCTGCCCCAAGCCAACGAGTCCAGCCACAAACGACTGACACTGGCGGGCCTCATCTTATTGAGCCTGGCAGGGTTGATCGGTCGCCGCCACTGGCACCGCCGCTTGACCCAATAAGCTTCACCTCGACCACACCGCCTGAACCCGGTGTGGTTTTGCCATGCCCGCACCCAACCCAGCCCCCCGGGAAAAGTAGCCGCCACCAAGCAAGCACCAGCCAACTGCCGAAATAGTGTCCATGGACTAATTTTAAATAGAAGGTTCTCACAACAATTCCCATCCGAAAATAACCAGAAACCTTGATCTGCCAAGCTCTGTTGCCAGACGAATCTTGTCTAGTCCAGCTATTTCCAGATACTCGAGCAATTGTTCTCGTGTCATCTAGAGAATATATTGAGCCACCAATCAAGGCCGGCGATGCATGCGCCAGTCAGAATCCGAGTTTGGCGCCGACGCTAAAATCGCCCAATTTGAGATAGCCCAGTTTGCGCCGACCGAACATCCTTACATACTCCCTAGACAATTCTTGAGTGGAAGCCAATCGATTTCGGCCAATTCCCACCCAAAAACTAGCTGAAGTTCATCAGCCAAACTGTCCCGGAGTCACCAATTTAAAACTGGCGACCACTAACCACGACCGTCAATTGCGTGGCTCTCCATCACTTGACGACAGCTTACCCGTCGGCGTGAGTGCTCAAACGCCTGTTAAAACGTTGAGCGGCTGGAGCGGAGAAATTCGGGGTGAGATCGCCGTGAAATTGGTCTTAGTGGCTTTGCCACTTAGACCAAGGCCTGATTTTGAGACAAGCCGCGCACTTTGCGGATTGGCTCAAAACAGCGCCCACAGCGAGCTCACCCCGAATTTCGCAGCGCAAGCTGCGGCCAACCTACTTTTAACAACAAAGTGCAGTGTACCTCACAATCGCTCAAATACTTTTTCGTGAAGCAAGCGTTCACAATTCCGCCGCAGTTAGACTATAATTGAGTTGTGTGGACCGCGATCCGCAAATCCAGAGACGAGGTAGTTAAGATGACAGATTACATTCAAGTGGTCGACGAAACCAAGCAGTACCAAATGGGCAGCACCACCATCACCGCCAACGACAAATTGAACTTCACCATCAAAAAGGGCGAGCTGGCGGTGATCCTCGGCCCCAGTGGCGCAGGCAAATCCACCGTCTTGAACATTCTCGGCGGCATGGACAAACCGACTTCCGGCCAAGTGCTGATCGATGGCGCTGACATTGCCAGTTACAGCGACCGCCAGCTGACCAGCTATCGCCGCACGGACGTGGGCTTTGTGTTCCAATTTTATAACTTGATTCCGAATCTGACGGCGTTGGAGAATGTGGAGTTGGCGACGGCGGTGGCGCCGGACGCCTTGGATCCCAGCACGGTGTTGGAAAATGTCGGCTTGGGCCAGCGCTTGGACAATTTCCCGGCGCAACTTTCTGGTGGAGAGCAACAGCGGGTGGCAATCGCCCGGGCGTTAGCGAAGAATCCCAAGTTACTCTTGGCCGATGAGCCGACAGGGGCGTTGGATTATCAAACCGGGAAACAGGTGTTGCAGTTGTTGCAAGACGTCAGCCATCAACAAGGGCAAACCGTGGTGATCATCACCCATAACGCGGCGCTGGCGCCCATGGCTGACCGGGTGATCAAAATCAACGACGCCAAAGTCCGGGAAATCACCACCAATCCCACGCCCACGCCGATCACGGCGATCGAATGGTGAGCCAAATGGGGAAGAAAACCATGCCGACCAGCCAGCGCCGTTTGCAGCGCCAATTGCTGAAGCGCCGCATCCAAACCAACTGGGGCCGCTTCGTCGCGATCATTCTGATCATGATGTTAGGGGTGCTCCTGTATGTGGGCATCAAATCCAGCGGCCCCGTGCTCTACAACAACGCCCAAACGTATTTCACCAATAAACAGGCCAGCGATCTGCAAATCATTTCCACCACCGGTCTGACCGAAACCGACGTTAAATTGGCGGAAAAACTCACCGGCGCTAAAGTCGAGGCGGGCAAGTCCGTCGACGCGCTGACCGCCAGTAATCATCGCACGGTCCATTTAATGAGCCTGCCCCAAGACTTGAATCAGCTCCAAGTCTTGGCCGGTCGCCGGCCCACCAAAGCCAATGAGATCATTCTGGACGAGCAGGCCCAGCGAGCGGGCTATCGGCTGGGCCAGACCTACAAGTTCCAGCAGACCAGCGGCTTGGCCCGTCAGCAGTTTCGCATCGTCGGGTTCGCTCGGTCACCGCTGTTCATTGACCGCACCGCCCGAGGCACCACCACCATCGGCGCCGGGACCGTGGACTATTTCGCTTGCGTCACCGCGCAGAATTTCAGCAACAAGGTCTACAGCGTCCTCTACTTGCAAGTGGCGGCCCTGACCAAGCTGAATCCCTTCCAAGACACCTATCAAGACAAAAGCGCCCAAGCCACCAAACGGCTCAAAAAAATCTTCAAAGGGCGGGCGGCGCAACGCAACGCGGCCTTATTCGCTCCGATCAAGACGAAACTAGCCAAACAGCAGGACCAAATCACCACCAGTCAGCAACAAGTCACCAGCGCCCAAGCCCAACTGACCGCCCAGCAGCAACAACTGGACCAACAATTGACCGCCAGTGACCAACTGAGCGCCAGTCAACAAGCCACCTTGGCCGCCCAACAAGCGGCCCTCAAGACCCAACAGGATCAATTGACCGGCCCAAGCCCAACAATTGACCGCGGCGGCCACCAAGCTCCAGCAAGCCCGCCAGCAAGCCAAGGCGCAGATCAACACCCAGTATTATTTCAATGACCGCCAAGCTCTCCCTGGTTACAGCAGTTACGGCGAATTAGCCGAGCGCATCCAAGCCATCGCCAACGTCTTCCCCCTGATCTTCTTCCTGATCGCCATCCTGGTCACCTTCACCACCATGACCCGGATGATCGAAGAAGACCGCCTGCAGATCGGCACCATGAAGGCGCTGGGCTACACCCGCCGGGAAATCGGCCGCGGCTACTTGACCTACGCGCTGTTGGCCGCTTTGTGCGGGAGCGTGGCTGGGGTGATCATTGGCACCGAGACCCTGCCGCGAATCATCTTCAAAATGATGCAGAATCAATTCAGCTTACCCGACCACGGTGTTCTGTACATCCCCAGCACGATTGCCATCGCCTCCTTGTTGGCAGCCTTCGCCACGTTAGGCGCCGTCGGGATCGCCATTAGCCGCGAATTGCGGGAACGCCCAGCCGCGCTGTTGTTACCACGAGCGCCGAAAGCCGGTAAAGAGATCCTCCTGGAGAAAATCAAACCTCTCTGGCGACACCTCAGCTTCAACCGCAAAGTCAGCTACCGCAACCTCTTCCGCTTCAAATCCCGGATGTGGATGGGCATCTTAGGCATCGCCGGCGGCACCGGACTGATCCTGGCCGGCTTCGGTATTCGCGATTCCATTGCCGCCTCCAGTGAGCGCCAATTCAGCGAGATCATCCACTACCAAGCCGTCGTCACCACTACCAAAACCAGCGCGCCCAAAGCCGCCCAAGTCCTGGCCGCCGACAGCCGCTACCAAAGCAAGCTCCCGGTCCACGCTGAACAAGTCAATTTGCGCGCCGCTGGTCAGCAAGTCGACGCCGTCACCTTATACGCCGCCGCCCAACCAGCCAAGTTCCAGCGTTACATGGCATTGACCGGCCCCTTACCCGACAAGAATGGCGTCATCCTCAGCGCCAAAACCGCCCAACTCCTGGAACTGACGGTAGGCGATCAGTTCACCGTCCAAGCCAGCGATGGCGTCCGCTTCCAAGCGAAATTGCGCGGCGTGACCACCAATTACGCTGGCCATTTCATTTACTTCAGCCGCGGCTACTTGCACCAAGTCGCCGCCGACCGGGACCAGATCAACACCTGGCTGGTCCGGACCAAGTCGGCCACCAGCGCCCAAGAACAAGACTTGGCCTAACAACTGCTGGCCACCAAGCAAGTCGTCAACGTCAGCTACCTGTCCACCCAACAAGCCGCCGCTGACCGCCAAACGCAAATGTTACAACTGATCGTGGTGATCTTCATCCTCCTGTCCGGACTCTTGACCTTCATCGTCTTATACAACCTAACCAACATCAACGTCTCCGAACGGATCCGCGAATTGTCCACGATCAAAGTCCTGGGCTTCTACGACCGGGAAGTCACCATGTACATCGTCCGCGAGAACCTGATCTTGACGATCCTGGGCATCATCTTGGGCTTAGGCTTCGGTAATCTCCTGACGCTCTTCATCTTGCACCAAGCCGCCACCAGCCAAGTGGTCTTCCCCTTAACAATCAGTTTCCTCGGTTACGCCGTGGCGATCACCATGACCATTCTCTTTACGATCATCGTCATGTTTGTGACCCACCGCCATTTAAAGGCGATTGATATGATCGCCGCGCTGAAAGCCAATGATTAACTGGGCATACTAGTCAACTTCTTCTGAATAGGAATCTGTATAAAGCACTTCCAGCATCGAAACGGTCAAACCTTGTCATTATCAAACTTTCATCTACGCCCGTCCACACTTTCACCAACATTAGTCGTATAAATCACATGAAATGCCGCGAATTCCCAGCACCAATGGATAAAAAAACCAAAAAAGAACTATCATTTTATCCAAAAAAGTTCTATGATACAGGTAAGCATTAGTTTGCCACAAGCTCGTGCCACGGAATTCGGCTATTTCTCATTTAGATTATCTTGACCGGTCGCTAAATGGTGAAATAGTTCGGTTTGCGGCTTTCTTTGGCTAAAAAAATGCAACTTTAATCACTTTTAAGCGATAAAAGGGTTGCACGAGCAATTACTAAATGCTACAATTAGCTTTGTTAATTAATAATAAGATTGTCTCTTGGAGGGAATAAGTAATGAAGAAAAATTCTAAGTTACGTTATGTCGGCCTTTGCGCCGCAGCTTTACTATTAGTAGCACCAGTTGCTGCACCAGCACTTTCTGCAGCAAGCAATGTATCAGTTGTTTCAGCAGCAGTTTCTGATGATGATGCATTGAAGAGCTTGACAGAATATCTGAATGGGTTCAGTCAAAATGCTGATACACTTTCAACTGATAACGAAGACTCAATCATTGCTGCAGCAAAGGAATTACCTGAAAAGTTTGATGCTGATAAATTTGCAAGCAACCCAATTTTAAGCCGTTTTGCAAAGTCAAGCTGGACATTCACGGATGGTGCAAACTTAGCAGGCTACAACTTTACTTTGAAGGCTGTTAAGTCAGGTTTGACTAGCGACGAAGCAATCCGTGATTTATTTACTAATAAAAAAGGCTCACTTACGTTTGTTTTACAAGCTACCAAGACAAATTTGAATACTAACGCTGAAGACAATGTTAAAGCAGCTACCTTAACTTTAAACTATGCTAAATCAGCTGATGTAGTTGGCGTCAAGGGCGCCGATGCAACCTTCACTTCACCATTGAAATCAACTGTTGGTGCTACCGCTTCTTCGTTCAAAACATTTGAAGGTGTTTTGGCTGATCTTAAGGTTACAACTGATCAAGGTGCAAGTGTTAGTCTCGCCGGTATGATTCATGGCAAGCCTGTAGTTGCAAACAATTCAGCAAGCGATGTGGTTTATGATTCAGATTCGAATAAATTCGTTAAAAATGGCTCTGCAAAGCAGACATATAAAATTGTCGTTCCTGCTACTTCTTTAACTAAGAAGGTTGATGGTAAGGATTTTGCCTTAAGTAACATTTCAGTTAATGGCGTGAAGTTACGCGCGGCTGGCGATGTTTATGCTGCTTTTGGTGATGGCTTCTCCGTAGTCTCTGAAGGAACTGTTCCAGCAATTACTTCTGGTGAAAATGGTGCAGTAGTTACAGGGGATTTGACTTTGAGTGTTAGCCGTACGATTAATGTCGGTGATGCTGAAGAAGTTCCTACAGAAGTCAAAGTTTCCGGCGTTGTTCAAATTAACTACGTCCCTGGCTATGGTATCCAAGTATGGGATAGCTACAAAGATGGCAAGATCGTTCGCGATGCTAACGGCAAAGCTAAGAAATTAGCTCATGGTACTGCTTGGAAAGTATTCAAGAAGATTACAATCAAGGGTACTACTTATTACAACCTTGGTGGCAACCAATGGGTTAGCGATGATTACGCTAAGTTTTCTGCTAAATAATCATTAAATTGATGAACAATCCTACTTCGGTAGGATTGTTTTTTTGGGTCTAGAATTTTGAGGGGTAACAGTATAGCCTTGTGACTTCGCGTTTGAAATTCGAGTAATTTAAAAAGGCCAGAGTATCGGAGATAAGTTGTCTCTGAACTCTGGTCTTTTTGCTATATGTTTGTGTTGTGGAATCGATTAATAGTTGATCGTAACCAGTGTGAGCAGTGCTGTAACAGGGTTGGGTGTATACTATAACGACAAACTTGGCCCAGTTATTTTTGTTTAAGTTTTCAGATGACTTCTAGATGTTGTTTCGGCTGAGCCAGCGATATATTCAAAACATGAAGGGTACGATGCATATTGATCAAAGTTTGACGTGATGATAATGTTGGCACCATATATCCAACAACTGATGGAAGTGATAACGTGTTGTCATCTAATTAAGTCTAACCAACTCCGAATAGAACCTGGAACCTTACTTTGAGTCTCAGATAATTACAATAAGAGATTGTCGATTTTGGTTGCTGTCTTAACATAATGGTGGTGAACCAGGCTGGAGAATCGTAAATGAATATTTTGCTGAATCAGACCAATTTTAAACAATAAAAAAGATCCCGAATGATTCATACTTTTTCTAACGGACTCCGATTTTCAAAATTTTGCGAGAATATAACGATAAGTCGAGCCGAAATTTTATTTTTTAGATTGCTTTCCATTTCTTTGATAAAAAGTCTGGTGGATTATAGTTCTCTCCCACCTTCTGGCTGATTTTGGGTAGACTTATCCCTTGGCGCAAAGTGCCTGTTTTTATTTTGTCGTGATTTGTCCCACGTCTCACCAATGGAGTTGCTGGATTTTTTGAAGAAGCTGAAAGAAGTGTTCCTGATAAACATGAGATGAACTGGTTTTCAACAATAGTCTCCGACCGGTTTGAACCACTTTACCTGCAATCTTGAATAGTCTTAGGCGAATTGTATCGACCCGCATACCAGCAGACTTGACCGGCAGACAAAGTGTCCGCATGAAATTAACGATGTTGTAAGCCAACAGGCTTACCATCATACGAGCTTGGTTCTCTACGAAAGAGCTACTGTCAGTCTTATCGAGGTTAAATCCGCTTTTCGCCTCTTTGATAAAGTTCTCCATAGCTCCACGTTTGCAGTAGGTCTGAAAAACCGTTTCGGCGGAAACATTATTCGAGTAATTTGTAACGATGTATTCATGCCGAGAAATCAGCTCAACAGCTTCTCGAGTCGATTTAATACAGATACGACGTGCTTTAGACCAACTGTTTGCTTGATAGAGCGTTGAAGAATAACTGACTTCTCGCTTCTCCCAATGAGTGTCATCATCAACTTGGATGTTCTTTTCTGCAATTTTAAAAAGGATGGCGTTTGATTTTAGACGGATCACATAAAAGCTACTGTATGCTTCGCAGAGTTCATAAAGCTCGGGAGTAGCGAAGCCACTATCTCCACGAACGAGAATATTACTATCAGGAACTACCTGCTGGTAGTGTTTGAACAGCGGCGCAACGAAATCTCCTACACCATTGGATGTATAAACGCTGCCCGGACGAAGTTCAGCCTTTAAGAAATCACCCGTCAGACCATCGAACGCAACTAATGGATGGTACCCGTTGGTACCATAATGGGCATTATAACTACTCAATTCTTGCTTGCCATATGTGTCTGAATGCGTTGAGTCAAGATCGAAGATCATTTCGGTGGTATTGCGGACTAACCGCACCTTGTCAATCATAGCTTGGTTGAGGTCCTGAAATTGAGAAATATTGTCTTTACTAATGCGATTCCAAAAGCGAGACAGTGAAGGCTGAGATGCCAACCTATTCTTTCCAAATAAAATCTTGAAAGCAGGATCTTCCTTCAATAGTGTGGCAGCAGAATCGGTCGTATATCCAGCGATAATTTGATAAATCAACTGTTCCATCAACGAAAGGTTGGTGTGGGTATGGTAGAGACGTGCATCTTTTATGGTCAGGTGTTTTCTAGAAAGAGCGGTAAAATCAAGTGAATCCATAAACTCTTTGACGAGAATCAATCCACAGTCATTTGAAATATTACCACCTGTGTTTGAAATCGTCAGATTTGAGTTGAATTTTGTTTTAATTTCATGTAAAGTAGCCATTGAAGGTCCCTCTTTCTGTGGTTGTTTGTGCAAACTAACCATATCAGATTGGGGGCCTTTTTTACACCCATTGGGTGTAAATCAGACAGGGAAAAAGTATTGTTACATCAGCGTTGCTAGTTAGTGGTCGCTTTTGTATGAATAATTCGGGAAGATGGATTCATCTAGAAATCCATCTTTCGAATGTCTGGGTATAACTGATCCATATTCGCTATTTTAGCTGGACAATGTCCGCTTTAAAGCGGTTCATAGGTACTCCAATGACTTGTGCGAGAATCTCTGTGGGGAATGCTACGCCGTATCTTTTATTGAGTATTCCCGATAATTCGCGCGCCTGTAGAATCTTTGCACCTTCCAATAGTTCTAGAGACTCACTCAATAGTTGGGGCTTTGATGGTGGCATGATACCATCTAACTTTTCTTGCTTGCGCCACCCACGAGCACTAATACGCTTCTGTAAACGAAGATACTCGTCAGCATCGAGTAGGCGAAGAGATCTGGCTCTGGGCACCATTGCACCGGCCGCAACATACCACTTCATCTTTAACCGAATATATTCGTCAAGATTCATGAGATTATCGTTAATGGAGTGTTCAAATGCTTGAGCGGGAAGGAGAAATTCAGAGGCAAATTCGTCAGCTTCCTTTTCCAGTTGGCGATATTCTTGAGGGTCCAAGGATTGTGGCTCGATACTGTTGGCATGAAGAATAAAGTGACCCAACTCGTGCGCAAGACTAAACTGTTGGCGAAAGAAGGTCATACTGTTAACATCCACAAGCACCACGTAGTATCTGTGCTCATTGACGTCAACATAGCCACTATGAGCATCAATTCTTTCAGAACCAGAATTAACCTGTGCCACTAGGATGCCATGGCTTTCTATGAGTCGAAGGATGTTCTCGATTGGCTTGTCCCCCAGGTCCCATAACTGGCGAAGTTGGATAGCCGCAGCTTTTGGCGCCTTCGATTCAATCTCTGTTTGAAACAATGGGGGGAATTCAATGTACTCACCAAACAAGTCACGGACTAAACCAGCAGCCTTTTTATAGGTTTCACTGGGCATTTTTTCCGACTGTGTTGAGGTTAATCGGCTTCTGAAGTAGGTCCCCTCATCTTTGTAATTAAATTTATCGATACCAGTAAAGAAATCGACTGGGAACTGTAAAGCCCTGACGATTCGTTGGAACACTTCAAGTCCGGGTTGAGCAGTTCCTCTTTCGTAACGAGAAATCATTTGTTTGGAAACGCCAGCCTTTTCCGAAAGGCTGGTAATGGTCAGCCTACGATAGCGTCTGGCTTCACGGAGGCGAGCCCCATTTAGTTCAAAACCCATTATGCAACATCCTCACTAATAGTAATTTGTTCGAGTTAAGCTTTCTTGATTTTAAGCTTAACCAGTGGCGTAGATTCTGTGGTGCGTTGGACAGGTTCAGTACCAAGTGAATCATTCTCACTTGTTTTATCTTGGTCAAGAAGCATATCACTAATATCTTCGCGCTCAATTGTTGCACCACTTTGGTCTAGCAGATAAACAGCTCCACCAATTGCACTATGATTAGCGTAGTCGAAAGCTAATACCTGAACGTGTTCAATTTGACCTGCAAATTCTCCCAAGATATTGTCGCAGTCCATTTCTCGCGCAGCTTTAAAACTTTCTTCATCGAATGCGAACAGTTCTTGCTGTACGCAAATCGATTCTGGATTAAGCCGCAACAGAGAGAATAAGTAGTGAGTACGATGCTTATTTTTTTTGAACTCTCTCTGCAACTTCCGTAAGTTATCATGAGTCATTAGCAAATAGACAGTATGGTTCTCGACATTAACCATCGCTTCAAATTGCCAAATAGTCCCTCGTTTAACGTGGCGAATTTTGATGATCGAGTGATCAGCAAAAATGTCCGTGAGCACTTGCCCACGATTTGCCCAAACTGAGTGATCTAAACCATCATGATTAACCTTTGAAATGGCTGCCTCAAAGTTAGGCAATATGGTTTCGTCGGTAATAGACATGACGTTTACTGCCGCTTTTAAGACTTCTTGATCCAAATCCATTTAACAACCTTCTTATAATTAGTATTTTGAACACAAATTAATTATACCACGCCGGTTGACAAATTGTGCAACTATACCGGTAATAAGGCGCAAATCTTCAATATATCGTGGTTTGACTCTATAATTAGCAAATTATATAGCTAATTATGTGTTGAAAGGAATCAAGAAGTATTGAGTTACGCAAAGCAGATGGATGAGCAACTTGAAGTTATATGACCGTGATAAGAATTATATTGTTGTCCAACAATGACTGGGAATCCAGGGATCGTTTGTCATGTCCTTTAGATAAATCTATTGAAAGGGCATCTTCATAGGCGACCACTTAGGATAAAAGGCAAGCTTGCTTAACTCAGTTCAGCGCGTTAAGCGCCGCTAAGTTCCGTTCAGTTCGTTAAACTCATAAACTGTTAAGCGCGTTGACTTTTTAGTATTACGCTCATTTTACGGCGGTTTAAACACGTTTAAACGTCATCTAAGCACGCTCTTGCCCATGAGGATGATTTGAGCGAGGCCGACCGGAGCCGAGCCAGGAGGTCAGATTTAGACGTTTGGCAGTGGTTGGCGAGTCCGTGGCGACCACTGACGGGGACTGATGGGCGTAATCCTGTCAATTTTTGCGATAATGGGGCCTGACTTTTAGATCAGTAGCGTGCTGGCGGTCACTTTTTTCTAGAATTTAGCGGCGAAATTTGCGGTTGATGGACGAAATCGACCGCCTTTTTTGTTGTTTTTTGTAGTTGGCGGCCATTTTTTGCGATTTTTCTGGTTGGTGCCAGATTTTTTGCCGATTTTGATCCGTATTCTGAAGAATTTTCGGGGCTGATCAGGTCATTTTCTGGGTGCTTCAGCGAATCGTCAGGTCAAATTTGGTCGAAATCGGGCGAATTTCGTCTCAAATTCAAATTTTTTAAAAATATTTTTGAAGTTTTTTTTGGAAAAATGACCAAGTTTCCTGTGATGTTAATGATAATATTTTTCTATCAGGGGTCTTCTGGTGCCTGAATTTTAAATGGCAAACCGTCTGTATAGTATTAATATTACCTCAGAAACTCAGAAAAGGTTTTTAAAATCTTAGGAAGATTTCTTGCCGTTTTGGGGTCGCTCAAACGTTACTAATAGTGTAAGACAATTTACGCCGGCAAGAAATTGGCTTAACAACAAAACTCAATGGAGGTAACATCATGGAATTAGAATGGTCAGCAACTGCACTTGCATTCAACTTTATCGGGGACGAATTGCCTGAAGACGGGAAGATCCGTCGGTTTACTAAGGCTGTGGCCCAACCGTCAGTCGAACAGCTCAATGCCTTTGGTCATGCGATCGCGGCGTTGGGGGTCAACGAAACGGTGGTCGATGCGGAAGTAACCACGAAACAGATCGTCAATTTAGGTTAAGCGGAGGTAGAAGAAGATGAAGCAATTACAATTGAATTTCCAAAGCAATTTCGATAAGAAGCATCACGTCACACTCAGCGACGTGAACACGGCCTTAACAGGTGATCAGGTCAAGACACAAATGCAGGCGATTGCGGCGAGTAAGTTGTTCGCCAATGGGGATGAGCGCCTTTACGATCAACCGCTCAGCGCGCAATACGTTGAACGGATCGTGACTCCGATCTTTGATGAAGAGAAGGACGCGGTGGAAGCGTAAATTTCTTTAAACAATCTTTAGATTTCTTCACATTGGAAATCTAGAATTGGTCGGGGGTTCCGCGATCGTCTGCACAAAGTGACTGTTGTGTCATACAAGTGTGTTATCGTTGTAACACAAACGTAACATTAAAGCGTTATGATTACCTGTAACTAGTCGAGTGCTTCATGTCTGCTTTTTCGAAAAGGGGTAATTGATTTTATGGCGCAAAAGAAGAAAATGGCATCTTTACTGCTGGGCGTCGGGGTTCTGACAACCGCCGCATTAGCAGCACAGAAGACGGATGAAACACAAGCCGCAACACGTAAAGTTACTTATACAGAGGGTGCAACAACTGTTTGGACCAGTCCTAGTGCTGGGCAACAAGCGAAACGTTATCTCTCACCGAACCAGACTGTTGAGTTCGTCTCAGCAAAGCAGGTCGGCGGAACGAAATGGTTGGAGACGACCGATGGCGGTTGGGTTCCTGAAACTTATCTGTCCGGTGAAATCTCCGGATCAACCAACACGACTAATAATAGTACTAACAGCAATACTTCTAGTAACACCAGTAACGCGGCTTCCAATGCTGCTGCTGGGACTTTGACGGTCACTTACGCAAGTGGCGCCACCACCGTTTGGCAGAACATGAACTTCAGCCAGGTGAAGGGTTACATGGTCAAAGGACAGACCGCGAAATACGTTGCAACCAAGACCATCAATGGTGGCACTTGGTACCAATTGGCTGATGGTGGCTGGGTCTTGAGTTCATATGTTAGTTTAGGCGGAGCTGCAAGCAACGCTGATGCTAACAATGTTGGCTCAGGCAATTCCAGCAATACCAGCAATTCAACCAACAACGGCAACACCAATAACTCGAGTTCAACCAATACGAACAACAATTCCAACGCTGGCAGTGGTAGCATCACCACGACTGCGCAAGCGTCACGGCAACAAATCGTTAACTATGCCAAGACCTTCATGGGTGTCCCTTATGTATGGGGCGGCACCACACCAGCAGGTTTTGACTGCTCTGGGTTGGTTCAATATGTCTACGGGCATTTCGGGATCAACTTGCATCGGGTCACTTACCAACAAGAGTATGATGGCACGATCAAGGCAGCCAGCGCCGCTCAAGCCGGTGATCTAGTGTTCTTCGGCACACGTGGTAGCACTTACCACGTTGCGATTTCCCTCGGGAATGGTCAGTATATCCACGCACCACAACCTGGCCAGACCGTTACGATCGGTTCGAGTCAATGGTTCGCACCTAGCTTCGCCATGAGCGTCCCAGGTGTATACTAGTACTCCTTAATTTTGCTCCCAAGATTTTCACGGCTAAGCTTTAGCCCATAGAGCTTAGTCCTTCTTGGTTAGTGTTATAAGAGAGAGTCGTCTTCTAGCAGATACGACTCTCTTTTTTTGTGCCCGAAATTTCGGGTCAATGGTGATCAACGGTTATGGCGTTGGTGGCGCTGGTATGGGAACGGCGGTGTGTTGGCTGGTGGCCGTTAGCTGCTGGTGTGGGTGGGTGCGTGGTGGACACGTGTTGGCTGGTGATCCGTTAGTCACCGACTTGTTGGTTGCTAGCTGATGACGCCCACGTTGAGCTACTAGTGGCGGTGGTGTTGCTTCTGGTGCGATACTAGTAGGCGTATGACTCTAATTGGATAATGAGCACTTTTTGGCTTTTATGAACTTTGACGCCATTTGTCCGGTGGGAGAATGGCCGGTGTTTGGCACAAAATAGCGCTGTTTAGGAACTTATCAAATTGTATTATCGCTATTTTTTTTGCGAAATTTACACTTGAACTCATTGAACGACCTCTGGTATGATATGACCAATCGATAATGGAAGGAAGTAATTAGATGACAGGAATTGATTATTTGAGTTTGGAACGGTTGGTTGAGATCGCGGGCAATGAACAGGGCGTGTTGACGAAGGAGCGGCTGATGCAGGCGGACTTGCGGAAGTTGATTCCCATCGTACCGGATCCGGGGCTGATCAAAGATTTTTATGTGCTGCTGAATTACACGGCGCCGAATCCACAGCAGATTAAAACCATGGTGATCACGCCCGCGGGAGTTTATCTCACGCCCCGTTCGACCAAACAAATTTTGCAATATCATATGCGTCACAGTATCTTGGATGTGTCGGTGGTGCGGGCGTTGCGGACGCACTTGGCGCAGGCGGACAATTGTGAGTTGTCGTTGTGTTTCGCTAATTGGGTGGCGATGCATCTGTCTGGGGTCTCCAGCTCCAAGTTGGCTGATTGGGTGGCCTTGCATCACACGAAGGCAATCGTTGCTGGGCAGGATGCGAATACGCGGGTGTTCCAATTGGCGTCGAATTTGCAGGTGGCGCTACCGGTGCAACGGAATTTCGATACGCGGTTGACGCACTTGGAGTGGATGAGCGCGATTGAATTGGAGGCGTTTCGGCATTTGTGTGCGGAAGTGGGTGTGCCGATGGATCTGGCCAAGTTGTCGCGGAATATTTTGCGCGACGCCGATGTCAATTTCCGCAGTCACTGCGAGGCGGTCAGCGCCGAGGGCATCGGGCGCTATCTGTTGTCGTTCCAAGAATTGACGTTGGAAGCCGTGCGGCGCCATCCTGAATTGGGGATCTTGACCGTGATCTTCATTGACTTCAAGCATTATTTCTTGGTCCAGTTAGAACGGAGTCGCAGTTTCAATTAATTTAAATATTTTTCCTCGGAGCAAAAATGGCAGCGCTAACATGACGGCGCTGTTTTTTTTATTTGTGCGGGGAAATTCGCGGGAAGCCTTGGGGGCGTTGGCAACTAGCTCCGAGATGATTGGCTGGCGCCGTTCTGGTAAATTGAACGTACCACAAGCGCTTGTGGATAAACTGAAAGAGGGTTTTCCACATGAATCGATCCGAATTATCACCAGCCGACCAAGCCTACCTGGCCGCTCAGAATTGGCTCCCCAACGAAACGGCGCCGACAACGCCGGCAACGATGGGAACAAGGGCAACGGCTGCAGCGACTGAACCGACGTCATTTACCGAACGAACGTCATCAACACAACGCGCTTCATCAACTGAACGCACTTCATCAACTGGACTGATGTCATCTACCGAACGAACGTCAGCAACTGAACGAATGTCACCAACTGAACCAGCGTCATCCACCGAACGAATGTCAGCAACTGAACGCACTTCACCAACTGAACCAGCGTCAACAACCGGACCAACGTCGCCAACAGTGCCGCCAGCGACCGCTCCAGCGGGGTCAACGGCGTCAGCTCTGGCGGGGTCAACTTTGCCAGCGATCCAGACGTTGACCCGGGGACTGGAAATGGCCCTGAATTATCCGCAACTGATCCACGGCGCGGTCAAACGGGCGGGGATCTGGCGCGGGTCCCAGGATTATGAGGATTTTGTTCAGGAGGCTTACTTCGCCTTCGCCTATGCTTATCAGGAATTCCCCGGGGAGCCGGCGACGGATCCGACTTTCCTGAACTTCGCTTTCAACTCGATCATTTGGCGGTTGACCGACCTGTTGCGTTATCAACAACGGCGGCAGTGCGATGATCTGGCCGAGCAGTTCAGCGATAATTTCCACTTGGATTTCGAGGCGGGCAGTGTCACGGCGCTGACCCTGCGCGATTATATCAAGAGTGCCACCACCATGGATCGGCTGATTATCTGGAATCACTTCATTTGCGAGCAGCCGCTGACGCAAATCGCCCGGGAGCACCACCTGAGCCCGCGCACCCTCCGCGCCCGCCGCGCTCGTCTGCGCGACAACTTCGCCCAGATCCTGGACTACCATTTCTAGGAACGGGGTCACTTAACTTCTGCGTTTCACTGATCCCCGCCAGCTTCTGGGCAACTCCCTCCGCCCAAGGCTGGCGGGGATTTTTTTGGTAGCGGCGACGGGGCCAGGGCGCTGGGGATGACGGTTGATTTTTGGCGAGGATTTTTTCTGCGGCGGCGTGCGTGCTTTCCCCCCGTGAAAAATGATATAATTGGCCTAACTTGAGGTGGAGGCAGAAAAGATGGTTATGGCGCGGGTTTACAGTTTATTGATCGGTTATGGGTTGGGCAATTTCATCACGGCTTATTTCGTGAGTTTGTGGCGCACCGGCAAAAGTCCCCACGAAATCGGCTCCGGCAATCCCGGCACGGCCAACATTGGCGCCGTTCTGGGGAAGAAATTCGGGATCTTGGTCCTCGTCGGAGATCTACTGAAGACATTGGCGGCGATCCTGATCAGCGTTTGGCTTTTCCCAGAATTGGGCCGCTTGGCGATCATGTACGCCGGCATCGGCGCCACTTTGGGCCACAATTTCCCCGTCTGGCTGCGCTTCAAAGGCGGCAAAGGCGTGGCCGTTTCCGCCTTGTTGCTGGTTTCCTACGATTTGAAGTGGGGCTTGATCTGCCTGCTGATCGCCCTGGCCGTCCTGTTGGTGACGCAGGACCTGGCCTTGCCCGGCGTGACCATCCTGCTGAGCTTCACCATCGTCAGCGCGCTCCTATTCGGTTGGGAAACCGCAGCCGGCTTCGGTTTCTTGACCCTACTGTCCGCCTTCCGCTTCCGCCACGACCTAGTCAACCTGGCTCACGGCAAGTCCAAGAAGATCGACCTGTTGCAACGCTTCAAGCACAAGCCCACCAACACCACCCCCGCCGACAAAAACGACCCGGAGAAATAGGCGGTTCCACTGCGGCTGGACGGTGAGGCGGCAACATGACTGTGTCGAGGCGGCAACAATCACCGAACAGACAATGAATAGTAACGGGGCAGACACCGAACAGACACCAACAGACACTGAACAGTAACTGAATGACCACTGAATGGCCGCGCGACGGTTACTGAACGACCACTCACGGCCACTGAACAGCGACGGAACAGTCACTCAATAGCTCCGCAACGGCTACTGAACCAGCGGGCGATGCGTTGCTAGTTATCCGCTCGAAATAATTCCCGTCAACAGGCGTGGACGCCGACTAAGACAAGGTCATCCTCTTAGTCATCATCCGCGCCTTTTTTGCGGGATAATCAGTCAAGCAGGGGTTCGATTGACCAGTTTGGCGGAAAAGACATTTTTCACAAACAACCGATTCCGACCGTTTTTTGGCCGATTTCGGCTGACGACCTGCACCAATTTTTACACTGGAAATCAGACAAATTTCCGCCCCAAAATTCACCACATCCCTCTCATTTTGTCCTCATAATCACCGCTTTCCATGCCAAACTCGCCTCGGCGAAAAAGACAGGATTCTGGATGATCTGTGTTGCAATTTAGCCAGTTCGCCGAGAACTAGGGTAGTTCATCAGGTAGACTGTCCTGGTGTCACCAATATAAAGCTAGTGACCACTAACCATGGTCGTCAATTGCGTGGATACTCATCAATTGGCAATAGCTTACCAGCTGGCGCGAGTGCTCAAACGGCTGTTAAAACGTTGAGCGGCTGGAGCGGAGAAATTCGGGGTGAGATCGCCGTGAAATTGGTCTTAGTGGCTATGCCACTTAGACCAAGGCCTGATTTTGAGACAAGCCGCGCACTTTGCGGATTGGCTCAAAACAGCGCCCACAGCGAGCTCACCCCGAATTTCGCAGCGCAAGCTGCGGCCAGACTACTTTTACCAACGCAGGCAGGCAGTTCTCCGCCATCCCTTGACATAACCCGTTAAGTCTGATACATTTAATCCATTCCAATAGGTCGAATCTAGCCCAGTAGTGTTGCGGAAAGACGCGTTCAGAAAGCTGATGTTCGCTGCGAATCAGCCGCGTTCCCAACACGAATTACACTAGAATGAGCACGAGCGTCGTTCTCTCTACGAACGTAAAGTTGTCCGCGTTGGCGGGTAATTGGGTGGTACCGCGGTAAATTATCGTCCCTGATCTTAACTGATCGGGGACTTTTTATTTTGCCGCGGCCAGGGGATCGATCGGTTGGAAAGTTACCCAGTGATGATTGAATGATTTTAATAAAAGAAGACATGATGGAGGTCGTTAACATGGAAAGAAATGAAATTTTAGCAGATTTGGCGTGGCGGGACGCGGTCAATCAGGTGACAGATCTGGATGGTTTGACGGAATTGACCGGTGAGAAGCAGGTCTCCCTGTATTGCGGCGTCGATCCGACCGGCGATTCCTTGCACATCGGTCACTTGATTCCGTTCATGATCTTGAAACGGTTCCAGAATGCGGGGCATCATCCTTACATTGTGATCGGCGGCGGGACCGGCTCGATTGGGGATCCTTCCGGGCGCAAAACCGAGCGGACCTTGCAGACCATGGAGCAGGTCAAGCACAATGAGGACGCGATCACCAAGCAAATGACTCGTTTGTTTGGCACCGAGAATTTCTCGATCGTCAATAACTACGACTGGCTTTCCAAAATCAGCCTGCTTGATTTCCTGCGGATCTATGGCAAGGAATTCCCGATCAACGTGATGTTGAACAAGGAAGTTGTCGCGTCACGGCTGGCGACAGGGATTTCTTTCACGGAGTTCACGTATCAAATTTTGCAATCGGTGGATTTCTTGACGCTGTACAAGGAACATGATGTTCAAGTTCAGATCGGCGGCGCGGACCAGTGGGGCAACATCACCGCCGGCACCGATTTGATCCACAAGAAATTAGGCGCGGAGGCGCGCGTGTACGGCTTGACGATTCCGCTGATGCTGAAAGCGGACGGCACCAAGTTCGGCAAAACCGCTGGTGGCGCCGTTTGGCTGGATCCAGAAAAGACCACGCCTTACGAATTTTATCAATTCTGGCTGAACCAAGACGATCGTGATGTGGTCAAATATTTGAAATACTTCACTTTCCTGTCCCACGACGAAATCGACGCGCTGGCGGAGAAAGTTGCCAGCGCGCCCGAGAAGCGGGAAGCGCAACGCCGGCTGGCTGAAGAAGTGACGACTTTTGTCCACGGAGCCGCCGCTTGTCAACAAGCCCAACATATTTCCGCTGCCTTCTTCTCCGGCGATCTCTTGAGCCTGAGCGCGGATGAAGTGGCGCAATGCTTCCACGGCATGCCCGGCGTGACCATCGCCAACGCGCCCCACGACCTGGTCGAATTCCTCGTCGACGTGACGGCGATCGAACCAAGTCGCCGACAAGCCCGAGAAGACATCAACAACGGCGCCATCTACATCAACGGCCAGCGCCAACAAGACGTGGCCTTCCAAGTCGATCCCGCCGCAGCCTTTGACGGCAAGTTTGTCATTGTCCGTAAAGGCAAGAAGAAATACACCTTGGTGCGAATCGAAGACTAGCCCCCAAGCACGCCAGCTAAAAATACCCCAAGAAACAAGCCAGCGACAGCCGCGACGGCGCGCGGTCAGCGGCACAGCCGCATGACCGCAAGCTAATTCCCGCGCCTGCCAAAAATTCGAGACACAGTTATTTGATAAGGTGTGGTTCGCCACGCCTTTTTTTGTTGGGTGAAACGCGCTAAACCCGCAAGTGATACGGGATCGTGCGGCTGGTGGGATGCCATTTGCGCAGGGATTTTGACGTGTTCTTTCTATTATATATGTGTATATATGTGTTCTGTAAACAGGCGGCGAGCGATGTGTTCCATTGGACGGCGAGGTTTGATTGTCAAAGATGGAAACTATGTTATACTGAATGTATAAAAAGAGCAGCCGTTTGGTGGCTGCTCCTGCAGAACCGTGTGAACCACGGTGGCTGTGATTGTATTAAAAAAAAATAATCGTAAGCCAGGGAAAGCTTAGGCGGTTATTTTTTTGCCCTAATTTTATCACGTCAATCACTAGCCGAATTAACTGGATGACGAACGTTTCGGTCAATATCAGCAAAGTGAGAATTTCTGTGATGGACATTTTGCTATTCTGTGTAATGCGGTGAAATTTGATTGCCAAAAATGGAGTCTATGTTATACTGAATGTATAAAAAGAGCAGCCGTTTGGTGGCTGCTCCTGCAGAACCGTGTGAACCACGGTGGCTGTGATTATTTGGGAAAATAACCGAGAGCCGGGAAGCTAGACGGTTATTTTTTTTGTCCTAATTCAATCACGTCAATCACGAGCTGAATTAACTGGATAATGAACGTTCCAGTCAATATCAGCAAAGTGAGAATTTCTGTGATGGACATTTGCTATTCCTTTCTCAAGATTTACGACTTGGTTCATCGCATGGGGTCATCTCGACCACAACCTTTCGAATCAGATTAGCCACCGCCGCACTTTCGCTCTGCAAGACTTAGTTTAACAGGTTAAGCATTGGAAAGATAGGTGAATTTCCTAACAAAAATGTGACGTGGAGAGGATCAGAAATTCGACTGATTTTGGTCATACTAGATTCTTCTGGCTAATCTATATCTCGTTCGTGCGGATAAATTTGATTGCCAAAAATGGAATCTATGTTATACTGAATGTATAAAAAGAGTAGCCTTGCGCGGCTGCTCCTGCAGAACCGTGTCAATCACGGTGGCTGTGATTATGTTAAAAAAATAACCGTTAGCCGCTGAAAGCTTAGACGGTTATTTTTTTTGCCCTTTTTCCGTGGTACGGCAACACCAACTGATGCGGATTAATCGGCCGAGATATTTCGGTAGTCTAGCAGCACGTCGCACCCATTTAATTAGATTCTGACTGGAAATCTTTACCGGTTTCTTCAACACTTCTTGGTTGGAAACCGACCGTTTTAACTGATCCATCAAGAACTTGCCGTAGTTCATCAAACAGACTGCTTTGGTGTCACCAATCTAAAGCTGGTGACCACTAACCACGGTCGTCAATTCCGTGGCTTCCTATTAACTGGCGATAGCTTGCCAATTGGCGTGAGTGCTCAAACGGCTGTTAAAACGTTGAGCGGCTGGAGCGGAGCGTGGCGTTGAAACGTGTTCGCCGACCTAGCTTCTTCCGCTTAGCTACGCAACTATTCTGGAGGCATAGACCGGCCTCCAAAATAGTTGCTAGGCTAATGCTCAGGAGCTACCCAGGTCGGCTCACACTCTGGCGTTGGTGGATCGTTTACTAGTTGGCGGAAGGTCGGGCTGGGGGTGAGTCAGCCGCGATATTATTGTTGGCGATTTATCGCCTAGAATAAGGCCGAGCTTGAAGCTTTTCGGTGGTTTTCCGAAAAGCTTCAAGTCGTGCCCGCCGCGTTCCACCACCCCCAGCCCGACC
>NZ_RHOV01000028.1 GCF_003946655.1 Lapidilactobacillus achengensis
AAGGTCGGGCTGGGGGTGAGTCAGCCGCGATATTATTGTTGGCGATTTATCGCCTAGAATAAGGCCGAGCTTGAAGCTTTTCGGTGGTTTTCCGAAAAGCTTCAAGTCGTGCCCGCCGCGTTCCACCACCCCCAGCCCGACCTGGAGCCCCACCACATCTGCCATCCACCAACGCCACGCGCAGCGCAAGCCGCGGCCAACCAACTTTTACCAGCCAAAGCAATCAAAGAACTGATCAGCCTAACTGCTTGATCAGTTTTTTCATGAAGGGAACACTGATGTGGCCACATTCTGACCATGAGCAATTCGTTATAATGTGATTTCCCCAAAGCGATGTCATGACTTCTTCGCAGGGCTGTAACCTTCTCGTAAAGGTTACTATGTTATACTGCGAAAGTAATAAGTCATGGGAGTGTACAATTTGAAAAAACGCAATCGCACATTATTCGTAGGCGCAGCCGTGCTTTTATTAGCCGGTCCAGTGATGGCTCAAGTCGGAACCGTTCACGCTGATTCAGTTTCAGAGGCGCAGTCCGCAATTTCCAGTAACAAATCGAAAAAAGAAAAATTGATCGCCGAAATGAATGAACTCCAAAGCAAAGTTTGGAGTTTGGACAAGAAGGTCGTGGCGAAGAACCAGGCAATCGCCAGTGTCACTTCTGATATCCAAGCGTCACAGAAGCGTTTGGACGAAATCGCCGGCGAGATCAAAGAAACGCAGATCGAATTGAAGAACCGGCGGACGGTTTTGAAAAATCAATTGGTCGAATTGCAAAAGCAATCTAGCAATAGTGTTTCTGGCAATGTTTACATTGATTTTGTTTTAAGTAGTGATGGTTTCACCGAATTGTTATCCCGTTCTTTCGCGGTGGGCAAGCTGAATAAGGCCAACCAGGAAGCGATGGACGCGGTCAAAGCATCCGAGAACAAATTGCAAGATCTGAAGGACGAACAAGACCAGAAGCAACAGGCTTTGGTTGACAGCAAAGCGCAATTGGTCAGCGACAAGGCTGATTTGGTTGAAGCGCAGAAGGCGGCCAGTGTTGCGGTTGCCAAGTTGCAAACCGAAGTCACGGCGAACCAGGATCTTTTGGAAAACTTGCAAGTTACCTTGAAGTCGGCACTTTCCGAAGCAGCCCAAGAGAAGGCGAACAAGGCTGCGGCAGCTGCGGCCAAGGCAGCTCAAAAAGCGGCCAGCTCGGCAACTAACAGTTCCACAAGTTCAAGTAATTCCAGTTCAAGTAATGTCAATTCTGGCAGTTCAACTGGGACACCGAATGTGACTCACACCGGCAACAACCCTTATTCATGGGGTCAATGTACTTGGTACGCTTACCAACGGTCCGGTTGGGCTGGCGGTAGCTGGGGCAATGGCGCCGATTGGGGCAATAGCGCGCGTGCGGCTGGATTCACGGTCAACAATACGCCAGCGGTTGGCGCGATCGTTAGTTTCGCTGCCGGTCAATCAGTCGGCGGTCAATGGACAGCTGACGGCCAATATGGCCACGTCGCTTACGTAGAATCTTACAACGCCGCGGCGGGCACGATCACGATCTCGCAAGGCGGGATGGGCTTCTCATCACCAAGCGGTCCTAACTTGCAAACGATCAGCAACGTTGGCGCCTACACTTACGTTCACAGCCCTTACTAAATGTGCGATCATGATTTTTCCAGCGTTTGACTAAGTTTTTCCCTAAGCTAAATAGTTGATTGAGGCTCAGCAGGATCTCTGTTGGGTCTTTTTGCGTGGGTGCCAGTGGTGTCGATCAATTCCTGCAAACGTTTTAAAATTAAAAGGTTTTTCATTTATTTGGTCATGTAAACGGTTGATTTGCCGTTCGTCAAGACTTTTTTAAGAATTCTCTAAAGAAAAATAACAATGAAGATCGTTGCTAGAGTAGGCATCTGGACACAGTGTTACATTGGTGTAATATAAGTCACATGAACTTTGACTCGCTGTAACAGTCGTGTAATAGTTCCCATGCTATAATGCGCTTTGTAATTAAGTTATGGGAGTGTACAAATTTGATGAAGATAACGAAGCGTATTGTGGTTACTGCAGCGGCTTTGATTTTAGCCGCACCAACATTTATGGGTGTCAATTCAGTTAGCGCCGACAAAGTTTCCGAAGCAAAGAGTTCACTGGCCAGCAAGAAGAGCGCTGGCAACAATCTGCTATCACAATTGAATGAGCAACAGAACCAAGTTGCCAAACTGACCAATGAAGTTTCTGACAAGATCCGCGAAATCGCGGCAGCCGAGAAGAAGATCACGACGGTCACAGCCAGCATCGAGACTTCTGACAAGCAGATCGCCGCTGCTAAAGAAGAATTAGCTAATCGCAAGTCTGTTTTACGGGCACAAGCGAAGAACTTACAAGCGGAATCTTCTAATAGTGTTACCGGCAACATTTACCTTGATTTTATTTTCAGCTCTGATTCGATCAGTGATGCAATGTCCCGGTTGGCTGCGGTCAAGAACTTAGGCGACGCCAACAAGGAAGCGATGGACGCTGTCAAAGAAGCAGAAGCCAAGATCCAAGATCTACGTGCTAAGCAAGCGGCTCAGAAGTCAAGCTTGGTTACCATCAAAGCAACTTTGGTTAATGAAAAAGCTGCCCTTGATAACAAGAAAGCTGACGCTGAATCAGCCCAAGAAGCTTTAACTAAGAAGATCGAAGACAATAAGTCAGAAATCGCAAAATTGCAAAGTGAATTGGCTTCCGCAACTGCTGCAGCGGCTTCGCGGGTCGCAACGACTTCCGCATCTGTGGCATCGACAACCCGTCGGTCAAGCAGTTCAAGCAATAGCTCAACTTCAAATAACTCAAGCTCTAACTCAAGCAACTCTGGCTCAGCTAGTGTTTCCGTTAGCGGTGGCTCGATTGCTTCTAACGCTGCTAAATACATCGGCGTACCATATGTTTGGGGCGGTTCATCACCTGCCGGCTTTGACTGTTCAGGGTTGATCTACTATGCGGCTCGCCAAGCTGGTGTTTCCTTGCCACGGACAGCCCAAGCGATGAGCTCATTAGGCTCATATGTTTCCATCGGTAGCTTACAAGCTGGCGATTTGGTCTTCTGGGGTGGCGTTGGTTCTGCGTACCACGTTGGCGTTTACGTTGGCGGTGGGCAGTACATCCACTCACCACAACCTGGCCAATCCGTTACTTATCAATCAATCAGCAACTGGTCACCAGCCTTTGGTAAACGGCTTTAATCCATAGCCGCGACCGCTATTCTCCATTCTCCATAACTTAACTTTGACTTGATTACGACATCGTCTGCGGACGGTGTCTTTTTTTAAACCTGCTCACCGACCTAGCTTCTTGCGCTTAACTACGCTAGGCTTCTGGAGGCGAAGACCAGCCTCCAAAATCCTAGCTAGGTTAATGCTCAGAAGCTAACCGGGCTGGCTCGCACTCTGGGTTTGAAACGTGCGGCGTGCAACTGACTTCTGTGCTTAGCTACGTAACAGTTCCGGGAGCTAAAACCGGCTCCCAAAACTGTTGCTAGGCTAATGCTCGAAGTCAACCCGTTGCGCTCCGCACTCTGGTTTTGAAACGTGCTCGCCGACCCAGTACTTTCCGCTTAGCTACGTAACTGTTATGGGAGCAAAGTTCAGCTCCCAAAACAGTTACTAGGCTAATGCTCAAGCACTACCCGGGTCGGTTCGCACTCTGCTTTGAAACGTGCTCGCCAGCCCAGCTTCTTGCGCTTAACTACGCTAGGATTCTGGAGGCGAAGACCAGCCTCCAAAATCCTAGCTAGGTTAATGCTCAGAAGCTAACCGGGCTGGCTCGCACTCTGCTATGAAAATAAAGCGCTTCGTTTTTTCCAAGCAGGAATTTGTTAAATACGTTATAATGGAAGCTGTAACATTGGTTTGAGATGCACACTTGGAGGTTGGGACAATGTCACCAAGTCAAGAGAATTATTTAAAAGCGATCTATGAGTTGAATCATGATCAACGGAAAATCACGAATAAAAATATTGCCGATATTTTGCAAGTTAGCGCGCCATCGGTTACGGAAATGCTGACGAGTTTGTCCAAGGAGAAGCTGGTCAGTCACACGCCTTATAATGAGATCTCGCTAACGGATAAGGGGCGGGAGATCGCCACGAATTTAGTGCGGCGTCATCGGATCTGGGAGGTGTTCCTCCACGATAAGCTGGATTACAATATTGGTGAGGTGCACGAGGCCGCCGATGTTTTGGAACACGCCACTGACGGGATGCTGATCCAGCGGCTGAACGAATACTTGGACGCGCCTGAGCGCTGTCCGCACGGCGGGATCATTCCCGGTAACGCTGAGGAAACTGATTCCGACGATCAAGTCTTGGTCGATATTGCGGATGGCACCACCGTTCAGATCAAGCGAGTCATTGATAATCACGAATTCTTGGCCTATTACCAAAATCTAGGTCTGCCACTGGGAACGGAAATGACCGTTTTGCGTCATGAACCCTTCGAAGGTCCAATTGTGGTGCGCACCAACGCCGGCGCGACGATTCCAGTCAGCTTCAAGTCGGCCAGTTATATTTTTGTAAATCAGATTTCTGCACCGGAGTCCTAGCTGGCACCGGGCTTTGCTTGCGCCGGGTTTTGGGCGCAAGCATTTTTTCTTTTTGAGGTTGTTGTGGGAATTGTTTTGGCTCTTTGAACTGATTTGGAACGGCGGTGTTCTATTCCTGAATTTTTGCCTGATGGCAGGTATGCTGAGTCTAGATGTGGACGCAACCGGCTGGGACTGCTGTTGCGGACTGGAACGTGGTGGGCATCGTTTGAAGCCAATTCCAAAAGCGGGAATTGTCTTCAAATCGAGCCTTGTCCTAAGCGGCAAAGCCGCCAAGGACAATTTCACCACTGAGCCGCGCAGGCGAAGAATTTTACGAAGCGCTTTTGCAAGTGTGGTGGTCAAAACAATTCCCACTTTTTGGGGTGGTACGGCAATGCCAACGGATTCCGAAAGTCTGGGATCGGTTCTTGAACCTGCGCTTGATTGCAGGCGTGGTGGGTTTCGATGGGGACGCAACCGCCTCAGGACGTTTGTCGTGGCTAACGCGGTGGGCGTCGTTTGAAGCCAATCCGCAAAGAGCGCGGCTTGTCTTCAAATCGAGCCTTGTCCTAAGCGGCAAAGCCGCCAAGGACAATTTCACCACTGAGCCACACGTCCTGAGGCGGTTGCTAGACGGAATCGAGCTTATCTGCAATCGAAACTGGATATTTGACGAAGTGCTTTTGCAAGATAGAGGTCAAACAATTGCCCTTTTTGTAGTGGTACGGCAACATCAACTGATTTGAATTAGAAAGTCGGTACATTCGGTATCGCAAAAAAACTTGCACACTCAAGCGGGTGTTGATTGGAAATCAGCCAATTTGTTTGGGTCACCAAGAATCTACTATAGTTCATCAGACAGATTGTACTGGTGTCACCAATTTAATACTTGTGACCACCAGCCACGGTCGTCAACTGCGGGGCTCCCCATCAATTGACCATAGCTTGCCAATTGGCGTGAGTGCTCAAACGACTGTTAAAACGTTGAGCGGCTGGAGCGGAGAAATTCGGGGTGAGATCGCCGTGAAATTGTCCTTGGCGGCTCTGCCGCTTAGGACAAGGCGCAGCTTTGAGATTTTCGGCGCCCTTCCGAAAAGCTCAAAGTGACGCCCACAGCGAGCTCACCCCGAATTTCGCAGCGCAAGCTGCGGCCAACCTACTTTTCCCAGTAGCCGCAGAAATCCCCACGAAAAGCGGGCGCTCGTAGCGCTGCTACGGGGGTCATTTATGGTGACAGGCCGGTGCTACAAGGCCGCCGATGAAATTTAAACTTTTCTTCACTTTTTCTATTGACAGTCGGGTATAAGTCTTGTAAAGTAGCGGCATTGGCTTAGTTCTCAAGTGATGCAGGTTGTGCCCGGAAATAATCGAATGACCTGACAGACAAGGGAGCTTTTTTCATGCGGTGGCGCGGGTGGAAACAAGCCCAAGGGATAGTTATGCTGGAGGAAGATAAAATGCGGTTAAATGCAAGAAAGCGGAGTGCCATTTCGATGGCCGGGTTGCTGATCACCATTGGGATCGTTTATGGTGATATCGGAACTTCGCCGCTTTATGTAATGAAAACCATTATCGCTGATAATGGCGGTTTGAATACGGCCTCACGTTCGATGATTTTGGGTAGTATTTCTTTGATATTCTGGACGGTCATGCTGTTGACGTCGATCAAGTACGTGATGATCGCGCTGAAGGCGACGAATCATGGCGAAGGCGGGATCTTCTCGCTGTACGCGTTGGTGCGGCGGCGGAAGAAGTGGCTGATCTACCCGGCGTTGATCGGGGGCGCGGCGTTGCTGGCGGACGGGATGTTGACGCCAGCGGTTACGGTGACCACGGCGATCGAGGGCTTGAAGGGCATCAAGTTCAACGGCGTGGAACCGGTCAAGTCGCAGACGGAAGTGATCATTATTACGGTGATCATTTTGTCATTCTTATTCTTGATCCAGCGTTTTGGGACGAAAGCAATCGGTCGGGCGTTCGGTCCGATCATGTTCATTTGGTTCCTGTTCTTGGGGATCAGTGGCTTGTTGCATATGACGGCGGATCTGTCGATTTTGCGGGCGCTGAATCCATATTACGCGATCAATTTGTTGTTCTTTAACCCGGATAATCATGTGGGGGTCTTCATTCTCGGGAGCGTCTTCTTGGCGACCACCGGGGCGGAGGCGCTCTATTCGGACGTGGGCCACGTGGGGCGGGTCAATATTTACGGGAGTTGGCCGTTTGTTTTCGTCAGCTTGATGTTGAATTACCTGGGCCAAGGGGTCTGGGTGATGAACAACGCGAACAACGCGGCCCTGGCTAAGGACGCGACCTTCAATCCCTTCTTCGAAATGTTGCCTGGTGAGTGGCGGCTGGTCGGGATCGTTTTGGCGACCTTAGCGGCGATCATTGCGTCCCAGGCGCTGATCACCGGGTCTTACACCTTGGTTTCAGAAGCGGTACGGCTGAAGTTCTTCCCTCGGATGAAAATCGTTTATCCCACGGAAAAACACGGTCAGATCTATATTCCTTTAGTCAACAATATTTTGTGGATCGCTTGTTTGGGCATCATCGCTTATTTCAAAACTTCGTCACATATGGAAGCGGCATATGGTTTGGCGATCACGGTGACCATGCTGATGACCACGCTTTTGCTGTATCAATTCTTGCGTTTGCGTAACGTGAAATTGATTTGGGCCGCGTTGATGGTGGCCTTCTTTGGGATAATCGAGGGGATGTTCTTGGTGTCTTCCTTGGTCAAATTCGTGCATGGTGGCTATGTCACCGCGATCATTGCCGGTGTGATCTTGCTGGTGATGTATATCTGGTATTACGGCAATCGCATTCGCGACCGGGAAGAATATCGTTCGGCCTATGTCAGTCTGGACGATTACAAGGATCAACTCAGTCGCTTGAGTAATGATGAAGGCTTGCCGACTTACTCCGATAATGTGGTTTACATGGCGAAGGTCAAGCCAGGCAACAAGGTCAAGCGGGAAATGATGTACTCGATCTTGGATAAACGGCCAAAGCGGGCCAAGGCTTACTGGTTCGTGACGGTCAATGTGACTGACGAGCCCTACACCGCGGAATATAGTGTGGATACTTTGGGCACGCGGAACGTGATCAACGTGCAGCTTTACCTTGGTTTCCGGCGGGAACAGCGGGTCAATGTCTACTTGCGGGCGATCGTGCACGAGATGATCGAACGGGGTCAGATCGATCCGCAACCGAAGAAATATACCACCATTGTCGGTCGGGATGTGGGCGATTTCAGTTTTGTCATTGTGCAAGATGTGATCTCACCGGCAACGCAGATCAAGTCCTTCGAACGGACCATGATCCAATTGCGGGTCGGCCTGCAAAATATTACCAGCAATCCGGCCTCTTGGTTCGGCCTGGAATTCGCCGATGTGGTCGTGGAAAAGGTGCCGCTGATTTTGGGCAAGTCCGATCGGATCAGCCTCCGTTATTTGGATGAAGACGAAGCCGCGGTGCGCTACGGCAAAACCTATCCGGAAGCGGCCGCAGCAGCGGCGCAAATCGCGCATCATCATCACCATCACCACGAACATGATGGCATCACCGGCGAGCCGGAACACAAAGTGCCGCGCCAACCGCTGCCCCATGAACCCAAGGATCAGCAGTATGACGATCAGTAAATTCTAGTGATTCATCGCAACTAGAATAACCTAGTAAAAATTCTAGACCCGTAAAAATCAAAAAAGTCTGTGTCGTCAAGTAAAATTGACGATGCGGACTTTTTTGATGTCCAGGAAACTGCTGGGCTCTAGCCGCCGCTGTTCATCTAGGAATGACGGGAGCACTTTTGAGTTGAAGTACCGCTAATCTTGACCGGAAATTGGGGGGCTGGGCAATCTTTTCTAACTTTTTATCATTATTTCTCATTATTTCACATCAAGCCATCATGATTTGTGGTATGGTACTGATAATAACTAATCATAAAAGTGAGGCGGTTTGATCATGACACATGAAATCGATCAACAACAATTACAGGCGTTTCGGGATAACTTTAGCGCGGCGAATTTAACGGTGGCCCAACATGCGGCGATGCGTAGCGGTGTTTTGGAGGCTAGCTACAATCCTGAGGTGGCGGTGCGGCTGAATCGGACTTTTTCCGTGGAGGTAGAAACTGGTGGCGTGACCAATCAGAAGCAATCGGGACGTTGCTGGCTTTTCTCATTATTGAATACGTTGCGTCACAGTTTTGCGCAAAAATACAAGGTTAAGGACTTTGAGTTGTCCCAATCTTATTTGTATTTCTGGGATAAGGTGGAAAGCGCCAATATTTTCTATGACAATATTCTGCGGACGGCGGATCGCCCTGTTGATGATCGGGAAGTCGCCTTTTATTTGGCCGGCCCCGGTCAAGACGGCGGGCAGTGGGCGATGGCGGCCAGTTTGGTCAAGAAGTATGGGGTGGTGCCCCAAGCGGCGATGCCGGAAACTTTTAACACCAACGCCACTGCCGGTTTCGGCGCGGCCTTGGATTTGAAGTTGCGGCGCGATGCTGCGATTTTGCGCGAGTTGAAGAACGGCGGCGCGACCGCGGGCGAGATCAATGCCCGGCGGCAAACCTTGTTGAGCGAGGTTTATCGCATGACGGCGGTCGCGGTCGGCGAACCCCCAGTTTCCTTCGACCTAGAATATCGCGACGATGATAAAAAATATCATCGAGTAGCTGACTTAACGCCTCAAGCCTTCTTCACCGACTATTTCACCATGGACCTGGATAATTATGTCGTGCTGACCAACGCGCCGGATAAGCCGTTGGATCAAGCGTACCGCCTGCCCGCCGAAGAAAATGTGGTGGGCGGCTTGCCGATCATTTTCACCAATGTGGCGATGGCAAGTTTGCGCCGCGCGGCGATCGCGCAATTACGCGACGGTGAAACGGTGTGGTTTGGCAATGATGTGGGCAAGCAAAGTGAGCGTAAAGAAGGATTATTGGATCCGCAGTTACACCAAGTCGATCAACTGTTTGGCGTCGATCTGAGCTTGAACAAGGCGGATCGATTCCGTTACGGTGAGGCCGAAGTGACGCACGCGATGACCTTGACCGGTGTCGATTTAGTCGCTGATCAGGCGACGCAGTGGAAGGTTGAGAACAGCTGGGGTGATGAGGTTGGCGCCAAGGGTTATTTTGTGATGAGTCCGGCCTGGTTTGACGAGTTTACCTATGAAGTTGTTGTGCAGCGGAAATACTTGACCGCTGCTGAGCTTGCGGTGGCTGACGGCGAGCCGGTTGTCCTGCCTGCTTGGGATGGCTTGGCCTGACCAGCTCTTGACGCGGCTGTTGTGAAAAGCTGGTTGGACAAAAGTAGGGTGCGCGCAGCTTGCGCTGCGAAATTCGGGGTGAGCTCGCTGTGGGCGCTGTTTTGAGCCAATCCGCAAAGTGCGCGGCTTGTCTCAAAATCAGGCCTTGGTCTAAGTGGCATAGCCACTAAGACCAATTTCACGGCGATCTCACCCCGAATTTCTCCGCTCCAGCCGCTCAACGTTTTAACAGCCGTTTGAGCACTAACGCCAACGAGCAAGCTATTGTCAATTGATGGGGAACCACGTAACTGACGACCGTGGTTAGTGGTTACAAGCTTTAAATTGGTGACACCAGTGCAGTCGGTCTGATGAACTAATGCAAGTTCTGGATGAATCGGCTGGATCGGTCGATTTCACCGAGGATTATTAAGGAAACAAGTAGAGACTGTTCAGTCCATGCAAAATGTCCCGACTACCTAATCCAAATCCGTTGGTGTTGCCGTACCACCTCCAAAAGTAGATTGCCCGCAGCTTGCGCTGCGCGTGGCGTTGGTGGAGGGCAGATGTGGTGGGGCTCCAGGTCGGGCTGGGGGTGGTGGAACGCTGCGGGCACGACTTGAAGCTTTTCGGAAACCCACCGAAAATCTTCAAGCTCGGCCTTATTGTAGGCGATAAATCGCCAACAATAATATCGCGGCTGACTCACCCCCAGCCCGACCTTCCGCCAGACGAGTAAGCGAACCACCAACGCCACGCTCCGCTCCAGCCGCTCAACGTTTTAACAGCCGTTTGAGCACTCACGCCGACTGGCAAGCTATGGTCAATTGATGGGGGACCACGCACTTTACGACCGTGGGTAGTGGTCACAAGCTTTAAATTGGTGACACCAGCGCAGTCGGTTTGATGATCAACCTAGTTCTCAGCGAATCAACTGAATCGGCCGATTTCCAACCATGAATCGTTCAGGAAACAAGTAAAGATGTTCAGCCTACACAAAATGTCCCGACCTTCTAATCTGAATCAGTTGGCATTGCCGTACCACCCCAAAGGAGGGCAATTGTTTGACCTCTATCTTGCAAAACCACTTCGTCAGATATTCAGCTTCGATTGCAGATAAGCTCAATTCTGCCTAGCAACCGGCTGGGACTGCGCGGCTCAGTGGTGAAATTGTCCTTAGCGGCTTTGCCGCTTAGGACAAGGCTCGATTTGAAGACAAGCCGCGCCTTTGCGGATTGGCTTCAAACGACGCCCACCACGTTCCAGTCCGCAACAGCAGTCCCAGCCGGTTGCGCTCACGCGCAATACCCACCCACACCTGCATTCAGCGAAGAGTCAAACAATAGAAGCGAAGAACAACAGCAACGAATGCCAACCAAGCACACAAAAAGGCCGCTGGGCGAACAGCGGCCTTTTCATTGGGTTGTAAATTGGTTATAATTTTGGAGCCAGAATTAAGTTAGCGTTTCGGGAAGTGCGCCAGACCAACATTGCCGCCTAGTTCTTCTTCGATCCGCAGGAACTGATTGTACTTCTCGACCCGTTCGCTCCGTGCCATTGAACCAGTCTTGATCTGACCAGCATTCATCGCGACCGCGAAATCAGCGATAAAGGTATCGCCGGTTTCACCAGAACGGTGAGAAATCATGGTGGTGTAACCATTTGCCCGGGCCATTTTCATGGTGTCAATGGTTTCGGTGACGGTGCCGATTTGGTTCAGCTTGATCAAGATCGAGTTGGCCACGCCTTTGTCGATGCCTTCCTTGAAAATCTTTGGATTGGTGACGAAAATGTCGTCGCCGATCAGCTGGATTTGTTTGCCTTGAACATCAGTTTGCTTCTTGAAGCCGTCCCAGTCGTGTTCGGAGAAGCCGTCTTCGATGGAGATCAAGGCGGGATATTCGGCGACGAGTTTTTGGTAGTAGACTAGGAGTTCGTCGGAGTCGAGTTCCTTGCCTTCGAAACTGTATTTGTGCGTTTCGTCGGAGTAGAATTCGCTGGAGGCAGGGTCAATGGCGATGCCGATTTCGCTACCAGGTTCGTAGCCGGCTTCTTTGATGGCCCGATACAACATTTCGATGGCTTCCTCGGTGCTGCTTAATTTCGGCGCGAAGCCACCTTCGTCACCAACCGCGGTTTCATAGCCTTCTTTGGCTAAAACTTTCTTCAAAGTGTGATAAATGTTGGCGATTTTTTCCATGCCATCCCGGAAGCTGGTGCGCTCGATCGGGGTGATCAGGAATTCTTGTACGGCGATGCCTGAGTCGGCATGAACGCCGCCGTTGATGACGTTGAAGAATGGTTGTGGTAATTCCAAATCAACGCCGCCCAAGTAACGATACAATGGTAAATGTTTGCTGGCGGCGGCCGCGCGAGCGGTGGCCATGGAAACGCCTAGAATCGCGTTGGCGCCGAGGCGAGCCTTGTTTGGGGTGCCGTCTAAGTCGATCATGATTTTATCGATTTCCGCTTGTTGGCAAGGATCTTGGCCGATCAGTGCTTTCTTGATTTTGCCATTGACGTTGGCCACTGCCTTGAGCACGCCTTTGCCCATTAGCCGCGTGCCGCCATCGCGCAATTCAACGGCTTCGCGATCGCCGGTGGAAGCGCCTGATGGCACCTCGGCCCGCCCCAACGTGCCGTCGGACAGAATCACATCGGCTTCGATGGTCGGATTGCCCCGCGAATCAAAAATCTCCCGTGCTTTAACATTTTCAATTACTACTGTCATGCTAGTTCCCCCTTATTTTTTTAATGACATGTTCGCCGACTCTTTGTGCTAAAAATGGCATAAAAAAGACGCCTGCTCAAACCATACGAATTGACCACGATCACCGTGGCAACAGTATCATTCAAGCAGGCGCCATCAGCTTTTCAGCGGTTGTCGGGAGCACCATCCCGTTCATTCGCTCTTAAATTACCACGAATTTCACGAATTGTAAAACAAAGGGACTCACCCTAGTAAAAAGTAAGGCGCCGCTGACCAATTTGCCCAATTTCCTGAGAAAATCGGCAGTGGCGGCGGTTTTCGGCCGGTGTGGCTTGCGACCAAAGTGAAGCCCACGATCAAGAAACCGTTAGTTCCCATAAAATATCCAAAAAAAGCCGGCAAAAGCTTGCATAAAATGAAAATATGCAAACGCGCCGACCAGGAAAAAACGAAAATAGTGAGGACCGATAATGGAAATAACTTTTGTTCAGGCAACGGCGGCGGATCTGCCGCAAATCGTGGCCATTTATAACCAAGCAATCCCCGGGCATCGAGCCACCGCGGATTTGGCCCCGGTGACGGTGGCGCAACGCCAGGCTTGGTTTGCGGCGCATGATCCGCGGCGGCGCCCACTTTGGCTGCTGATCGCGGCGGGCCAAGTGGTCGGCTGGGTCGGGTTGGAGGATTTTTATGGGCGGGCGGCATACGCGCGCACTGCCGAAATCAGTCTCTATTTGGCCGATCAAGCGCAAGGCCAGGGGGTGGGGCAGCAGGCGCTGGACTTTGTTGTGACGCAGCTGCCGCGCCTGGAAGTCACCACATTGCTGGCCTATGTTTTCGGGCATAACCAAGCCAGTCAGCACCTTTTTCGCAAAAACGGCTTCACACCGTGGGCCCATTTGCCTGGCGTGGCGCTACTGGCGGGTCGATCGCGGGATTTAGATATTCTCGGGCGGCATTTCACTAGTGGGACTAAACCCCAAGATCAGCCAGAATGAGTCGAACTCGTTGCGCCAGGGTTTCCGCACTGGTAAAGAGCCGTTCGTGCTCCGTCTCCAATTGATCGTGGGCTTGCCACCACTGGGTCAATTCCACGCGGCCAAAAGAGCTGGCGTTTGCCTGCGTGGCATGACGCCGCACCGTTTCGGCGAAAGACAGGTCGAAATAGTAAACCAAAGGTGGTGTGGCAAAGGTTGCGCTAATATCTTGCAACATTTCCCCATAAACCGATTTTTTCAAGATTCCTTCCAAAATAACATAGCGACAATTTTGACGGCCAAATTCCGCCAAGTCCCGAATCAACGCCAGCGCCAAGTTGCCGGATTTGTCCGGCGCGTGCAGCATATCGCGGCGCACCACATCTTGCGGGATCAACAACGTCGCCGCCGGTTGCAAGGCCAGCTGCAATTGCTGCGCCGTCGTCGTCTTCCCACTGGCCGAATTTCCTCGAATAATAATCAATTGCGCGCCCATCGCCATTGCCTCCACCACCATGGTTCCCGCCCAAAGCCCTCATAAAAATAATTTTATTATAGCACATTTTTGCCGGCGCACTGGCGGCCGCTCCGCGTACTTGGACACGACAAATCTTCTGACGACGAATAGCGCTTATTTGGACGCTCTGGTCGAATAAGCGCCATTTTGAAATTCAGTCCCATGGTTAAAATCATTGTTACCGAAAAAATGCCTGCCCATAAGTTTGACCAAATGTGTATAAGATGTACACAGCAACTTTCAATTCGAAGCAACCGCGCGCAAAGAAAAACCCCTAAACGCTGTTTTACCAACATTTAGGGGCGTTAATTTAATAATATAAAGCCTCTGGAAAGCCGCTTGCCGGATTCGAACCGGCGACCCCCACCTTACCATGGTGGTGCTCTACCTGCTGAGCTAAAGCGGCAATCTCTTAATTTAACACAATTAAAATCATACCGAGAAATCGCAGTGTTGTCAACAACTTTTGCAAGTAATTTATGGCAATCTTCGAACCCTGGGTTATTTTGGAAAAACCGGTCGCTGGTTTTTAGTTGTTTGCTTGATCGCAGGTGTGGTGGGTTTGGATGTGGACGCAACCGCCTCAGGACGTTTGTCGTGGCTGGAACGCGGTGGGCACTGTTTTGAGCCAATCCGCAAAGGACGCGGCTTGTCTCAAAATCAGGCCTTATTCTAAGCGATAAATCGCTAAGAATAATCTCACCGCTGAACCACACGTCCTGAGGCGGTTGCTAGGCAGAATCGAGCTTATCTGCAATCAAGGCGAAGGATTTGACGAAGTGGTTTTGCAAGCTAGAGGTCAAAACAATCACCAACTGTTTTAGTGGTACGGCAACATCAACAGATTGAGGGACATAGGTCGGCACATTTCGGATAGTGCCGCCAACTTTATCTCACTTATTTAAACGGATTTTGGTTGGAAACCGACCAATCCGACTGATTTATCAAGAACTCGCCTCAGTTCATCAGTCAAACTGTACTGGTGTCACCAATTTAAATCTTGTGGCCACTAACCACGGCCGTCAATGGCGTGACTCCTCATCAATTGACCATAGCCTGCCAGTTGGCGTGAGTGCTCAACCGGCTGTTATAACGTTGAGCGGCTGGAGCGGAGCGTGGCGTTGGTGGTCTGTTTGTTCGTCTGGCGGAAGGTCGGGCTGGGGGTGAGTCAGCCGCGATATTATTCTTGGCGGCTTTGCCGCCTAGAATAAGGCCGAGTTTTGAGCTTTTCGGCGCTCTTCCGAAAAGCTCAAAATCGTGCCCGCCGCGTTCCACCACCCCCAGCCCGACCTGGAGCCCCACCACATCTGCCCACCACCAACGTCACGCGCAGCGCAAGCTGCGGACACGCTACTTTTTCAACCTACTGCCGCAGATAGTTTTCCCGTGAGAAGCCGGGACGGTGTATACTGAAGAGAGAAATTCAGTGAGAGTGGGGACCGCGATGGAAATCAGATTATTGCGCTATTTTTGGACAGTGGCAACAGAACAAAACATCACCCAGGCAGCGCAAGCGCTACATATCACCCAACCAACGTTGAGCCGCCAAATCCACGAGCTGGAGGAAGAAGTCGGCGCGCCGCTCTTTGACCGCCAACATCATCGCTTGACCCTGACCCAAGAAGGTTTATTTTTGAAAGAACGGGCCGCCGAAATCTTACAGCTCGACCAACAATTAGAGCAGGCCTTGGCGCAAAAACGCCAACGTCAGCTAAGCGGACACTTCACCATCGGCTGTGTGGAAGCGGACAATTCCGACACGTTGGCGCTAATGCTTGAGGAATTGGTCAATGATTATCCGGCGGTCCATTTCGACTTGCTGTCAGCGACCAGTGATGAAATCAGCGATCGTTTGGAGAAGGGGCTGCTGGATCTGGCTATTTTGCTGGAGCCAGTGCCAACGGAAAATTTCATCACGCTGACCTTACCGCGAGAAGAGCGCTGGGGCTTGTTGGTTTCAAAGCATAATTTTCTGGCGCAACAAGCGGAGATCCGGCCGGCCGATCTGCTGGGCACACCGCTACTTTGTTCCAGTCGCGCGCCGGTGCAGCAGTTGCTCAGTGATTTCGCCGGAGTGCCCGCTGACCAGTTGAATGTGGTGGGGACTTATAATCTGATTTTCAATGTTTTCTCCTTGGTGGCCAACGAGGTGGGCGCGGCGGTGACCATCGAAGGCGCGGTGAGCAATCGGTTGGGCGCGGATCTGCGCTTCATTCCCTTGGCGCCCACGGTCAAAACGCATTGCGTGCTGGCTTGGAAACAGCGGCTGCACACGCCGGTGGTGGCTGAATTGATTCGCCGATTTCAGCATGCCTTTCAAGCATCCCCAACTCAAAAATAAGCATTGGTCAATTTACTGGGCCCGTTGTACGATGATCTCATCGACGACGGGCCTTTTTTGAAACGTGTTCGCTGACCTAGCTTCTTGCGCTTAGCTACGCCAGGCTTCCGGGGGCAAGGAGCGCCTCCAAAATCCTGGCTAGGTTAATGCTCAGAAGCTGACCAGGTCGGCTCACACTCTGTTTTTGAAACGTGTTCGCCACCCCAGCGCTTTCCGCTTAGCTACGCGATTGTTTCGGAAGCAAAGTGCGGCTTCCAAAACAATTGCTAGGCTAATGCTCAAGCGCTACCCGGGGTGGCTCACACTCTGTTTAATGGTCAAGGAGGTGGCACATGGCGCCATTGATTTTATATTTTTCTCATCCGGGCGAGAATTTCGTGGCTGGGAAAGTTCGTCCGCTGACCGAGGGCAACACCGCGGTTTTGGCAAAAATGCTTGGTCAAAAAGTTGGCGGGACCTTGCAGGCGCTGTTGCCGGTGACGCCGTACCCGCTGGCGTACCAAGAAACGGTGACGCGCAGCAAAGCTGAATTGGCGCAGTCGGCCGCGGTCGCTTGGCAGCCCTTGGTCCAAGAACCGCGCCCAGCTCAACCGTTATTTCTCGGTTTCCCCATTTGGTGGGGGACCTTGCCAGTGATCGTCAGCGATTATTTGCGCAGCCACGATTGGGCCGGTCAGCCGATTTATCCTTTTTGCACCCATGAAGGCAGCGGCGGTGGCGACACCGCACGGCAGCTGACGCAACTCTGCGCCGGCGCTCAGCTCCATCCAGCACTAATCGTTCGCGGCAGTCGCGCGGCCCAAGCCGATCTGCTGCTGATCAACTGGCTGGCCGCCAACTATGACGATTGCCACCTGTAACCAGTGCTGCCAGCAACAAGAGATGCAAGAACACCACTAGCAAATCAGCTAGCAATGAATGAAGTTAATTTTTTGGAGGTTTTATTATGGTAAAAAACGAAGCAGTTCAAAACGGTACGATTTTCCCCCGCGGCGCCAAAAATGACGCTTACGCCCAATATTTTACCGGTCAAAGCTATTTAGCCAGTCTGGTCGCGGATCCTGCCATCAATGTTGGCGTCGGCAACGTGACCTTTGAGCCTGGCTGCCGGAATCACTGGCACATTCATCATGACGGCTATCAAATCCTGCTGGTGACCGGCGGCGAAGGCTGGTATCAAGAAGCGGGTCAGCCCGCGCGGCGTTTGCATCCCGGCGATGTGGTCGTCACTCATGACGGCGTCAAGCACTGGCATGGCGCGACTAAGGACAGTTGGTTCGCGCATGTGGCGATCACCACTGGCACACCGGAATGGTTGGAAGCCGTTTCTGATGCAGAGTATGACGCATTGCCTGACTAGGGGCGTGGCATTGGGTTGCGTTGATTTGGAATGACTGGGTGCTATTCATGATCTTTTGCTTGATTGCGGTTTTGGTGGGTGTTGCGCGTGAGCGCAACCGGGTCGGGCCATTTATGCGGCTGGAACGCAGTGGGCATCGTTTTAAGCCAATCCGCAAAAACCGCGGCTTGTCTTAAAATCGAGCCTTATTCTAAGCGGCAAAGCCGCAAAGAATAATTTCACTGCTGAGCCGCATGGCCCGACCCGGTTGCTAGGCAGGATTGAGCTTATCTGCAATCGAAGCGAAGGATTTGACGAAGTGGTCTTGCGAGGTAGAGGTCAAACAATTGCCCTTTTTGAGGTGGTACGGCAATGCCGACTAATTCTGATTAGGAGGTTGGAGTATTTTGCGTAGACTGAACATCTCTACTCGTTTCCTGAATAATTATTGGGTGAAGAACGACCGATTCAGTTGATTCAGAAAACTCTTGTCCTAGTTCATCAGACAGACTGCACTGGCGTTACCAATTTAAAGCTGGTGACCACTAGCCATAGTCGTCAATTGCGTGGCTCTTCATCATTCGATCATAGCTTGCTAGTCGGCGTGTGTGCTTCAATGAGTAAGGTAACGTTGAGCGGCTGGAGCGGAGCGTGGCGTTGGTGGGCTGTTTACTAGTTGGCGGAAGGTCGGGCTGGGGGTGAGTCAGCCGCGATATTATTGTTGGCGATTTATCGCCTACAATAAGGCCGAGCTTGAAGATTTTCGGTGGTTTTCCGAAAAGCTTCAAGTCGTGCCCGCCGCGTTCCACCACCCCCAGCCCGACCTGGAGCCCCACCACACTCGCAATCTGGAGCCCCACCACACTCGCAATCCACCAACGCCACGCGCAGCGCAAGCTGCGGCCATCATACTTTTAACCAGCTACAGCCACATTAATCAATCAAGTCACCAATAATCAAGGAGGAAAAACAATGAGTAAGAAACAAACAGCAGGTCGCGATATCCTAGGTGATTTTGCCCCTAAATTCGCAGAATTAAATGACGATGTCTTGTTCGGTGAAGTCTGGTCACGTGAGGCGGAAATGTCCGCCCATGACCGCAGCTTGATCACGTGCGCGGCCTTGTTAGCCATGGGCGCGCCGCAATTAGCCGCCCATCTAAAAATCGCCAAGCAAAACGGCGTCACGAAGCAAGAAGTCGTTGAGTTGATCACGCATCTTGCGTTCTACGCCGGCTGGCCCAAGGCTTGGTCAGCGTTCGATCTGGCCAAGCAAGTCTACGGAGACACTGAATAGGTTTACGAACGTACTATAGCAGAATTTCAAAAAAGGTCTGTCGCTTTGATTCTATTCGCTTTCGATGGGGTGGGATAGAAGGCGGCAGACTTTTTGTATAGAATAAATCAGTTAAGCTCGTAGCCTGTAGTGAAGTCTTTGAAAAGATGGGAAATAATCACGCGGGCCTCAGTTTCGTGTGAAATCATTTTGATTGCCTCCCGGGGATTCTTGGCTGCGGAGAAATAAACGGCCACATTGCCTTTTAAAGAAGAAAATGGGTATAGTTGTTTGTAGACAAGTGAGTTCTTCTCTGAGAAAGGTGAGATTTTAGTGGTCGAGATTGATCTGAACCGGGCTCTTCGGCGCCAACGTCAAGCACACCATTATTTATTGGGCGTTAGTACAGCGACGGGAATGAATGCGTTATCGGCGATGCGTGCTGGCGCCGATTTCATTATGGTCTTGAATTCAGGAAAATTCCGTCAAATGGGGCGGTCATCTTTAGGCGGCTATCTTCCGTTTACCAATAGTAATTTGCAAACCCGGCAATTGACTCTAACAGAAATCTTGCCCATCGTTCAAGATTTTCCGATTTTAGTTGGTGTCAATGCGACGGATCCCTGCATGAATAGCGCGGAATTGATTGAGCAGCTAAAAGCTGAACGTATTGCTGGCGTGGTTAACTACCCAACAATCTGCTTATTTGATGGACAATTTCGCGAAGGACTGTTTGAGGATGGGATACGGTTTGAGCAAGAAATCGATTTCTTGCGACACGCCCATCAGCAAGGACTGTTTACGGTAGCTTTCGTTACGACAGTGACGGAGGCGTTACTGGCCAACACAATTCCACCAGATGTCATTTGTATTCATTTGGGATTGACAGAGGGTGGGTTGCGCGGCGCTCGGCGAATCCACAGCTTTGAGGCAACCATCAATCAAGTTACTGAAATTTGCCAGGCCTTGAAGAAAGGGCATTGTCAGAGCCTGTTGATGATTTATGGCGGCATTGTGACTGAACTGACAGAAGTCCGCTATTTGTATAATCGTATTCCGAGTATTGATGGATATATTGGTGGTTCAACGTTTGAGCGCCTGACGCCTGAGCAAACAATTACAAACCAGACTCGCGCTTTTAAAGATGCTGCTAAAACAACCGATGATAATTTGACGGTTCAAATTCTCAAGGGGGCGGCTAAATTCTATACACCGGTAAACTTCGTCAAGAAATATATCTCAGAAAACTATTCTGAACCAATTTATCTGGCGGAACTGGCTGACATGTTGCATTTAACGCCAGCTTATTTGAGTACGAAATTCAAGCAGCAAACGGAACAGTCCTTTACCGAATATTTGATTCGATTTCGCCTGAATAAGGCGGTCGAGCTTTTTCAGACAACAACGGAGCCGCTAACAACCATTGCAACCTTAGTTGGTTATCCTGACTATGCCCAATTCAATAAAATCTTCCGCAAGTATTTTGGAGAATCACCGCGTGCATATCGTCAGCACGAACGAATATAATCACTAGTAAACCGTATTAGATTACCTATGAATGAAAACCTTTTCCATTCTATGATAAGGATGTAGTTAAAAAGATCTAGGAGGTAAGCCATGGGAACAATTGCGTTAGCAGGTACCTTGGATACAAAAGGCCCGGAATACGCGTATGTTAAGCAGATTCTGGAACAATTAGGTAATCATGTTTTGACGATTAATACGGGTGTTTATCAACCCTATTTTCAACCGGATATCGGCGCTGATCAGGTATTAGCGACTATTGGATCAACGGTTAGTGCTGTCCAACAAGCGGATCGCGGCCAAGCGACCACACTTCTAGCTGATGGGTTCGCGAAACTCTTACCTGAACTATACCGTCAAAAGCGGTTTGACGGGGTTTTGTGCTTTGGCGGGTCTGGTGGAACTTCGGTCTTGACACCAGGAATGCGGGAACTACCCATCGGTGTACCGAAACTGATGGTGTCCACGGTGGCCTCTGGTGATACTAGTGTTTATGTTGGCACCAGCGATATCATTATGATGCCATCGATCGTTGATGTTTCTGGCTTGAACAAATTATCGAAAGTAATCTTTGACAATGCGGCGGCGGCAATTTCAGGCTTGGTCAATACTAAGTTTGATCAGGAAGTAGACACTAAACCGCTGATTGGCGCTTCGATGTTTGGCGTCACGACACCAGCCGTTGATCATGCTCGGGAGCTATTGCAGGATAAAGGTTATGAAACATTAGTTTTTCACGCCACTGGTACGGGTGGCCGAACTTTGGAACACTTGGTCAAGAATGATTATTTTGTCGGAGTATTGGACTTGACTACAACAGAAATGGCTGATGAATTAGTCGGTGGGGTACTTTCAGCTGGGCCACAACGATTGGAGGCGGCGGTTGCGGCAGGCTTACCAGAAGTTGTTTGCCCAGGTGCGCTAGACATGGTTAACTTTGGCCCCTTTGAAACCGTTCCTAAACAGTTTTCCAATCGAAAGTTGTTTAAGCACAATCCCACAGTGACATTAATGCGAACCACGGTTAGCGAAAATCAAGAACTGGGTCGACGAATGGCCGCCAAGTTAAATCAAGCTATTGCACCAGTGACTGTGATGATCCCCACCAAAGGCTTTTCCAAAATCGATGCGCTAGGCCAGCCATTCTATGGTCCCGACGAAGATCTCGCTTTTACCAATAGTCTAAAACAAACATTGACAAACAAATTGATCGAGGTTCGTGAGCTGCCAAATAATATTGATGATCCTGCCTTTTCTAGTGCCTGCGTGACCGAATTATTGCGTTTGATCGCGGTGCGGACTAAGGCATGATCGACTGAAGTGCACCCAATAACTTAGCTAGTCAAAATGAGAAGGGAAGAATGAGATTATGGATACAAGAAGTAGAACAGAGATTTTAGCGGATTTTCGGAAACAACGGCAACAAGGCGATGTGCTTGTTGGTGTCGGCGCAGGTACTGGTATCACGGCGAAAAGTAGTGAAGCCGGTGGCGCTGATATGTTGATCATTTACAATTCTGGTCGTTATCGAATGGCCGGTCGCGGTTCCTTAGCGGGGCTCCTGTCATATGGCGATGCCAATCAGATCGTCGTTGAAATGGGTCACGAAGTTCTACCGGTTGTTAAACATACCCCTGTGCTCGCAGGCGTTTGCGGAACCGATCCGTTTCGCGTAATGAAGATTTATTTACAACAACTACAAGCACAAGGCTTCAATGGCGTTCAAAACTTTCCCACGGTCGGATTGATCGACGGTGTTTTCCGACAAAATCTTGAAGAAACAGGCATGGGCTATGATCTTGAAGTCGAAATGATTCGTGAGGCTCACGAATTAGGTATGTTAACCACGCCATATGTCTTTGATCCAGAACAAGCAACGAAGATGGCGGAGGCAGGCGCTGATATTTTAGTCGCACACATGGGCTTGACGACTAAGGGGGCGATTGGCGCTAAAACCGCCGTTACACTGGATGATAGCGTCGCAAGAGTTCAAGCTATTTTGGATGCGGGTCGCAAAGTAAATCCTAATATCATGGTAATTTGCCACGGGGGTCCAATTGCTGAACCCAAGGATGCAGCGTACGTGATCGACCGGGTCGCAGGCATTGACGGCTTCTTTGGCGCTTCCAGTATTGAGCGGTTCGCGGCAGAACGTAGTATCAAAGCACAAACAGAAGCATTCAAGGCCATAAAAAAACAGTGAGCGCAGACCGGCGTAAGTAAGCAGAAGAAGCCAGGTCGGCGAACACGTTTCAAAAATACTTCTCTGAGCAATAATTACTGATCGATAGCTGAGGATGACAGCTAATCAGTAACTTGACGGAAATAATGATATGAACAATCACAGTGCGCATTCAAGAACCCAAGCGGTTCAAGTTGGCGTTAACTTGTATAGATATTGGAGAAATCAGACGCGGGGGCGTTTGGTTTCTTTTTGGTTACGTCCCTGGTGAGCTGTGACTTACCGACAGGCGTATCACCAATTTGAAAATTGAAACCACTAACCACGGTCGTCAATTACGTGGTTCCCCGTCAATTAGCGACAGCTTGCCGGATGGCGGGAGTGCTCAAACAACTGTTAGAACGTTGAGCGGCTGGAGCGGAGCGTGGCGTTGAAACGTGTTCGCCGACCCAGCTCCCTGCGCTTAGCTACGCAATTGTTCCGGAAGCAAAATTCGGCTTCCAAAACAATTGCTAGGCTAATGCTCAGGAGCTACCCGGGTCGGTTCACACTCTGGCGTTGGTGGTTCGTTTGCTTGCTTGGCGGAAGGTCGGGCTGGGGGTGAGTCAGCCGCGATATTATTGTTGGCGATTTATCGCCTACAATAAGGCCGAGTTTTGAGATTTTCGGCGTACTTCCGAAAAGCTCAAAATCGTGCCCGCCGCGTTCGAAGAAGAGTGTGGAACGCAATGGTCTGCTTTTGAGCACGACTAGCGATTTTGCCGGATTGATGCAATCAATCCAGTGAAATTGCGTATCGGCGCAGAAAGCAATTGCGTGGAACACGTTTCCACCACCCCCAGCCCGACCTGGAGCTCCACCACATCTGCAATCCACCAACGCCACGCGCAGCGCAAGCTGCGGGCACACTACTTTTGCTAGTATTTGAAGCAACTGCCAAGTGTCGCGGGTCATACTTTTCCCAGCGCCCGTGTGCTAAACTATCAAGTAGAGGTGACCCACCATGAAGTCCGACGATCGAGCCGCGCAACAACAGGCGTGGGACGAATTCGCTCCAGATTATTACGCCGCGGAACAAGCTAGCCAGATAGCGTACGTCCCGGCGGTTTTGACGTACCTCCGGCAACAACACCTGTTACCGCCGGCCGAAACCGCCTTGCTGGATCTTGGCGGCGGCACGGGGCGTTTCGCCTTGCCACTGGTGCAACAGGGCCAGGCTGTAACGGTAGCCGATTTTTCCACGGCGATGTTGACTATCCTGGCCCGGCGCTGGCAACACTTGCAAACTAAGCAAGCAAACCAGCGTTGGGGTCAACTGACTTGGCGGCAGACCAGTTGGCAAGAACTGGTGCGCCAGCAAGCCCGATATCCGGTTGTGTTCGCCAGCATGTTGCCTGAGGTGACGCCGGCAGCGTTGCGACAACTGGCAAGTTTGGCGACCCAGCGGCTGCTGATTTTCCGCTTAACGGCGGTGACCGATGACTTGTTCACGCCGTTGTGGCAGCAGTTGGCGTTGCCGCCAGAACGGCCGGAAGTCGACGGGCAGCTGATGCGCAGTTATCAAACGGCCTTGGCCCAAGATTTCGCGACGGTCGCGACCAAGACCTTCGACTTCACCACCACGGAACGACTGGCTCGCGAAGACTTGCTGGCCTATTTGCAGGATTATCCTGAAATGACCGCGGCGAAATTACAGACGGCCCAGCGTGCGCTTTGGCCCCAGTTACGTCAAGGCTCGTTGACGATCACCGAGCATTATCAGTTCACCTTATTAGTTGCCAAGCGCGCCTGACCCATCTGTTCGTTCAGCCAGATGAGTGTTAGCGGCAGTCGACGCCCAGCGGTCTGACTAGTCAATTTGACCAGCTGTCTATTCTTTTTGTAAAAACGGTCTCATTTCTAGTGAAATCGTGTTATATTTAGAGTATCATTTGGTTTTGGCTTGGTGCGACTTAGCTTCAGATCTCGGCTCAAAGTGGGCTGGGCGGCGCAGGTCGAGCTTCGCGTTTCAATTGCATTTCAGTCGTGTGAGTTTCAATGGCGTTTCAATTGATTTTTCAGGTCAATATCGATTAATTTTGGAGGCAGAACATGGCAATCGTAGTGTTTGATTTTGGTGGAACTAGCGTCAAATATGGTTTGTGGGCAGCGGATCAACTGGCACAGCAAGGGGCTTTCACAACACCGGCAACTTGGGTGGAAATGCAAGAAAGTTTGTTGGCGACTTTCAAAGAATTGAAAAGCCACGCCGATACGGTGCAAGGAGTTGCATTCTCTTTGCCAGGTGTGGTTGATAATGAAAAAGGTGAGATCCGCGGGGAGAGCGCCATTCCCTACATCCACAATTTTCCAATCAAAGCGGCCTTTTCAGAAATGTTCGGCGGGCTACCGGTTGCCATGGAAAATGACGCGAACTGTGCGGCTTTAGCGGAATTATGGAAGGGCAGTGCTAAAGACGTCAATAACGCCTTGGTTATTGCTCTGGGCACCGGGATCGGTGGCTCGGTCATTTTGAATCGGCAATTGTTCCGGGGGCGCGATTTGGTTGGCGGCGAATTCGGCTATATGAAGTTGGGACCGCAATTGACTTGGAGCCAAATGGGCACCGTAGTCAACGCGGCCGCGCGCTACAATGACCAGAATCCTGGCGGCGAGCCGGTGACGGGCAAGCAATTGTTCGAATTGGCGGCGGCTGGCGATGTGTTGGCGCAAACAGAATTGAATAAATTCTACGATTATAACGCTCAGGGTTTGTTCAATTTGATTTCTAGCTTCAACCCTGATCGCATTATTTTGGCCGGCGGGGTTTCCGCGCGGAAAGATCTGCCAGGTATTTTGGCGGAGCGGGTCAGCAATCTCTTGAAATGGGCCAACTTGACCGCGGCCACCGTGGATATTCAGACCAGTCGTTTCTCCAATGACGCCAATTTGGTCGGCGCGGTCAAGAACTTTACCGATTGGCATCCGGAAGTCACTTTGGCCTAATTTTGCCGGTTGTTTCTCGAATCGTCACCTCAGCAAAGGCGCGCTCAAGCGGTTTTGTTTCCGACGGTTTTGTGAGATGACAAAAGTGTTAGACTGGTGTTAGCTAAATTTCGTGCAACCAGACGTCGCCCTTGCTATAATCACCTTATCATCAGGTGATTCACGAGGGAGGCGTCTTTTTTTGACGACACAAACAAGTCGACGATTGATCAATATCGTCACCGCGCTATCAATGACCGGCATTGTGGTTTTGACCGTTTATTGGTGGCAATTGGGGATTTTCCAAAATCAAACGTTGCTTCACGAATATTTGGCCCAGCGCCAAGTGGCGGGGCCGTTGCTCTTTATTCTGGTCCAGATCATTCAAGTGGTCATCCCGATCATTCCTGGCGGGGTCAGCACAGCGGTGGGCGTGCTCCTATTTGGTCCGCTGGCTGGGTTCATTTACAACTACGTCGGCATCGCGATCGGTTCTTTCATTAGTTTCTTCCTGGCGCGGCATTATGGAAAAGATTTCATTTTGCACCTGATCCCGGAGAAAACATACCGAAAATATATCGACAAGACGAAAAACCAACGCTACTTCGATCGCTTCTTCGCTCTGGCCATCTTCTTACCCATGGCGCCGGACGATATTTTAGTGATGCTAGCCGGTTTGACCAAAATGACTTGGACCAAATTCGCCCTGATCATTATTCTCCTGAAACCATTTACGATTGCTGCTTACAGCTACGTTCTGCTCTATGGCAGTCAGTGGCTACTGCGATTGTTCTAGAAAAAGCGTGTTCGCTGACCTGGTTAGCGAACACGTTTTTATGATGTCCACAGCTTGCGCTGCGCGTGGCGTTGGTGGAGGGCAAGTGTGGTGGGGCTCCAGGTCGGGCTGGGGGTGGTGGAACGCGGCGGGCACGATTTTGAGCTTTTCGGAAGTGCGCCGAAAATCTCAAAACTCGGCCTTATTCTAGGCGGCAGAGCCGCCAAGAATAATATCGCGGCTGACTCACCCCCAGCCCGACCTTCCGCCGGACGGATAAACAGCCCACCAACGCCAGTGTGATCAGATCTGGACAGCTTCTGAGCAATTAGCCTAGCAACTATTTTGGAGGCGGGTTTGTGCCACCGAAATAGTTGCGTAGCTAAGCGCAAGAAGCTAGGTCGGCGAACACGTTTCAATGATATCCACGGCTTGCGCTGCGAAATTCGGGGTGAGCTCGCTGTGGGCGCTGTTTTGAGCCAATCCGCAAAGGACGCGGCTTGTCTCAAAATCAGGCCTTGTCCTAAGCGGCAAAGCCGCCAAGGACAATTTCACGGCGATCTCACCCCGAATTTCT
>NZ_RHOV01000029.1 GCF_003946655.1 Lapidilactobacillus achengensis
ATAGATGACTTTACTCAGGAACTTAATCAGTATATCGAGTGGTATAACACTAAGCGAAGAAAAAAAGTTTTAGGAGGAATAAGCCCGCAAGAATACCGTCAGAGCAAGGCTTCCTGAAGGTGAAAGTCCAGAAAAACGTCCGCACGCCCGTTCAGCAATTTTTATTATAGCATTCACAAGTTCGGCAAGCCAGACGTTTTACGAACTTTATTATAATATTTCTAGGAAAAGTTCACTATTTAAAAAATGATCAAATTCTGGAGGCGGCGTTGCAGCAGCCCTATTCCTTATGATAGCAGCAATAGACAGGCTTTAAGTACAAATAACTCTTACCATTAGTCCGATTGGTTCTTAGTGGTCTTTAAAGTGGGCCGTCCCAATGTTCGGATTTTACCGAACTTCTAAGAAAAAAAGTCAGAGCCACTCTTGACGCTGGCGTCACCAAAAAAGCATCGTGCGCGCGACACGATGCTTGGACAAACAAAAGCTGATTTGAGTGGGCCCCCCACCGAACCAAAGTCGGCCAGCTAGAACCAACTGGCTCAAGTCGCGGGACTAAAGTTGTTTGCGCGCAAACTTCAGATTAGCCAAAAGCAAAGCCAGCACCCCTAAGGCGCCAGTCACCAGCAGGGCCGGCCAATAAGGCGTTAAGCTACCTGTCTTGGTCAAGAAAGTCAGATTATGATCGATCAGTGACAGAGGATTATAATGCTTGAAATCAGCGAATAGACTCAGCAAATACAGAATAACGGTGTAGCCGATCACCATGAACAGGCCTTCGTAACTGTTGCGCGCCAAAGTCGAAGCCAACACGATCAGCGCCGTCAAGCTACAGCCAAACAGCAGCAATGGCAAGAAAGCCAGCCAAAGATGAGGACTCTTTTGATCGGGGAAATAATAAGCGGTATAGCCCCACGTGACGAGAAACGAAACCAGCGCCACCAGTACCCATTCCGCTGTGATCACCAGCCACTTACTGACGATCACCGTTCGCCGCGGCAATCCCTTGGTCACCAAATTGACCAACGTACCACGATTGACCTCACCACTGACGGTGCCACCGAAAATGATCGCCAGTAAATAGATACCGATCTGGCTATTATTTTTATAAAACTGGGTCCACGAATCCAATGAAGTCGGTGTCGGCACTGAGAATTGCTTGCCGAAACTCATTTTCATGATTTCTGGCGTTAATTTGGCCATTAAGGGATTCATGAGCCCAAAAATCAGAAAAACAATCAACAGGATCAAGAAACGCCGAGAGCGCCAGGCTTCCCGAGCTTCCTTTTTGATCATGATCCACGTCATGGTTGCCCCACCACCTTTAAGAAGATCTGTTCCAAGGAAGGCGCCACCTGTTCCATTGCCAATGGCGTTAGTTCCATTTGCAACAACAGCTGCCAGGCCCGCCGGATCAGGGGTTCGGCCGGGTCTTGATAAGCGAGGCGGACTTGCTGGGTGGCCGTCGTCACTTGACCCCAGTTTGGCTGGGCCGCCAATGCCTGGGCAAAGCGGTTGGCCGCGTCGACCTGAGCAAAGCGCCAGATCAATTGAGGCTGGGCATACTGCTGCTTCAAGGCGGTCAGCGTATCGCAAACTTGCAGTCGCCCTTGATCCAAGATCCCCACATGATCACAGATCCGCTCCACATCCGCAAGAATATGGGTCGAAAATAAAACCGTGGTCTGCCCTCGTAAACTGGCTAATAATTCGAGAAATTGATTCCGTCCCTCGGGATCAAGCGCGGAAGTAGGCTCATCGCAAATCAATAAACGAGGTTGATTCAACAGCGCTTGAGCGATCCCCAGCCGCTGCCGCATCCCCCGAGAAAAGCCCTTGATCCGCCGCTGCCCTGTTGCCAAGCCGACCCGGGTCAACATCGTTTTGATCCGCGGGGTCAACTCAGCCTGAGGCAATCCCGTGATCTGGCCACACAGTCGCAAATATTCTGCCGCCGTCAAATAATCGTAAAACGCGGGCACATCAGGTAAATAGCCCGTCAACTGATTGGTGGTCGCGCCGCCATATTCAACGGGACGGCCAGCGATCTGGATCGTACCGTGATCCAGTTGTTCCAGACCTAAGATCAGCCGCATCGTCGTGGTTTTACCTGCGCCATTCTCACCAACAAAGCCGAAAATCGCGCCTTCGGGAACAGCCATCTCTAAATTGTTCAGGACTTGCTGGCTCCCGAAACTTTTCCCAACTTGGTGCAATTCCAGCAAACTCATGCCTGGTCACCGCGGCCAAACACAAAGTAGACCACTGGCCCAATGATCTGGAAAACCACCACGATCACTAACCAGAGGATCTTGTTGCCGAAACGGTAATGAGGATGGCGGAGAACGTGGATCACCGCCGCGATCATTAGCCCAAATTCCAACAAGATCAAGGGAATCAGGATGGGCAGATTTTCAATAAAAAATTGACTATTATTCTGCAGGTTCGTCATGTTGTTCAACCTCCAATAAGGTTTGTAGTTTTTGTAGCTGTGGCGCAAGCGTCGGCTCCGTCGCCAAGGCTTGAATCTGCGGATCCCCCAGCAAAACGCGCAGTAAATCGCGGCGTAAATGATTACTATTGCGTGGCGTTTGCGGTCCGATCTCCAACTGATCCAGCCACGGTTGGATCCGATCGAAATAAGCATCCCCCTGTAACTTGATCGGCACCACGACTTGGCGCAGCACCGTTTCAAACCGGGTCAGCACCTGACTGAGTAGCGCGATCTGCCGCTGATGAGCAAACCCCAGACAAGCGCCGAGCAAGAAATTCAAGACCACGACGGGATGAATCTCGGGAAAGGAAAAGGCCGTGGCCAATTGCCAAGTTCGTTGGTAGGTTTCCGCAAATTTTGCGGGCTGGTCGCTTAAGAGTAACAACGAATTGGTCAGCAAACTCATTAATTCAGTCAAATATTGGAATAACGCGCTTTGAACCGTCCGCAACGCCTCATCATTGCGTCCCAATTGTTGAAAAGCGCCGGCAATCAACGACTCTGGTGGGATCGTCGCTGGCACGAACTCCCCCAATGCCGCTAAAACTTGCTCCGGCTGCTGCAGCATCAGATCACAATAAGCCTGATAGCTCCGCGCTTGCACGACCAACTCCGGATCTCCGGCCGCATTCTTGACCCGCTCAAATAAGGCCCGGGCCTCGGTCAAATAGGTTCTCTGTTTCTCGGCGGCATCTTTGCCCGGTAAATAATCCAAATGATTCACCAGCAATAGCCCCATTTGCAACACAAACGGGTAGCAGGAATAATACTGCCGCACCAAATCATGGATCTTTTTGAGCAGGATCGCCCCATCACGCTGACCAAACTCCGCCTTCAATTGCTGGTAGATGCGTTGGATCTCCGCGGTGGTCAACTGGGCATTGTAGGTCAATAACTGATCCACGCTAATGTCGAAATAGGCCGCTAAAAGTGGAAGCAGGGTCACATCGGGATAGCTTTGTCCCGTTTCCCTTAGTTAAAGATATTGTTGGGTATCTCAAGATGTGTCATTCGATTTTGCCGATAAAGCGGTAGAAGATTTCCACTTCCTGTTCCCGGCTTCCGTCCTCACTTTTGACCGCTTCATGGACAAGGATTTTTTCAATCAGCGTATTCAGAAGTTCAGCCGTCAATTCTGTGGGATTGACATACTGTTTCATCAGACCTATCCACTTTTCAGCGTCAACCGCTGTCTGGGCGGCGGTCTCCATCGCTTCGTGAAGCCGTTCAATTTTTACGTCCAATTCTCGCTGTTCGCCCTGATACTTTTCGGACAGCATATTGAAATTGTATTCTGTAATGCGTCCGGCAGACCAGTCCTCATACATTTTTGCAAACAGGGTGTCTACTTCTGCTTTGCGCTTTTCCGCCTTTTTCAGTTCGGCTGTCTGCCGCTTCCTTGCAGTATTGCGTTCCTTGTCGCTGGCGTTAAGTAGCCGTTTCAGAAGTTTGTCCCCATCCTGCTGTGCCAGCACAGACCAGTATTGCAGACGGGAAAGGACATAGGCGTAAAGCACATCATAGCGGATATAGTGCATGGAACACTGGTGCAATCCTTGCCCGTACTTGCTACAATGGTAGTGGGCATAGGGATTTTTGTTCTGGCTGTTCATACCATAGGCCAGCGACCAGCCGCAGTCCGCACATTTTACCAGCCCGGAAAATATCTGTGTTGTGCCGTTCTTCTGCCGTCTGCGCCTGTTGCAAATCTGCTCCTGTACTTGACGGAACACATCTTCGGAAATAATCGCTTCGTGGGTGTTCTCCACACGATACCATTCCTCTTTTGGCTTGCGTACTTTCTTCTTGTTTTTGAATGAAATGTTGGTCTGCTTATTGTGGACGCTGTGTCCGATATAGGTTTCCTCTTTCAGAATACTTTTCACCTGCGCTATCGTCCACGCATAGGCTTTTTCCTCCGGCGCTCCGGCATAGATATTTGCGAAAGTGCCGTATCTCTGGAAATTCAGCCAGCCGGGAGTAGGTACTTTTTCTTCGACCAAAATCCGTGTAATGCTGGCGGCTCCCCGGCCATGAACGGCAAGGTCAAAAATCTTTTCGATAATCCACCTTGTTTCCGGGTCAATCAGAAGATGGCCTTTCTTATCTGGGTCTTTGACATAGCCAAGCGGAGCATAGGCTCCATAGTGTGCGCCATTTGCGAACCGTGTCCGCATGGCCGCCTTTACCTTTTTGCTGGTCTGGCGGGCGTGCATTTCATTCAGAATGTTGAGGAATGGGGCAAGCTCATTCTCTCCGTTGATGGTGTCCACATTGTCATTGACAGCGATATAGCGGACGCCTTTGCTGGGAAAGTAGATTTCCGTGTACTGGCCGGTCAGAATGTAGTTTCTGCCTAAGCGGGATAAATCCTTCGTAACAACGCAGTTGATTTTCCCGTCCTCAATGTCATCAATCATTCTCTGAAAATCCGGCCTGTCAAAGTTCGTTCCAGACCATCCATCGTCGATATATTCATCTATGACATTCAGGCCATGCTCGGCGGCATATTGCCGGAGCATCATGCGTTGTGTCTGAATACTCCCGCTTTCTCCTTGCAGTTCATCGTCCCGGCTCAATCTCATATAAAGCGCCGTGTTGTAAATCGTAGTATTGTAAGGTTGTTTCACCGTAAAAATCCTCCTTCTAAAGAAACAACCCACGCTTACAATACTTTTGCTCTATGGCAATTATATCATAAGCGTGGGCGTGTTATCAATGATGGGCTATCAGGTTGAAGCGGCTTTTTCTGCGGTATGCCGCACCACATCTACAATCAGATCACCGAGGGGCTTCCCGCCTGCGGCGAAGTGTTCGGAGATTTTTATACGGTTGTTCCCACATACAAAATACTGCGTGCCGTTCTCTGCTTGTATAACCTGCCCTGTTCGGGGTGTAAAAATATCGCTTTCACTTTTTGCCATCCAGTGTCCTCCATATTCAGTTTTCAAGGTACAATGCCGCACAGAGGCGGCGAAAATTTCTGCTTATATCTATCACCTTTCCTTTACCGTGTGCCGCTGCTGACGTTTCAGTTCCGCCAGTATATCCGGCGGGATACGGTCAACCAGCCGCTGTAAATTGTCCAGTTCGCTTTTCAGCTTTGCCCGTTCCATCGTATCTTTCATCTTTCCTTTTTCGCTGGCCTTTGCCCTTGCTTCCAACTTCTCATTCTCCGCCAGCAGGTCATTGATTGTGACCTTGTACTTTTTCAACTGCCCGGAGAAATTCTCCATCTGCGGGAACCACTTTTTCAGCATGGAGAGGGCTTCCTCTTTTTTCTTTCCGGCGTTCAGCGGGTTAATGCCGTCCAGTGTGGCTTCAATGGCTCTTGCCTGCCGGGAGAGGGAAACCGCCTGTTTGAAAAGCCGGGTGGGGATATGCTTCCGGCCTGTCCTGCTGGCGCTCTCCCCACGCTCCAAGTCAGGATATTTCTCCACCATATAGGCGTGAAAATCGTCCTGCCACTTCGTCAGGTTTGCCCGGTTGCCGATAATCTCCTTTGCACACAGGCGGTTGTCCTTTGTCAGCGGAACAAAGGTCAAATGCAGGTGGGGCGTTTTCTCGTCCATGTGTACCACCGCCGACACGATATTTTCCCGTCCTACCCGGCCAATGAGGAAGTCCGCCGCCCTCTGGAAAAACGCCTGTATCTCCTTTGGGGATTTCCCCTTGAAAAACTCCGGGCTGGCAGTTACCAGCGTATCGACAAACCGTGTGCTGTCCTTGCGGGTTCGGCACCCGGCCTGTTCAATGCGGTTTTGAATGAAATGATAGTACCTGCCCTCTGGCTTGACGATATGAAAGTTGTACTTGCTCCGGCTTGTGTCAATGTCGGGGTTGCTGGCGTATTGTTCTTTCTGTCTTTCGTGATGGGCTTCCAGCGGCCTTGCCGGGTTGCCCTTGTGCTTCTCAAACCGCAAAATTGCGTGTTGTGCCATTCTGCTCCTTTCCCCATTCCTTTCCTATCCGGGGTTTTCCACAGGGAAAATCCCGCAGAAATTAGCTCGGATAGGATTGGAATGGATAGAATATAAATAAATCTTTTTAATCTTTGTATTTCTATATACCGTCCGGTTTTCGTACTTCCGGGGAGTGATTTCCTCACTTCATAAGTACGGTTTTCAGCCCTCCGGCGTACCAGAACCGGATTTCTTGAAGTCGGTGTTTGGAACCGCTTCATAGGATTTTGGGAAAATGCGGTTGGGTTTTCCACAGCCCTGCTTCTGGATCTCCACCAGCCCGGCGTATTGCAGTTCCCGCAGGGTGTTTACCGCTTTCTGCCGCCCACAGTGGAGCAGGTCAACCACCTCGCAGATGGGATAGTACAGATAAATCCGTCCGCAATCATCCGCCCACCCATTCTTGCGGGATAACTCTGTCCGGCGCAGGATAAAGGCGTACAGAACCTTTGCCTCGTTGGACAAGGGCTTGAATGTGGGGGCTTCAAAGAGGAAATTCGGGAGCCGGGTGAAGCTGAACGCCTTTTCCGGCTGATGGATATAGATGGTATTTGTCATAGTGCGTTTTGTGGACGGTTAGAAGCCCGTTTTCCGGGGCGGGCGATACTTTATACCACCAGCCCCGGTTTGGGGCTTGCGAAGCCTGATAAATCAAGGCTTTTTTCGCTCCTAACTGTCCACAGCAGACCTCCTTTTCCGTTCACTTTCTGTTTTCTGCCGCCTGTGAACTCTGGCGGCACAGCCGGGGCAGTATTTTGCCCGGTTGGATTTGGGGACGAACACACCGCCGCAGACCTCACAGCGTTTCAAGTCCTTATCCCGGAAAATCTCCGCTTCCAGCGTCCCGTCCAGCGGCAAGACCGCCCAGCGGAACCACTTACAGCAGACCGAGAAAGAAATCGTCTGCGGACAGGTGCAGGTGTCCCCATCGTCAAGGACAATGCAGTTGCCGTCCTCACAGCAACAGCACTCCCGGCGTATCAGGCTGGCCGCCTGTTTTCTCTGCGCCGGGGTCATGCGGTAAAGGGAACCGTCCGGCCTGCGTTCCAGCGGCGGCAAGTCTTTATAGGGGTTATCTCTCATGCGTTCCCTCCATTTTGCTTTCCGTTGCCGTTCTCCCCGAAAAGGTTTCCTGCCCCATTCCTGCGGCGTGTTCCGGCGTTGGCACGCTCCTCGCAACTTCGGGACATTTTGTCCCGAAGTCCGACTCCTTGCGGTGCTTCCCCAGCCGGGGTATTCCTTTTCGGACGGTCATTCTGTTTTCAAGGTGCCGTCCATCGATGAACTACCCTAAGTCTACACGAAAAAAATGCAATTCCCGGAATATTGCGAGAATTGCATTTTGATGAAGTTTACACTTTGGAAATTGCATTTTTGCAATCATTCTGTATAATGGAAGTATGCGGAGGAGGTGCGTATCTATGGCTTTACCCGGAACGCCCGGACAGCGGATTTCCGATTTATGCAACGGGAACCACATCACACAAAAGGAACTTGCGGAGAAGATAGGCGTTTCCGCTTCCCAGTTGAGCCGCATTGTCAGCGGCGAAACAAGAACGGTCAGCAGTGATATTCTCATAGGTGTGGCAAAGGAATTTAAGGTATCGACAGACTACATACTGGGCTTGTCTACCGTGAGCGTTCGTAAAAGCTACGATATTTCTGAATTAGGCTTGTCCGAGGGAGCCGTGAGGGGGCTTGTGACGGGTGCTGTTGATGTGCAAATCCTCAACCGCCTGTTGGAACACAGGAATTTTCCTAAGCTGATAGATTTGATACGGATTTATTTTCAGGATACGGCGGCAAAGGGCATAACAGCAAGAAACCAGCTTATCGAGATGGCAACGGCTTCCCTGTCCGACCTGATGAAAGAACACCCGGAACACCGGGCAGAAGCGAAGCAGGATTTACAGCTTTTGAACGCCCAAAAGATAGGGGAACATGAAGCGGAGATTGAAAAAATCAAAAATGTGTTCCTGGCTATCCTGCGGGACATTAAGAAAGACATTGACAACGGGGAACAGCCGGGAGAAGCTGTGACCGCCGCTATGTTCCAAGCCATGCGGGACGCACTGGCGGAACAGAAACAAAAACCACTTTCCATTGACGATGTAACGGCGATGATAGCTGGACAGATCGGACAGCTTACACCGATGGATAAAGAAACTGTTGAAATGTTCCAGCAGTTTGCGAAGAAGATGATTGAGCAGGCAGGAACAAAGTGATAAATTTGAATTGTGAGGGAAAATACAGATGAATCAAGGAAGAATTATTGTGATTACAGGCTCACCGGGGACAGGAAAAACAACAACTGCGTCAATTGTCGCAAAGGAATCAGATATGGATAAATCAGTGCATATGCACACCGATGACTTTTTTCATTACTTAAGCAAAGGCGCAATACCACCACATTTGCCAGAATCCAACGAGCAAAATCTGGTTGTCATTGAAGCCTTTTTAGAAGCTGCAAAGCGATATGCTCGTGGCGGATATGATGTAATTGTAGATGGGATTGTCGGGCCATGGTTTTTGGAGCCATGGAAAGCTCTTGCCCAAGAAGATTACGAGGTACACTATATTGTATTAAGAGCGAGTAAAAAAGAAACTATGAAGCGAGCTGTGGAACGCTCAAAATTAGATAGAAAAACAAATATTGAATTAGTGGAAACAATGTGGGAGCAATTTTCCGGTTTGGGAGTATATGAATCAAATGTCATAGACACAACTACATTCACAATTAAAGATACGGTTTCCGCAATAAAAGAAAGAGTTGCATGTGGGACGTCTTTACTATCTTAGACATTCCCATTTGTCAGGAAGATAGCAAAGCCAGCCGAGCCAGTCAACGGTCAAGATGAACGGCGCATTTCATGCGCCGCCGTTGACAGTCCCGCCCGTCTTTGCTAAAGGGTAATCAAGGCGGGAAAGCCCTAAAATGGCTTCACACCTATTTCAATAATTGGAGGAGATAAAAATGAGATCAGAAAAGGAAGTTTATGATATTGTTTTGAATTTTGCAAAAACAGACAAACGCATTCGCATGGTTACTTTGGAAGGATCTAGAACAAATACAAATATTCCGCCTGATGATTTTCAGGATTTTGATATTACTTTTTTTGTTACGGATATGGACAGCTTCACAAGTGATGATAAATGGCTAGATATATTTGGTGAAAGGTTGATTCTGCAAAAGCCGGAAGATATGGAATTATTTCCAGCTGTAGAAAAGGGATTTTCATATTTAATGCTGTTTACTGATGATGTTAAGATAGATTTAACTTTGCTGCCGCTGGAACTGATAGACGAGTATTTTACATGGGATAAACTGGTAAAGTTACTGTTGGATAAAGACAACCGTATCGTAAAGCCGCCAATACCAACGGATATAGACTACCACTTGCAGAAGCCTACTCAAAGAATGTTTGACGATTGCTGTAATGAATTTTGGAATACTACAACATATGTAGTAAAGGGCTTATGCCGCAAAGAAATTCTTTTTGCTATTGACCATATGAATGATATAGTACGAAAAGAATTGCTTCGCATGATTTCCTGGCTGATTGGTATCAAACAGGGATTTCATTTCAGTTTGGGAAAAAACTATAAATTTATGAAGCAATATGTCCCAGAGGAATTGTGGGAACGACTTATGTCCACTTATAATATGGATTCCTATCCCCATATGTGGGAATCCTTTGAACAATGTATGGCATTGTTCCGGGAGGTTTCGTCAGAAGTGGCATGCCAGTTGGATTACCAGTATCCACTATATGATGAAAAAATCAGTAATTATGTGATTCGGCAAAAGAAAAAATATGGCATTGAAGATGATAACAAATAAAATTTTTTCAATCGAAAAAATTTATTTTGATTATTCAATTTTGAAAAACTGAATACCTCAAAATCAGAAAGAGAGCGGCCAAGCACTTTGAGGGATTGGCCGCCTTGTCCACCCATCCAGCGGGACAGCGGGCGGAGGTCAAGGCCGGGTGTAAACCCGTTCATTTCAGCCTTGACGGTTGCCCGTTGTCCTGCTACTTTTCCGGGAGTGTGGCCACAACTTCGGGACACTTTGTCCACAAGTTGGAGCGTAGGACGAGGAACTGGGGCTTTCATATACGCCCTGTCTGCTGATGAGTCCAGACCTGCGCTTGCGGCTCCACGCCACGCAAGCACAGCCCTGTTTTCCTGCCGCTTCAAATGCCCTTGCCCTCCCCGGCGGCAACGGCATTTTCACGGCAACGCCGGCAGAGCGTATAACACACTACACTTTGCTTCGCAAAGTCGTGTGCCAAATGGGGGCGTTGCCCCCTTTGGAAACCCCCACAAGAAAAGGCGGTACGCTACCCCTCCACGGGGCGCATACCGCCTTTTCTTGTTATCCAGCCCTCCGGCTGTATCGGTTGAGCAAAAGTCCGCGTGGGATTGATGTGGTATCTTTAACTTTGGGAAACTCCATTTTCCCACTTTGAGACCGATGCTTTGGAGACGCCAATGAAATCAGCCAGCTCTTGCTGGGTCACTTTAGCGGTTTTGCGCTGGGCGCTGATCACCGCGCCGATCTGCAAATGCATTGTGTTGCCTCCCCTTGATGGTTTTATTGATTGCTTAGCATCATTATTGTTTAGCTTCATTTTACCTGTTCGCTGGGCTGGCGGCAATGGACTTGCTGTTAACTTTTGGGCTGTTTTGTCAACTTGCGGTAAACTTGATGACAGTAGTGCGCCCGCAGCTTGCGCTGCGAAATTCGGGGTGAGCTCGCTGTGGGCATCACTTTGAGCTTTTCGGAAAACCACCGAAAATCTCAAAGCTGAGCCTTATTCTAAGCGGCAAAGCCGCTAAGAATAACGACACGGCGATCTCACCTCGAATTTCTCCGCTCCAGCCGCTCAACGTTATAACAGCCGCTTGAGCACTCACGCCGACTGGCAAGCTATCGCCAATTGAATGGGAGCCACGTAATTGACGGCCGTGGTTAGTGGTCAGCAGCTTTGAATTGGTGACACCAGCACAGTCTGTCTGATGGACTAAGGCAAGTCCTTGATGAATCAGCTGAATCGGTCGGTTTCCACCCATGAATCATTAAGGAAACGAGTAGAGATGTTCGGCCTATGCAAAATGTCCTGACTTCCTAATCCGAACCCGTTGGTGTTACCGTACCACCTCAAAAGCGGGCAATTGTTTGACCTCTAGCTTGCAAAACCACTTCGTCAAATCCTTCACTTCGATTGCAGATAAGCTCAATTCTGCCTAGCAACCGCCTCAGGACGTGTGGCTCAGCGGTGAGATTATTCTTAGCGATTTATCGCTTAGAATAAGGCCTGATTTTGAGACAAGCCGCCGGGCTTGCGGATTGGCTCAAAACAGTGCCCACTGCGTTCCAGCCACGACAAACGTCCTGAGGCGGTTGCGTCCCCACCAAAACCCACCGCGCTCCGTTTCAGCCGCTCAACATTATCCTAGTTATGGAGGCACTCACGCCAAAGAGTAAATCATGTCCCATTGATGTGGATCCACATACCGGTCAACCTGGGTTTAATGATTCCGATCACTTCGGAGCGCTGCCTCGCCCCAAAATGAACAGATGCCCGCGGACTAAAAAACCGCTGTCAACTGACAACGGTTTTAGAGTTTTACTAAGGTGAATCGTGGGCTAACTATATGAAATGTCACGTTTTGAGAAGATCCAGTTTGCGATCAGGTAGAAAATCAACGTGTAAACCAAAACAGCAATTAAATTTGGCCAATAACCAACGTCCAGCTTGTCCTCGATATGAATCACGCCGGAACCAAAACGATAGTTCAAATATAATTGGGTCAACGGGTTCCATTTCAACCAGAACAGCTTTTTCCAGATGATAAAGCCACTCAGCAGGCTGCTGGCCATGCTACCCAACCAGATCAAACCAACGCCCATGGTCACGGCCAAGCCCAGTGAGCGGAAACCGCCGGCGAAAATGAAAACCAAACCGATATAAAACAAGGTGACGACATAATTATTGAGGGTCCCGTAAAAGCCGCTCAACAATGGGGTCAAGTTCTGCCAGTCTTTACTGACAGTAGTTAGACCGTTGGCATTGCCGAAGAGCATCGCGATCAAGATACTGCCCGCATAAGTCACCAAGCTCAAGCAAAGGGTGTAGATCATGATCGCCACTAGTTTACTGAACAAAACTTGGCTGCGGCTGTACGGTCGCGTCAACAGAATCTTGATCGTATTTTTCGAGAACTCTTCGGTCAAGCTGATCGCGGCGATCACCACGGCGAAAATCGTGACGAAGGAATTAAACGAGGTGGTCACTGAGAAAAGAGTGACGCCATCAGCTTTGGGAGTGACCGCCGCAACGACCCAGCAAGCCAAGGTAATGATCCCCAGTAAAATGATCATTAGGATCCACGATGATTTTTTTGCGAAAATTTTCTGTAATTCATTCCGGACTAATTTAAGCATGAGTGGCCTCCTTAGTTGTTTGGGCCGCGCCCGCATCATGTTGTTTAACGAAATTCAGGAAGGATTCTTCCAAACTAGCATCAACTTCATGGAGCTCGGTGATCAAGATTCGTTGATCGAACAGCGCCTGCGCCAAGGGAAGAACTGGTCCCTTTTCTTGCGGCCAGCTGATTGCGAATTCGCCATCATGATAGTCATAAGTCAAGCTCATCGCGGTCAAGACCTGCTTCGCCGCAGCTTCGTTAGGCGTTCGTAGCATGACCCGACGTGATTGGGCCTGTTTCAGCGCCCGCATGGTATCATCAAAAATCACGCGACCATGGTCCATGACGACGAGATCATCGGCGACTTGGTCGATTTCTGACAGCATGTGACTAGAAATCACCACGGCCACGCCCTTGGCCGCCATTTGGCGAAGCACCTCACGCAAGTCATGGGCGCCTTGGGGATCAAGTCCGTTCAGCGGTTCATCCAGTAACAAAAGTTCGGGCTGATGGAAAATTGCTTGAGCGATCCCCAAGCGTTGCCGCATCCCCAAGGAATACGTCCGGACTTTTTTGTCAGCGGCTTCGGTTAAGCCAACCTCCGCTAAAACCCGATCGATGTCAGCGGCGCTGATGGTTTGGTGTGACATATTGGCCAATTGCCGCAAGTTTTGCCGCCCCGTCAAATAAGTATAAAAGTCCGGCGCTTCGATCAACGCGCCGACTTGCTTGATTGCCGCGGTGAAATCCTTCGTGACATCCAAATCATTGACCTTGACCGTGCCCTGATCAGCGTGCATCAATTGGACCGCGATCCTTAAGGTGGTGGTTTTCCCTGCGCCATTGGGGCCGAGCAGACCAACGATTCGCCCTGTTTGTGCCTTGAACTGGACATCGCTTAAAATCGGGTGCCCATGGATCGATTTCGTTAAGCCTTCGATCTGTAAAACAGTCGCCATAAATTCTCCTCCATTAAAACAAATTACTGAGTCGGCCGATTGAATCCAACCGCTTAGCCGTCCCGTCATCGCGCTGGGCCAACCTTCGCTCAACTCATCGTGGCTGAACAAAGATTGACCGCGCTCAGATCGACTGAACTAATATTTGCAATATTCGATTGATACTATCTATTATGATAGCTTAACTTAACCCTGTTTTGTAGTGGATTCGCCTAACAAAAATGTCACCTGAGGCCCATTAAGTTGAAAAAAGCAGCCAAAATTGGCTGCTTGACTTGACGTTCTGGCGACAAAAGCGCTTGTTGGCGCTCAACTCTGCTACTGCGGATCATTTTTTAGTCGCACGGTGCTGGCGAGCAAGTGGTTGGGTCACACCTAATGCCCAGCTAGCGAGATTGGGCCTCCAACGCTAAAAGCTGTTGCTTCAAAGCCGCACCGCCACGATATTGCCCAACACCACCGGCTTGGGGAACGACGCGGTGGCAAGGGATCAACAACAACAAGGGATTCGCCCCCACGGCACTGCCCACCGCTCGACTGGCCCCGGGTTGTCCGATAGCGGTGGCAATCTGTTGATAAGTCGTGGTCGTGCCATAAGGGATCTGGCGCAATTGCGCCCAGACCCGCTCTTGGAAAGAGGTGCCGTCTGTTTGCCAAGGCAATGACCAAGTCACTTGATCACCAGCCAAATAAGCTTGCAAAGCCACCCCCGCCGCGACTGTGTAGCCTGCGGTATCAGGTAAGATCTCCGCTTCGGGAAAGAAGTCCGCGATTTGATTGGCCGCTTGATCAGGAAATCCGACAAAGACCAATGCCGTTTCGGTCGCTCCTAAAAGCCAAGTTTGACCATCGATGGTCATTGTGCGCGCATAGATCTGTGGGCGCTGTTTGGTTTTGATTGTGGTCATTATTGCCATCCTACTCCTTCATTCAGATCGACTCACTCATGACCGATCTGGCGTGTTCAATACGATAACTTTACCAAAACTAGCCTGACTTTGTAAATAACGATGAGCGTCAGGCAGTTCTGCCAAGGAAAAGATCCGCTCCGGTTTGACTGGGATCTGGCGCGTCTGAGCGAACGTTAACAACTCGTCCAGCTTGGCCTGATCCACATTGCCTGAATAGAAACTGGTCAAATAACTATTCCGCCGAATATCGATGATTGGATCGAATTGCTCCAAATACCACTGCTTGCCCAATTGGCCGGTGCTACAAACGATTCCACCTTCACGCAGATGCTTGAAGCTATCCTTGACCGTCGCCGGCCCGATCAATTCAAAGATTTTATCAAAAGTCGCTGTCGTTTGTAACGCACCTTGGCGATCTTCAATGACGTCATCAAAGCCAACTGCCGTTAATTGCGCCGCCTTGTTGAGCTTGCGACTAGTCCCCGCCAGCTTGATCTGGGGAAAAGCGCCTCGCAATAATTGGGCGAAGGCAACCCCAACCCCACTAGTCGCGCCTCGCACCAAGACGCGATCGGTGGCGCTGATTTTCAGATTCTTCAAGGAACCAAAAGCCGTGTAGAAAGTTTCCGGCAAGGTCGCCAAGGTTGCCCAAGGCAGGTCCGTTGTCACCGGATACAATTGAGTATTGGGCAACAAGGCATATTCAGCGTAACTGCCATCAAACGCCCGGCCCATCTCGCCCATGATCGAAATCACTTTCTGCCCTAGGGGTAACCGTTCCGGCGCGGTCGTTTCCGCAATGACGCCGACACATTCGATGCCTAAGATCCGCGGGAATTGGACTGAGGGCGACTGTCCCTCCCGGGTAAAGATTTCTGAATGATTGATGCCAAAACCCATGATTTTGACCAGGGACCACCCAGGTTTGACCTGAGGCGTTGGCACGGTGGTATAAGTCAAAACTTCGGGACCACCTGGTTGACGCACAACAACTGCTTTCATCGGTAAACTTCCTTTCGCGATCAGCGCCGCAAGTGAATCAGCTGCTGCGGTGGCTTTTCCAACAAATCAAGCCATCCGCTGCCTGTACGTCCTAATGATACGTCATTTGCAGAATTATTTCAGACTATGGGCTGGCTGTCTTTCGAAATAATTTTAAGGTGTTCCCAGATCAGCGCCCAACGATCGCCTCACGCAACCAGAAAAACGATGAGCAACGTTGGCGAACGCTGGATCATCGTTAGTTTAAGCATTTTCTGTTAGCGGAAGTAAAACTCCTGCGGAGACCGTCTAATCCCGCTCACTAGCCGTCTTGGCGGCCTGATCGAAAGCGGTGGGCTGATCATAGGACAGTTTCTCATTTTCGTAAGTCAAGACGTGTTCTTCGAAATGGTCGATCTTAAAGTCAAGATAGTTCAACGTCTTGGCGATTTCTTGTTGCTGGGCGACCAGTTTATCCCGCTGTTCGATCAGTAATTCCTTCTGGGCGGCCCGGGAATCGGTTTGCTGCCGATAAAGGTTGATAAACTCAATCAGTGATTCGATCGACATCCCAGCATTGCGCATCACTTTGACGAAGAAGACCCAGTTCATTTCAAGCTCACCATATGTTCGATAACCACTTTCATTCCGCGGGATCTGCGGTAATAAACCCAGTCGTTCCCAATACCGCAATGTTTCACTGGTGACCCCGAATTTCTGACTAACTTGGGCAATATTCATGTCATTCACCTCGTTTATCCTTATCATAGCATAACCAGCGCCAGTTGCAGCGAATCAGCGATCAGAGCGAACTCGTCGGCCTCGCGCTCGCGCTCAAGCGTTGTTCCATTAAGCCCGCCATCGCCGTCAAGCGCTGACAGCTTTGCACTTGCTGAGCCAGTTCCGCTTGCAGAAAATCCTGTCGCGCCGGCGCGGCTTGCGGTCCCGCCTGGGCCAATGACGCGTATTCGATCAAAAAGTCATCACTGATCTGCGCCGCCTTAAAAGTCAGAATAAATCGGAGTCACAGCTCATCTTGAGACCGATATTGCCGTTGCCCCTGATCATCTCGCGGCACCGGCGGCATTAAGCCGACGCGCTCCCAATAGCGCAGTTGATCAGGTTGCAACGCATATTTCGCGGCAATCTCGCTTATTTTCATCATGGTATCGCTTGGCCTTTCTCTTGGGGACTCCTAGTAAACGGGGCGATTTTCGCCTTGCGTCGCCGGATCCGCGATACCAATGCTATCATGACTAAAACGCGTGGGATCTGCAACAATCTGCAACACCGCGTCAGCAATACTCTGGCGTGACCCAGAAACACCCAAATATGGGTCAGCGCGATGCGTCACGGTATACTTGACTTCATCCCGATCATTCAGCCAAGGTAACCGCAAAGTCGTGTAATCCAATCCAGACGCCGCCAACAATTGGTCCGCCTTGATCGCCGCCGCCAAGCCACTTTGAACGCTGGCCAGATTCCAACGCCCAAACTCGCCGGGCACTTCATTGTAGATCCCCAGAATATTGGTGGCGATGATCCGCTGAACGTGATGCGCGTTCATTGCCTGAATGATTGCTTTGGTGGGGCGGTTTTGACCATCGTGATCGACCACGGCGACGAAGACCAAGTCGATTCCTGTCATTGCCTGATCCAAAACCGTAGGATCACTGATGTCACCCTCAATCAGATTGACCCGAGGATTCGCGGCCAATGCGGCCAAGCGTTGACTCCGGCGCAATACTAAAGTCAACTTGACCTCGGCAAAAGCAGGTTCCTGTAAGATCCGTTGTTCCACGATCCGGGCGATCTGCCCGTTTGCTTCTAATATCAATAAATTCATTTGAAAATCTCCTTTTCCTGAGTGCTCGTCCAACGAGTCAAGATCGAACTGCCTGGCGACCATGCGCTAACTGGTCTAACTCGGTCGGTTGATCCAGATACACCGTTAATCACCATGTGTTGTGTGGCCTAACAGATCAGTTGATCCAGACGTGCGTTTAATCACCAGGCAGTGGCTAACTCAATGAACCCAGTATAAAGCTTGAAGTGAACTTCAAGGCAAGAGGAAAAGCAAAGTTTTTTGGATTTATTTTTCGAAGTTATTTTTGATGTGGCGTGCGGGCCCGGCGGCTTCGTGTTCGGTCAGGTCAGGTGCGCTTGAGACGCCGACGACCATGGATGATGACCAGCGCCAAAACCAGATCAGTCACGACCAGCAGGCCCAGCCGCGGTAGCCACGCGGCCAAGACCAAGGCGAACAGGACCATACCCTTGAAGCGCAAGGCGGCGCCCCACTGCAGCGATTGCCGCCACTCCGCGATCAATTCGATCAGCCACATCACCATTAAGGTGGCGAAGATTAACCCGACGAAAATCAGTTTAATCGCCAAGCCCGCCGCTGCCAGCAAGAAGTGCAAACTTAGTCCCAGCAAGAAAATCAAGAAGATCTCACCAATAAACAGCCAGCCGGTGGCCAACGCGCGGATCGAGGAGCTAAACCGCAAATGAAGCTCACCTATGATCTGGTAATAACTCCCGCTGATCAACGCGACCAACACAATGCTTAAACTGAATGTCAAAATCTCACTGCCCGAATCTTTTCCGGCCAAGGCTGTAGATAAACCGGCGATGATCTCACCTAACGCGATCATCGTCAACAGGCCATACCGTTCGATCAATGAATCCTTCAATTGGTGGACCATTTCCGTTTGTTGATATTCCCGTTCAAGATTAGGATTAGTGAAGAAAATATCGCCCCAATTCAGCAATAAGGCCAAGACTAACAAACCTAGCTGGCCCCAATGCGGCAAGAACAAACTCAGCGCCAACAAGGCCAGCGCTACCAAATGGACATTGGCCCAAACGCTAGACGCCGCCCGATGGATCGGATCGAAATAGGCAACCCAATACCAGATCCCCGCTGCCAGGAGCTCGATCAACATCAAGACCAGAGTGATTTTGTTGAACTGACCCCGTAAAGCCTCGTCAATCAATAGCGCGCCAATCCCCGTCAAGATCATTTGCAAATTGATCATCACCACGTTTAAAGGCGCGCCATTACCATGATTGTCGAAATAGCTGGAAGTTTCATTCCAACCCCAGAAGAACCACCAAAACAGCAAAGTCGCATACCCTAAAGTTGACCACGACCAATTCGCAAGCACCCCATCGGTCAACCGCGCCAAGACCACCGCGAAAATCAAATCATAAAACAATTCCAACCAACTGATTTTGCGATCACGGATCGGTTGATCGATCGTCCGTGGTCGCCCCCAAAAATCAAACATCGTCGCATCCTCCAATTTTTCTGACGAGGCGGTCTGCTCTATTGAAACGTGTTCCCCAGCCCAGCTTCTTCCCCTTAGCTACGCAACTCTTCCGGAGGCAAAAACCTGCCTCCAAAAGGGTCGCTAGGCTAATGCTCTGAAGCTTCCCGGGCTGGGTCACACTCTTTCGCGTGCAGCACCCTTACTCCGGCCGATTCAGTCCGATGCTCTCCCGCAAGTATAGATCTTGATCCGCCGCGGCCACGATCACCGCTGCGATCGCCGTCCGGGCCACATCATGGCCGCCAAAAGGCTCGCCCTTGTGCGTGACCTGATAATCGGTACTACCATTATCGAACCAGCCCGGACGAATGATCGTGTACGCCAGCGAACTGGCTTCGATCAGGTCGGCTGCTTGCCGATATGGCCTTAACATCGGATTGTGTGCTAGGTTGCCGCTAGCGCCAACGCTTGATGGAATCTCGTTGTAGATTCCCATCGAACTGATAAAAATCAACCGTTGCACAGATGCCGCCGTCATCGCCTGGATCAACGCCCGGGCAAATTTAGGCAAATCGCCGCTCAAAGCTGCGAAACCCACATCTTGACCCTCTAATGCCGCAGCTAATTGTTGCGGGTCACCTGCATCGCCGCTGATAATCCGTTCCCGCTGTGGATCGATTTTTAAACCGGCGGTGTGTCGCGCAAATAAGGTCAGGCGATCATCAGTCGTCGTTAAGAAGCGTTCCCGGGTTGCTTGGCCGATCGAACCGGTTGCCCCAATAATCAAAATATTTTTCATTGTTATTATCCTACTTTCCGGACCCATTGTGGATTGATTTTTAGTAATGGGTTCCTTTTCTTTGCAAAAATCAGTTTAACACCTTAGACTAACTAGAAGGCAAGCGCTAAATTTATTTTTTTGCGTTCCATACTGGACGGAACAAAATGACAGCAGCGGTTGGTAACACGATTTACTTTTATCGCGATTCAACAGAACATTTCTCCCAGGCCAGCCGCACTCACTCACCAGCACCCGGCGATAATGAGTGAAAACATTGCCAAATCTATTTTCAAAAGGAGTTCGCTATGAGTTATTCAATCCAAGAAGTTGCTAAAAAAATGCACATCACCAGTTACAGCATCCGTTATTATCATGATCAGGGAATGCTTCCTTTTGTTCAGCGCGACGCGAACAATAATCGTGTCTTCAATGAGATTGACTTAGAATGGTTGCAGATCATTGTCTGTTTGCGCGCCACAGGCATGCCCATCGCCGAGATTCAACACTATTTGCGCCTGGTGCAGGCCGGCGTTGAAACAGTCCCCGAACGCTATCGGCTGATGAAGACGCAACAAGTCCGCACGCAAGCGGAAATCCGCGAATTACAACAACACCTGAAACTAATTGATCGAAAAGTCGCGCACTACGCCGAGCTGCTCGTCAATCCCCAACCTGACAGTATCGTACCAGATGGCTTGGCCGCAGCGCAGGCCCAAGTTAGCAGCCAACCTTCAACCAAATAAGCCGGCTTTTCGCGGTTGCCTTGACACCCACAAAGTAGCTAAGTCATACTGTCTCGTAAGACCAGCAAAATCAGCTAATGAAATCGGTTGAAAACACCGACCATTTTTCAGAAAACTTATTAGTTGACTTTAGGTCCAATCATCACTATCATTAGTATTAGGTTATCTTAATTTTTTTATTCAATTGGTTTAATCAGTTGAATCATTTGACCCAATATTATTCGATAGGAGTTTTACTTGTTGTCTCAGATAAAGTACCACCGCATTTCATGGCAGGACTGGTCAACTAATCGCCAAATCCACCAACTTTACTTAACCGCGTTTCCCGCTGTGGAGCGGAGCCCTTACCTTTCGCTCCAGTTTCAAGTACTGATCGGCAAGATCCAATGCGTCGCTTATTACGATCAAGACACGTTCATTGGCTTCACCTATTTGACCACCGTGGGCGATACCGTTTATCTGCTCTACTTCGCGGTTGCCCCCAATTTACGCGGTCAGGGTTACGGCACCCAGATCTTAGCAAAAGTGCAAGAGCTGGCAGCCGGGCGCAATTTGGCGCTAGACATTGAAATCGTTGACCGCCACGCGGATAATTTCACTCAGCGGCTAAGTCGACGTAATTTCTATTTACGCAATGGCTTTCAGGGCGGTCAATATCGTTTCTCCATCAGTGGTGAACGCTATGAACTGCTGACAACCAACGAAGATTGGACTTGGAGCGAATGTGACTACTTGGTCCAACGACTCTGGCCAGACCAAGCCTTTGGTGAAAATGGCGCCCGTTAAGCGCAGCGCTATCTGATCATACAAAATCAACCCATAGTACCACCTAGTAACTGCTGACGATCATTGTCGGCAGTTTTTTTGAATCTTATTCTCTTCGCTGCCAGCGCCGCCTCTTCAGCTCAGCGACGCCAGGCTTCTACAGGCATGGCCCACCTCCAGAATTTTGGCTAGTATAATGCTTGCGAGCCACCTGAGGGCATTCACTTTTTTTATTGACTTTTTATGTTTACAGTTGTAGACTAATTATTATCATCAAGTTTACATTTGTAGACACAGGAGGAAGAGCCATGACCAAGCCACTTTTGGAAGTTCATAACCTGCGCAAAGTTTTTAAAAAAGCAGACGGCAGCCAACATGTTGCCGTCGATGACATTAGTTTCCATTTGGAGACTGGGGAGATTTTTAGTTTCTTGGGACCCAACGGCGCCGGCAAAAGTACCACGATCAATATGATCACCACCCAATTGACCCCCACTTCCGGTACGATCAAGATCGCGGGTCGCGATATCCGTACCGACCCGATCAATGCCCGGCGCAAAATCGGGATCGTGGCCCAATATAACAATTTGGACCGTGGTTTGACCGCTTTTGAGAACTTGGTTTACCACGGCCGCTATTTCGGAATGACCACCCAAGCAGCGGAGCAACGCGCCAATGAATTGCTGGCGGACTTCGGGCTAAGCGAATGGCGTCAGGACTATGTCAAGAGCTTCTCCGGCGGGATGGCCCAACGCTTGAAGATCGCCCGGGCCATTATGCACCGACCGCAACTCCTGTTTCTCGATGAACCGACCACCGGGCTGGATCCAGCCTATCGGGAAATCCTCTGGGATCATGTATTGCGCCTAAATCGGCAGCAACAAACCACCGTTTTCCTGACCACCCACTACATGGAAGAGCCGGAACGGTTCTCCGACCATGTCGCGATCTACCAACAAGGCAAGATTCGGGCACTGGGCACGATCCCCGAATTACGTCAATTGGTGCCTGCCGCCAGCATTGTCTACGCGACCGTCGATGCCGTGACAGCGCCACTCTTGCAGGAATTGAACCAACAACCTTTCATCAAGGAGATCCTGCAAAAGGACGAGAAAAACCTGGCGATTTTCCCTAATACCGATGACCAGATTCTGCAACAGGTGTTGCCGATTTTCGAACAACAACCTGTGAAACTTGAGAATATTCGTTTGAGTTTCGCTAGTCTGGACGATATTTTCGTTCATGTGACGGAACATCCCACTGAAATGGAGGTCAAGGCGCATGCGTAATCAGACATCCCTCAACGTTTTCTGGATCATGGTCAAACGCGATCTATTGATCCAATGGCGGAACTGGGCCGAATTTATTTTCCGAGTTGTGATGTTACCCTTTATCCTGATTTTAACTTACGGTTACGTCCTGCCCAAGATCGGCGTTTTACCGGCCAGCTTCCCGAACGATCTTTTCCCGGGAATGGTCGGCATGAGCCTTTTGATCACGGGGATCCACGGCACCGCCGTCCCGCTGTCGATGGACTTCAACAACTCGCGGGAGATCGAAGACCGCCTGCAAGCGCCCGTCCCCGTCATGGTCACCGCTTGGGCGAAAATGTTCGTCGGCATGATTGAATCCTGGATCGGCGCCTTACTCGTGCTGCCGATCTCGCTGATTTTCATGGGGCAATCATTGCGGCTCCACTTAACCACCGGCAATATTTTCTTATTACTCTTGATCTTGTTGCTCAGTTCCTTCGCTTCCGCCGCTTTGGGCTTACTCGTCGGAACTATTGTCAAGCCCAATCAGATCGCCGCAATGTTCCCTGGCTTCCTGATGCCCGTGATTTTCACCGGGGCGATCTTCTTTAGCTGGAGCGCCTTGGTCAAACTACCCTTTTATCAGATTCTCGTCCTAGTCAATCCGTTGGTCTACATCAACGAAGCGTTGCGCCACACCATGTTAGGCGTCGGCAACGCGATGCCCCTGACCTATAGTCTCATTGGGATCCTGGCCTTTACCATTTTGATGGGCGTCCTGGGGATGCGCCGTTTCCGCAAGATGGCCGTGCGCTGACACCGGTAAATTCGCGGGAAACCTGCCGCAAGACAGCGGCACCCCAATCAAAATCACCACGCCAACTTCATGATGATCCGTTCACACGCCCAATTGGATCATTTGGGCGTGTTTTTTGGGCCCCCGTGATTTCAGCACTGAGGCTCCCGACCGATTGACCAACACTGCGAACCTGCGCCGTCAACGCTCGCCGTGAATAACTGCAAGACGCTAACCGCCGGCAAAATTGTCCGTTTTTCGATCGTAGCACCAAAATATCGGTTCCCTCTTTTGCGAAAATCAATTACAATAGATGTATCAGTAGTGGCAGAATCTGGGCTGGGCCTTTTGAAGCGCCTGACTCGTGCCGGGAACGTCAGGAAGATGCTCAACCCAACAGAGAAGGTCAGCCAGCATCTGGCAGGAGGCGCAGCGAGCATGAAGCAGAGTATCAACGATTATGTCAACGCCTATCAACAGCAGTTGGTTCAGGGCGATATCCCAATTGCTTATACCTATTTACGAAAATATCTCTCCATTTTAAGAACTGACCTGGGCAAACATAACTCCGGACAATACACACTCGGCAATGTCTACCCCGGCTTCATGGATTATACCTATTTCTATTTTTATAATCCCGCCCTCCAGCGCAGAAAATTACGCTTTGGGCTCGTGCTTAATCACCGGGAAATGCGCTTTGAACTTTGGCTCCTAGGACAAAACGCCGCGATTCAAACCAAATATTGGGAAGCACTCAAAGATACCGTCTGGAACAGGGGCCAAACCGCAATGCCCCAATATGCGATCCTTGAAGTTGTCTTAGTTGACCACCCAGATTTTGACGACCAAACCGCATTGACCGCAGCAATCACAACGCGTGCCCTGGAGGTTGCCCAAGACATTCAAGCCCAGCTACCAATGCTCGCTTAATTGCTCCAATCTGCAGGCCGCCGCGATTAGATCCAGGCCAAGGGTTCGAATCCCTCCTTCTCCGTCACGTTAATGACGAGCTCGTCCCGTGGATCGCCCCTGCAACCGTACATCATGGTTTAAATCCCTTACTCTCCGTCCTCTAAAATAGCGAAGTTGTCTCTTAAAATTTCTTGCGCTTAATTGAATAATTGATCTAAGTTCGGCCGTGCTTTTTCCCTTTGTAATCGGAAACGGTTGATTTTAACAGTCGCTTCGCTGGTACGAAGCGACTGTTTTTCCTTTTCCCGATCCAACCAACCTGCCTATCCGCAATTAGTCTCATTTTCCCCTTGTTCAGCTCAAAACTCAAACAACGAAAAAAAGCCCCTGATTATGTTGATCAACATAATCAGGGGCTTAACGGTAGAACCGGAGAATAATCAACGGAGAGTAAGGGATTTGAACCCTTGATACAGGATTACCCGTATACATGATTTCCAATCATGCTCCTTCGGCCACTCGGACAACTCTCCCGAATAAACTCCGGTTGTCAGACTCGAACTGACGACATCTTGATTAACAGTCAAGCGCTCTACCAACTGAGCTAAACCGGAATCAAGCGTGGCAACGCCCTATCCTCGCAGGCAGTCTCCCACCAACTACTTTCGGCGCTAAGAAGCTTAACTTCTGTGTTCGGCAAGGGAACAGGTGTATCCTTCTTGCTATCGCCACCACACTCTTTACTTTGAAAGAACTTTCGCTCCCTC
>NZ_RHOV01000003.1 GCF_003946655.1 Lapidilactobacillus achengensis
CACTCGTTTCAACATTTTCTTCCGATGCAAGCATCTTCCGTAAATGTCGAAACTCGTTCGACTTGCATGTATTAGGCACGCCGCCAGCGTTCATCCTGAGCCAGGATCAAACTCTCATATAAAAGTTTGAGTTAGACTCAATTTTAAATCCATTAACTAGCGAATTGACTTCGCAAATGTTCTTTGTAGATAACGACCGAAATCGTTATCGACCCTGCACATTTATCGAAACTTTGTTCAGTTTTCAAAGGTCTACCTTGTCGCAAAAGCAACTTTTATATCTTAGCACGCGGTCAATTCCTTGTCAACAACTTTTTCAGAAAAGGTTGTTAGAACAATGAATGAAGCGCTTCGATAATCGCTATTTCGCAACAAAAACTATCTTATCAATTTCCAGCTGATTCGTCAACACTTATTTTTTAGCCGCAAATACGAACTTAAATGGCTCCTTTTGAAATTAAGTTCGTCAATAGCCGGCGCCGGATTATTTGCCTCACGTTACCCACTAAAAGATTGCTTGATTCCTGAACAATAAAAAAGATTTACCACCAAAATCGGTGATAAATCTTTTTTGTTTTTTCTGAAAATAGAGCATTCAGGCGCAAAACCGCCCTTAAATCATGCTTTACTCTGCGGTAGGCCGCATCGTTGGGAAGAGTAACACGTCACGGATCGATGGCGCGTCAGTCAAGAGCATCACTAAACGATCAATACCAATTCCTAATCCGCCTGTTGGTGGCATGCCGTATTCCAACGCCTCAATGAAGTCGTAGTCGACGCCATGCGCCTCGTCATTACCGGCCTCGTGTTCTGCTTCCTGGGCTTCAAAGCGGGCCCGTTGATCGATTGGATCGTTCAATTCGGAGAAGGCGTTGGCATATTCCGTGCCTAAAATAAAGAGCTCAAACCGATCCGTAAAGCGGGGATCGTCAACGTTCTTCTTCGCTAATGGTGAGACTTCGATTGGGTGACCATAAACGAAAGTCGGGGTCTGCAAGGTCTCTTCCACGAACTGTTCGAAGAATTCATTGATAATATGACCAACTTCCCAATAAGCCTCATAGTGGACATGATGCTCGTCAGCCACTTGGCGAGCCTGCGCTAGAGTCATCGGTTGCCAGAAATCGACCCCGGTTTGATTCTTGATCGCATCAACCATATGAATACGGTCAAAAGGTTGATCCAAATTAACTGCCTGGCCCTGATACGTAAACTTGCCACTACCCAAAACTTTTTGCGCCGCGTAACGGAAAATTCCTTCAGTTTCGTCCATGACATCACGGAAATCGAAATAAGCCGCGTAAGTCTCCAACATCGTGAACTCAGGGTTGTGGCGGGTATCGATTCCTTCATTACGATAGACCCGACCGATTTCATAAACGCGTTCCATGCCCCCAACAATCAGCCGCTTCAGCTGTAATTCAAGGGCGATCCGCAAATAAAGGTCAATATCTAGCGCGTTGTGATGGGTAATGAATGGCCGGGCATTGGCGCCACCAACCTGCACGTGCAAAGATGAGGTTTCAACTTCGGTAAACTGATGATTATCCAAATATTCCCGCACAGCTTTAATGATTTTACTCCGCTTGATGAACCGGTCGAAACTATCCTCGTTGGCGATCAGGTCCAAATAACGTTGCCGATAGATCTGCTCAACATTGCTGAGTCCATGATACTTATCGGGTAACGGACGGAGGGCCTTGGTCAAAAAGGTCACGTGACTTGCCTTGATCGTCAATTCGCCGGTATCGGTTTTCATGACTTCACCGGTCACGCCAAGAAAGTCGCCTAAATCCGCCTTCTTGAAAATTTGGTAGTTCTCTTCACCCACAACATCTTTGCGGACATAGATTTGGATCCGGCCACTCCGATCGCGCAGATCCGCGAAGCCAACCTTACCTTTACCACGTTTAGAGACCATGCGCCCAGCGATCGTCACTACCGGAACTTCTGCCTCCAACGTTTCTTTGGCGGTGTCGCCAAACTCGGTGTGCAGTTGTTCAGCCAAGTGACTCCGTTTGAAGGCCGTGCCAAAAGGATCGATTCCCTGTTCCCTTAAGGCCTCCATTTTCTCCCGCCGTACGACCAATTGATCATTCATTTCCTTATCGGCTTTGCTAAGCTTATTTCCCTGATTTGCCACTGATACTACCTCTCTCTATCCTTATTGCGCCGCTTTTTCGGCTTCTCTTGCTTCATAACTAACAACGAAATCATCAAAAATCCGATCGACTTCCGCCTGGGTCAAAACTTCATTTACGGCCGCCTTGGTTTTGGCGGCCCGGGGGATCCCCTTCAAATAATAGGCAGCCTGTTGGCGGAATTCGGGAACCGCGATCTGCTCACCTTTAAGCGCGACCAACCGGGCCAACTGTTCCTTAGCCGTCGCAATCTTTTCCCGGGGTGTCGGTTCCGGTAATAATTCACCACTAGCCAAATAATGCTCGATCGCCCGCAGCACCCAAGGATTTCCTAGCGCCGCACGCCCGACCATGACCGCGTCACAGCCAACTTCATCTAACATTCTTTTGGCATCTTCGGGGGTACGGACATCGCCGTTGCCCATGAACGGGATCGTCAAATGCTGCCGCACTTCCGCCAAAATATGCCAATCGGCGTGCCCCATGTAAAGCTGCTTCCGGGTTCGCCCGTGCATCGCCAAGGCCGCTGCCCCAGCCCGCTCAACCGCCTGGGCGTTTTTGACCGCATAAATGTGATCATCATCCCAACCTGTTCGCATCTTGACCGTGACCGGTTTGTCAACGGCGGCCACGACAGCTGCCACCATCTCATAAACTTTGTCCGGGTCCAATAACCACTTGGCCCCGGCGTCTGTTTTCGTGACTTTGGGAACCGGGCAGCCCAAGTTGATATCAATGATATCCGCCTTGGTATTCTGATCAATAAACTTCGCCGCATTGACCAAGGTTTCCTTCGTGCCACCAAAAATCTGAATACTGATGGGATGTTCTTGCGGATCCACGAACAACATATCCAATGTTTTCTGATTGTGATACATGATGCCGCGGTCGCTGATCATTTCGCAAACAACCAAGCCCGCGCCGAACTCTTTGGCAACCATTCGAAACGCCGAGTTGGTGATCCCCGCCATTGGGGCGACAACAACTTGGTTAGGAATCGTCACATTTCCGATCTGCCATTCCATTACTTTTAACGCTCCTAATCTAGATTCGCTTAATCTTAGCAAAAAAACCAGGGTGAACGCAACCTCACCCTCGAAAAAAGGCTAAAATCCAAGCATTAACTTCGCCAGAACCAACTGATCGCCAATTTACTTTCGAGAAAGAATCATTTACCAACGCAAAGCAGTCCGGTTAATTGACAATTACTTTGATGACGTCTTTGCTGCAATGATTTGTCGTAGTTCGGTTTCGCTAAACTGATAGTGGGCCCCGCAAAACTTACAAACCGCTTCAGCGCCATGATCTTCGGTGATCATCGCTTGTAATTCGCTAGATGATAGCGTCGCCAAGGCTCGACTGAAACGGTCCTTGCTACAATCACAGTGGAAACTAACCGGCATCTCAGCCAACACCTTGATCGGCGTCACGCCAAAAATCTGCTGTAACAATTGCGTTGGTGTTTGTCCCTGGCGTAGAAGATCGGAAACTAGCGGCAATTGTTGCAACCTGCTTTCCAACGCCGCCAATTGTTCCGCCGTCGCCGCGGGCAAAGTCTGGATCAGAAAGCCACCAGCCACTGCCACACTGCCGTCGGGATCAACAAAGACCGATAACCCCATGGCCGACGGGATTTGTTCTGACTTGGCCAGATAATACGTAAAATCTTCGGCAATTTCGCCCGAAACCAAGGGTACTTGCCCGGTGAAAGGTTCCTTCAACCCAAGATCTTTGGTCACGCTTAATGATCCCTGGGTACCGACCGCCCGACGCACATCGATTTTGCCTAATGGCGTCGCGGGCAAATTGACCTGGGGATGGCTAAGGTACCCCTTCACTTGCCCCTTGGCGTTGCCATCCGCCACGATCATGCCCACGGGACCGTCGCCTTGGATCCGAACCGTCATTGTCTCAGGTTCTTTGAGCAAGGCGCTACTCAGCAACAACGTGCCCGTCAAGGTCCGCCCCAAGGCAGCGGTCGCAGCGGGCCAAGTATCGTGACGCCGCTGAGCCGAACCGACTAAGGCGCTGGCATCAACCGCCAACATTCGAAAGGCGCCGTCAGTGGTAATTGCTTTGATAAGATGATCTGCCAATTCAATCCCTCATTTCTGAAAACTCTAACTTAGTATATTAGCGTATTTTCACAAAAAATACCAGTCAACTCGATTCATTCATTTTTCACAGAATGCTAGCAACTGCAAATGGATCGCCCAGAACCGGCCGATCAAAAAAGCCTGAATGTTGCCATTCAGGCTTCAAACGAAAACTATTTAGGCTCATCTTGCTTTGAGTCAGCATTCTTATCTGCTGTCTGATCACTTTCACTGCTTGGATCAGAGCTTGTAGTTGCCGTAGCTGAGTCAGCGGGTTTCGCCGGTTCAGACTGAGCGGCCGCCTCGGTATGAGGCTCGGTCGGCTCCTGCTCTGCAGCCGGTGTGTCCTGCTTAGGCTGATCGGTTTCACTCTTCGCTGATTGGTCCGCTTGGTCGGCCGCTTTCGCGTCGCCGTCCTTCGGCTGATCCGCGCTCTCTGACTGATCAGATTGCGCGTCCTTTTGCTCCAAGGCACGCTTGGCTTCTTCAAACGTCTGCGCGTGCTCGCTAGGATACAAATTGCTATCCCGTTCCGGCATCTTGCCATCGTTGAACAAACTAAGAATTTCCTTTTCATCCAAGGTTTCATACTTAAGCAACGCTTCAGCAATCAGCTTATGTTGTTCATGATGGCTGCTGATGATCTCGCGCGCCTCATCATGAGCCGCGTTAATGATCTCGCGCACTTCATCGTCAATCGCCGCCGCTGTTGTTTCCGAGTATGGTGGTCGTTGGCCGTATTCGGCACCAACGAATGGCTGACCTTCGCTTTCCAAGGCAACCGTCCCTAAACGGTCAGTCATCCCATATTGAGTGACCATCCCGCGGGCGATTTGGGTTGCCTGCTCGAAGTCATTCGACGCACCGGTCGATAGCGAGTTGAAAATCAACTCTTCCGCCGTCCGGCCACCCATTAAACCAACGATTTGCTCGTTCAATTCCTTCTTCGTCAAAAGGAACTGATCATCACGCGGCAACATGATCGCATAACCACCAGCGCGGCCACGCGGCACGATCGTCACCTTACGAACGACCCTGGAATCGCTCAACACTAACCCAACCAAAGCATGGCCGGCTTCGTGGTAAGCCACCATCGTGCGTTCTTTCGTACTGATGACCCGGTCCCGTTTCGCCGGTCCCGCGATCACCCGATCTTCGGCTTCATCAACATCGGCAGCATCGATCTTGGTCTTATTCCGCCGCGCAGCAACTAAGGCAGCTTCGTTCAGAACGTTTTCCAAATCGGCCCCGACAAAACCTGGTGTTTGTTGGGCAATCACTTTCAAGTCAACATCATCGGCCAATGGTTTATTCTTGGCATGAACTTTCAAGATGGCTTCGCGACCCTTTACGTCAGGACGCCCGACCAAAATCTTCCGGTCAAAACGACCAGGACGTAGTAAGGCCGGATCCAAAACATCAGAACGGTTCGTGGCCGCGATGACGATGACGCCTTCATTGCCGGTAAACCCGTCCATTTCAACCAGTAATTGGTTCAAGGTTTGTTCCCGCTCATCATGACCGCCACCCATGCCGGCGCCACGTTGACGACCGACAGCATCGATTTCATCAATAAAGATGATTGCTGGCGCATTCTTTTTGGCGTTATCAAACAGATCCCGCACTCGTGAAGCCCCAACACCGACGAACATTTCGACGAAATCAGAACCAGAGATCGAGAAGAACGGCACGCCTGCTTCGCCAGCAACCGCGCGGGCAAGTAATGTTTTACCAGTACCCGGAGGCCCCTCAAGCAGAACACCCTTGGGAATTCGTGCTCCTAAGGCGCTGAACTTCTTCGGGTTCTTCAGAAATTCAACAACTTCGACCAACTCTTGTTTCTCTTCTTCAGCGCCAGCGACATCAGAGAAACGAACTTTGTTTTTCTGGGGGTCTTCTGGTTTAGCCTTAGACTTGCCAAAACTCATGACGCCACGGCCATTGCCGCCACCGCCGCCACCTTGGCCAGCTTGATTCATCATGAAATAGAAGAAAACGAAGAGCAAAATCGTTGGGAGCAGCATGAAGAGCGAACTGATCCAAACACTGGATTGTGACTCTTCTTGGGCGTGCATCGTCACACCCTCACTTTGCGCCAATTCAGTGATTTGCTTCAACGACCCATCATTAGGCAGTAAAGATGTCGTAAAGCCAGTAACCACAGTCGAGGTTGTGCCACCAAAAAGCGCACCACTTGATGCTTTCTTGGTAATCGGCTTGCTATACTCGCCACGGATCGAGTAGACCCCATTGGCAGGTTGAACTGTGAACTCTTTGACTTTATTTGACTTCAATTCTGTCACGAACTTGGTCGTGCTGACATTTTGGGTATTGCCACTGTTCCCGCGATTAAAGAAGAAACTGATCCCCGCAACGATGGCAACAAACATCAAAATGTAAAACAAACCGCTATTTAATAGGCGATTACGGTTATTTTTCATTTATGACCTCCTGAATAAATCGATTGATTGAGCATAATCGAATGCTGTAATCATACCATATTTGACCATTTTTGACCAATAACTAAGACCTTGATTTGTCCAAAAAATCAAGAATAGATGATTGGCTTCAGAACGCCCACATAAGGCAGATTACGATACTGATTCTTGTAGTCAAGACCATAGCCGACCAGAAACTCATCGGGAACGAGCACGCCGGTATAATCGACATGAACATTGATCAAACGGCGCGCTGGCTTATCAAGAAATGAGCAGATCTTGATCGAGCTAGCGCCGCGCGTCTTCAACAACTTGATCAGCGCTTCCAAGGTCCGACCAGTATCAATGATATCTTCCACAATGATCAAATCACGACCGTTGACAGGAATATCTAAGTCTTTCAAGATCCGGACTTCGCCACTGGACTCGAAAGCATCACCATAGCTGGATACATCCATAAATTCGATTTCCGCTGGCGCATCATAAGCGCGAATCAGATCCGTCATAAAGACCACCGCGCCTTTCAAGATGCAAATGAAAATCGGCACCTTTCCAACATAATCAGTTTGGATCTCTTTACCAAGTCGAGCAACTGCTTCCTGGATCTCCCCCTGGGAAACAATGACCTTTTCAATATCTTCGCGCATCTCGTTCTCCTTAAAATGGGTATTTGTTTTGGCTACTGATCGTGTCGCCACAATACATAAATGATTTTAGCAGTTTCTGGGGCTTTCGACAATTTATAATTGAAGATATTCTCAACCCAGACGATTTTATTGGCCGCTGTCAACAGCCAAAGCTGCGCACGGCGGTCCAAAGGAACCTTCGCGTCGATCAAACGCCGCCGTAATTTCTGATGCTGACCTTGAGCCAACTCTAAGCAATCGCCGGGCTGGGAATACCGCCACCACAAGGTTGTGGTCGCTGGGGGCACTTGGATAATCGCCTGATGTGAGCCGGCTAGATCAATATCGACGTCGGGTCTGGAAGTAAAAGCGCCCAACGCCCCACCGGCAACCTGGATCCACTGATCTAGTGGTAGTGCTTGCCCAGTTGGCGCCGCCTGACTTGCGGCGGCCGCGGTCGTGCCAGGCGCCACTGGGTCCGTTGGCGTTAAAATCCTGAACTTCTGGTAAGACTGCTGCAACTGCCACCCTTGTCCCAGATCCACCTGATGATGACCTTGAGCCGCCTGGGTCAGCCGCGTTAATGCTTGCAGCACCCCTTGCTTGAGCCGCGGTCGCTGTGGAAAATACCGTTGCCAGAAAGCTTGCCAAACCATCTGCGCCGCCGTTGGAGACAAGCCAGTCAACGCTGGCGGCAATTGACCGCGTAAGCCAGTTTCCGTCAGCATGACCGCCATGGCATCAATCACGCTGGCTGTGGTCTGGGCAGCCAGTTCCCGCAGCGCGACTAATTCCGTCGCAAAGCGGCTGCCATGAGCCAATAATTGGTTGTTTTCTCGCTTCAACTCTGGAACTACCGTAAGCCGCAACCGGTTCCGTTGCGTAAACATGGTTTGATTGGTGCCATCTTCAATATGCGTCAACTTGCCGGCCTGCGCGTATGCCCGAATTTCCGCCTTGCTAAAGGGCAACATGGGCCGTAATAAGAGCCCACCGGCAAAGGGCATCTGCGGTTGCAGCCCGGGCATTTCGGCCACACCACCGCTGCGAATCAATTGCAGCAAGATCGACTCGAACAAATCGTCCTGATGATGAGCCGTCAGTAATACCGGATGATCCTCTGCCGCTAAAGTTGCAGTCAAGAATTGGTAACGGGCCGCCCGGGCATTGGCCTCGGTCACTGGCGTTGATTTTTCACGCTGCCAGCGACCTGTGACCAACGGCAAGTGGCGCTGTTGGGCAAACTGTTGCACAAAAGCCGCTTCATGCTCGCTGTCGGCGCGCAACTGATGATTGAAGTACGCCAATTTCAGGTGGGGCCGTTGAGCCGCGGGCAAGGAGCGCAACAATTCAACCAATACCACCGAATCAACCCCACCGGAAAAGGCCACCACAACCGATGGTAGCGGCGATAACTTCGCCGTCATCGTTGCCCAATGGCGCGCAAACCGAGTTGACAATGATGCTTGCAATGAACCGCTCCCCTTCTCTTCGTTTTCACTGTAATCAAAAAAGGTAAAAACAAGTCGACCTTGATCCGCCAAAATAGCGGGGCACGTCTTATCTTTACCCATTACATCCTGATTAGCTCCGGCGACCGCCACGGCCACCACGTTTGCCCTCAGTATTACGTTTGATCGCAGTCAGGCGATCTTCGCTGTCTTTCAAGAAACCAGACAACATACTATCGAAATCCTGATGGCCTGGATGACCACCATTGTTATTATTGTTGTTCCGACGCCAATTATTGTTGCTACCTTCTGATTCATGTCGCTCACGGCGCGGCCGATCATGATGGACCGGCTTCGCGTGGGTGGCGGCGGCAGGTTGTTCCTCACTAGCCTGCTTGATCGATAGACCAATCTTTCCGTTCTGTTCTGAAACAACCTTTACTGTCACAACATCGCCAACGCTCAACACGTCATGAATATCTTTAACATATTGATTAGAGATCTCACTGATATGAACCAGCCCGCTTTTACCAGAACCTAGATCGACGAATGCTCCGAAGTTGGTGATCCCAGTTACCTTACCAGTAACTTTCGACCCAATTTCAACTGCCATATACCCCAAAATCCTCCTTGGATACCACTTATTGTTATCTTAGTATACCACCGAACAAATCCATTTAAAACTAATTTTTGGGATTTGACGACGTGGTCTGTCCTTCGTTATCAGGCAATGTGAAAATAACCTCGCCTTTTTTCGAATAATCATATTTATAGCGGATCAGCTTATCCAAATAGTCAGCATCGTGTAACTGATCGACCTGGATCTGCAAATCCTCCTGCTGCTGCTGTGCCTTCTTCAGCTTCTGCTGTTGCACTGCAATATTCGCCTGTAAAGTCCGCTGGGTCCGCTGCGAACGCAACCACTGATTACCCAGCAAAGCTGCGAATATCAGCACCAGCACGCCTAAAAACAGCAGGCGCCGGCGATGGACCCGGCGAACGAAACGTTGATGTTTGGCCAACGCTTCTTGTTCCTGTTGTTCCTGAATATACTGATTATTGAGATTGGTGATTTTCGAATCAAAGCGACGTTTTGGTGCTTCCATGTGCTCACTCCCTCAGACCACAGTGCGACGACATCTACCTTTGAGTATAGCATACGCCGGACGAAAAGTTGCGCCCGATCCGCCAAAAAACTGAAAAACCACAGCATCAACCTTAAACCTGCTCAGATTGAAATCTAGACCCGCGGTGTGTCGCTGATGACCGTATACATTTCTTCCGCATCAGCCTTTTTAGTGGTCTCGACGATGCGGGTCACTTGGACGACCAGGGTCTTGTTGCCAAACAACAAGCTAAGTTCATCGCCAATTCCCACGTCGCTGGATGATTTAGCCACTTTACCATTGATCGTGATTCGCCCTTTATCGGCAATCTCCTTAGCAACTGTCCGTCGTTTGATCAGACGAGAAACCTTTAAATATTTATCAAGACGCATGTTGATCGACTCCTTTATTTTTCAGTAAAACTGTTTTTTGCACTGCTTCGAGAAATTTGATGAGATCCGCCACCCACTTAGCCGCTGGTGGTAACGGTCGGTCTAGTTGAATCGTGATTTGATAGCACTTGGTCTCCGTGATTTTAACATCCACATGGTAATTCAAGACCGCGAACGTGGCGAATAGTTCCTCACCATTTAACCGCTTGGTCCCCGCTGGACTAAAGGTCACGATGACTTTGCGACCATCTTGTTTGATCGTTTGCAGCAACAACCGATCGGACAGCATTTTCAAATGACCGATCAGCAATAAGTTGGCCACTGGCTCCGGATAATCACCGAACCGGTCAATCAAGTCAGCTTGGATCTCCGCTAATTCGTCGGTTGACTCCACCTGACGGATCCGCTTATACAGCTCGATCTTCTGCCGGCTATCTTCAACATAATCCTCAGGCAGATAGGCTTCCACATCCAAAACCAGTTCCGCATCTGTCTGCGGCGCAGTCGGTTGATGTTGGCGTTGCCGCACCGCCGCGTTCAACATTTGCGAATAAAGATCGAAGCCGACCGAATTGATGAACCCATGTTGCTGCTTGCCTAACAAATTACCGGCGCCACGAATTGACAAGTCGCGCATCGCGATTTTGAAGCCGGAGCCCAATTCAGTAAAGTCCTTGATTGCCTGCAAGCGTTTCTCCCCAATCTCGGTCAAAACCTTGTTCTGTTGATACATAAAATACGCGTAGGCAATCCGGCTGGAACGGCCTACTCGCCCGCGCAATTGATATAGCTGTGATAAGCCATAACGATCCGCGTTCTCCACAATCAAAGTATTGGCATTGGGCATATCGACGCCAGTTTCAATAATCGTGGTTGTTACTAGAATATCATAATCACCGTTGATAAAGTTATAAATGACGTTTTCCAATTGATTTTCAGTCATTTGCCCATGAGCGAAGGCGATCGTCGCTTCCGGGACTAAGGCTTGCAGTTGATCAACCGTCCGCTCAATGTCATCCACCCGATTGTGCAAATAGAAAACCTGCCCGTTGCGTTCGATTTCCCGCTGGATCGCCTCACGAATCGCCCCGGCGTTTTGTTCCATCACATAGGTCTGAATCGGATAGCGATTGGTTGGCGGCGTTTCGATCACCGATAGATCACGCACGCCCAACATCGACATATGCAACGTCCGCGGGATCGGCGTGGCCGTCAGTGTTAAAACATCCACCGACGCCTTCAACTGCTTCAGCTTCTCCTTGTGTTTGACGCCAAAGCGCTGTTCTTCGTCAATGATCAACAGTCCCAAGTCAGCAAAGCGGACATCTTGTGACAAGATCCGATGGGTGCCCACAACAATATCGATTTGACCATTCTTCAACTGCTTGATCGTTTCACGATTTTCTGCCGCGGTTTGGAAGCGGGACATCATCGCCACTCTGATTGGGAAATCGGTAAACCGATCCTTCATCGTGTCGAAATGTTGCTGCGCCAAAATCGTTGTCGGCACTAGAAAGGCCACTTGTTTGTTACTCATGACCGCCTTAAAGGCCGCGCGCAACGCGACCTCTGTTTTACCAAAACCCACATCGCCGACTAGAAGCCGATCCATTGGTTGCGCCCGCTCCATGTCGGCCTTGACCTCCGCCGTACTCCGTAATTGATCGGCCGTTTCCACATAAGGAAACTCCGATTCAAACTGCTGCTGCAAATCATCATCCGCAGCAAAAGCAAACCCCTTTTCCGCTTGGCGCTGCGCATACAACTGGATCAAGTCATCCGCGATATCCTCGATCCGACTGGCCACCTTCTGCTTAGTTTTCTGCCACTCGCTACCACCAAGCCGGTTGATCCGCGGTTCCTTACCTTCAGCCGACACATATTTGCTAACTAAATTCAGCTGATCGACGGGAATGAAGAGCTTCGCGTTATCTTGGTAAGCAATCGATAAATAATCACGATGAACCCCATCCACGGTCATGGTTTGCATGCCCTCAAACCGACCGATCCCGTGATTGACGTGAACCACGTAATCGCCAGGCTTCAGCTCGTTGTAACTCCGAAGTCGCTCGGCGTTGGCCATTGTCTGACGACGCGGTGGGGTCTTCTTCTTGATGCGATTGAACAGCTCCCGCTCCGTGAGCACCACGAGATTTGCGTCTGGCACCTCAAATCCATTTCGCAAACTGCCGGCGATCAATTGCAGTGCCTGGGGCTGGATCTGGTCCTGCTCGGTCAAAGCGATCTGAACTTCAAAATCAGCGAAGGTTTGTTGCAAGCGAATGCGGCGGCCAGCCTCGGGAATCAAGACCAGCACAGTCCGCAGTTGCTTATGCCACCGATCCATTTCGGTTTTGATCAGGGGCATTTGACTGAAGAACTGCTGGACCGTGCGGATCTGGACCTGCTCGATCCGTTCAAAGCGCAGACTGCCTAGCCCTTTTTGAAACAGGGCCAAGTGGAGCTGGCGTTGTTGGAGCTGCCGGTTGACCTCACGGAAATCTGGGCGAAACTGCTGGTCGGGCAATAAATGCTGCAAGGCCAGCTGATCCGTTTGCCAACTGGCTAATTCCGCGTCCATCGCATCGGTTTTCTCCAGTAACCGGGCATAGTCGTCAAAGACCACAAAGCCGGTTGTCGCCAAGTAAGCGCTGATGGTCGTGGTCTCTTTATATAGGAAGTCGACGAACAGGCCCGCATTCTCCGGCAAAATGCCTTCATTGAACTGCGCGATTGTCGGCGCGAAATGCTCCGTTAAGGCGGCTCGTTCCTTCTTTTTATTCTTCGGTAATGCCGCAGTGGCCTGAGTGACCGCCTGGGCCAAGGCGCGCCCGGTAGCTTGGCAGGTCGCTTGATCGGCCAGCAGATCTGTCGCTGGCAAAACCGTCAGCTCGCTTAGATTCTCGATACTGCGCTGACTGGCACTGTCGAAATAACGAATGCCATCAATTGTGTCGCCAAACAACTCCAGCCGGACCGGATCCGCGGCCATCAACGGGTAAATATCGATAATGTCCCCGCGGATCGCGAACTCCCCAGGATTGGCGACCAACTTCTCCCGCCGATAACCCATCAGTACCAATTGCTCCGGTAGTTGGGTCAGATCTAAATCCTCATCTTGGCGCAAGACCAATTTCGCCGCCGCAAAAGTTGCTGGCACAGGCAACTGATAGCGAGCCCCCGCCACCGACGTCACCACGATTCCCGGCCGCTGGCTCAACAAAAAAGCCAAGGCCTCGATCCGCAAGCTTTGAAACTCCGGCGAACTTGTCGCCCCCTGCGCAGCGATAACTTCCTCAACAGGAAAATAATAGACCTGATCGTCCCCCAATAAGGCGGTCAGATCATCGACAAATTGATTGGCGTGAAACCCATTATCGGTCACAAACAAAACCGGCGCTTGCTGGCTACGAACCATTGCCGCCAAATAAACAGCTTCCGCCGAGCCATTAAGACCGGTCACCAAGCGACGTTTTGGCGCGGCCCAATCGGTGAAATGCGTCGCCATTTTCGTTTGAGTTTGGAAATAATCGATCAGATCCACAAATGACTGCCTCCTTTGTGGTTTACCAGTAGAAATCCATCAGCGGCCAGGCTAATTTCCGGCCGCCTAATTAAATTCGTTCATCAACGCCGCAAAGTCAACATCATCCACACTCCATTTGCTAAGCGCGGTGGTGGCGCGATCCATCGTTTGTTCAATCGCGATCCGTTCATCCCCGGTGAAAGGCGACAAAACCCAATCAACCACTTTCTGCCGCTGGGGATGTTGGATCCCGATCTTGACCCGGTTGAAATGATCAGTTCCCAAAGCGCTGATAATACTCTTGATCCCGTTGTGCCCACCGGAAGCACCATGGGTCCGTAAACGTAGCTTGGCCAAGGCCAAATCAAGATCATCCTGGATCACCGCAATTTCCTCGGGATAAAACTGATAATATTGGGCCAATTGACCAACCGCCCGACCTGAATCATTCATATAAGTTAGCGGTTTGACCAGCATGATCTTTTCCGAACCAACCTTCAAGGTGCCCGTTAACGCCGAGAATTCATTCTTGCTAACTGATACCTGCAACGCTTGCGCCAACTGATCCAGCGTATCGAAACCAACATTGTGCTTGGTGTGGGCGTACTTACTACCTGGGTTGCCTAACCCAACGATCATTTTCATATTTCTCTACCTCGTCTTTCATGTTGATGACGGCCGCTGTGATCACTAACCACAAATAACCACTGCAATGATCCAGTGGCCACATCACAAAAAGCTGGCGTTTTTTAGGCAAACCCCAGTTCCGTAACAAAATTATAGCACAACTCGCCCACAAAAACAGAGTGCGGAACGCAACGGGTTGACTTTGAGCATTAACCTAGCCAGAGTTTTGGAGGCTGGTCTTTGCCTCCGGAAGTCTGGCGTAGTTAAGCGGAAAAGTCAGTTGCGTGCATCACGTTTCAATAACAGAGTGCGAGCCACCCCGGGTAGCTTCTGAGCATTAGCCTAGCAAAGATTTTGGAGGCGGAACTTGATTAATGTAGCTTGTCCGCAGCTTGCGCTGCGAAATTCGGGGTGAGCTCGCTGTGGGCGTCACTTTGAGCTTCGCAAAGCCCGCGAATCTCAAAGCTGAGCCTTATTCTAAGCGGCAAAGCCGCTAAGAATAACGACACGGCGATCTCACCCCGAATTTCTCCGCTCCAGCCGCTCAACGTTATAACAGCCGTTTGAGCACTCACGCCATCCGGCAGGCTATGGCCAATTGATGAGGAGCCACGCAATTGACGACCGTGGTTAGTGGTCACCAGCTTTAAATTGGCGACACCAGGGCAGTCTGTCTGATGAACTGGGGCAGGTTCTTGATGAAGCAACCGAATCGGTCGATTTCACCAATGATTGTCTATGAAGCAGGTAAAGATGTTCAACCAACGCAACCTGTACCAACCAGCTGATCCTAATCAGTTGGCATTGCCGTACCACCTTAAAGTGGGCCATCGTTTTGACCTCTAGCTTGCAAAACTACTTCGCCAAACCCTTCGCCTTGATTGCAGAAAGGCTCAATTCTGCCTAGCAACCAGATAGGCAGGTTAACAAGTTTCAGCACCACGATCCGCTCCAGCCGCTCAAGTTTTTGACAGTCGTTTGAGCGTTCGCGCCAACTGGCAAAGTTATGGTCAATTGCTGAGGAGCCACGCAATTGACGATCGTGGTTAGTGGTTACAATCTTCAAATTGGTGACACCAGCACAGCTTACCTGAAGAAATAAGACAAAATTGTGAATCCACTGAATCTGTTGAATCTGTCACACCTGAACCCAACCAACACACCCCCACAGCAATCAGGCTCAAATATCAATGCGCCATCAAAGTTGATTTCAAATAACTGCAGGCCCGAATGATAGGAGCAGGTCGATGACTGTTTCTTGGTAATTTGAATAAGTCGTTCTATTCCACTTATCGCGCGAGAATCGGTATAATGTGGGTGAATGTGCGGTTTGGGCCAACAGAAATAGCTATACAGGTAAGGAGGTGGCGGGTCAGTTTGTTGATACAGCGACAATAAAGTGTACTAACCAAACTGTGAAATTTTACTGAAAACGTTTTCTGATTATCTTTTATATTTTTCACCAGAGCTGAAACATTGTGATAGCAATAACGGAAACCGCCATTTAATCTTTTTCATGATTGTGGGTAATTTTCTCTACCAAACAGTCGTAAATGTGTTATACTTACAAAGTAAATACGTTCACACACGAAAGGATGAATTATACATGTCAAACGCAAAGATCAAAGAACGCCAAAAAGTATTGCTGGTCGGCGACGGTGCTGTCGGCTCTAGTTATGCTTACGCGTTAGTATTACAAGGAATCGCCCAAGAAATCGGAATTGTCGATATCGCTAAGGACAAGACCAAGGGTGATGCGATTGACCTTTCTAATGCATTACCATTTACCCAACCTAAACAAATCTATTCTGCTGAATACTCAGACGCTAAAGACGCTGACGTTGTTGTCATCACTGCCGGCGCTCCTCAAAAACCAGGCGAAACTCGTTTGGACTTGGTCAACAAGAACTTGAAGATCTTGAAGTCGATCGTTGATCCAATCGTTGAGTCTGGCTTCAAAGGCATCTTCTTAGTTGCTGCTAACCCAGTTGATATTTTAACTTACGCGACTTGGAAATTATCAGGCTTCCCTAAAGAACGTGTCGTTGGTTCTGGTACTTCTTTGGATACTGCTCGTTTACGTCAATCAATCGCTGAATTGGTCAACGTTGACGCGCGTTCCGTCCATGCCTACATCATGGGCGAACATGGCGACACTGAATTCGCAGTTTGGTCACACGCTAACATCGCTGGGATCAAGATTGCTGAATGGGTCAAGCAACATCCTGAGATCGATGAAACTAAATTGGTTGATATGTTTGAATCAGTTCGTGACGCGGCATACACGATCATTAACTTGAAGGGCGCTACTTTCTATGGTATCGCTACGGCTTTAGCTCGGATCACTCGGGCGATCCTCGATGACGAGAACGCTGTTTTGCCATTGTCTGTTTATATGGATGGTCAATATGGCTTAAGCGATATTTATATCGGTAGTCCTGCCGTGATCAACCGTGATGGGATCCAAAACATCTTGGAAATTCCATTAACTGACCACGAACAAGAATCAATGCAAGCATCTGCTAAACAATTGAAGAAGATTTTGGATGACGCTTTCGCTAAGGGCGAAATCGAAACTCGTCAATAATCTCTTCGCGTTAGAAACTTGCGCTTATATTGCAATATCGGGCTGAATCAAAACTTTAATGTTTTGGTTCAGCCTTTATTCGTCTGAACATCGTTTTTACTGAAACGAAGAAAGCAATGGTTCAAATCGAACCTTTACAAATATATTACATGTGTTACAATCTCGTTATAGACCATTGTAACTCTGATGTGGCGCCCTTTCGCACCGCTTTCGACAGTAGACATAATGTCGTCGGGAAGCAGGAATATTAGGGTGTCGCCGAAAAAGCTGTTACAATAGACTTATCACAAGTAAACGAAAAAGCAGGTGTTTTTTGATGCGAAAGAAAAGCAAAATCATCCTAGCGGCTGCGGGTTTCGGTCTTGTTTTGCTTTTTGGTGGGCTTTACATCCACCATGGGGTTTACTATCAGGACCACTTCCTTCCTAAAACGGAAGTGGAAAATGTCAATATCAGTAAATTGACTTACGCTGAGGCCAAGCAAAAGTTGACCGACGAATTGCAAAATTCTCAATATCAACTACTCGATGATAAGAAAGAATTGGCGACGATCAGCGGCAAAGAATTGGGATTGACCCAGCAAACCGGCACCACTTTAAAGAAGATCATGGCCCAGCAGAATCCATGGGGGCTGAGTTCTAAAGTCCAAGCTGGGACAGACCAAACGAATAATAATGTCACTTTCAGTACGGCCAATCTTCAGGCGTTCGTCAATAAGACCACCCAATCCCTGAACCAGAATCGCTCGGTGACCAAGAACGCGACCCTGATCAAAACCGATAACGGGTTCAAGATCAAGGCGGAAGTTCAAGGTAATCAAATCGACGCCGAAAAACTGATGAGCTCGATGAAAACCGCCATCAGTAAGGGGCAACGTCAGATCCAGGTCAGCAGTGTTTACATCAAGCCGGCCATCACCAAGAGCTCCAGCCAGATGCAAACAGCGCTCAGACAAGTAGCTAAGATCGAAAAGGTCTCCGGCACTTATACGATTGCTGGGCAGACAGAGAAGATCACCTCGAGCATGATCCGTGCTTGGTTGACCTATCAGAATGGGCAACCAACCTTAGATCAGACCGCCGTCGGTAATTATCTCAGGGAATTAAATAGCAAGTATGCTACCTATAATAAGACGCGACGCTTCCAGTCAACTAAGCGGGGGATTGTTTCAGTTCCTGCAGGTATCTATGGTTGGAGTATCAACGTCAGCGCTGAGACCGCTAATTTGACCAGCGTGGTATTAGCTGGGAAAGACTTTACGCGGACACCAACGATCCAAGGGAGTGGCTACTCTAAAGATGGCACAGATATTGGCAATACGTATGTCGAAGTTGATAAAGTCAACCAACACATGTATGTCTATATCAATGGTGCCTTGAAGGTCAGCACAGATATCGTCACGGGTCAGCCCGGTCAGGATACTCCAGTCGGCGTCTGGTCCGTTTGGGCCAAGGAACGGAACTCAACCCTTAAAGGGAAGAATAATGATGGCAGCAGTTACGCCTCACCCGTTAGTTATTGGATGCCGATCGATACCACCGGCGTTGGGATCCACGATTCTTCTTGGCAACCGAAGTATGGTGGCGACTGGTACAAGACCCATGGCTCCCATGGCTGTATCAACACACCGCCCAAGATCATGGCGCAAGTCTTTGAACTGGTTCCTAAGGGAACAGCCGTCATCGTTTTCTAAATCAATTTCATGACCAATGAAAAAAAGTGTTTATCACCTGTGAGGACAGTGATAAACACTTTTTTGTTGTGTCCGGATCTACCCGCAAAATAGTGGTGATCATTTCGATGGGCCACAACCCCACCGCTAGAATCAGTTGCCACTTGATCGTTGAATCAGAATGGGAAAAGTTAGACGTTAGCTTGGAAGATCTAACAAATTACAGCCTAGCCGAGGAGCAAACCCGCTATTAGCTTCAGATTCTGTTCTACAAAAACATCCGCCTTATCCATACGGACTTACATCGAAGGGATCAGTACGAATATTAACCAGATAATAAATAGGAGCAAGGCTATCACGCTGAAGCTCGCTAGCCATATCATTATTTTGTTGCGTTTCTTAATGCCGATGGATAACAGCACAAGTGCAATCAAAAGGAACAGTGCCAAATATTTAACCATGAAAGCAACATACCTTTCTGCATACTTTTAATTGTTGCCGGTCTCTAAGTTATGTTAAGCGTGCTGTGATGTCGCCGCTTCGATCGAATCGCGCCAAGTAATTTGCAACAACCCATCGCCCAAGGGCAACATACTGACCAATAGTCGTGGATCTTGATAGACGCTGTCAAAAAGGCGATTCAGATTCCGATGGATCCCCTTATTTCGATGACGGATCGTACTATCGGCGGCAAAAACACTGCCACCTTGGAGCACATCATCGATCAAGAGCGTGCCGGTTGGCGCTAATAAACGCAAAGCCTCCGGTAAGAACTTGATATACTGTGCCTTGGCCGCATCAAGAAAAATCAGTTGATAAGGCCCAGTCAGGGTTGGCAGCACCTCCGCAGCATCACCGATCAGCAACTCGATTTCTCGCTGATACCCCAATGTCGCCCAATTGGCTTGTGCCTGCTCATAGAAATTAGGAAAGCGGTCGATCGTGGTCACCTGCGCGCGCCGTTGACTGGCCTCAACAAAGAGCGCTGCGGAAAAACCGATGGCCGTTCCCACTTCCAAAATCCGCTGCGGTTGGCGTTGTTGAACGAGTTGATATAAATAAACCGCCGTTTCACGGGGCACGATTGGGATCCGCCTCGTGGTTGCTTCCTGCTCGATCCGTTCTAGTTGCGGACTCAGCGGCAAAGGCTGCATCCGCATAAATTTCAGTACGTCCGTCGCGATTACTGGTTGATCCATCATTTCATTACGCATATTCTCATTTACCTCACATTTAATTGTCCGTTAGTGGTATAATAAACTTCTCATATATTTTAAAATTTCTGTTTTTATGTTATGATTACAGCGATAAGTAGTTTGTTTGAGGAGGAGTCCCATGTTAATCAAGACCTTAGTTTTGAAGAAAGATCAACTCACCACTGTTAAGGAGAATGCCACCTTAGAGGAAGCACTACAGATCCTCGAAGATTCTGGTTTCCGGTGCGTGCCGATTCTCGATGAAAGCGGCCGTATTTTCCGCGGGAATATTTATAAAATGCATATCTACCGCCATAAATCCCAAGGCGGCAATATGCAACTACCTGTGACTTACTTACTCAAGAATGCCACGAAAACCATTGATATCGATTCACCTTTCTTTAAGGTCTTTTTCAATATCAAGGATTTGCCGTACATCGCGGTCTTGGACGAAAACCATAATTTCTATGGTATCCTAACCCACGCGAAATTACTAGGGATGTTATCAGAAGCATGGAATTTAAATATCGGCAGTTATGTTTTGACGATTATGTCGACGGGCCAACAAGGCGACCTCTTTGAAATGTCCAAGATCATTTCCAAGTATACTTCGATTGCCGGTATCCTAACCTTAGATGCGAAAAAAGGCACCTTTGTTCGGCGAACGTTGATCACCCTACCGGCAGGCCTCAAACCAAAGACCTTGGCTGAAATCGTTGATCGTTTGGAGCGCAAGCAATATCGCGTCGTCGAAATCGATGACCTGCAAACTGGGGAAACGATCCGCAACGAGAAGAACGCGCTTTAGCCACTTGTCGCTGGAAAACAATATCAACACTCATACAAACGAGTCTCGTGCAAATCCGCAAGGCTCGTTTTTTGATATCGTCACTAGAAGAAGCTCCCCGCAAACGGACACCTGGATTTTCTGGTAACATTATTTGTTACCTTCTGAATAAGACCTTTCAATCAGATAAACGATGTGCTATACTTATGTTGCATTTGTATTACAAATATTTCAAAAGCATTACGGGAGGGCATAATGAAGAAAACACGGGCACTGCTAGCCATTGGGTTAGCGGTCATCATGACATTAGGGTTGCGGGCTCAACCAACCCATGTCTTACAAGCAAGCTCGGCAGCAACAGTCACTGGGACAACACTTTATTATCCAGTGGCACAAGATAAGGCGGTTTCGGGTAGTTGGCTTACTTTGGACCAATTACCAGTGGGCAATCAACAAATTGTCTTGAACCCGCTGGATACGCTAACTGCTGCGCAACAAACCAGTTTCAAGCAACAGTTGCAAACATCTGGTCAAATCACCAAATGGGCGGCACAAGGGACGCAAGTTTATCAGGCCGTGACGCTAAAGCAATTATTAGGCGATTGGGCCACCGCTACTGAAATTCCAACGGCAACTGTCGTGACGGCTTTAGCGCAGGAACTGATCAAGACTGAAGTACAACCAACGACGCTGGCCGGCTTAGCTTTACCAGCTGGCACCAAATTGACCAGCACGCAAGCTCAAACGGTCAAACTGTTGCAAGCAGCTTTCACCAAGGCAGGCAAGACTTTGTTTGTGGGTCCTGCTGCCAATGCTGATACCACTAAAGAACTGACTCAGGCTACTGCCAGTGATTTCCTGATCACTAAAACCGATCTGTTCACCGCCTATTGCCTCCAAACCGGACTTGGTGACAGCATGTTAGATACTGCTCAGGGTTGGGCAACGACCGCAGCCACTCGCTATTATTATCAACATTCTCAACAACTAGGGAGCAGCTGGTTAGCTACCAAACGGAAAGCAATCGATCAAGCCACGTCTCCTTTAGCCGTCAACCAAGTTCTCCTGGGCGCCGCTGGTGTTGCCAGCACCGCCAGCCTGCCCGACTATGATCCCCTAGCCATAATGACGGCTGAACCGAAATTAGCGATGGCCGTTGAAGAGGCTTTAGGCGCGCTTGATTACGCCGATAAATTCGCCGTTGACCCTACAATGTCTGCTCAGGCCAAGGCTGAAGTTAAAACAGCGACACAGAAGCTGCAAAACCTGTTGGCCCAAAACCAAGCTAAACCTAACGAAGTCGACGCCGCACGTGAATCAGTCTGGACCTTGATGAACCGCCAATGTGGCTTGATCACCTTGAAATATCAAGACACCAAAGGCAAAACGATCCACGCTGATTACACAACTCTACCAGCCTACGGACAGCCTTATACCGGTAATTTATTCAACATTCCTGGCTATGAATACCTGCGTTTCACCGGCCCGGAACCAGCAGGTAGCGGTTCCGCCAAAGATAAGACCACGATTTTGATCTATCAACGTTTAGGCAGTGCTGGCAATCAGTCAACCGGCAAGGAAACTACTTCCAGCAAGAAGGCTTCCTCAGCAAACGGGACCAAGACCGCCACTGGCAAACTACCACAGGCCGATGAACATGAAAATCAGTCAATGGTGAAAACAATTATTCTCTCAGGGATCGTCCTGTTGGGAATCAGTCTGGGCCTGTTCTTCTTTGTAAAGAACAAACGCCAAGCCAACAAGTAAGTTCAGGCAACAAATTGCAGTAATGATTTCAAAAAATAGGAGCCCCACGGTCGATTTTGACCGGTGGGGCTCCTATTTTTATTCGGAAATCAGACAATCATTTCCACGTCATTATTTGAAAATCAACGGTTAACTGAACGTGCCATCCGGTTCAGGGTATGGCGTTGCCCACGAATCGCTTTACTCATCGCGATGAAGTTCTCCACCGGCGCCACGCCCGAGTAACCCGCGTCACCTAAATGTTGAATGTCCACGCCACAAATCTTATTGCGGATCGCCAATTGTTCGATCACACTGGTTGAGGCACTTTCTTGGCTAGTTCCGATCGTTGACATCACCAAGGCGCCAGCAGCGTGGGCTTGACGAACCACTTGCAACAATTCTGCGTCGGTGAACCCAGGTACCGTTCCCACCGCCGGAACTAAAATAATATCCGCGCCATTTTCAATCAAGGCACCAAGGACAGCCTCATCAATAATCGGCTCGTTAACGCCGCCACCATGCATTTTGCCGGCGATGATCAGCCCTGGGAAGTTGGCCTTGGCGACCTTGAGCGCCTTAATGATGGCCTCATTATCTACACCACTACCAGGATTGCCCGTCAAACAAACAAAGTCGAATCCTAACGCCGCAGCTTTCTGGAAGGAAGCCGCCGTCGCTTGCCGACCTTGACTGACTTCGAATTGATCCGACAGCATAGCCGCGTGAGGATTGACCGGTTCCAAGTTCAAGCCCACTGGCCGACCGATCAAATGTTTCAATTTATGAACCGATTCAGGATCAGGCTGGACATTGGCTAAGGAGTCCTCGCCTTCATTCAAGCCTAAAATAAAAGGCCGTTCCACGTCAAACAGATTCAATAGAATCAAATCCGCACCAAACGCGCTGGCAACCTCCGCATTGGTAATTGTTTCCGCCAGCGGTTGCGCCGTTACCACATCCTCGGATAACATGACCCGACCTTCACTGGCCTGGATGGCTGTTTTCAATTCTGCCGCGGACATTGCTAAAACCTCTGATGATTGCGCACTGATCAAGCGTTCTACCATTTTATCTGCTCCTTATCTCTACCAAAATATTTATTTCTCTTTTGGGACCATTACCATTGTAGCATTTGCCTTGCCCAGCGTCAGCCCCCCCTTTCGGCCTTGGTAGATTTTTGATGGCGCTTATGATGAATGATGATGTCCGCAGCTTGCGCTGCGAAATTCGGGGTGAGCTCGCTGTGGGCGCTGTTTTGAGCCAATCCGCAAAGTACGCGGCTTGTCTCAAAATCAGGCCTTGTCCTAAGCGGCACAGCCGCCAAGGACAATTTCACGGCGATCTCACCCCGAATTTCTCCGCTCCAGCCGCTCAACGTTTTAACAGCCGTTTGAGCACTCACGCTATTTGGCAAGCTATGGTCAATTGATGGGAAGCCACGCACTTGACGGCCGTGGTTAGTGGTCACTAGCCTTAAATTGGTGACACCAGTACAGTCTGTCTGATGAACTGGGATAAGATCTTGATGAATTGGCTAAATCGACCGATTGCCAACCAGGAATTGATAAGGGCGCGGGAGAAATTGTTGCGAACACGTTTTGGGCGGGGAACGCAACGGGCTTCTGCTCAAGCTCATGAACAAAAACGATTTTTTTCAATCAGAGCCAAACAACCTGTCACCAACAAAAAAAGCCTAGGGCAATTCCCCTAGACTGATCAAACCGTAAATCGATCACAACACTATTCCGATACTATGTAGTTATTCCATTGGTGTCAACCCTAGACTGATCAACAGCGCTTGATCAACTAACGCCATTCGCGCTGGTTCTAGGCGCGAAACTTGAGCCCGCAGGCGTTGTTTATCGATCGTTCGCACTTGTTCTAACAGCACGACTGAATCCCGCTCGACCCCATCAGGATCAGGAGTTAGCCCCACATGGGTTGGTAATCGGGGTTTACTGATTTTAGCGGTGATCGCGGCGATGATTACGGTGGGGCTGAAATGGTTACCGGTATCGTTTTGAATAATCAAGACCGGTCGCAAGCCGCCTTGTTCCGAACCGACGACCGGCGATAAATCAGCGAAGAAGATGTCTCCGCGTTTAATTTCTTGTTCCATACGCTCACTCAACTTTTCTAAAAACGATCCTGCCTAGCGCCAACACGCAAACACGCGCTGGTTCAGACAGGATCAGGTCTTCATGTTGTTACTATTGTAACACAGCTTGATTGCCGCGTGTTTATTATTGTTCGCGCTAACTGCATTCGCCGCCTCAGCTTCAAACTAAGTCGGCGAACTGGCTCAATTAATTTCACAGTGACCACGGTGCTGCCACGCCGCTACGCCGGGTATCTTGTTGGCGGCTTGATCCGGGGAAAGTTCAACTGGTGTGATGATGCTACAATCAGTACGCTCAAACCGCGAATCAGTAACGAATAAGCAACGAATCAACAACGAATCAACAACGAAGCAAATCACCACTAATCGGGATCAAAAGGTAAATAATGCCGCGGCAGGCGATTATCCAAACCACAAGCAATCTCATAATGAATTGTCTGTGCATAAGTGGCGACTTCTTGAATCGTGATTTCATCAGCGCCATCACGGCCAATCAAGGTCACTTTACTACCAACTGGAAACTTCGCGGGCATTTTGACCATGATTTGATCCATACAGACCCGGCCAACAATCGGGCAACGTTGGCCTTCGATCAACACGGCCATTCCCGACATGCGGCGCAACCAGCCGTCTGCATAACCAATCGGGATGGTGCCCAACCATTCCGTTGCCGGTGCTGTGTAGGTGGCGCCATAGCCCACCGTATCGCCAGCATGGATTTCCTTGACGAAAACCAGTTCGCTATAAAGCGCCAAAGCTGGTTTTAGTGGATACGGCGCTGGGATCACCGTTCCGGACGGATTTAGGCCATACAAAGCGATTCCGAAACGGATCATATTCATCGCCAATTCCGCGTGCCAAAGACTGGTCGCCGAATTCGCGCAATGAATGTAGCGCGGTTTTTCTGGCAAGACTGCAAGCATTTGTTTGAACTTCGCTTGTTGCTGCTGGAAGTGCGTCAAATCTGTTTGATCCGCCGTCGCGAAATGGGTAAAGACCCCTTCGAAAACGAACGTCTCTGGGTGGTCCAAGACAAACGCCGCCGCCTTTTGGAGTTCGGCTGGTTCCGTGAAGCCAATCCGCCCCATGCCGGTATCTGCCGCTAAATGAAGCGCTAATGGTGGCAAATTATTTTTACCTGCCAGTGTCTGCGCGGCAGCGGCCAGCCAGTCGCGGTCGGCGACAGTCAACGAAATATGTTGGCTGGCAGCAATCGCCGCGGTTGTGACACTTGTCACCCCTAACACCAAAATCGGTTCCACGATCTGGGCTTCGCGCAAGACCAAGGCTTCATCCAAGGTCGCCACACAAAAACCGCTGGCCCCAGCCGCGCGGCAAACACGAGCCACGGGAACGAGGCCATGACCGTAGGCATCTGCCTTGACCACAGCGAAAAGCTGGCTTGATTGCGGTAATCGTTCCCGCTCATGATGGACATTGTCATAGATCGCCTGTTGGTCGATTTCTAAATAAGTTGGTCGTAAATATGATGTTTGCACGGGAAATCCTCTCTATTCTTCTTCCAAAATTACTTCTGTCATCACTAAAGTCGCGGTATGGGAAATCGAGACCAGGGCCCGACCAGCAAAAGGATGCTGGCTGATCACGGGTTTGCCCATATTATCGTTGATAATTGTGACATCATGCAATTTGACTTGCCCCAAACCAGTTCCCATGGCCTTTGCGAAAGCCTCCTTGGCCGAAAAGCGCCCCGCCAAATATTCGCGTTGTCGTTGACCGCGCAATTCGTCAAACTGGGCAATTTCCGCCGCCGTCAAAACCTTGTCCACAAACTTCGGATTATGTTCCACTGCCGCCGCAATTCGCGCGATCTCTGTAATATCAACACCTAATCCTGCAATCATCTCGATCGCCACCTTCACCGTTAGTCTAACCATCCCCGCCACAAAAAGCGAATGATTTGGCCCTGTTCCCGTACATAGCTGACGCTGTCCATTCAATGCTGGCAACGGTTGGTCATGTTCGGGCCGCTCAGCGCATCACGCTAGTTGCTGATCCGTCGGTTTTAACGACGCCTCAGCAACTAGCCCGCAACTGATGCTTTTTTTATTATACCATTGATTGTCGTTAATTTGATTCACTTGAGTCAAAACCAAGATGAGAATGATTCACGATGAGTTGCATTTTCTTCCAACAAAAAAACATGACCCAGTCACTTGACCGGATCATGTTTTTTGAAACGTGCGCGCCAGTTTCAGCTAACGCGGACCTCTTGGCTTTATTAGGCAGTTGGATTCTTCCGAATGGTGAAGTTACGTTTGCCACCATTGTTGCCGCCTTGATGACGGCTGCCACCGTTACCGGAACCGGAGCGACGACCACGAGAGTCACCGCCGCGTTCCCCGCGCGAACGATCACGATCACCATGGCTGCGATCGCCACGACGATTGTAACTTGAGCGGGAACCACCGCCCCGCTTGTTGCCATAATGAGGCTTGGAAACCTTCCGTGATGGCAATGGGCGTTCTGGCGCGATGTGCACTGGAACTTGGCTTGGATCCTTAACTTGGGACCGCAATAAAGCCGCCGCCAATTGTTCTGGTGTATATTTTTCGAGTAATTCTTGCGCTGGACCTGCAAAACGTTCCAAGTCGGCGTTGTCGATCAACTGATCGACTTCCGCATAAGCTGCGTGAAGTTGTCCCCGGAACGCCTCTTTAGCCGTTGCTGGCTTCAATGGCGTCATCCGGACCCGGGTCAAATCTTCGATCGCGTGCAGATAACCCATTTCGCTGCCAGCGACGAAAGTAACGGAAACGCCCGCCGCACCGGCACGACCTGTCCGTCCGATCCGATGGACGTAGCCATCAGGATCTTGTGGAATATCGTAGTTGTAAACATGAGTCACCCCGGAAATATCCAAGCCCCGGGCAGCCACATCGGTTGCAACTAAGAATTGTAATTCACCACTCTTGAACTCACGCAGAACACTCATCCGCTTCTGTTGGGTCAAATCGCCATGAATCCCTTCGGCTTTATAACCACGAGCCTGTAAGCCCTTGGTCAATTCGTCGACCCGGCGTTTGGTCCGGCCAAAGATCAAGGCCAGTTTTGGATTTTGAACATCGAAGAGCCGCGTCATCATATCGAAACGCTCGAATTCTTTTGAACGGATGTAATATTGATCGATCAAATCAGCAGTCAATTCTTTTGACTTGATCTTAATGATTTTCGGATCGTGCATAAAGCGTTCAGCGATGCCCATGATCTGTTTCGGCATGGTCGCTGAGAAAAGTAAAGTCTGATGTTGATTAGGCACATGGCTCAAAATGCTTTCAATGTCTTCCACGAAGCCCATATCCAACATTTCGTCAGCCTCGTCCAAAATGATGGTCTTGATGCCATCAAGTTTAACGGTGTGACGATTGATGTGATCAAGCAAGCGGCCAGGTGTTCCCACTAAAATCTGCGGCTTTTTCTTCAAATTACGAATTTGCCGGCTGATATCGGAACCGCCATAAACAACTTGCACCTTAACATGTTTGGCCGCACCTAAGCGTTGCATTTCTTCTTGGGTTTGGATTGCCAATTCCCGAGTTGGGGAAATGATCAAAGTTTGGATCTGCGGGTCATCCATGTCAACGTGTTGCAATGATGGCAAGCCGAACGCCGCTGTTTTACCGGTACCGGTTTGGGCCTGACCCAAAACATCATCACCAGCTAAGACCAAGGGAATGGTTTCAGCTTGGATCGGTGTCGCTTCGGTAAAGCCAGCGCGTTCAACAGCCTCGAGTAAATCTGGTTCTAAATTAAGTTCTGAAAATTTCAAAAAATGTCCTCCTCTGGATTCGAAAAAAACAATCACATCACAGCAGGAGACATCCGTTCAACTTTCATAACTGTTTGTAATCACTTTTTTCAATCACACTGTTCTAATCAGTGTTCTACATATCTTACCATTTTCATTTGGAAACCACAAGGAAGTAAACCGCTTGTTTTCAGAAAAAAGAGTGTGAGCCAGCCCGTTTAGTGCTTGAGCATTAGCCTAGCCATTGTTTTGGAAGCGCGCCCTGCTTCCGGAACAATGGCGTAGCTAAGCGGAAAGCACTGGGTTGGCGAACACGTTTCAAAAAAAGAGTGTGAGCCAGCCCGGGTAGCTTCTTAGCATTAACCTAGTCAGGATTTTGGAGGCGCTTTCTTTCCTCCGAAATCCTGACTTAGTTAAGCGCAAGAAGCTGGGCTAGCGAACACGTTTCAAAAAAGAGTGTGAGCCAGCCCGGGTAGTGCTTGAGCATTAGCCTAGCCATTGTTTTGGAAGCGCGCCCTGCTTCCGGAACAATTGCGTAGCTAAGCGGAAAGCACTGGGTTGGCGAACACGTTTCAAAACGCCAGAATAGTGAAAAAGGCAAGAAAGCGACCAACGCTTTCTTGCCTTTCCTGCAATGAAGTTGCGCTTATAGCAAGGCCTGCACAACTTTTTTCAATTTCATACCGTTACTTCCCTTGAGCAAAACCATGTCGCCATAGTGTAAATCATTTTTCAAATCGGCGATCAAGGCTGCTTGTTGACCCAAAGGATAATAGTGCAGAGCTTCCGGCGGGTAAACGCCACGTAACCGCAGATCCAGAGACTTGATCAGATCACCATAGAGATAAACTTCCTCAATATGACGCGGATCTAATTCACTGGCCAAGTTGGCGTGGAGTTTCTCTGCTTGCTCGCCCAATTCCAACATATCCCCTAGAACCGCAACGTGACGACCCTTGGCAGCGACCTTGATGAAACTTTCAACGACTTCCCGAACAGCCGTCGGATTTGAATTGTAAACATCGCTCAAGATCTCCTCGCCAGCATCGCCTGTCAACCATTGGGTCCGGTTCTCGGTGGGTTGGAAGTGCGCTAAGGCCTGAGCCATTTCGTCTGGCGAAACGTGATAATGACGACCAACTAGCAGCGCCGCTAATGCGTTCAAAACATTGAATTCGCCAATCATCGGCACGGTGAAACTAACTTCTGGCCAGCGATTGACTGAGAATTCGCTATGATTCTTGGTCAAGGTCATGGCGGTCGGATAAAGATAGTTCTCTTCCTTGAATCCGAAAGTCCGGGGCGCAAACGTTGCCGCGCGCGTCGTCAACAACGGCTCATCACCATTGATAATCAATAACCCGTCCTCTTTCAGACCATGGGTGATCTCCATCTTAGCATCGGCGATTTTATCGCGGGTCCCGAAGAATTCGATATGCGCTTCCCCGATCATGGTGATCACAGCCACATCCGGCTCGACCAAGTCACTGAGAAATTGTAACTGTCCGGGACGATCCATCCCCATTTCCACGACCAACACTTCGGTATTGGTTTCCATTCCCAAAATCGTTAAGGGCACGCCGATTTCGTTATTGAAATTGGCCTGGGTTTTGGCCGTGTTATGTTGCTTGGCCAGAATCGCCGCAATCATATCCTTGGTGGTCGTTTTGCCGTTGCTTCCGGTAATCGCGACCACCTTTGGATTGACCTTCAATAAATAATAATGCGCCAATTTCTGCAAAGCAGGTAAAACTTCGGCAACCTCGATCACTTGAAGATTGGTTGGTCGGCCTGGGTGACCCGTTTGCCAGAAAGTCGCGACGGCGCCAGCCATCTGCGCTTGCGCCACGAAATCGTGGCCATCACGCTGATCAACTAACGGCACGAACAGACTGCCGGGCCGCGCTTGGCGACTATCAATGCAAATACTCGTCACAACCGTGTTTTGATATTGACGCTGCTGAGTTTCTGAAACATCCAGCCCAATTGCCTGAACGATCTCAGATAATGTCATTTTCATTTATGCTTGGAACCTCTCAATTCAAACCTCATATTTTAGAACAACCCAATTAAAAGGCGCACGTTTCAATCGCCTGTTTCAATCGGTGAAACTATTTGTTCGCCACTGTTTGCTTCTTGCTGGCGTAACGTTCCAGACCGAGCTGGATCAATTGATCGATCAATTCTGGGTAAGGGACACCGCTCGCTTGCCACAAGAATGGGTACATCGAGAATTGCGTAAAGCCAGGCATGGTTTGGATCTCATTCAACCAGACTTGACCTGCTTGATCAAGGAAGAAATCAGCCCGCGTCAAGCCTGCGGCGCCGACTGCGTTAAAAGCCATCACCGCATACTTTTGAACTTCAGCCAATTGTTCCGCTGTGATTGGCGCGGGAATGATCAGCTTAGTCGAGCCATCAATAAACTTCGACTCATAATCATAGAAGTCTTGCTTCTTCCCGATCTCACCAGCGATCGACGCCTTAGGATCATCATTACCTAACAGGCTGACCGCTAATTCCCGCGCTTTTGGTACGGCCTTTTCGACCACGACCCGATCATCATAGGTGAAAGCATCAGCTAAGCAGCCGACCAATTCTTCGCTGCTTTCGGCCTTGCTGACGCCAATGCTAGAGCCCGCGTTAGCCGCTTTGACATAAACTGGGAAACCCATTTCTGTTGCGATCTGTTCCCGGATCTCAGCAGCCTTGTTTGCGTCGCGGTAGTGAACCGCCAAAACCGAAAGATATGGCACTTGCGGAATCTGGTATTCATCAAAGACGATTTTGGCCATGATCTTGTCCATACCCACTGCTGACGCGCAAATACCAGAGCCAACATAAGGCACATCCAAAACTTCTAACAAACCTTGGATCGTGCCATCTTCACCCCAAGTCCCATGGATCATTGGGAACACGACACAATCTTTTTGTCCGGCCAACTCAGCGAAATCAAACTTGGTGCCTAAAGAGTGTTCCGGCTCAGGGCGCCACGCCGCTTGCTCAGCCGCATCAAGTTTCAATGCAGTCTCAGCCGCGACCGGTGCGGTGAGGGTCAACCCCTTCAAAAACAAACCTTGACGCGTGATATAAATCGGAATAACCTCGTACTTTTGGTAATCGACCGCGCTCAACGCGGACCGGGTACTCATGACAGTCACATCGTGCTCAACGGTCCGACCACCATACATGAGGTAAAGTTTCATATCTTTTTGTCCTCCTCTTGGTTCCATCCAAATTTAAGCTCGCCCCTGGCAAAAGCCCCACTTTCACCACCAGCAGAAGATTCCACCAGAACGCAGCTAATCTGATTCTCAAGCCTTAAGTATAAAAGAAAAGTACCAGAAAAGAAAGCAAAAAAAATAAAGAGTGCGGAGAGGTGCGGTTAGACCGTGAGCATTAATTTATCAGATTGGGCAATCTGATACTTTAAGGCGCAGCGGTCTGCACCTCGCAGCACGTTTCAAATCAGAGTGCGAGCTGGCCCGGGTAGCTCCCGAGCATTAGCCTAGCAATTGGTTTGGAAGCCGCACTTTGCTTCCGAAACAATTGCGTAGCTAAGCGCAGGGAGCTGGGCCAGCGAGCACGTTTCAAAAGAGAGGTGCGGTTAGACCGTGATCATTAATTTATCAGATTGACTAAGCTGCAATAAGACCTTTTCCCACGAATCCCGATGAAATCGTCGCACAAAATAAAATCTAGGAAATTTTTCCAAAAAAGATGTCAGGGTCCTTCGCAGCTGAGCTGGTCTGAGTTGGCAACTTAGATGCTCTAGTTGAAGACTAAACAGCGCCTGCTTGATTCATCACTGGACCCATCATTGTTAAGTAAGTAGCCAATAATCTCTATATCAGGATTAAGCTGATCATTAATCGCAATCACTCTTAGTGTCTCAAAAAGTTGTTGGGCCAACCGCTGATTGCCTTGGTTTAACTTTTCATCGAGAATCATAAACAGCAGGTGACAGTCCATGTCGGGGAATCGTCTGGTGATTTCCTGTAAATCACCTAAATATTGTCTAGCCCGTTCATAATCTTGATTACTCAAGCGCAACGTGATTGCTCGAATGATAAATTTGGTTAGGGCGATGTATTCAGGGCGATCGTAGGCGCTAAGCAGTCGTTTCGTGATGATCTGTGAATAATACTCCGCTTGTTGTTCGGCCGTGTAAGTGTGCAAGACGCTGGTAAAGAGCAACAAGTCAAAACTATGAAAACTCTCGCTCCGCGTTAAATATGATTTCGCATCAGCGATCAGCTCTGGATTGAGCTGTACCCGGCCAGTTACTTGCAGTGAACGCGCGCTTTCGATTTGAATCAATAAATATAGGTAAAAGACATCATGATCACAGGCGTACGCCGCGTAAAATCCCCTAATAGATTCATGCAGGGATAAGCTTTTCCCTTGATAGATCAAACTCTCGATTTTCCGGAGCAGATAGTCTTTATTAGCGGGAAGCTCAGGCAGGCCAACTTCATCATCGGCCGCGATCATTGCCATATATTCATTGGGCAGGACATTCAAACGGTCCAAATATTTAAATAGGATCTCGGCGCTAAGGTACGTCCCATTATTTTCGAAAACAGATAATGTCGTCCGACTGCAGATTCCTTTAGCCAGTTCTGCTTGAGTGAGCCCACGTTCAACCCGAAGTTTTTTGATCAATTCACCATGAGTCATGATCATTGCCTTCCCCTCTAGTTACCCGAAACGCCATTCCATGTCAAAAGACTTAACAAATTCAAAGCTTCGCAAATCCGCATGCTATAATTTGTGTTGGTTATATGATCAGTATACGAGAAGCTAAGCAGTCGTTCAAGCGCTACCATTGCTATCTCTGCCCGCTTCGCGTAGCTGTTAGGGTCAAAAATCAAGTAAGGAGCGGAAAGAAATGAAAAAAATCGTTTTTGTCTTATACGCGAGTTACCAATCACTGGGTTATGCCAATCTTGCCAGTCCATTCGATAAGAAACTGAGTCAAGAGCTCCATCAAGTATTCGATGATGCGTATGAGATCGGTTTCGATCCCGATACGGCGGAATCGCTAGATGCTTTAGTCGTCCCTGACCAAATCGCCAACTTCGACAACAAGAAGCAACTTCCTGAAATCAAAGTACCGGCGACGTTGTTCGTTACTGGTCAGGTTGGCAAGATCAAGGAAATCGTCGATGCCTATTTCCAACATCAGAACCAGTGATCACTGCTGAATAGCCTTAGCTGAATCATTCATGCTATTGCTCTACGGGAAAGGTAATCTGTTGGGATGGGCATCTGCAACGCTGTGATTATCAACTGGCCGGTTGACGTGAGTGCTCAAACGACCGTTATACCGTTGAGCAGCTGGAGCGTAGCGTGGCGTTGAAACGTGTGAACCGATCTGGTCAGCTTCACACTCTGGCGTTGGTGGGCTGTTTACTCGTTTGGCGGAAGGTCGGGCTGGAGGTGAGTCAGCCGCGATATTATTGTTGGCGATTTATCGCCTACAATAAGGCCGAGCTTGAAGATTTTCGGTGGTCTTCCGAAAAGCTTCAAGTCGTGCCCGCCGCGTTCCACCACCCCCAGCCCGACCTGGAGCCCCACCACACTTTCCCATCCACCAACGCCACGCGCAGCGCAAGCCGCGGGCAAGCTACTTTTGCTAGACTAATGTTCAGGAGCTAACCCGTTGTGGCCCACACTCCTTCTAAATAAACCGCAGCCGCGGTTTATTTTTTCCGCCATAAGTCGACTAGGTGCCGAAAAACACAAAAAACCACACCGCTAAACGCGGTGTGGTTCCACATTAAATCCGATTCTTGATTACTTAGCGCCAGCGCCAGTATCCTTGAAGCCATACTTCTTGTTGAAGCGATCAACACGACCGTCGGCTTGAGTGAACTTCTGCTTGCCAGTATAGAATGGATGTGAATCTGATGAAATTTCAACCCGGATCAATGGGTATTCTTGACCTTCAAATTCGACAGTTTCTTTTGAGGATTTAGTTGAACCTGAAAGAAACTTGAAACCTGTTGCTGAGTCCATGAAAACAACTTCGTGGAAATCTGGATGAATTCCTTTTTTCATTATAATTAGCTCCTTTTCCCTAAGCTATTTGCTAACCTAGAGTCCATATTCGTAAGTAGTCTGACAATATAAGATATTAGCACGGAACCCGCTTGATTACAATGCTTTTTTCTGAAAAACTTCGGCGCTAGTCAACGTGCTACTGGGCTCATCTTCGTCAATCATTTCCACATCAGCCCCAAGACCGCGAAGTTTGGTGATCACTTGGTCGTAGCCCCGCAAAATGTTTTCCACCTTATGGATCGTGGTCGTTCCTTCCGCCATCAAGCCAGCGATCATCAACGCCGCCCCGGCCCGAATCTCATCAGCAGTCACATCGGTTCCCTGAAGCTGATCGGTATGGTGTAACAAGATCACGTCATTTTCCACAGAAATATTGGCGCCCATGCGCACCAATTCAGGGACATGACGAACCCGCCGCGGATAAAGTGTGTCAACAATCATGCCTTCACCCTGAGCCTTCAGCAATAGCGGGGTGATCGGTTGTTGCAGATCCGTGGCGAACCCGGGATAGGGCATGGTTTTAATCGTCACCATTTGCAGGTCACCAGTGGGATAGACGTAGATGCTGTCTTCCACGATGTCAAAACGAACCCCAATTTCTTCCATCTTGGCCAAAAATGAGTCTAAATGTTCGCTAATAATATTTCGGACGGTCACGCCGTTGCCACAAGCCGCGGCCATCGCCAAATAAGTTCCCGCCTCGATTCGATCAGGAATGATCGTGTGCGCATTGCGCGCATATAAATGGGGCACGCCTTCAATTCTGATCGTATCGGTGCCCGCGCCCCGGATCTTGGCGCCCATATTGTTCAAGAACGTCGCCAAGTCAATGATTTCCGGCTCCTTGGCCACGTTCTCAATAATCGTAGTGCCCGTCGCCCGAACTGCAGCCAAAATAACATTGACGGTGGCGCCAACGGATACCATATCGAAATAAATTTTAGCACCGTGAAGCCCATCATCTGGCGCTTGGATAAACATGGCCCCGTGTTCATTGCTGACGGTGGCCCCTAATGCCTCAAAGCCCTTGATATGCTGATCGATCGGTCGCGGACCAATGTCATCGCCACCGGGTAACCCGACGATCGCCCGCCCAAAACGACCTAATAATGCCCCCATGAAATAGTAAGAAGCGCGTAAACTCTTGATTTTACCGTTGGGCAACGGTTTGGAGATGATCTGGGTCGGATCGATCTCCAGGCCTTGCTCGGTTACTTCTGAAGTGACGTTCATGTCAGTTAAAATATCACGTAAGTTATCAACATCTTGAATGCGTGGTACGCCATCAAGTGTGACTTTTGATTCTGAAAGAATCGAAGCAGGAATAATAGCGACTGTACTATTCTTAGCACCACCGATAACGACTTCACCGGTTAGACGCTTTCCACCGTGGATAATCATTTTTTTCATTATAGCTGATTCCTTATCGTCTTGAGTATGTTTTTTTTTAAGTTTTTTTCAGTACTTTTTCAATTGATTGCGTTCACAAAGAAATGGTCCAATGACTTTTTTACTAGTCAAGTCATCAATACCTATCATAAAGAATTATCGTTGAAATTACAAGGGGTCACCACTTCCGTTATTAAATTTATATAACGCCATAACGGTGAAAACAACGTCCTTATTATTTGTCAGTTTGCCTGAAGGGGTTCGGGAATAACTGTGCAAATTGCCCAGCCTGAATGAGCCGGCATTTTTTATTTTCTGAAAACAAATAGGCTATTTTGGCCTTAATATCAAGGTCAAAATAGCCTATAAGAATATCATCATCGCCACTCTCACGCAAGCGCGCGGTAACGCGATCCCAACAAAAGTTGCGGCGATCAGCCACCTAGCTGTCAAGACAACCCGTTAACCAGGCTTACTTTTAGCTGATCTTCAGACTACCAAGGTTGTTCAGGTAAGTCAGAAGCAGCCTTGATGAAGGCTTTGAAGAGTCCTTCCGGTCGCATTGGTCGCGAAAGGAATTCCGGATGGTATTGGGCCGCCACGAAGAATTTCTTTTCAGGAAGTTCCACCACCTCAACCAACCGATTATCTGGCGAGACACCGGAGAAAACAAAGCCCTTGGCCGCCATTTCTTCACGATATTGATTGTTGAATTCATAACGGTGACGGTGGCGTTCTTGGATCACACTTTGGTGATCATAAGCCGCCGCGGCCACGGACCCTGGCTTCAATTTGCATGGATAGAGACCCAAGCGCAAGGTGCCGCCGATATTCTCCACATCGTTTTGATCAGGCATCAAATCAATGATCTTATGTTTAGTATTGGTGTCAACCTCGGTCGAATCAGCGTCAGCGTAACCTAGAACATCGCGGGCGAATTCCACGCAGGCCAGTTGCATTCCCAAACAAATGCCTAGGAAAGGAACGTTGTTTTCGCGCGCGTATTTGATCGCTTGAATCTTGCCTTCCAACCCACGATTACCGAAACCACCGGGCACGATGATTCCTTGAGTGTCACCCAAAAGTTCCGCCACATTCTCCGCGGTCACGTCTTCGGCCTGGATCTTCTCGATCTCAATTTCTGAGTCATACAAATAGCCAGCGTGTTTCAAGGCCTCGGAAACGGAAATATAAGCATCCTGTAACTCGACATACTTCCCGACCAAGGTGATCTTGGTGTGATGATGTAAATTTTGCACCCGGTGTTCCAACTCGCGCCACTCGCTTAGATCGGCCGCCGGCGTGGTCAAATGGAGATAGTCACAGACGATCTGATCCATCTTCTGCTTCTCCAGATTCAACGGGATCGAATAGAGTGTCTCCACATCCAGCGATTCGATCACGGCTTCCGGGTCCACGTCACAGAAAAGCGCGATTTTATTCCGCATATCTTGGGAAATTGGTTCCTCTGTGCGGACCACGAGAATATTGGGTTGGATCCCCAAACCCCGTAATTCCTTCACACTATGTTGAGTTGGCTTGGTCTTCATTTCACCAGCCGCTCGCAAGTAAGGCACTAAAGTCGTGTGGATATAAACAACATTCTCCGCGCCGACCTCAGATTTCATTTGCCGCAACGCTTCCAAGTATGGCAAGGATTCAATGTCACCAACGGTCCCGCCAACCTCAGTGATGATCACGTCAGAATCGGTCGTTGTTGCCGCCCGCATGATTTTCTCCTTGATCATATTGGTGATATGCGGAATCACTTGAACGGTCGCGCCATTGTAATCACCGCGGCGCTCCTTTTGCAAAACTTCGGAATAAATTTTACCAGTTGTGACATTAGAGTATTTATTCAAATCATTATCAATAAAACGTTCATAGTGGCCGAGATCAAGATCGGTCTCCGCCCCGTCATCAGTGACGAAAACTTCCCCATGTTGATAGGGGTTCATGGTGCCAGGGTCGATGTTGATATAGGGATCAAACTTCTGCATGGTCACCTTCAAGCCACGATTCTTCAGTAAACGGCCTAGTGAGGCGGCAACGATCCCTTTTCCAAGCGATGAAACAACTCCACCGGTAACAAAAATATATTTGGTCATACTGACGCTCCTTTTCATCCTGATCGGGGAAATAATATAAAACAAGCCCCCTATTCATTGAATAGGGAGCTTGGTCAATTGGCATTACGAAATGTAAGGCGCCCAAAAGATATTCTACAAACATTTGCCCCGTTCGTCAAGGAAAACTGACAACTTCCTGTTATCCCGGAGGAATCACTAGTGTCGGTTCGTCGGGAAAGCCGCCCTGTTCCTAGGGGATAGCGCGTCCACAACTGCAACGCTTGCAAAAATGCAGGAGTCTGCGACCCAAAATGCAGAAGTTCGCGAACTGAAATCGGGTTCTTTCAAAGGCGATCATTCACCTGTTGCCGCCACGCGTCCAAGAACGGATGATCCGTCAGAATCATGCCGTCAGCGAAAGCCGCCACGTCCTGACCCGTCACCGCCAGAACATCTTTGTGCCGGCGGGCGCCATCCTCAAACAAATCCAACAGCTCATTCAAGGGTTGAAAATCATTGGTCAGATTGATTGGATCGACTTTCATGAGATATTTCTGGATTTCTTGGTAGACGATGGCGTAACGGGTGGGTAACGCCGCGACACGCTTTTGGAGCTCGCGCCATTCTTTCTTTTCCGCCCAAGCTTGCTTCAAACTCATCGTGTTTCCTCCTTGGCTAATTTCTTCGCGATTGTCTGGTTGAGCTGAGCGCGCAGTTTATCGCGATAATCTTTGGCGCCTTCAACATGGGCCAACTCCGTAATGAAGTTGTTGAGACTGGACCCGATGACCGCGCTGACCGCCAGCCCCTCCGCCGCGCTTTCCTCGAACAATCCGACCACATCGGCCAAGATTGGATAGAGATTACGACCGGAGAAGTCGGTAAACTGCCAAATCTCCTGATTCAGCTGGCGCCAGGCACTTTGGTAGTCCTGAGGTAATTGGGCGATCCGTTGATCATACGCCCTCTGTAACTTCGTCAGATCATGACCCGTGACTTTATCATAAAAATTCATTTTTCAATGCCTCCATCATCATGTTTCAAACAGGCTCCTATTTTCATCAGCGGGCACTGGGCTAATGTTTGATCTTGACCAGTTGATCCACCAGGAAGGCCCACTTCCGCCAGAAGTCAGCCAAGTAAGCGACCCCGGCGTCATTCAGCCGATAAAATTTGCGCGCCGGTCCCACAGTTGATTTTCTTTTCTCAACGGTCACGAGATTTTTCTTTTCTAGCCGGAGTAAAACGGTATAAACTGTCCCCTCGACAATATCCTGAAAGCCCAACTCGATCAAGGTGTTGGTAATTTGATAGCCATATGTTTCCTGACTGTTCTGGATTACCTGCAGGACAACGCCTTCAAGTACCCCTTTTAGTAATTCTGTCATTCCTGTCAATCTCGTCATCCTTTCTTAAAAGGCTTGTAACTCTTACCTAGTAATACTAAGTACTGGATCAGTATAGTGCGCATGATCAATTCTGTCAACTACTATCTAATACTAAGTAGCAAAGGCCCGGCTGAGCCCTGGCGTCACCCGCTTTTTGTCGTTACAAAAAACCCGTGTCAGCAAGAACTAGCTTACTGGCACGGGTCGATTTAAAATTTCTCAAGTTCAATTATTTGTCGGTGTCATCATCATCGGCATCGTCGTTGGTCTCTTCGTCGTCTTGATGATCATCGTCATCGGTGCTGTCATCGTCAGAACTGAAGTCGGCATCGCCGTCGTCAACCAATTCGTCATCGTTGAATTCAGATAATTGTCCTTCGATCCCATCATCCAACTCATCACTGTCATCGTTATCGTCAGGGTCATCAAGATCAGTCAGGCTTGGCTTGAAGTCAGCGGGATGACTTTCTTCGCGGTCGTCATCATCATCTTCTTCAGTAACTTCGATGGCATCGTCATCGTCGTCGTCAGAATCATCTTCATCTTCAGGATCATCATCGTTGTAGTCGATCACGTCATCATCGTCAGAAACATCGGCCAAAAAGGCATTGACCTTGCGGCGACGCTTCTTACGTGGGCGCTCTTCATCATCTTCCGGATGGTTGACTTCTTCGTCTACGGATTCGTATGGATACCACTCCCGTAGCCCCCAAACGTTCTCGCCTAAAGAAATAAAGCTGCCATCCATATTCAAGTCAGTATAAAATTGTCCTAACCGATCACGGATTTCTTCATCGCTCTTACCCAAGTACTGTTGGACTTGGTTGACAATATCCGCAAAAGGCATCGCTTCACCTTGCACTTCCAGCATGGCATGCGCAACTTCGATCAGTGACAATTCGGATTTTTTTTGGCCCGCAAAAACATCTAATTCCATTTGGGGGGACACATCCTTTCAGCAGTCTATCCTTAATAATACTCGACTAAGCTTTGAAAATCAATCGTAATTGATATTTTCCCAACAGTTCTTTTTCAGAAAAAAGTTGATAATCAATCGCGACTTCGCCATGTAATGGCTCGCTTTTGATGCGACTTTCCATCAGCGTGGTGGCTGTCGTGACTGGTATCTCACCATACGGCGTTTTGTAGGCCGTGGTCATTCGCTCCGTCGGGTGAAAATGTAATTGTAACCGCAGATCCGCTTGACCACGTGTCAAGATCACCAACCCATCTCCTTGGATCTTCATCGTGACCGGCGTTTGGGCGCCAGTTTCCGGATCGCGTTCCCGATAACGCAAATACAAGGTCGATCCCATTTGGACCAGTTGACCCGGTTCATCGAAATGATGGGCCGTGATCTCACCTGCCTGTTCGATCCGTGTCGACATTTGTAAGTGCACGGGCATTGGTGCTGTTAAATCAAGCATACTACCGCCTCTTTTCTCAATCGCTTTAATTATATAGCAAATCAACCGGTCGTGCGCACTTTATTGAAACGTGCTACGCGACCTATCCCCTTCCGCTTAGCTACGCCAGCCTTCTGGAAGCACAGGACCGCTTCCAAAAGCTTGGCTAGGCTAATGCTCAGGGGATACCCGGGTTGACTCGCACTCTGGTCGAACATGGTGGGCATCGTTTGGATTGATTGGAAACGACCGGTTCCTATTCTTGCTCGTCCGCTTAATTGCAGGTGTGCTGGGTTTGGTGGGGACGCAACCGCCTCAGGACGTTTGTCGTGGCTGGAACGCGGTGGGCATCGTTTGAAGCCAATCCGCAAAGTGCGCGGCTTGTCTTCAAATCGAGCCTTATTCTAAGCGATAAATCGCTAAGAATAATCTCACCGCTGAGCCACACGTCCTGAGGCGGTTGCTAGGCAGAATTGAGCCTATCTGCAATCAAAGTTGGGTATCTGACAAAGTGGTTTTGCAAGCTAGTGGTCAAATAATTGCCCGTTTTGAGGTGGTACTGCAACACCAACTGAATTGGATCAAGCTGTCGGGACATTTTGTGTAGACTGAACATCTTTACCAGTTCTCTCAACAATCCTTAAGTGGAAACCGACCGATTCAGTTGATTCGCTGAGACTAGGTTCCTTCATCATACAAACTGTACTGGTGTCACCAATTTAAAGCTGGTGACCACTAGCCATGGCCGTCAATTGCGTGGTTCCTCATTAATTGGCGATAGCTTGCCAATTGGCGTGAGTGCTCAAACGGCTGTTATAACGTTGAGCGGCTGGAGCGGAGAAATTCGGGGTGAGATCGCCGTGTCGTTATTCTTAGCGGCTTTGCCGCTTAGAATAAGGCTCAGCTTTGAGATTCGCGCGGGTTTCGCGAAGCTCAAAGTGACGCCCACAGCGAGCTCACCCCGAATTTCGCAGCGCAAGCTGCGGCCAAGCTACTTTTGCTAGGCTAATGCTCAGGAGCTACCCAAGTCGGTTCGCACACTTTTGAGATGCGCTCACCGACCCAGCTCCCTACGCAATTGCCTAGACCACAATTACCCGAAAAAAATAGCATGTTTTTTGCCCTGAAGACGGAGTTTACGCTATACTAAGGCTAGCTTAGTTTGTGAGGTGACCATCATCATTTTTGAAAATCCGACACCAGTCGTTGATGTCTTGCAATGCCATTACCCCCCTAACAAAATGTTGGCCGCTTTTGCGGATACCCAAGCGTTTATGCGTTTGGTGCAACGAACGCAACGCCCATTATTGCATTACTGGACGCTTGAACAGACTGTGATCTTGGGGCTGCGCGATCGACAATTACCCCAATTATCCGCGGGTTTGCAGGGTCTTGGTCAGACGGGCTGGCACTACTTCTTCCGTAACGCTGGTGGCCTGGGGATCCCCAGTGATCAAGGTATCCTAAACATCTCGCTGATCCTACCGCCCAATTACCAAGTGACGATCAACCAAGGCTATCAAATGATGACCGCGCTTTTACAGGCCGGATTCGCCGCCGAGAAGCTGGCGCTGGTTCCTGGCGAAGTGGCAACGTCATATTGCCCGGGAACGTTCGATCTCAGTCTGGGCACGCAAAAAGTCGCCGGCATCGCCCAACGGCGGAGCCGCGGAGCAACCGCAATCATGGCCTATTTAGGGGTCAACGGCGATCAACCTCAGCGCGGTGAATTGATGCGTACCTTCTATCAGGCCAGTGGCGGGCAACCGCCACTTTTCCCAGCGGTCGACCCGCAAGTCATGACCACATTAGCGGCCTTCCTTCCCGGATTGCAAGTTCGCCAAACCCTGCAAATGATCCAAGCGGGCCTGCAGACTCAAGGCACTGAATTGGACCCACTGCGTTTCATGGACCTGCTTGCGGAACCAGAATACCAAACCTACTTTAACCAAGCACAACAAGCGCTGATTGAACTCAATCAGCCGATCCAGTGAAATCAATCTGAACTAAAGAGTGAGAGCCACCCCGGGTAGCTTCTGAGCATTAACCTAGCCAGGATTTTGGAGGCTGGGCTTGGCCTCCGGAAGCCTGGCGTAGTTAAGCGCAAGAAGCTGGGTGGCGAACACGTTTAAAGCAGAGTGAGAGCCAACCCGGGTAGCTTCTGAGCATTAACCTAGCCAGGATTTTGGAGGCTGGGCTTAGCCTCCAGAAGCCTGGCGTAGTTAAGCGCAAGAAGCTGGGGTGGCGAACACGTTTAAAAAGGAGTTGTCCGTAATGGAAAAACCAATCATGCTACCGCGGGAGAAAGTTCTGCGCGATCCCGTTCACAACTACATTCATGTGACTCATCAAGTCATTCTTGATTTGATCAACACATCCGAGTTTCAACGGTTACGTCGCATCAAACAATTGGGCGCGTCCTCGTATACTTTTCACGGCGCGGAGCATTCTCGCTTTACCCACTGTGTCGGCGTTTATGAAATCACGCGGCAGATTTGTAACAATTTCCAACGTAATTATCCTTCGAAGACCCCTGAAGATCATTTGTGGCATGACGACGAGGAACGTCTGGTCGCCTTATGCGCGGCCTTACTGCATGACATCGGTCACGGGCCCTACTCCCACACTTTTGAGCACATTTTCGGAACGGATCATGAGGCGATCACCCGACAAATCTTGACTTCTCCTGAAACAGAAGTCAACCAAGTCCTACGCGGCGTCAGCCCAGATTTCCCAGAAAAAGTCGCCAGCGTGATCGGCAAAACCTACGCTGATCCCCAAGTTGTGCAAATGATCAGCAGTCAGATCGACGCTGACCGGATGGACTACTTGTTGCGGGACGCCTATAATACCGGCACGAAATACGGCATGTTCGATCTGACCCGGATTTTACGGGTGATGCGGCCTTACCGCCATGGCATCGCCTTTGAGGCCAGTGGTATGCACGCCGTGGAAGACTATATCGTTTGTCGTTTCCAAATGTATCAACAGGTCTATTTCCATCCTGTCAGTCGGTCAATGGAAGTGATTCTCGATCACTTACTCCATCGTGCCAAATATCTCTACGAACATGGTCAGCTGAACCACGAGCAGACCCCCACCCTATTAGTTCCGTTTCTCGAAGATGACTTCACCTTGCAAGACTATTTGCGGTTAGACGACGGCGTATTGACAACCTACTTCACATTGTGGCGGGACCATCCTGATGATATCTTACGCGACTTGACCTCACGTTTTCTCGATCGGCGGCCATTGAAGTCGGTGCGCTTCACCCCAGAGACCCGTGACTTGCTGCCCCATCTGCAAGAATTGATCGAGGCGGCCGGATTCAATCCCCAATATTACACGGCCGTAAATGACAGTTACGACTTGCCGTATGACGCCTACGATCCCTCTTCCAAGGAACCAAAAACGCAAATTGAGCTGATGGAACAAGATGGCACCTTGGAAGAACTTTCCACGGTCAGTCCGATCGTCGCGGCGATCACCGGGAAGAGTACCGGTGATGAGCGGTTCTTCTTCCCTCGAGAAATGATCCATCCCGAAGAGCTCCAACTTTTCGAACCACTGTATCAAGAATTCCAAACTTATTTACGCAACGACTGCTTGGTTGACCCGCGCGCGTAAGTTTAACTTTCTAAGGAGTGAACAACAATGATCAAAGAATTTCGTGAATTTATCTCTCGTGGCAGTGTGATCGACATGGCCATTGGTGTTTTGATCGGGGGCGCCTTTAATGGCTTAGTCGCTTCCCTCACCAAAAATGTGCTAAGTCCCTTGATCGGGATTTTTACCCGGTCCGTTGATCTATCCTCGATTTCCTTTCAAGTTGGCGCCGCTAAATTTACTATCGGCAGTTTCCTCAATGATGTGATCCAATTTCTGATCATGATGTTCGTGATCTTTCTGATCGTCAAATCGTTCAACAAGTTGCGCAATCTGACCACCCAGCCGGCCGAACCAGAGCCAGAAGTGATCCCCGCTGACGAACAATACTTGAAGGAAATCCGGGATTTATTGGCAGCGCAACAAGCCACCAAAGTCGAGCAACCCTCGGAACACCATCAGTCATAACTGAGAAATGTCCCGCAAAAAAACTGATGACCATCAAGCACAAGCAGCTTGACGAGCCATCAGTTTTTTTGTTGCGTTTTTATCTGACAAAAAGTCGTCAGAAAAATTAATAAATCAACGGAAATAAGCATTTGTCTCATCATGAGACCATGCTATTATTAGCGCGTATTCAAACCAGCGTGTGAACCACTCCAGGGAGCGCTGGAGCATAAGCTTGACGATTGTTTTGGCAGCCGCGCTTCGCTTCCAAGACAATTGCGTAGCTAAGCGGAAAGCGCAGGGGTGGTGACCACGTTGCAAAAAAAGACTTAGGGGTGGGACGATTGAAGTTAGGTAAACGGCACCAGCGCTATTTAAGTTTGGGAATTGCTCTTTTATTGGGGGCATTGGTGGCAGCGCCAAATATTAAAGTTCAAGGCGAACAAATCAACACGCAACTATGCATCTATTTCAGCGGGGCCGATCCTGATCCTAATATAGAAACAACGACTTACGGAATCAATGAGATGCTTGACGCCAATGGGCAGCCCTATCCGCAAATGGCCGAAATCTTCAAGAAATATATTTTCGCCTCGGTTTTTTCACCACACTATGATCATGTTAGTCAATATCCACAACGATATTTTGTCGACCAATTCTTTTGGCACGCTGATCAGGGAACCATTGGTAGGTATAGCGAGCATCCCAGCAACTTTCCTTATAACGATACCCTCAAAGGCCATATGTCATTGGAACTCGGCTCTTCCTATCGATCCGGGGTACCTATTTCTTACGGGATCAGTTTGCAACTAGGTGGTGTGGTTCACAATGACATGCTTGGATCGGAAGCGCCGATTGATGCCATTAAAAAGGTCATGTTTGCAGGCTCAGAGGTCGATTTAAAGCAGGCCAGTCCGGCCACGAAGATTCACTTCATCGCCAATCCACACAAGACGACCGCCAGAAAAGAACTGGCCCAGATTCCTTTTTTAAATCAATATATTGATTTCAAACAAGAAACAAACAAGCCTAGCACTTATGATCTTTCCAGTCTAGTCGATCGGAAGATTCCCGGTTACACCATTTCCAAAACACATCATGTTGACGCCACAAAGATCGACAGCGCTGGCAAGACCGTCACCGATAACGAGCCGTTGACGGGTTCCAACCGGGATCAGGGCGATATTTATTACTACTACGATGCCAATCCGGCCGCTGCCATTACCGTTAATTATCAAGTCGATGATCAAGCGCACACGCTATTGGATACGGAAACAATTTCACCCGCGGGTAAGTTCTACGGGGATCCGTATACAACAACAAGTAAACAATTTACCGGCTATGAACTGGCAGGTCACCCAACCAACGCGAGCGGCACTTTTAGTGATCAAGCGGGTTTGACCGTTACTTATCACTACCAGAAAAAGGCGCTCCCACATCCAAGCGAATTGGGTAACGTCCAAGTTCAGTACCTGGATCCTGATGGACAGGACCTCCAAGCCCCAGCCCAGCTACAAGGTATTATTGGCACCACTTATCAGACCAAGGCGCCATCATTTGCCGGCTATACCTTGACGGCAAATCCCAGCAACGCGGCCGGCACATTTCGTTCTGGTACAGTGGTTATCATTTATCGTTATCAACGTATCCACGAAACAACCACTTGGCAAGTCAATCCCATGAATGCCATTGGCACCGTCGTCTATCATCCCAACTATGGGATTGCTGTCTGGGACGATTTTCAAGACACCCGTCACTTGGTTTACGGTCGAAAACAAGTCAAGCGGCTCCCACATCGATCCCGATGGCGGATATTCGAAAAGGCCATCCGCGCGGACGAAACTTGGTACAATCTTGGTGGGGAGCAATGGGTTCAAGCTAAGTATCTCAAACTAGAGGCACCAACTAACGACAATTATCGCATCACTCAGTTAAAGGGGGTCGCTACTATCAACTATCAGCCAGGCTATGGCATCGCGCTTTGGAATCATTATGGTGCCCACCGGCAACTGGCCACCTGGAACAAACTTCCCCATCAGTCGCGCTGGCGCGTTTTCGCCCAGGCCAGCAACGGCGCAGAAACCTGGTATAATCTTGGTGGCCAGCAATGGATTTCGAGTCAATATGCACGGGTCCAACTAGATTGATCTTACCAAGACTAAAATATGATTTGTGCTAGGATACTAGACCCAAAATTTCAACTCAAAAGGACCACGGCATATTTCAGCGCCGTGGTCCTTTTCTGGTCGAAAACTTATTGATTTTGGTTGTGACCCTGATAACGATTGATGAACAACGGACTCACAGGTTCATCATGATAGATCCGGCGAATCGCATCGCCCATTAATGGTCCCACTGAAACTTGAACCATTTTATCGATGACCTTCTCTTGCGGTAAATTGATCGAATCGGTCACGATCAATTTCTTGATTGGTGACTTGGTGATCCGCTCAATTGCTGGACCGGAGAGCACTGGGTGGGTACACGACGCGTAGACTTCACTGGCGCCAGCGTCCATCAAGGCCTGAGCCGCCAAGGTGATCGTCCCGGCAGTGTCGATCATATCATCGATAATGATTGCCCGCTTACCGGAAACCTTCCCAATGATGTTCATGACTTCAGCCACATTCGCTCGCGGCCGACGCTTGTCAATAATAGCGATCGGCGCCTTTAAGAACTGCGCTAATTTCCGCGCCCGACCAACACCACCGTGGTCAGGTGAAACAACAACAGCATTCTCTTCCAAGTGATTCGCCAGGAAATAGTCCGCCAATAATGGCGAGCCAACCAGGTGATCAACGGGAATATCGAAGAAGCCTTGAATTTGGGGAGCGTGGAGATCCAATGCCAAAATCCGATCAGCGCCAGCACGTTGTAACATATTAGCAACTAATTTCGCCGTGATCGGTTCCCGGGCCCGCGTCTTACGATCTTGACGCGCATAGCCGTAATAAGGCATCACCACATTGATATTTCTCGCTGAAGCCCGGCGCAACGCATCGATCATGATCAATAATTCCATCAAATTATCATTGACCGGCGCTGAGGTCGATTGAATCAGGAAAACATCGGCACCACGAATACTCTCATCGATGTTGATTTGGATCTCACCATCAGAGAAACGTGTTACGGATGACTTACCCAGGGGTACACCAACTGCAGCCGCGATTTTTTCCGCTAAAGGCTTATTGGAATTTAACGAAAAAATCCTCAGTTTTGAATCAGCACAACTACTTGTCATTGTTTCCTCCTATTTTTACACACTACCTAAATTCTAATGCCATTCGGGGTCCTGAGCAAGGGGTAATTTCTGCCAATAGTCATTTTTATTTGTTTGGCGCGCCCGCGCGATGGCCAAAGCCCGTGTTGGCACGTCATCCGTGATGGTTGAACCCGCCGCCACAAAACTATGATCCGCTAATTTAACTGGCGCGACAATGTTGGAATTACTGCCGATGAAACTGTGACTGCCAACTTCACTATGAAATTTGTGGACACCATCGTAGTTAACAAAAACCACACCACAACCAACATTGATGTCACTGCCCAGGGTCGCGTCGCCAACATAACTCAAGTGGCCCACCTTAGTGCGGGCGCCAATCGTCGCGTTTTTGACTTCACAGAAATTACCGATATGCACATCCGCGCCAATAATTGCTTGTGGCCGTAAATGGCTATTCGGGCCAATATCTGAACCAGCGGCCATTTGCGCCTGTTCCAGCGTTGAGCTGGTCACGTGAACGTGATCGGCCAAGCGGCTATCGTTAAGCTCAGAATTCGCGCCAATATAGCAATCAGAGCCAATCACCGTCTGCCCCTTCAAATTGACTTGGCCTTCGATGATCGTATCATTGCCGATCTGCACATCCGCGTCAATGTGGGCCGTTTCGGGATCGATCAAGGTCACGCCTGCGCGCATGTGTCCCTCGTTGATCCGCCGTTGCATCAATTTAGTGGCCTGCGCCAACGCCACCCGATCGTTCACACCTAGAGATTCATTGAAATCAGGCGTTTGGTAGGCGGCAACAATCTCGCCTTGATCCTTCAAAATCTGAATCACATCGGTCAAATAATACTCACCTTGGGCATTATGATTGGTCACTTGATGCAAGGCCTTGAACAAGGTTTGATTATCAAAACAATAAACGCCGGTGTTGATCTCAGTAACCGCGGCCTCTTCTTTGGTGGCATCTTTTTGTTCGACGATCTTTTCGACAATGCCTAATTCATTGCGAATGATGCGACCGTAACCAGTGGGATCACTGGCATGCGCGGTTAAAATCGTAGCCTTGGCGCCCTTTGCTTGATGATAAGCATATAATTTCTCAAAGGTTTGCGCCGTTAACAATGGGGTGTCGCCATTGACCACCAACGTCATCCCGGCCAAAGCACCTAATTTCGCCTCCGCTTGCAAAACCGCGTGTCCAGTCCCCAACTGTGCTTCTTGAAAGGCATAATCACTGCGCGCACCTAATAATTCTTCGACCGCTTCAGCCCCATGACCCACGACCGTCACGATTTTCTCTGGATTTGTTTGTTCGACCTGTGTCAATACATGATCGACCATGGCCCGGCCACAAACACGGTGCAAGACTTTGTACAACTTCGACTTCATTCGTGTTCCTTGACCAGCTGCTAAAATAACGGTATAACGCCCTGACATAATAAGCTTCCCTTCAGTAAACCAATTTAGAGATTTTTGACTCTTGAATCATGTTAATCATAACTTAATCGCAAAATAAACTCAATGGAAAAAGGCGTGGCGGGTCGTGGCTCTAGCCCGATAAAAGTAATTTGGCCGCAGCTTGTGCTGCGCGTGGCGTTGGTGGATGGCAGATGCGGTGGGGCTCCAGGTCGGGCTGGGGGTGGTGGAACGCGGCGGGCACGACTTGAAGCTTTTCGGAAAACCACCGAAAATCTTCAAGCTCGGCCTTATTGTAGGCGATAAATCGCCAACAATAATATCGCGGCTGACTCACCCCCAGCCCGACCTTCCGCCAGACGAACAAGCGAACCACCAACGCCACGCTCCGCTCCAGCCGCTCAACGTTATAGCAGTCGTTTGAGCACTCACGCCATCCGGCAAGCAATTGTCAATGGATTGAGAGCCACGCAATTGATGGCCGTGGTTAGTGGCCTTCAGCTTTACATTGGTGACACCAGCACGGTTTGTTTGATGAACTAGCGTAGGTTTTTGATGACTCGAACAGATCAGCCGATTTCAAGTCAACCTTCGTTTAAGTTATTAAGGCATGGTTTTTGGCGCTAGCCGAATTGTCCCGACCGCCTGATCCAAATCAGTGGCGTTGCCGTGCCATCCCAAAAGCGCGCAGTTGCAAAACGATGCTCACCTAGCGCTTGAGCGAAAATAACCGTAAAAAAAGTTTGGAAATCTACCCCGATTTCCAAACTCCAAGCCACAAATTTAACAGCCAAAACTTGCTAACGAACCCAGCCTTCAACCCAAGGCTGAATTCAGGCCTGATCTGAGGTGACCGCGGCCAATTTGTCCAAATAATTGCCTAACTCTACTTTGATTTCGCTGGCGTGCGTGTCCACAGCCACTACATTCAACAATGAGGTGTACTCGGTTTCCACCCGTTGCCCCGCAAAAGTCGCTTCAGCAAAAACGGTAATGCCGACTAACTCGGCCTCAAACTCCTTGAGCAGATCATGCATCCCGTGAATCGTACCGCCGCCCTTCATGAAATCATCGACGATCACCACATTCGCGCCCTCGGGCAGACTACGCTTGGAGAGCTCCATTTTCTCGATCCGTGAGGAGGAGGCAGAGACGTAATTCACGCTGACCGTGGCGCCTTCGGTGATTTTCGCGTCGCGCCGCACGATCACAAAAGGAACGCCCAAGCAAGTGGCCACGCTTTGCGCGATGGGAATGCCCTTAGTGGCCACCGTCATCACCGCGTCGACCTGTTGATCAACATAAAGCGCCGCGATCAACCGCCCGATCATTCGCAAATAAGTCGGATTACCAAGTAAATCAGACAAATAGAGATAGCCGCCGGGCAATAGCCGCTCTTTTTCGGCTAATTTCAGGGCCATCATGCCCAGGAAATCCGTCGCGCCGCTCTGACTAACACCTGGCAAATACTGCACACCACCAGCCGCGCCAGGCAGTGTTTGAACGCGCCCCAAACCGCGCGTGTTAAAAGTTCGTTTAATAATGGCCAGATCCTCGCTGATCGACGATTTAGCCGAATCATAGCGCCGCACGAAAAACGGCAGGGAGATCAATTCCCGGGGGTGGTCCAACAGATAACTGGTCATGTCGATCAACCGATCACTACGCCTTACTTTCATTATTATCTTCTCCTCGAATTATTAGCTCAATTATACCGATAATAAGTTGAAATTTCTAGACAATTTACTTATTTTTTGCTAAATCGTTCGCTTTTTATTGGGAAGGGTAATAAACTCATCGGTTGAACCAAGTAAACCTCCTCGCAAAATCCCCGCATCGCGTTATAGATCCGCTTAGCTTGCGACTGCCGCGCCGTCAACGCAAACATGGTCGGCCCCGTGCCACTCATCTGCGCGGCCAGGGCGCCAGCACGTAACATTCGTTCCTTGATCACCAGCAATTGGGGATATTGCCGACTGGTGACGTCTTCCAAACTATTGGCCATCCCCCGCGACAGCAGGTGCCAATCGCCCTGGCGCAACCCAGCGCTGATCATTTCAATATCAGGATGTTGGGTCAATTGACTTAACGACGTCCGGGCTAAAAGCTGCGTCGTCGATACGCTGACCTGGGGCTTGACCAAAACAAGCCAGAAATTCGGCACCAGTCCCAAAGGTTCGACCCGTTCACCTTGACCGCTGACCACCGCGGTCGTCGCGTACACACAGAAAGGGACATCGGCATCTAATGCCACGCCCAACTGGGCCAGTTCCGCCAAAGATAATTGCAAGTGCCATAACTGGTTCAGCCCGCGGAGCACTGCGGCCGCATCCGCCGAACCGCCCCCTAGACCAGCCGAAACCGGAATCCGTTTAATGATTTCGATTTTCGCGCCTTGCTGACAATTAAAGCGGCGTTGCAGTAACTGGGCCGCGCGATAAGCTAAATTGCGCTGATCCACCGGCAAGAAATCTCGATTGGTCGTCACTTGAATGCGACCAGTTGGATCCGGTTGGATTCGAACGGTGTCCGCCAGACCCACCGCCAACAAAACCATCCGCCATTCTTCGGCGCCGTTATGATGGCGGTAGAGCAGATCCAGCCCCAGATTGATTTTAGCTGGCGCCTGTTCACTGATTTCCATGTCTTCACCACATTTCTCTATTGTCGTCATTGTACCACGTGCGCGCCGGATCCACGGTCACTGACCGTCCGCCAACGACCAGCCCACCTAGTCGTGGCTCTGGAATGTCCCCGGCCACCGCAATCATTTGAAAAAAGGTTAGAAAAAAAGCCGAACACCTGCGTGCCCGACTTGACTGCTTGTAAATCTAAACGAAAATACGACGACCAGTAACTATTCAGCTGTAAGAGAACTATTGTCGAACTCGATCTCGATCGATCTGGTTAGTAAATCGGTATAACTGTAAGAAACCCGTTCAAAAGAATTCTCATCCTGATTCAAATCAACGATAAAGACTGCCGGATAAGTTTCCTTCAAAGTGCCATGACGTCTGGTAATCTTTTTCCGTCCTGCCTGGGCAACTACCGTCAACCGTTGACCGATATGATCGTCAAGTTGATGCTTGATGCTTGATAATGACATTGGCATTGGCCTCACTCCTTGGGCCTAAGTATAGCACAAATTGTGAATTTTTTCAAGTTTATTAAAAAATGAGATTAAAATTAAATTCTCAGCACCGCCAGACCGACAAACGAATCCACCTTACTTACTCCAGTGAAAATCAGCCAGCGCCGCGGTCAACTCAATGAAATCGGGAATCGTCAATTGCTCTGCCCTTAATGTGCCCGCCAACCCAAGTTGACTAAAAACAGCAGATAATTCACTTTTCTGGTCTTTCCCGACCAGCCGTAATAAATTATTCTGCAAATTCTTGCGCCGTTGTTGGAAACTGGCCTGAACCACTTGGTCAAAGCGTTGACGATCCCCGATCTGATAAGGTGGCTGCGCGTAACGATGTAGCCGCAAGACGGCCGAGTCCACATTAGGCTGGGGAACAAAGGCGGTTTTCGGAACGATTTGGTCGATTTCCGCCTGCATTTGCAGTTGGGTGCTAATACTCAAGGGACCGTAATCCTTGTGGCCAGGGTGGGCAATAATGCGTTGCGCCACTTCTTTTTGCATCATCAGCACCAACACATCTGGTTGGGTCACGCCGTTGATCAGGCTAAACATGATCGGAGTCGTAATATAATAGGGCAGATTGGCCACAACCTTGATTTGACCATAACCAGGTTGAGCGTGGGCGGCCACTAAACTCGCCAGATCCGTCTGTAGAATGTCTTGGTGGACCACCGTCACATTGTCATAAGGCGCCAAGGTCGCTTCAAGGATTGGGATCAAGCGTTGATCGATCTCCACGGCAATCACCTGTTGAACCTCCCGCGCCAACTGTTCAGTCAATGAACCAATACCAGGGCCGATCTCGATCACCAAGTCATCAGGCTGAAGCTGCGCCGCCGCCAAGATCCCCGCGATCACGCGGCGATTTGTCAGAAAATTCTGGCCCAAACTCTTCTTGAATTCGAAATGGTACTGGTGCAAAATCGCGTTGGTCCGGATTGGATCGGCGATATCAAGTCGCTGTGGTTGATTAGTCATCATTGTCCTCCAATCGTTGCAAAGCCTGTTGGAAATCCGCGACGGAAACCTGTAACATCTGAAGCCGCGGCAAAAGTTGTTTGCCATTGGCATAACCAATGTGCAACAGATCGCCGAGCTGCTCGCGCCGCTGTTTCGCCGCCGGTCCGGCAATCAACCCCGCCGCCACCAGATCGCGGCGACTAAGCTGACTCACAAATGTCTGATCCGTGGTCAGAACGTGGGCCAGGCAAGCGCGTAGATCCGCAGCGCTGGCATGTTCCACGCCCAAACTCCCTTTTCCTTGTGGCCGAGCCTGACTGCGGGGCAAGAACGCTTGCTTGGCATTTGGCGCCACGGCCAGCACCTTCTTGCGGATCTGCTCACCATTGAAATCGGGATCGGTCAGCACGATTAGTGGCCGTTTCTGCGCCACAGCCTTGATTTCTTGCAAGATCGCAGGCGGGACCGCTGATCCCCGTGTCTCAATGGTGTCCACCGCGCCAAAAACTTCACGCAACCGCCGCGTATCGTCGCGTCCTTCCACAATGATCACTTCTTGAATCATTCGCTATCCTCCAAACCAAAAACTCGCAACGCGTTCCGGTAGGTTTGCTGGGCAATCGTTGCCAGCGGTAGGTCCAGGGTCTGCGCGATCCCTGCGGCCACATAACGCGTATAACCAGGTTCGTTTTGCTGACCGCGATGCGGCATCGGCGTCAAGTATGGCGCATCCGTTTCAACCAACAAGCGATCCAGGGGAACTTGCGCCAGACTTTCCCGTAGGTAAGCGGCGTTTTTGAAGGTGATCACCCCACTAAAAGAAAGATAGGCCCCTAAATCTAGAAATTGCGGGACCCATTCAGGCGTCGCGTTAAAGCTGTGCATAATGATCCGCTGGGGTGGCAGTTGCGCCGCCGCTAAGATGGCGTAAGTGTCCGCCAAAGCATCACGAGAATGAATCGAAACCGGCAGATCAAGCGCTTTGGCTAAAGCCAGTTGCGCGGCGAAAACCTGCCGCTGAACTGGTCGTGGTGACGCGTCCCAGTGATAATCCAACCCGATCTCGCCAATCGCCACTACTTTAGGCCGCTGGCAATTCGCGCGCAACCAAGCCGCCGCCGCGGTATCATAATCCTTCGCGTCGTCAGGATGCCAGCCAATGATCGCATAAGCGTTGGGAAATTCCGCCGCTAACCGTAAGGCCCCTTCATTTAATGTTTGGTTGGAACCAACGTTGGCCAGTTTGACCACGCCTAAGGCCGCGGCGTGGCGCACAAAAGACGCCTCTTGACCAGCAAAAGGCGTATCGTTTAAATGTGTATGTGTATCAAAAATTTTAACCATTGTAACCCCTTGATTTCAGCCGTCCGCTATCTATTATCAACCGATCAACGCGCCGTTAGCATGCTCCGCGCCAACCAAGGCGAGTTGCACCTGTCCTTGACTGTCTTCAGACGAAAGCAACATGCCATTGGAGACCTCGCCGCGAATCTTCCGGGGCGCCAAATTAGTGACCGCTAAGACTTTCTGCCCAACCAATTGGTTGAATTCCGGATAGAATTCAGCGATGCCGGATAGAATCTGCCGCTGCTCCCCGTTCCCTAAATCCAGTTGGAACTTCAATAGTTTATCAGCCTTTTTGACTTTCTCAACGGCCAAGATCTGCGCAACCTTGATCTCAACTTGATCGAATTGGTCAAACTTGATTTCCGGCTTCGCGGCTGGTTCAGCAACTGGCGCGGCCGGTTTATCCGCTGCCGGTTGCTTTTGTTCCTTGCTCATCTGGGCTTTGATATAGGCGATTTCTTCGTCGCGCTCAAGTCGTGGGAAGATCGGCGTTCCTTTTTCAACCACGACACGCCCTGCTGGGAACTGGCCGAAGACCGGGCTGTTTTCAGCCAACTCGGCTGCCTGCAAACCCAATTGCGCGAAGATCTTCTTCGGCGCGTGGGTCATGATCGGTTGGATCAGAATCGCAATGATCCGCAAGCTTTCCGCCAAATGTCCCATCACATTAGCCAATTCGGTGGCTTTAGCCGGATCTTTCGCCAATACCCAAGGCTCGGTCTCGTCGATGTACTTATTGGCCCGACTGATCAGTTGCCAAACTTTCTCTAGCGCCGTTGGGAATTGATAATGCGTCATCGCCTCGTCATAAGCGGTGATCGTAGCATTGGCGGTCTCCCGCAAGCTCTGGTCGAAGCCAGTGGCATCACTTAATTCCGTAGGTACTTGCCCAGCCTCGTACTTGTTGATCATCGCCACGGTCCGATTCAGGAGATTCCCCAAATCATTCGCCAAATCGAAATTGATCCGATCGACATAATCCTCCGGGGTGAAAATACCATCATGACCAAAAGGAAAAGCCCGCATCAAGTAATAGCGCAACGCATCCAAACCGTAACGTTCAACCAACATTTCTGGATAAACCACATTCCCCTTGGACTTGGACATTTTGCCATCTTTCATCAGCAGCCAGCCATGACCATAGACCTGTTTAGGCAAAGGTAGATCCAGCGCCATCAAGATGATCGGCCAATAAATCGTGTGGAACCGCACGATTTCTTTGCCGACAAAATGGACATCCGCCGGCCAGTATTTGTCAAACAAGGTCTGATCATCTGAACCGTAACCAAGCGCGGTAATATAGTTGAGTAACGCATCGACCCAGACATAAACCACGTGTTTCGGATTGCTAGGAATCGGCACACCCCAATTAAACGTTGTCCGTGACATCGCCAAATCTTCCAAGCCCGGTTTAATGAAGTTATTGATCATTTCATTCTTCCGCGACTCCGGTTGAATAAATTGAGGATTCTCATCATAATATTTCAACAAACGATCAGCGTATTTGCTCATCTTGAAGAAGTAAGATTCTTCACTGACCAGCTGTACCTCATGACCGGACGGCGCCTTGCCGCCGATCACCCGTCCTTGATCGTCGCGATAAACTTCGGCCAATTGAGATTCCGTGAAATATTCCTCATCGGAAACAGAATACCAACCGGTGTACTTACCCAAATAAACATCGCCTTGCGCAATCAAGCGCTCCACGATTTTTTGGACGGCTTTGACGTGATAATCATCCGTGGTCCGAATAAACTTATCATTGGTGATTTCCAGTTGTTGCCAAAGCTGCTTGATGCCCGCCGCCATCTTGTCAACGTAAGCTTGAGGTGAAATCCCCTGAGCCTCCGCTTTTTGTTCGATCTTCAAACCGTGCTCGTCCGTCCCGGTCAGGAAGAACACATCGTAGCCCTTCAAGCGCTTGTAGCGCGCTAAAGAATCAGCCGCGATGGTGGTGTAGGAATTACCGATCGTTAGTTTACCTGAAGGATAATAAATCGGTGTTGTAATATAATAGGTTGGTTTTGCCACGAAAAAAACCTCCAACTGCTCTAAGTTCGAATTTAACATGCCGAAGCATATTCAGAATTTATTATAGCATATAACGCGTTGGAAATAATTACCTAGCCGATCTTGATTTTTCAGAAAGGTTTCCATTATTTTCACTCAAACAGATCCAGCTGTTGGCCCCCTGCACGCTGATAGTTCAGTCCCAATGCTTGACTAAATTGTAAGGCGTTTTCAGACGCGTCACCGCCAGAGTTATTATTGAAAATGATGTAATTATGCGCTACTTGCGGCGAAAACTCTTTCACCAGTGCGGCCAATTCTTGTAACTCGGTTTCAGAATAATGGTATAGCGTTCGCCCCACCTTACCGCCAAACCCTTTCTTGGCCCAGTTCACGCCATTGCGACCGTGAAACCGCCAAAAGCCCAGTTGCGGGGTGGTCACCACTGGCCGCAGCGGCACACTGTCGGCGCCAATGTCAGGTTGATCGATCATCGCTAAAGTCAATTGTAAGGCGCGTAACCGTCCCACCACCTGATCGAAGTAACGAGGATCATACCAACTACGATGACGAAACTCAATCATGATCGGCAATCTGGGCAAGTGCTTCCGCACGAACGCCAAATAATCCAGGGATGAACCAGCCAACCCAAAGTTCGGTGAGAATTGCATCAGCACACCCGCTAATTGCCCGCGCTCCTGTAATGGCCTGATCGTCGCCAAGAACTGCTGATAGATTTGGGCCAGACTGACACCTGCGGCCGGCGCTTCATGCAGGGTCAACTCTCGAGGCGGTTTGATGATGAACTGAAACTGCGGAGAAACTTGAGTCTGCCAATGCGCAACGATTTTCACGTCTTTTAACCCATAGAAAAACGTATCCAATTCAACCACAGGGAAAACTCGACTATATTCTGTTAAGGTTGGTTTTTTGATGCCAGGTATCAGGCGCGGATGTTCTGTCCAGGTTGTTAAACCGATCAAATCCAATTGTTCCACCAACTTTCTCAGGGTCCTCCCTACTATGCTAACTTGCTTGTCCGTCTATTATTATCTTGCGGATCAGGTCGAATTTCAAGCGAACGATTGCTGGCGAATGATGGTGAACGATGGCTGGCAAACATTGATGGCAAGATAGCGGGCCAACCTGCGCTACCAAACCCCTTTCCGCTGATGGCCGCCTACAGTGAACATGACGTGGGCCGCTTGCCAGTGTGGGGCTGAGTCACCCCGGCTTGCCGCCAAGCGAGCGCCCCCCCGCTGACCCTACGAAGAATGCCGTGGTTAAGCCATTCCAACTAGTGCCACGGCGCCTTTGGTCATGTTGCACAATGGTAAAAACGCTTTTTTGTGCGAAATAGGGTGGTCTAGGAAATCGTTTTCTTTTATGATATAAGCGTACTCGAAAAAGAAAGGTGTTTTTCTAAATGGTTAAAGTAGACTTAGATCACATTTACAAACGTTATGCAAATGCTGAAGAAGATAATTTCGCCGTATCCGACTTTGATTTACACATTGATGACCACGAGTTTATCGTATTCGTTGGGCCTTCAGGCTGTGGTAAGTCAACAACATTGCGGATGATTGCCGGCTTGGAAGATATTACGAAAGGCGACTTAAAGATCGGCGGCAAAGTCATGAACGACGTTGCTCCTAAGGATCGTGATATCGCCATGGTCTTCCAGAACTACGCTTTGTATCCACATATGACTGTTTTTGATAACATGGCTTTTGGTTTGAAATTACGTAAATACGAAAAAGCTGACATCAAGAAACGTGTTGACGAAGCCGCACAAATCTTAGGCTTGACTGATTATCTAGAACGTAAACCAGCTGCTTTGTCAGGTGGTCAACGTCAGCGTGTCGCTTTAGGTCGTGCGATCGTCCGTGATGCGCCTATCTTCTTGATGGACGAACCTTTATCAAACTTGGATGCCAAGTTACGTGTCACGATGCGTGCTGAAATCGCTAAATTACACCAACGCTTGAACACAACAACAATTTACGTAACCCATGACCAGACAGAAGCGATGACCATGGCTGACCGGATCGTTGTTATGTCAATGGGTGAAGTTCAACAAATCGGGACTCCTGCTGAAGTTTACGATACTCCTAAGAACAAATTCGTCGCTGGTTTCATCGGTTCACCTGCGATGAACTTCTTTGAAGTTCATTATGAAAATGGTGTTTTGACTGACAAGAGTGATGGCTTACACTTAAACGTTCCAGAAGGTCGCGCTAAGATCTTGGATGAAGATGGCTACAATGGTAAGGACTTGACTTTAGGCGTTCGTCCTGAAGATATCCATACTGAAGGTGCCTTCTTAGAAACATTCCCAGATGCGACAGTTCAAGGCAAGGTTGTCGTTTCTGAATTACTTGGTGCTGAATCAATGCTTTACGTCACATCAGGTGATACTGAATACGTTGCGAAAGTTGACGCGCGTGACTACCACAAACCTGGCGAACAAATGCAACTCGGCTTCGACTTGAACAAAGCACACTTCTTCGATAAAGATACAACTTTATCCATTATGCAAAAAGCTAAAGACGAGCAACGGGTCGATCAAAACGCTTAATTCGTTTCCTCCCCTAAAAAAGCAAAAAACAGACGCTAACCACGTCTGTTTTTTTGCTGTCCTGTGATCCAACCGCGACATCTTCATCTGTTGATCAATCGAGTCATTCACCTAATGACTAGCGAACATCGCATCGAGAATTAGAATTTAATATCGAAAATTAGCTTTTTTTTAATTAGGGTTGACTTTTCTTAATTTTGTTCTATAGTTTAGCTATTCACGTAATTTAAGATCAAAATAAGGTCTCCTAATGTAATCCAATCGAATGATGGCGAAAGGGAGCAGGAATCGAGTGACCACTTGTTATGGAGAAGCAACAACACACTATTTTACAGAATGTCCATTATGTTCTAGCCGGGTTTGCGGCTAGCGGGGAGCATTATCTGGGCAAACTCATTCTTTATTATCTCCTCTCATTAACGTTGACTTTAGGCGTGACCGCTTTGCCGGCGCTGATCGTGGCCCAGTTTGAGGCCAAGGTGGCATTGCCGCAACTCTTACTTCAGGTCGGTGGTTTGGTCCTGCTGTTGGCACTGGCCGCGTTCTTTTCCTTGGTGGTCAAAACCCAGGCGGATGCGACGATCACCCGCGGGCGCTTTAAGTCCTTCGAGCTGAAACTCTATCAGAAGTTAATGACTACCGATTATGAGAATACCTTAACCAATCGGTTTCAGAAACTACTGGTCAATGCCCTGACCTTTGGTGTTTACGGCGACGGCTCAGGGGTCGCGCAGATTTTACAGCAGTTTGGCTTAGTCGGTTTGGACTTGCTATTGATCGTTGGCTTTTCGCTCTATGCCACGACCCAGATCCCATATTTCTTCGTCCTGATCGTCGTCGAGTTGGCCTTGACTTATTTAGTGGTGCGTTTTGACACCAATTATCGGCAGAAGACGCTGGCCTATCGCGATCAATTGTACGCTCAACAGAATTATTTGACTCGGACCGCTGGCAATATCAAGAACGGCAAAGAGATCCGCCTGTTCAAAATGGACAACTGGCTGGCGGCTAATTTGGATCAAACGGTGTCCGCGTCGCTGCAATACCAACGGCAGTTAGCCCGGCACACCTTATTGGCCAACTTCTGGGAAAGTTTGTTTAGTTTTCTGCGGGATTCCTTGGTGTTCGTGGTCTTGATCATTTTGATCCAACGCCAACAGATCTCCGTGGCCAGTTTTGTGCTTTATTTCAATATTTTGGCCCAGATGAATGGCTGGCTGCGGCAATTGTTGAGTGAGACCAATGATCTGAAGAAATCGTCTCAGGATATTGACCATTTGCGTAACTTTCTCACTTTTCCCGAGTTTCGTAAGCATTACCCTGATCCAACCTTGCCGCAAAACCAAGTGGAGATTCGGTTCGATCATGTCAGCTATCGCTATCCTGACGCGACGGAAGAAACCTTACACGACGTCAGTTTCACGATCAAAGCCGGCGAGCGCTTGGCTTTGGTCGGGAACAACGGCGCCGGCAAAAGCACGATCGTTAACTTATTGCTAGGCTTGTTGCGGCCGACCGCGGGACAAATTTACTTTGATGGCGTCGCGGCCGATCAATTCAGTCAAGCTGCACTGGCCGATCTGGTCACCCCGGTTTTTCAAAGTACCGATATTTGGGCGACGACCATTGCCCAGACAGTGGCTATGGTTGCCGATGAGACTGCGATCGATGAGGCCAAGGTCAAGCAAGTCTTAGAACAGGTGGGGTTGTTGACCAAGATCCAGGCACTGCCCCAAGGCATCCACAGCCATTTGACCCGCTATATCCACAGTGATGGCGTGGAATTCTCTGGTGGTGAGACCCAACGCTTGATGTTGGCGCGGGCCTTATACCGGCAAACTCCGGCTATTTTGTTGGACGAACCGACCGCGGCCTTGGACGCTTTGGCCGAAAGTGAACTTTACGAAGAATATCAGGATCTGATCGGCGCGAAAACATCCTTGTTCATCTCCCACCGCTTGGCCTCGACACGTTTTTGTGATCGGATCATCCTGCTGTATCATGGTGTCTTGAAGGAACAAGGCACCCACGAGGAGCTAATGGCGCAAAACGGGATCTACGCGGAAATGTTCGCGATCCAAAGCCAATACTATCAAGATCAAGAGGAGGATGAGTCTGATGAGTCAGTGGCTGAAAACTAAAGTCGCCTTGAAAATGATCCACGAATTGGTGCCTCGGAGTTTGCGTGTTTTGGTTTTGGCCGCCTTGGTTACCGTGCTTTATCCTTATTACGCCAGCACTTCCTTGGCGCTGATCATCAACGCGCTGACGGCTAAAGCAGCATTAAACAACTTAATCATGCTGGTCGTTGGCCTGAGTTTCGGTGGCTTGCTCTTTGGCCTACTCAACAATTGGATGAATCTACAAGTGACCTTGATCAAGCAAGAAATCTACTTACGTTTCACGCAGCGCTCCGCTGAAAAGACGATGACTTTGAACTATGAACAACTAGAATCGCCAGAAGTGATGGCGCTGAGAACCAAGGGTGAGAATGCGTTGGTTTACAATAACGCGCTGAATCAAGTAATCGACGGCCTTTTTTCCGGGACGCTGAATGTCGTCATTTCTTTCGTGATCACCGTGGTGACCATGGTCGCGATTTTGACGACACACAGTGGTCAGAACAGTAGCTTGGCCCAATTCACGAACTCACCTTGGTTCAGCCTGATCCTACTGATCGCCTTGGCCGTGCCGCTGTTGCTATCTGTAGTCCTCTCCAATCGCAATCGTCATTTGCAGCAAACCGTGATGGACCAGATCGTCAGTTTCAACCAGGCTGATGGCTATTTCACCAATCAAGTCTTGCTCAATGATGATTCCGGCGCGATTTTTCGGGCCTTCAAAGCCAGTAACAGCTTCTTGCAGTGGATCACCCAACAATTCAAATTAACGCCGATCCAGTTAGTGATTGCTAATCGCCAAAAGATGGCGCTGAATACAGCCAGTTTACAAGCCTTGACCCTGCTTGTCACCGGCGGTCTCTATGCGCTGATCTGCCTGAAGGCTTACGTCGGGGCGATCACGATCGGCGCGATCATCATCTACGTTGGTTATTTGCAGAATTTCATCAACGTTGTTAGCGCCAATATCGCCCAGTGGAATGATGGCCTGGCTATGCTCGACTATCTGAACACCTTGATCGACTTTCTGGCGTTACCAGATGCAGGCGCACCGGCTGAACTGACCGAGCTAACCGACGACGCGCAAACGACCACAACAGCGCCGACGGAACAAGGCGAGGAGCCGTCCGCAAACGTTACAGAGGCCGCCGCGCCCACCAGTGATTCGGCCGTTTCGCTAGCGCCGACGATTCAATTCGAGCATGTGTGGTTCCATTATGCCGGTAGCCAACGCTGGGTGATCAAAGATCTGAATCTAACGTTGACACCCCAAACCCAAGTTGCCATCGTCGGTCGAAACGGATCTGGTAAAACAACGATCGTTAAGTTACTCTGCCGCCTTTATCAACCAACCCGCGGTCGTATTTTGATCAATGGTCAAGATATCCGTGAGTTGAGCGCCGATCAATTCCAGCAGTTGATCGGGGTCGTTTTCCAAGACTTCAAGCTACTCGCTTACCCTATCGATCAGAATATCGCCGCGGCCGCTGACGTCGATCCAGCTAAAATGTGGTCGGCCTTGGCTGCCAGCGGGATGGGCACTTGGGTCAAGCAACTCCCTGAAGGCGAGAAAACCTGGTTGAGTCACGATCTAAACGATCATGGTCGCGATGTTTCCGGTGGCGAAGGCCAGAAATTAGCGATCGCCCGCGCCTATTACAAAGATGCGCCGATCCTGATCCTAGATGAGCCGACAGCCGCCTTGGATCCCCAATCGGAATTCGATATTTATCAGAATTTCCAAACGATCAGCAATGGTAAAAGCGCCCTCTATATTTCCCACCGCATGGGTTCTTGCCGTTTCTGCGATCGAATCCTGGTCTTACAAGCCGGACAGATCATCCAAGATGGTGACCATCAATCACTCTTGGCCGATACAGCTGGTCTTTACCATCGGCTGTACACGGCGCAAGCACAATATTATCAAAGTTAGCCCGGTCAGCAAGCTTGAGATAACTAGTTTCAACCTATTTAGGGCGGATCGCAAACGTGAGCATTTGCGATCCGCCCTAATCAATTTCCGGGAATGCCTTTTAGAATTATGCCGCAACGCCAAAATTAGCCAGCCTAATTTTGGCGTTGCTCTTTTTTTACGCTGGGGTGGTGGCGGCCCGGCGGTACTCGGTTGGCGTTAGTTGCAGCCGGCGGTGGAAAACCTTGTTGAAATAGGAAACATTGTTGAAGCCAACATGACTGGCGATCGCGCTGATCGAATCGGTGGTGGTCTTCAACAAGATCGTGCTTTGCGTAATGCGCAAGATATTGATGTAATCGGTCAACGCAATCTTGGTTGTCCGTTTGAAGATACGGCAGAGATAACTTTTACTCAAATTAAAGCGCGTCGCCAGCGAACTCAGCGTCAGCGGTTGCTCATAATTTGCTTGAATGAAGGCGATCACTGTTTTCGTGAGTTCCACGGCGATCCCCCCAGAATTAACTTTAACGTGGGCGGTTTCCGCCAACTGCGCCAAAATTGCCCAAACCAAATAGAGGTGGCCTTTAATTCGTAACATATAGGCCGGCGCGCTTTGATCGAAGTCGCGCTGGATCACTGCCAATTCCGCCTTTAATTGCGCCACTAGCGGTGCGGTCGGTGGTAAGACAGGTGGCACTTGGAGCGGGGCGCTCAAATATTGCTGCTGAATGCTGTCCGGCACCGCCGATTGCAACAAAATCGGATCAAAAACGACCGCGTAGAAATCGAACGGGACCGCCATGGGCGCGCTCATCGCGTGTAATTGATCCGGTTGAATGACCGCCACATCCCCCACTTGGAGTGGGTAAGAGGCGCCATTCAAATGCAGTTCTCCTTGCCCGTTGACCACGACGAGAATCTCAAATTCCGAATGCCAATGAGTTGCGACCCGTTCAATGACCGTTGGATCCGAGCAAAAATCATGGACCCGCAGCGGAAACAACTTGGTGCCATGTGGTTCGAGTTCTTTCAGTTCTTCTCCGTACATTTATTTATCCTTTTTGCGCAATATTGTGTTACTTTAAGTCAATTTTATTATAGCCTTTTAGCGCTAAGATAGCTATATTAACCTTAGAGGCGTAAACGTGTGCCAAGTAGTTACGTCATCATTGTGTTAATCGTCATTAACTCATGGGAGGTTAATCATGCAATACAAAATCAAAGATGGTGCCCTGATCGTTGGTCACCAAAATGAAACACTACGCTTAGAAGCTTGGGGTCAGGATGCGTTGCGGATCCGAGCAACCGAATACCCTGATTTCACCGCGAACGATTGGGCTCTCAGCCAACCGGTCGCGCCAGCGCAACGACAAGCTGACATTGAAATCAATGAAAACGACGGCACCGCGAACATCGTCAATGGCCGTTTACAGGCAAAAGTCAACGCGGCGGGAGTTTTGTCCTTTTTCCGCGATGGTCAACTGATTCTTCGCGAATACTTCCGGTCTTATTTTGGCACCGAAAGCAATGAGAGCCGTTGTTTGAAGATCATCGGCCGTGATTGGAAACCAATTATCGGCGGCGATTATGGCTTGACCGTTCGTTTCGACCCCAATGATGGCGAGAAACTCTTCGGAATGGGTCAATACCAACAGAAATATTTGGATCTCAAGGGTTGTACTTTGGAGCTGGCCCAACGTAATTCGCAAGTCACTGTGCCCTTCGCGGTTTCTAGCTTAGGCTATGGCTTTTTGTGGAACCACCCAGGCATCGGCCAAGTCAACTTTGGCAAGAACATGACCGAATGGCACGCGGACGCAACCAAACAAATGGATTATTGGATCACCGTGGCTGATACTCCTGCTAAAATCGTGGAGAATTACTCCGCAGTGACCGGTCGCGCGCCTGCCTTACCTGATGGTCTGTTAGGTTTGTGGCAATCGAAATTACGTTATCGGACCCAAGCTGAGGTACTCAAAGTTGCCCGTCATTATCAAGAATTGGGGATCCCGCTGGATGTGATCGTCATTGACTTCTTCCACTGGACGCGCCAAGGCGACTGGCATTTCGATACTGAATACTGGCCAGATCCTAAAGCCATGTGTGACGAACTCCACGCCATGGGCACCAAGGTCGTGGTTTCCGTTTGGCCATCCGTTGACCGCAAGAGCGAGAACTTCGAAGAAATGTTTGAAAAAGGCTATCTGATTCGGACCGAACGCGGCTCGATCCAAACCTATGATTTCCAAGGCGATTGCTTGGAGATCGATGTGACCAATCCAGCTGCACGTGACTTTATTTGGTCGAAATGCAAGGCTAATTACTATGATTACGGCATCGATATGTTCTGGTTGGATAACGCCGAACCCGATTACGCGGTTTATGATTATGACAACTACCGTTACTACCTGGGACCAGCGCTGGAAGTCACCAATATTTACCCACAATTATATGTGCAAGCTTTTGAAGATGGTATCGCCGCGGAAGATCCCGCCAAGAAGCAACTACACTTGGTGCGCTCCGGTTGGGCCGGCAGCCAAAAATACGGCACTTTGATCTGGTCAGGCGATGTTCCTAGTACCTTTGAATCCCTAGAAGATCAATTATCCGCCGGCTTAAATATGGGACTGGCCGGAATTCCTTGGTGGACAACCGACATTGGTGGGTTTATGACCGATGACGTCAACGATCCCGCCTTTAAGGAGTTGTTGATCCGTTGGTTCGAATTTGCGGTCTACACACCATTCTTGCGGATGCATGGTGATCGCGGTCCCCATGATATTCCTGCTTTATCTGATTCCGATCATGGTGGTGGTAGTCTTTATACTGGTCATGACAACGAAATTTGGAGTTATGGCGAGGATGCTTTCGCGATCATGAAGGATCAGTTGCAGATTCGTGACGGTTTGAAGCCATATATCGAACGACTGTTTAAGGAAGCAAGCGCAACTGGCGCGCCGTTATTGCGAACAATGTTTTATGAATTCCCTGACGATGCCCATGCTTGGGAATTACAAGATCAATATATGTTCGGCTCTGATTACCTCGTCGCGCCCGTTCTTCGCGCTGGCATCAGCGAACGCGAGGTTTACTTACCAGCTGGTCGTTGGGTGAACGTTAACGACCAACATGAATACAGCGGTGAACAAACAATCATGGCGGCGGCTCCATTGAACCAGATTCCCGTCTTTAAGAAACTGGCTTAAGCGCAAGCTTACCCACCAGTTCGAGCTAACCACACAATATACGAAACAGCGACTACTCAGTGGAGTGGCCGCTGTTTTTTCGCATGATTGCAGGTTCGCGCGGGTGTTGCGCGTAAGCGCAACCGGGTCCTATTCATGATTTTTCGTTTGATGGCAGATTTGAGTGGGTTTGGATGGGGACGCAACCGCCTCAGGACGTTTATCGTGGCTGGAAACGTGCTCCGCGCAACTGACTTCTGTGCTTAGCTACGCAACGGTTTCGGAAGCGAAGCCCGCTTCCAAAGCCGTCGCTAGGCTAATGCTCGAAGTCAACCCGTTGCGCTGCGCACTCTGTTTCGAACGCGGTGGGCATCGTTTGAAGCCAATCCGCAAGCCCGGCGGCTTGTCTTCAAATCGAGCCTTATTCTAAGCGATGAATCGCTAAGAATAATCTCACCGCTGAGCCACACGTCCTGAGGCGGTTGCTGAACAGAATTGCGCCTATCTGCAATCAAGGCGAAGAATTTGACGAAGTAGTTTTGCAAGCTAGAGGTCAAACAATCGACTAGTTTTGAGGTGGTACGGCAACACCAACGGATGCGGATTAGGATGTCGGGACACTTTACATTCGTTAGACATCTTTACCTGCTCTCTAGACAATCCCCGATGAAAATCGACCGATTCTGTTGATTCGCTGAGAACTAGTTCTGTTCATCAGATGGGCTGTACTGGTGTCACCAATTTAAAGCTTGTAACCACTAACTAGGGTCGTCAGTTGCGTGGCTCCTCATCAATTAGCCATAGCTTGTCAGTCGGCGTGAATGCTCAAGCGGCTGTTATAACGTTGAGCGGCTGGAGCGGAGCGTGGCGTTGGTGGATCGTTTACTAGTTGGCGGAAGGTCGGGCTGGGGGTGAGTCAGCCGCGATATTATTGTTGGCGATTTATCGCCTACAATAAGGCCGAGTTTTGAGATTTTCGGCGGGTTTCCGAAAAGCTCAAAATCGTGCCCGCAGCGTTCCACCACCCCCAGCCCGACCTGGAGCCCCACCACATCAGTAATCCACCAACGCCACGCGCAGCGCAAGTTGCGGCCAAGCTACTTTTCGTCTAGTGTCGCAATTATGACACCGGCCACGAGCAAGCTACTTCCAGTCGGCCAATAATTAGGCGCGCCTGACAACAATCAATAACTTGCCATATTTTCAGCAAAAAAAGGCGATAGACCATTGACGCCTCCCACCAGATTCGCTATTCTATTCTAGACGTTGACAAAAAGTTAATGAAATGAAAAGGGGCAACTCATTTATGTGGTTTTTACCAGCACTGATTACCTTGCTTGCTTGGGGAACTGCCGACCTGTTCTACAAAATCGGCAACAACGAAAAGGAGCAAAATAGTGCCTTGAAAACCGTGATCATGGTCGGTTTAGTCATGGGGCTTCACGCGATCCTTTATTACGGCGTTTATCAGGGCATCGATTATCAATGGCGGAACTTGCTTGTTTATCTGCCTGTTTCTTCCATGTATATCTTATCAATGGCGGTTGGCTATTTCGGCTTGCGTTATATTGAATTGTCGATTTCCAGCCCGATCAGCAATTCTTCTGGCGCCTTTGTCGTCTTACTTTCCTTCTTCTTTATGCATGGCAATATGGCGCCTCTAGAATGGGTCGCCGTGTTCATGATCATCTTGGGAATGCTTTTGCTAGGGATCTTTGAGAAACAGTCCGCAGATGCTGAGCTAAAAGCCAGCGGTGAGAAAGTCGATAAGAAGTACCGCATCAGTGCCATTGCGATTATTTTCCCCGTGATCTATGCCTTGCTAGATGCGATGGGCACATACCTCGATGGGGTTTACCTAGATTACAAGAAGATCTTGCCTGAAGATCAGGCCAACATGAGCTACGAACTGACTTTCTTGTTCGTGGGGATCCTAGTTTGGCTTTACCTGCACTTCGTCAAGAAGGAAACCGTCAATGTTTTCAAGGAAAAATATCGTGGTCTAGCTGCGATTTTCGAAACTTTAGGTCAATTCTTCTACGTTGGCGCGATGGCTTCTAAGTCGATCATCGCCGCGCCAATGATTGCTTCGTACAGTATCGTTTCGATCATTCTGGCGCGCATATTCCTGAAGGAGAAACTCAGTACCAAACAATATATCGTCGTGGGCGGCATCATGGTCGCCATTGCGATCTTAGGCTTTTATGACGCCTAAGCGCCCACGCTCGAAACGTGCTCTGGATGCCAGGCAAATCAAAAACGCAACTCCCTTTGGCTGGGGTTGCGTTTTTTTGATGGCCGGCGGGCAATTTGACCCGAAAAATTGGGGTGGCGTTCGTGTCATCACGACCGCAATTAAGCCTTAGTCAGGAGCTGATCGGACCAACTCACTTGAGCTTGGATTGGTCGGCGTCAGGAGCCGACTGACCATCTGCCTCATCCTGCCACGCCTTGATCAATCGAGCCTGATACTGCTTGGAAACTAATAAGATATCGGCGTACAGCGTTCGAACATATTCGGCCTGTTCGGCGGGAACGCGTTGTCCAATTTGCTCATAAACTTGGGCCTCGCGCCGCCGATCAACTAGTGGCAGCTGATGCTGGTGCTTAACGGCGGCGATACGTTGGCCCACCTGTAACCGTTGGGCCAACAACGGCATCAATTGCTGATCGATTTGGTCGATTTCGGCACGTTCTTGCTCTAACATGTTTCCAACCCCTTCCGAATTTCTTCAAAAACCGTCAGCGCATCGTCTTGGATCAGGCGAACGGACGCTGGTGCGGCAATACTCTCACGATTGATCGCATAAATCGGCGTCTCGGCTTGACGATACTGAATCAGTTGGGCAAAGGGATAGACCCGAAAACTCGTCCCCACGATCAATAACAAATCGGCGTTAGCAATCGCCTGAGCCGACTTCATCAAGATTTCCGACGCAATCGACTCCCCGTATAAAACGATGTGCGGCCGAATGATCCCTCCATCGATTTGATGATGATAGTCCTGGGCGAAGTCCTCATAGCTAACCGCTTGACCACACTTTTGACAATACAAATCGTACAGATTCCCATGAAACTCGATGACATGTTGATTACCTGCCTGTTTGTCCAGACCATCAACATTTTGCGTCACCAGCGTCCCTTTCTCATTACACAACGCCGCGATTTCTTGGTGAATCAAATTTGGTCGCGCCGCGGGAAAATACATCCGTTTAGTCACAAATTCATAAAAGGCTTGGGGATGCTGGGTCAAGTTCTCATGACTCAGCAAATATTCCGGATTGGCAGCGCCAGCATACAGGCCGGTTTTGGAGCGGTAATCGGGAATGCCCGAATGTGTCGAGACGCCCGCTCCAGTCAAGAAAGTAATCCGTTGCGCCTGTTTGATCGCCGCAATCAACTCATTCATGCTGCTCACCGGGAAATTGCTCCGGTAAATAGTGGCCGTCGCGCTGGGCGTATTCGATCTGATGCTCGTTAAGGAAATCTTCGACCCGCTGTTCGTAACGCTCATGCATCGCCTCTGAGCCTTGCTGATCAACTGGGATTTTGAAGGTGCCAACACACTGCTCATCTTTATCACCCAGCAGCAAATATAAATCGGCCAGCTCAGGTTCAGGTTGATGATAGAAGTGGAATAATTGGCTGACCTTCAGATTTAATTCTCGGGGAGAAAGAACCGCGGTCACGGTTAAATGACGGCCTAAATCGATTTGCTCGTCAATTAATTTCTTATCCATGAACAGATTCAAAACCCGCATCAACGCTGCCCGCAATTGGCGATTGGTCGTTAAGGGTTTCTCCAACCAAGTTTCTTGCAAGGTTTGTGCTAACGACCAGGCCCGAGGGAAATCATTGGCCCAGCTCGTGTCCGCAAGAGTTTCTGCGTCTAATAGGACACGCGCGCCGACAATATGCAACGCGTTACCAGTCACGGTTGAGCCTTCACTTCCGATTGACAAGTCGTCATCGTGCATCAAGTTAGCGCTGACATATGATCGAATCGCATTTTGGGTCGGTTGATCCAAGACATCCATTGCTTGCAATCGTGGTAACATGGCTTGGTGCAAAATCGTTTCCAAGACGATTTGACCAAACACAGCCAAAAAGTTCGCCATTTGCTTATCCGTATCATCAACTGGACCAACTTGAATACTTTGACTGGTTTCCTGTTGTAAATGTAACAATTCATGCGCTACAATGAAGTTAGCGAAGCGTGGATTGGGGACCGTCAAAACATAATTGCCTTCTTGATCTTTAACGATTTGCGAAGCAGTTGGATTCAACGTTAACGAGTCCGGCCCGCTAATTAACAAATTCAGTGTATGCGGCGCAATCTGCTCCCGGCACTGGTTCAATAACGTTTGGACTGTTGCACTTAATTGTTCTTCAGGTTTCATATTCACTCATCCTTTGTGGGTTTTATTTCATTATTCTCATTATAACGCATCTGTCAGCGTTAGTAAGGAGCGCCTCATGAAAATATCAGTATCTTTAACAGCGCAGGGTTATTTGCCTGACCGCTATGGAAAATATGCTACCGCCAACGAAATGATTGCTGGCTATCCGATAATCTCACCGGAGATCACCGTCAGTGATGTTCCTGCGGGCACAGCTAGTTTGGCCTTGACCTTGCTGGATTTTGACGCGGTGCCTGTTGGTGGATTTGTTTGGATCCACTGGCTGGCCGCCAATTTCGCGCCAGATTTGGCGCGGATCCCCGAGAATGCCAGCCAAATCGGCGGTGACTTTGTCCAGGGACGTAATAGTACCGCCGGGCGCCTCGTGCATAATTTGGACCCGCGCACCAATCAGCGTTATACTGGACCTCAGCCACCTGATCAAGATCACCAATATGAACTGACTTTATATGCGTTGCGGGAAACATTGCCGCTGCAAGCTGGTTATTGGTACAACGAATTTAGGCAATTGGCTCAAACACAAGTGATTACCACGGCTAAATTACTCATTCCTAGTCGCGCTTAATAAGGAGGAACTTATATCATGCGTCAAGTTAGTATTGGTTTAGATAACATCAACGCTTCAGAAATCGCCCTAGGTCTGATGCGGATCCCCGAGAAGACAACCGCCGAAGTGGTGACCCTTTTGGAAACGGCGGTTGACCACGGCGTCAACTTCTTCGACAATGCGGATATTTATGGTGGTGGTGATTCAGAACGTCGCTTTGGCGATGCGCTGGCCGCTTCCTCGATCAACCGCGATGATATTCTCGTGCAAACGAAGGCGGGCATTGGTCAAAATCAATATGATTTCTCAAAGGCTCATTTAGTCGAAGCGCTCGATGGGAGTCTGGAACGGATGGGCTTGGATCACGTTGACTTCTTGCTTTTGCACCGGCCGGATGCCTTAATGGAACCAGACGAAATCGCTGACGCCTTCTTCGAAATGCAAAAAGCAGGCAAGGTCCGAGAATTCGGGGTCAGCAACTTCAACCCATTACAAGTTGAATTGTTGCAACAGGCCGTGGCACAACCATTAGTGATCAACCAGTTACAATTCGGCTTGATGCACACTGGAATGATCGACTTTGGCTTCCATACCAACATGGCCGACGCTCGCAGTATTGATCATGACGGTGGCTTGTATGAATATTCGCGCATGAACAACATGACCATCCAGGCTTGGAGTCCTTACCAATATGGCTTCTTCGAAGGTGTCTTCATCAATAATCCTAAGTTCCCGAAACTGAATGAAATGCTTCAAAAACTTGCCGCGAAATATGACAGTAATGTCAATGCGGTGGCAGCGGCTTGGATCTTGCGGCTGCCAACCAGCATGCAAGTCATCGCCGGCACCACCAATCCTCATCGCCTGGCTGAGATCTGTGAAGCGGATCAAGTGCAATTGACGCGGACAGAATGGTATGATCTCTATTTAGCAGCTGGCAACGATCTGCCTTAACCAATAATTTTGGCGATCTTGAACGCCTAAGGGTAAATACGCCAACGCGGCACTTTTCCCTTTTATTTCTGCCAAATAAATATTTTTCTTTTATACGCAAAACAAACCGACTACTGCTAACGCCTGGCCCCTGGTTATTCAAACCACCGCGACCAAATTCGTTGGCGGTGGCGGTTTTTTTGTGGGCGGCAACCTGCTTGTGACCAGCGCGGAGGCACGTGCCAGCGCCGTTACCAGCTCGCGGTTGATGGGATTTTAGAAAACAATAAAGCGTTATCTTTGACAAGAAAAGTGATTGATTGTATTATTTGTTTAAACAAGTGATATTACTTGTTTAACCCTTTATTCAATTTTTCATCTTTGTTTTCAACATTGCCTTTATTTTTTCTGGTTGGTCGCGTTTATCCCAAGGGGGGAGAAAAATGGCCCAAAATTTACAACCTGCGGCAACAGCGATTGTTGCGGCAATCGGCGGGCGTGCCAATATTGAACTACTGACTCACTGTGTTACCCGTCTGCGTTTTGTACTAAAGGATGAGAGCAAGGTCGATGAGACGGCGCTCAAGAATGTTGATCTGGTCAAGGGCTGCTTTAAAGCCGGGGGGCAATTCCAAGTAGTGATCGGCCCAGGTCTAGTTGATAAACTGTTCGATGTTGTTCAACAACAAACGGGACTGCAACAAGCGGACAAGGAAGAATTGAAGAAAGTTGAGGAATCCAAAGAGAACTTTCTCCAACGTGGTCTCAAAATTTTCTCTGATGTTTTCATTCCGTTGCTGCCAGCAATCGTTGGTGCCGGGATTTTGCTGGGTGTCGGCAATATTTTGACCGCTTCTGGGATTTTTGGACCAAAGGCGCTGGTGGTGACCTACCCGCAAATCAAAGGTCTGGCTGATATGATCCTGATGGTGGCCAATACCGCCTTCACCTATATTCCCGTGTTAGTCGCCTGGTCCGCAACCAAGCGTTTCGGTGGAAATCCGATGCTAGGGATCTTGCTAGGATTGGTGTTGATCAACGCTGATCTGCTGACCGGCACACAAATGGCCAGTGTCATCTCAGGCGCGGTCAAGCCAGAATACTGGAACATTTTCGGCCTGAACATTATGAAATTAGGCTACCAAAACTCTGTGCTGCCACCATTAGTTGCTTCCTGGGTGCTGGTGTTCCTAGAGAAGTGGTTGAAGAAGGTCGTTCCGGATGTGCTCCAATTGATCGTGGTCGCGCCAGTAGCGATCTTGATCACCTCATTCTTGACTTTCTTGGTCATTGGACCAGTCATGAACCAAATCGCCACTTGGATCACCGATGGCGTCATGGCGTTGTTCAACGCTAGCCCGATCTTAGCGGGGTTACTGTTCGGTCTATTGTGGGAGCCGCTGGTTGTCACGGGGATGCACTATGCCTTTATCGCCGTCAATATCCAACTGATCGCTTCCACGCAACAAAGCTCGATGCTGGCGATCATTACCATCGTCTGTGTCGCTGAAGCTGGCGCCGACTTTGCCATGGCGATGCTGGCCCGGAACAAGAAACAAAAGAGTATCGCCGTTTCCGCAGGGACTTCTGCGCTACTCGGTGTCACAGAACCATCTATGTTTGGGGTCACGATCCCGGCCAGATATCCTTTTATTTGCTCGATCGCGACCGCTGGATTAGCTGGCGCCATGATCATGGTCTTCAAAGAGTACGCGGTCTCCTTAGGACCAAGCGGCCCATTATCCTTCGTGATCATTCCGGCGCAGTTCTGGCCATGGCATTATCTGATCATGGCTGGTGCCTTCGTTATTTCCCTAGGAACCACCTATGCTTACGGACGCGTTTTAGCCCGGAGAACTGTGACTGAGGAAGACACGATCCCGGCGGAGGAACAGATTTAAGCCGACCACCCTGGACCCTCAAGGAGGTGAGTAGATGCCGCAAACAATTGTTTGGAAACATCTCTTTTCAAATTTCCACAACTTAGCGTATCGGCCAGTGCCACAACAGATCACGTGCTATCAACACAATGTCTCGGGGGAGGAATTGCGTGTTGAGCTCAATAATCGCTTCGATGAGGTTCCCTTACAAATCAAGGGCTTGCAGATCGCGGCTACCCCGGATCTCAAGGATGCCGTCAACCTCACGTTCAACGGTCAACGCCAGGCTCTGGTTGACGCCGGACGAACCTTGTGGAGTGACCCTGTTCATTTTCCCATTCGGGCGGGGCAACCATTCTACTTGGCGCTGCAGGCGACTAATACGCGCAACCGCATCAACTCCTTGGCCAGTACATTGGCCCACTACTTGGTCAATGTGACCAGCGCCACGAATTTGCTGGAGCGCAACTACTTCTATGGTGTGGACAATATTCAAGTGACCACGGCACAACCACGGCGAACCGTCGCGTTCTTCGGTGATTCGCTGGTCAATCAAGGCTTGTTCACCAGCGCCTTGACGCAACAACTCTATCAGAATTATCCCAATCAAATCACCACGTTCAACGCGGGCATTTCCGGCAATCGCCTGTTACGCGCCGGTGACTCGCAATCGCCATGGAATGACAGTTTCGGCCCAGCTGGTAAGGAACGCTTCATGTGTGATGTGCTCTGTAGCTGTCCCGATGTGGTGGTGTTTCTCGAAGGGGTCAATGACTTGTTCCATCCTGGTGCCGGCGCGCCACCAAGCGAACTGCCGACCGCGGCTGAGCTGATCGGGGGGATCAGCCAGCTTTATCAGGTTTGTCAACGTCGTGGGGTCAGTTTCATTCCTTTGACGATCACGCCATTCAAGGGCGCCCGCAATTTCGAAGTGAGTTCCTGGACACCGGCGAAAGAAGCGATTCGACAAACCGTCAATCGCTACCTGCTCACCTTACCCAATGCTTTCGACTTAGCGCACCAAGTTGCCCTGAATTCAGATGTGACCACCTTGGCGCCAGCCTATGATTGTGGCGATCACCTGCACTTCTCACCTAGCGGCGCCACGAAAATCGGACAGTTATTAGCCCAAGAATTGGCGCCAACATTGGTCAAGCGCTGTCAAGAAGATTAGGGTTGTTAACCCAGCTTTCCCGGTAAAATACCATTTTTCCGGGGAGCTGGGTTTCAACGTTCCTAAATAAATAACTGATTTTTAGCGCGAACGTAACTAGACACCAAATTCAGGCAATGTTATCATGATTTATTGATTGGAACCACTTACTTTTTGTTAAATATGGTTTTCGTGGCGGCCCAGTGGCTTGGCGCACGGGGCGAATGACGTTGGCTGGTCCGATCAAGCGATTCAATTCAAATAAACGCATAAAGGATGATTTAGAATGGCGGCAAGGAAATTTCATCACATTTATCAAGAACTGGAACAGCGGATCAACACGGGAGTCTACCAAGATACCCTACCAACAGAAAGTGTCTTGACCCAAGAGTTCCAAACCAGTCGAAACACGATTCGGCGCGCGATCGCCTTACTCAGCGACCGTGGCTATGTTTATAGTGTTAAAGGCAGTGGTGTGGTGATCCTGGAATCGTTCAACGGTCCCCGTTGGTCTTTCGGCGCCCGCGGTTTCAACGGTTTACGGGCTATCAAAGAAAGCAACCACTTAATGGCGACAACCGAAATCGCGAATTTCAAGAAGATCATTGTTACCGCGGAGAACGCCCCCGAACTTCCTTTTGAGATCGACGAGGTTCTTTATCTGGTTGATCGGATTCGTGTGTTTGATGGGCATCCGATGATTTGGGACCACAGTTTCTTCCGGGCCGATCAAGTCCCGGCCCTTTCCAAGCAAATCGTTGCTGGGTCGATCTACGACTACTTTCGCAAAGAAAAATTCAAGATCATCGCGGCTAAGCGGAGTTTCACGGTCATGCCGGCGACACCAGACGATTACGCTTATCTTGAACTGGGCAGCTACAATTGCGTTGGCGTAATGGAGGACCTGGTTTTCAGCGAAAATGGGTTAATGTTTGAATACACCCAAAGTCGCTTTATTCCTGATCGCTTCAGCCTGAGTTACTTTGACCAAGATAATGGTCAGCCTGATTAAACTAGACTAAGCCGGTCTGGCCTAGAATCGACTGGACTGAGATCGGCCGGACTAGAATCGAACGGGCTGGAATCGGCAGATAAACGGATAGCCCTCCCCGGCCGCGTAACCACGCAAGCCAGCCCACCGGCGAGCAACAAAAAAAGTCTAGAACTCCTGGTGTGAAATCATCTTTCGGCACCAAAAATTCTAGACCCAAAAAAAGGACTGTTTTCCCCACTTGCTAAATAATCGGGAAACAGTCCTTTTTAGTTTTAAAATTAAGGTAAGGTTCGGGTCAAATCATTCTGCTGCTCGGGCTCTCGTTCCAAGCTGCGCAAATGCCGCATCGTTCGCACGTACGAACTGATCAGAACCAGGAGCGACCCGATCCAGGCCAGTGGATTTGCCATACTGGCGCCGGCAAAGCCAAATAGGCGAATTAACACTAACCCGGCAAAGGCCCGCATCAGTAACTCCATGATCCCCGCTAAAGTCGGCACCAAACTTTGACCTAGGCCCTGCAAGGTATACCGAACCACGAACAGGATCGCCAGCAGCCAATAGAGACTGCTATTGAAGTGGAAATAAGTTTGCGCCGTGGCGGTTACGACGGGCTGGCCGTTGCCAATGAATAGATTAACTAAGGGGCGGCCGAAGTAAATAATCAGCAAGCCGGTCAAGCCTGAGAAAAGCACCGAAACCAGCAACGTTTGCCGTACCCCTGTCCGAATCCGACCGAATTCACGAGCGCCTAAGTTTTGCGCGGCGAAGGTGGCCATCGTCACCCCAAACGACATGGCTGGCATGGTCGCCAATCCATCGATACGCCCAGCCGCGGTATACGCCGCAACCGCGTTTGAGCCTAAGGTATTCAGCATCAATTGCAAGATCACCTGTCCCAGCGCAATGATTGAAGATTGAAAACCCATTGGCAGGCCTAAGCGTAAATGATCTTTGATCTCTTGTAAGGAGATTTTGAAATCACTCCGATGAATCTGGAGCAACGGAAAACGACGATAAATGTATAACAAACACAAAACGGCCGAAATAAGCTCGGCCAACAGCGTCGCGGAAGACGCGCCCGCGATGCCCCACTTAAAGACCACGATAAACAATAATTCCAAGCCAATGTTGATAACGCAGGCGATCACCAGAAAGACTAACGGTGTGCGGCTATCCCCCATGGCGCGGATCATATTGGCAAACAGGTTGTAAGCGACAATAATAAAGATCCCGGCAAACTGGATCACCAAAAACGTGTAAGAATCATTGATGATATCCGCCGGCGTTTGCATCAGTCGTAGGATCTGTCCACAAAACGTCATACTGATCGCCGACAAAATCGCAGAAAGTCCCGCGCTGATCACGATGCTTGTCGCGAAACTGCGCTTGATCCCCTTGAAATCGCCGGCACCATAGCGGCGAGCGGCAATGATTGCAAAGCCATTGGTCGCTCCTTGCGCGATCCCGATGATCAGAAACGACAAACTCCCAGTCGCCCCTACCGCCGCTAAGGCCTTCACCCCAATCGTGCGCCCAACAATGATCGTATCAGATAAGGTATAGACCTGCTGGAAAATATTACCGATCAGCAGCGGAATCGTGAAGTAGATAATCTGTTTAATCGGTTTGCCTTTTGTTAAATCGTGCAAAATAAATCCCCCTAGAACCCCTTGGCTAAATCGATGCGCCGCCACCGCCTGATGAGCCGCCGCCACCGGAGAACCCACCACCGGAACCGCCGCCAAAACCACCGCCGCCACCGAAGCCGCCACGATTATTATGATTGCCCGAACCGAGTAAGGCCCAAAGCCACCACATACCGCCACCGCCACGACCACCGCGGCCGCCGCCACCCATGAGGAAAATCACCGCGACAACGATCACGATGATCGTCCACAGATGGTCGCTCCAATCGCCGGTAGTGCTTTGTTGCTGGCGCAGTTGTTGGTACTCTTGATTCGTCAGAGTATTCTTGTCTTTTTTAAAATCGTACTTCTTGTCGATCACGGTTGCAACACTATTGAAGACTTGCTGCAAACCTTGATTGATTTGCGCTGGGTCGCTCGACTTCAACTTGCTTTTGGATTTCTGCAAGATCCGACCGGAAAGCGCATCCGTCAATTCACCCTCGAGGCCATAACCAACTTCGATGCGCACATTACGCTGGCCATTATTGACCGCATACAGAATCAGAACGCCGTTATCTTGACTCCTCTGACCTAGACCCCATTTGGTGAACAGGTCCGGCGCGTAGCTGTCAATACTATCGCCATCCGTACTTTTAATGACGGCCAACATGATCTGGGGTCGTTGCGTTGAGGCCGCATAAACCGCATTCTTCTGGGTTACTAATGATTTTGTGGCCGTTGTCAGCACACCAACCTGGTCATAATAATTCTGATCAGGGTTCGCCGGTAGCGCCGCCGCAACTGAGCTAGCCGGTAATAACCAGTAGAACAAGCCCAATAAAACAAGCGTGAATAACCCTGAAAATTTAAACTGTCGCGCCATCTTGCTCCGCGCGCTCACCCTAGTCATCTAAATCAACGACCGGGGCTTTGCTGGCATTCGTATCAGCTTTGAAGTAAGTCTTCTTTTCAAAGCCCATCATTCCCGCCATCAGATTCTTAGGAAAAGTAGCAACTGACTTATTATAAGCTTCTATCGCTTGATTGTAACGCCGTCTTTCTACTGAAATTCGATTTTCTGAACCTTCCAACTGCGTCATCAAAGTTTGCACATTTTCATTGGATTGTAGCTTGGGATAATTCTCGCCAATCACGCTGACCAAGGTGCCAACAGATTGGTCTAATTGGGCGTTAGCCTTGATCTTCTCACTAGTGGTGCTAGCGCTGCCATAAGCTTTCCGCGCTGTGGCGATTTCACTGAAGACCTTATCTTCGTGCTTCATGCTCCCTTTGACCGCGTTGACCAAGTTGGGGATCAAGTCATAACGCCGTTGTAGCACCGTTTCAACTTGGCTCCACTGAGACTCGACCGCCTGTTCAGATTTAACCAGACTGTTGTACATGCCGACCACAATGCCGATCAGCACAACTAGTCCAATCACTAGACCAATTAGCCACCCTTGTTTTGTTTTATTTTTCTTCATTAGATAAATTCCTCTCCGTAATTGAGCAAATCCAGTATTAATGTCATGTATCATATTTTAGCATGTAACTGTAAAAAAGAAAGCGGTTTGCCCGAATAATTAAGGATACTTTAATCCATAAAAAAGCGCCAGCTTACCTTCCAGCCTAACCGTTACGCTTAATTGTAACGGCGTTATGGCGATTTTCAAAAGCCTTAAAGTTGCCGCCTGACGAAACAAAAAAAGCCGAGAACGATTGTGTCCTCGGCTTGGGTATGACCATTTAAAAACAGAGTGCGGAGCGTAACGGATTGACTTCTGTGCTTAGTTAGGTTGTTAGTCCCCACTAACCAAATGCGCGCAAGGCCGGCCTTGGAATAGTAATTCCGCATCATTCAAGGCCGTTTCTACCATGTTCTTCACCGCCTGATCGGTATAGAAGCCAATGTGTGGTGACACGGAAACATTAGGTCGTGCCAGTAGATCGTTGACCGCGGCTAAGTCGTGCTTTTTCCCGCGCAGATCCACGCCGAAAATCCCGGTCTCTGCTTCGATCGTGTCTAAGCCAGCACCCGCAATCGTTCCGGCATCCAAGGCGGCGCGTAACGCCGTTAGATCGACGATCGGTCCCCGGGCGCAATTGATCAACAACGCGGTTGGCTTCATTTGTTTCAACGCGGCCGCGTCAATCATTTTGGTCGTCAATGGGGTCAAATTGGTATGGATCGTCAACACGTCACTTTGCGCTAGCAATTCATCGAAGCTGACATAATCTAGTGTGTCCGCTAGTTCGGGCCGCTGGACGAGATCATGGGCGATCACTCGCGCACCCAGCGCCTTAAAGATCCGCGCGACCGTGCCCCCAATTTTGCCAGCGCCTAAAACGCCCACCGTCAAATTATGGATTTCAAAGGCTTCTAGGCCACCCCAAGAGAAGTCCCCTTGGACCATGCGCATTTGAGTTTCTTTCAAATGACGCAACAATAACATGGTGTGCGTCAAAGCCTCTTCCGCGACGCTACGAGGGGAATAAGCTGGGACATTGGTGACTTGGATCTGGTTGGCTTGAGCGCTGGCGAAATCAATAATATCGTAGCCCGTAATTCGCAGGGCGATGATTTTGATTCCTTGCGCCGCTAATTGTCGGTATACAGGCGCAGTGATCGCACCATGTTGCGCCGGCACCACCGCGTCACATTTGACCGCTAATTTGACCGTGGTTTCGTTTAAAGGTTCAGTGGTGGTTCGAATCACGGCATGGTGTGCATTGGCCCATTGTTCAATGGCGGCTTGTTCGTCAGGTCGAACAGAATACATTTGAATTTTCATAGGATTACTCGCTCCTTGTAAGTTGATTTCGAGGCTGTGATTTAGAGCAAACACTCAATTAGCCGCGACAAAGGCCGCTAACCGTTGGCAAGCCGTTTCCAGCTTAGTCATACTGGCGGCATAGCTGATCCGCAAGTATCCTTCTCCCGCCGGAAAGGCTGAACCCGGAATGACGGCCACTTGCGCTTCTTTCGCCAAGCGATAAGCAAAGGCCAAGCTATCATGACCGAAACGTTCTGGTATCCGCGCGAACACATAAAAGGCTCCCGCCGGTTTAGCCGTCGTAAAGCCCAATTCGTTCAATTGCTGAACCAAATAATCCCGCCGTGACTGATATTCGACCTGCATTTTCAACCCGTCGTCGGGGCCAGCTTGCAAGGCTTCCAGCGCCGCTTCTTGCGCCATTGTCGCCGCCGCGGTGGCCGTCAATTGATGGACCAAGCCAACTTTGGCGATGACCGCCGCTGGACCGGCCACATATCCGATGCGCCAGCCCGTCATGGCATGCGACTTAGAAACGCCGTTGATCAACAAGGTCTGATCTGGCAAGAGTTCACCCAGTGAAACATGGGGCGCGCCATACGTCAATTCACTATAGATCTCATCACTGATCACGAAAATATCATACTGCCGCAAAATTGCGACGAAAGCCTCTAATTCGGCGCGCCGGTAAGTAACGCCCGTGGGATTCGTCGGATAGTTCAAAACAATTGCCTTGACCTTATCCCGATGTGCCGCCAAGGTCGCCGCCAACTTCTCTGGTGTCAACACGAAATTATCCACACTCGTATCGATATACACCGGTGTGGCGCCATTCAGTTTAATGATCGGTAAATATTGAGGAAATGTCGGAATGGGGACGATCACTTCATCACCAGGGTTCAAAATCGCGGTCAACGACGCATAAATAGCACCGGATGCACCAATCGTGGTAATGATCTGAGTCTCCGGATCATAATGCGCCCGATATTTATTCGCCAGAAAAGCCGCGATGGCCTGACGCAAGGCGGGTAACCCCGGTGACTGCGTATAATGGCTATGATCGGCAGCAATACTGGCCTCCCCAGCTTTTTTGACATGGTCGGGGGTGTTGAAATCCGGTTCTCCCAGGGTCAGTTTCACGATTCCAGGAATCTGGGAAATGTCTTTATCAAATTGCAGAATCGCTGACGCTTCCACGTTAGCCAACTCGTTTTTCATTAATGACGCTAATTCTTTTGCCATAACTTGACCTCTTTAAACTTCAGAATGTGCCTTAATGCTGAAAGGACCTCTGTTAACCTGCCGAACCTGTTGCTTTATTTAAAATAGTTTAACCCGATCGCTTCACGAACCTCTTGCAAAGTGCGTTCGGCGACTTCATTGGCCTGGGCGCTACCTTGCTTGAGCATGTCGTAAACCGCTGGAATATCTTGGGCATATTGCTCCCGGCGCTGCCGAATTGGTCCTAAGACCGTTTCCAAGACCTCATTCAAGTAACGCTTGATCTTCACATCGCCTAACCCGCCATGTTGATACTCCGCCTTAAGCTCCGCCACTTTCGTCTTATCCGGATCGAAAACATCCAAATAAGTAAAGACCATATTGCCTTCGATTTGACCGGGATCACTCACATGAATATGGTTAGGATCCGTGTACATTGACATCACCTTCTGCCGCAATTCATCGGCGGTATCAGCCAAATAAATCGCATTATCCAGCGATTTACTCATTTTGGCGTTGCCGTCCAACCCTGGCAAACGTCCCTGACCTTTAGGCGGGAAATAACCTTGAGGCTCAACTAATACATCCGTTTGATACGTGGTATTGAATGTCCGCACAAGTTCCCGCGCCTGTTCCATCATCGGTTCTTGATCATCGCCGACTGGCACTGTATCCGCCTTGAACGCCGTAATATCAGCGGTTTGACTAACCGGATAAACCAAGAAGCCAGCAGGGATCGATTGGCCGAACGCTTTTTGCTTGATCTCGGTCTTGACCGTCGGATTACGTTCAAGCCGCGCCACACTAACCAAGTCCAAATAATACATCGTCAATTCATTCAAAGCCGGAATCTGCGACTGCACCAAAATCGTTGACTTCGCCGGATCCAACCCCACCGCTAAATAATCCAAGGCCACTTGGATCAAACTATTCCGGATCTTCTCTGGATTACGGGCGTTGTCCGTTAAAGCCTGAACATCCGCGATCATGACATAGGTTTGATACTCACCTGAATTTTGCAGGGCGACCCGATTTTTGAGTGACCCAAGATAATGTCCGATATGTAATTTACCTGTCGGCCGATCTGCGGTCAGAATAACTTTCTTTGCCATTTGAAAACCTCCAATTATTAATGTGCGCTGGACCTATTGCCTCGATGTTGCCATGGAAAACCTATCATGATGATATAGAAAAAGACCGTCCTATTCCAATTACAATAGGACGATCTTCCGCGGTGCCACCTAAATTATCCTCGTCAGCAACCGCTAACTCAGGATCAACTCGATTGAATTAAGGCTTCAACCACCGTCAGGACTTGCGCCGCTGACTACGTTAGAATCCATTCACTGATACGCGACAATGGTAATCTCAGCATGCTACCACTCTCTGTTTGTCGCGCCACGTCAGTTACTACTTTCTAGACCGAATCGGCATGATATTAAGGTTATCATAGCCAGCCACTTGTTAAAAGTCAAGAGCAAAAGCGAAAAACTGGGGATTGGGCCCTACGGCGGGATGGTAAAGTAGCTAGGCGGAAGACGCTAGGTTAGCGAACACGTTTCAATGTTGGCCGCGGCTTGCGCTGCGAAATTCGGGGTGAGCTCGCTGTGGGCGTCACTTTGAGCTTCGCAAAAACCGCGAATCTCAAAGCTGAGCCTTATTCTAAGCGGCAAAGCCGCTAAGAATAACGACACGGCGATCTCACCCCGAATTTCTCCGCTCCAGCCGCTCAACGTTATAGCAGTCGTTTGAGCACTCACGCCAATTGGCAAGCTATCGCCAATTGATGGGGATCCACGCAGTTGACGGCCGTGGTTAGTGGTTACAATCCTTGAATTGGTGACACCAGTACAGTTTGTTTGATGAACAGGCCTGATTCTCAGTGAATCAACTGAATCAGCCGATTTCTAACCATGAATCGTTCGGGAAACGAGTAAAAATGTTCAACCTACGCAAAGTGTCTCGACCTCCTAATCCGAATCAGTTGGTGTTTCCGTACCACCCCAAAAATGGGCAATTGTTTTGACCTCTAGCTCGCAAAACCACTTCGTCAGATACCCAACTTCGATTGCAGATAGGCGCAATTCTGTTCAGCAACCGGCTGGGACTGCGCGGCTCTAGCAAGAGTGAGAGCCGACCTGGTCAGCTTCTGAGCATTAGCCTAGCAACTATTTTGGAGGCTGGTTTGTGCCTCCGGAATAGTTGCGTAGCTAAGCGGAAGAAGCTAGGTCGGCGAACACGTTTCAGTGGTGAAATTGTCCTTGGCGGCTTTGCCGCTTAGGACAAGGCCTGATTTTGAGACAAGCCGCGATCTTTGCGGATTGGCTCAAAACAGCGCCCACCACGTTCGAAACAGAGTGCGAACCAACCCGGTCAGCTCCTGAGCATTAGCCTAGCAATTGTTTTGGAAGCCGCACTTCGCTTCCAGAACAATTGCGTAGCTAAGCGCAGGGAGCTGGGTCGGTGAGCACGTTTCCAGTCCGCATCAGCAGTCCCAGCCGGTTGCGCTCACGCGCAACACCCACCCACACCCGCAATCAAGCGCAGGTTCAAGAATAAGAACCACTAATCCCGGCCAACTCAAGCCAACGTTGCTTGAAGCCGCTCCACAAACAACTGCGCCACTTTAGACTGAACGGTGTTTTTCTTCCAGATCACAGTAATTGGTTCGGTTAGCTGTGGCGTTAAAGGACGAAAGACCAATTCGCTATGGGCCGAGGTATCGATCAGATGATCGAAGGTCAGTAAATAAGCGCCGCTATTGCGCACCAGTAATTGCGCGTTGAAGACCAAGGTGAAGGTGCCCAGAATCTGCATCTGTGGGCCTAGATTTCCCCACCAACTTTGAAAGCGACGGGCGTTTACCGCTTGTTCGGAGAGCACTAAGGGATACTGACACAAATCTTGCGGACGAATTTCTGCTCGTTGCGCCAACGAATCTGTTCGGCGCATGACCACGCCCCACTGATCACGTTCCGGGAGCTGTAGATAATGATATTGTTCCAGTGGTCGTTCGCCCATGATCACGGCAAAGTCAAGCACCCCTTTGGATAATTGCGCTTCGGTATCTGCGGCATTACCACTGCGCAAATGGATCTTCACATCAGGATAATCTTGCGTCAACTGGCTGAGGACCCGCATGATCCGCTGCATGCCTAGACTTTCACCGGCGCCAATGGTTAATTCGCCGCTAATAACTTGGTCGGCGCGAAGATTGACCATTGTTTTATCCGCTAATCCGACTAACTCCACCGCACGCGCTTGGAGATACTCGCCAGCCGAAGTGAGTGTGATCTGGCGATGTCCGCGAATGAATAAGGTGGTTCCCAATTCTTTTTCCAAATCGGCCAATTGCTTCGATAAAGCCGGTTGCGAGATCAAGAGCTGCCGCGCGGCATGGGTAATATTCCGTGTTTGCGCCACGGCCAAGAAATAACGTAAAACGCGTAGTTCCATTAACAACGCCTCCTAGATATAACAAAAAGTTATTTATAACGATATTTTATAAGTATTTTACATTGAAATCAAGTCCCCTTATACTGAATTTGTTCAGTTGATCCAGCAAGGGCAGGTGAAAATATTGGCAGTATCAGAAAGCAATCTTGATGACCGACTGATCGCGCAAAATCAGCGTTTATTGCAACATTTAAATTACGATTATGCTTGTCCCGGCGAGATCCGGCAGTTACTAGGTGAGATCCTTGGTCACCCGTTAGATCCCACTAGTCAGATCCGGCTACCATTTTATACAGAATATGGGCGCCATCTCAAACTAGGACGCTGTCTACTGATCGAGCAGAATGTGACCTTGGCCGACCAGGATCTGATCACCATCGAAAGCCATGTCGAGATCGGCGCGGGCGCCATGTTATTGACCACCGGCTACCAGATGGATCCCCAGGGACAACCCCAACGCTGGTCAGCGCCAATCACCATTAAACGAGGGACCAAAATCGGCAACCGTGTGATCGTCCAGCCCGGCGTCACGATCGGTGCCAATTCGATCATCATGGCTGGCGCAATCGTTAGCCACAACATCCCCGCAAATTCAGTGGTAACAAGCAACTGACTATCTGCGATCAACTCAGCGGCATAGCAAGTCAAGAAAGGATCGAAAAAAATGAATTTGAAAAATAAAGTTGTGATTATTACCGGAGCCTCCAGTGGTATCGGTGCCGCCACAACGCGGCTATTAGCTCAGCAACATGCCAAACTCGTGATCGGGGCTCGCCGTCGCGATCGTCTGGAGCAACTTAAGGCCGAATTTCCCCAAGAACAGATTTTGATCCAACCAACAGATGTGACAAATTTTGCCGAAATCCAAAGCCTAGTTGACTTGGCCGTCAGCAACTTTGGCCAAGTCGACGCTCTCTACAATAACGCCGGGGTCATGCCAGTCAATCCTTTGATCAACGGCGCCCGTGCGGAATGGCAACAGATTCTAGATGTGAACGTGATGGGCGTTTTGAATGGCATCGCCGCCGTTTTACCGATCATGGTCAAACAGGGGTTTGGGCATATTTTAGCAACTGATTCCGTTGCCGGCCACGTGGTCTTTCCTAACTACGCCGTTTACAATGGCTCCAAATTCGCGGTGCGCGCCATCATGGAAGGCCTCCGCCAAGAACAACATCAGAATCACATTCGGACAACGATCATTTCCCCAGGGGCGGTCAATACTGAACTTTACAAATCCGTCCGTAATCCCGAATATCAGCAAGCAGAAATCTCAACCGAAAATGAGATTGGCATCGATCCTAACGCCATCGCCCAGGCCGTGGTCTTTGCCCTCACGCAACCAGCCAACGTTGACTTGAACGAGCTGATCATTCGTCCAATCGAACAAACCGTCTAATTAGTCAAGCTTCCTCCCTGCCAAACAAATAAAGGAGTCCCACCCATGAGTAAATTAGCGAACGATACCCGCGTTTTCAAAATAAATCCCCAAATCGACGTCCAGAATGTGCGTTTCAATAATCGCTATGGCTTCAATTTAGCTGGGCATTTATATTTGCCCTTACATTTTGACGAGCGCCAAACTTACGCCGCCATCGTGATTTCTGGTCCCTTTGGCGCGGTCAAAGAACAATCAAGTGGCTTGTATGCTCAAACGCTGGCCGAAAACGGCTTCGTTACACTGGCTTTTGATCAGTCAACGACGGGCGAGAGTTCTGGTTCGATTCGTAATGTCGCTTCACCCGACATTTTCGTTGAGGATTTCTCAGCGGCCGTCGACTTCATCGGGCTTCAACATTTCGTTGACCGCGAACGGATCGGCGCCTTAGGGATTTGCGGACTGGGCAGCCATGTCCTCACCGCCACCTCTGTGGACGTGCGGATCAAAGCCGTCGCCACCTCTGTTATGTACGACATGGCCGATTCCATGTGGGCCGGTTTGAATCATAGCAAGACAGCCAAACAACGCGCGATCGAAAAGCAATTGCTAGCTGAGCAACGCTGGCGCGACGCCGAAAAGGGGCAACCGGCTCCAGGCCTCCACGAGTTACCCTTCACCGCTGATGATCAGCCCATTGAGGCGGATAAACTGTTCTCAGAAGAACTACCAGCTGATGCCGACCCAGTCACAACCGAGTTCTTCAATTATTATCGCGGCCGCGCTTTCCATCCCCGCTCAATCAATTCCGCCGCCGCTTGGACAGCTACCACCCCGCTCAGCTACTATAATTTCCCGCTACAGGCCCACATCGAGCAAATCTCGCCGCGCCCAGTGCTAATCGTCACTGGGGAGAAGGCCCACTCCCGGTACATGGCTGAGGAATCTTATCAACGTCTAGCAGATCCTAAAGAATTAGTCATTGTCCCCGGCGCCACACATACCGATCTATATGATCAAAGCGATTTGATTCCTTTCGCTAAATTCACCGCCTTTTTCACGGAAAACCTCGCCGCCGACAAATAATCGTCCCTGGCAACTCGCTAAAAATCATCACTCTTTGGTGGTGATTTTTTGGTTTTGCCGCGTTTGTTTGAGTCACTTGCGCTGGCTTTGCAGGCGCAAGTGACTCAACCGATCCGTTCCCCATCAATTCAAAAATAGCAAGCGACTGCTTCTAATCCTATCGAATCCATCATTGACAATATCGGTACTTGCAAAATCTGCCAAAAAGGTGTAATTTGGAGTTATTAAAGCAAACATATGTTCGTATATTTTGGAGGCCATCTCATGTTCGATTATCAGCAGGAGCCTGTCCGCACGATCATGATGATCGATAGCAAGTCATTTTACGCCAGCGTGGAGAGTGTGGAGCGCGGGCTCAATCCGCTTAAATCAATTCTAGTTGTTGTTTCTCAAGCACCCAATACTGGCGGCGGTGGCTTAGTGCTGGCCGCTTCGCCAATGGCCAAGAAGTTATATGGGATCAGCAATGTTTCACGCTACTACGAATTGCCCGATGATCCGCGGTTATTAAAGGTGCCGCCACGAATGAATCTCTATATTAAGAAGAATTTGGAAATCAACGCCATTTTTCAAAAATATGCGGCGCGTGAAGACATCCATGTTTACTCGATTGACGAATCGATGCTGGATTTGACCCAGTCTTGGCGACTTTACGGGCGCAGTCCGCAAGAAACCGCCCGCAAGATCCAACAAGAGATTCGCGCTAAAGTCGGCGTTTATACCACGGTTGGAATTGGCGACAACCCGCTTTTGGCGAAATTGGCCATGGACATTGAAGCCAAGCATAGTCACTCGCTAATGGCGACTTGGCACTATCAAACGGTGCCAGATACGATCTGGCAGATTCAAAACTTAACTGATGTTTGGGGAATCGGTGAACGGACCGCAATTCGGTTAGGCAAGCTGGGAATCACCAACATGTATCAACTAGCGCACACGGATCCCTACGCCCTTCAAGCCAATATGGGGGTCATTGGGGCGCAGCTTTTCGCCACCGCTTGGGGGATCGATCGGAGTATCATCGCTCAGAAGTACCACCCCATCAGCAAAAGTTATGGCAATTCGCAGGTGCTACCGCGCAACTACAATCAAGCCGCCGATATTGAGGTCGTCCTCCGGGAGATCGCTGAACAAGTTGGAGCGCGTATCCGCAAGCGGCACTTGCAAACTGGCTTAGTCACGATCGCGCTGGGTCAAGCGCAGAAGTCGACGAAAACCGGGCGTTCTTTCTCCTCCCATCAGGCGAAAATAACCCCAACTAATTTAAACGCCGAACTGACTCAAGTCGTGCTGGGACTATTTCGCGCTCACTGGAACGGGGCGCCTTTGCGCAATCTCAGCGTCAGTTATGGCGCGTTGCGTGCCGATCGCAGTCAACAACTGAATTTCTTCGAAACGACGCAAACACAGGTGCAACGACGCCGACGGGATTTTGTGGTCGATCAATTACGGCAACGTTATGGCTTTAAAACAATCGTCAAGGCCAGTAGTTTAATGCAAGGCGGCACCGCGATCCAGCGCGCTGGCTTAGTCGGCGGTCATAACGGCGGCAACAGTTATGAGTGAGGATTTTGACCGCACGGTGACCAGTTTCTTCAAGCAGTATCAGGACCGCGGTATGCTAAAGTGGGCCGGCTTTTATTTAAGTGACCATACCCAACAGCTGGAAAAAGAGGCGCACTTAGCCACGAAAATCGTCAGCCAACAAGCGCAGCAATCACGCCAAGAATTAACGGAGTTGCTCTTGGCCGCCTTCAATCAACATTTGACTGTGACGCTGCAACTTAATACGATTCGGCTGAACGACGACAAGGTCGAAGAAATCAGCGGCAACGTGACCGGCTTTACAGAAGCTGGCGTGCTGATCAACGGCCATGAATTCCTGATCGATGATTTACGCCATATTCAAACTACCTAAGGAACACCTCGCCGCTCAGCGCATCGCCCCCCACAAGCAGCCCGCCTAGCCTATTTCGACAGTTCGACAACCTGATGCTGCTGCCATTGTGCCACCAGCCAACCGGCCCCAATAAACGTGGTCAAAATCTTTGTTCTTCATTAATTATGGTGGTAAGTGTCGCATTCTGACGCTGACTATTGTATGATTTTAGGTGATAACAATTAAGTTGGGGATGGGTAAACAATGAAAAGTCCAGCATCACGATTAGGCAACAGTGTCCGCTTCATTATCTTCTTTGCTTTAGCAATCGTTACCACTTGGCTTCGCAACATGACCTTTGACCAAAATAAAATATCCGGGCTTTTTGGACTACTTTTCTTTAGCATCGCGGCTTTGACGCTACTCTTTTTTATTCGTCAATTCAACTTGGAGAAGCGCTACTTTTCCGATCGACTCAATTCATTAAGTGACGTTTTCAACAATGCCTTTGGCTTCGTGATCGTGATGTTTCTAGCGGTAGGTGGGCTTACTTTACTGATTGCCTGGCTTCAAGTTGATGGTAAACTCCCAGTGTTCAGTCAAGAAGCAACGGGCTTCGAGGTGGTTGACATGGGTTTCTGGCTGAATATTCTCATGAGTGGGATTTTGATGCCAATCGTCAATCAATATTTGGTTAGCGGCTTTTTCTTCAATTATTTTTTCCGGGTTGAGAGTCACCTGAATATCGTTTTAGGTATGCTACTCAGTGGTCTCTTATTCGCCTTATTGCAATTTCAACCTTGGTTCATGCCCGCTTTCCTTCAAGCCTCCTTTGGCTGGCTTTTCGCCCTAAGTTACCTGCGCACCAACAATCTCACCGTCCCGATTTTCTTAAATATTTTCAGTGCGATCTTATTCATTGTCTTAGGCTAAGTTGATCCCCTGAAATTCGCTTGAAAAGTTACAGCTACTAAAAAAACCATCTCATAGGAGGTGGTTTTTTTAGTAGAAAAATTCATAAATCAATCCTTGACCAGCGCAGGAGCTGACACAACTTACCACCCGTTCATCAGGCGGTCTGGTCGGCATTTCAAGCATTGGTCCGTTCATAAAGGTCCGGGGCCAGTTGGGTAATCAACGGCGTCGGCGCCCCCAAGGAGATCAGCCAAAGCTCATGCATCGCCCGCGAAGCAATCGTGTACAAGATATAAGCGTCGTTGGCTGCGTTGAACAAGTCCGCGGAGACGTTATAGCCAATAACCGCGTCAAACTCCAATCCCTTGGCTAAATAGATCGGCATGATCATGACCCCGGTTTGTAAATGATGGGTCTGTTCAGTCATCAACGTCACCGGCGCGTCCACCTGCAAGGTCGCGTAAATCTGTTCAGCCTCTTGCTGGGTCTTAGTCAACACCGCCACCATCGTTTCCCGGGTCAATAAGTCGCGACAGGCCCGGCTAACTTGCTGATTCAATTCAAGCAACCGCTGGCAGACCAGCAGTTTCGGGCGCGGTCCCGGACGATTGAACGCGAGAATCTGGGGCGCGTCTGGCAACAAAGCACTGGCAAAGTGGGTGATCTGTTGGGTCGAGCGATAACTATTATTCAAGGAGTAAACCTTGATTTTCTGATGCGGAAACAGTTGTTTTAGCGCCGGTAAAAGCTCACCGCGGAGAGTCTCATGGGCAAATAGATCCTGGGCGCCATCTCCCAATAACGTCAATTTCGCCACGGGAAAAGCGTGATGAATATAAAACAATTGCGCCGGCGAATAGTCTTGCATTTCGTCAATAAACAAATATTGAATCTGATGGTTTTGTCCCCCACCGGTGATTAGATCTCGCAAATACAGCAGCGGCGCCGTATCACTTAGCGCCACGTGATGACGTTCAAAGTTGCTGGCCACAGTCTCCGTACGCGCTTGCCAACTGACCGGGCTGACTCCGGCGGGGCACTCCTGCCGCAAGCAAACTAAATATTGTTGCTCCAGGTCCAAAAAGAAATCATTATAAATCGCATCATAAATCGGCGCGAAATGTTGTTGCGCGAGTTTCTTTCCCAGGGTGTAGCGTTCCTCGGCATCACTGGTAAACGTTGCGCCAGCGCTTAATGATAAATAATCAAGCTCACTCAAACTCTCCAACTGTTCCTGAAGCCAATCCGTCCCAATCGCTTGGCGGACGCGACGCTGGAGCAAACGAATCAGCTTGTTTTTCGTCTGCTGATACTTATCCGCCACTGTCAAAGAAGCTGGCAGCTGCTGCCAGAGCGCCTGCATCTGCTCTTGCGTCAAGATCGGCTCTCCAGCCAGCAGTAAGTCGGTAAAGCGCGGGCAGAAATTGGGTTGCTGGACCACCGCGCGCAACCGCGTCATCATTGTCGTGCTCTCTAAATATTGCCGCAACTTACGCGTCGCCGCTGGTAACGAACGCTGATCTTTCTCAAAGCGAGTAAATTGATGCTCAACTTGAACTTCCCACAACCGCTTTTCCAAGAACTCATGTAAGGTAACTTGGCGCATATTCTTCTCGCCTAAACTGGGTAAGACTTGCGAAATATAATTGCTAAACAAATGATTCGGCGAAAACATGATGACCTGTTCCGCGGCCAATTGCTTCCGACTATGATAAAGCAAATATGCCAACCGCTGCAAAATTGTCGAAGTTTTCCCGGAGCCCGCGACGCCTTGGACCACCAAAACATCCGCGCTGGTGTTCCGAATAATTTCGTTTTGCTCGCGCTGGATCGTGGCGACAATGTTTTGCATATACAGGCTGGCGGCCGCGCCCAAAACACCTTGTAGTACCTCATCACCAACAGTTTCATCCGTATCAAACATGTTCGTGATCCGATCCGCCTTGATCGTGAACTGCCGCTTGCGTTGCAATTCCACCCGTTGCGGTCCCAGTGGTGTGGGATAGGTCACTGGACCCAAGGTGCCATTGTAATAGACGCCAGCCACCGGCGAGCGCCAATCATAAACCAAGAAATCCTCATCCTGATCATCCATCAAGGTTGCGGTCCCAATATAAAGAGTATCTTGATCGGTGCCTTCCGCAATATCGATCCGCCCAAAATAAGGCGATTGGGCCAAACGTTGCAGGCGTTGCTGCCGTTTAGCTAAAATCGTCTGATTTTCAACCGCTAAGGCCACCAATTGCTTTTGCTGTTGGACGGCCGCGTTGGTTTCCATGCGGTCATCGACTTCTAAGGTGTTGATCTTAGCGGTATCGCCATAATTCAACTCAATTTGATGGGTTTCTTGGGCGGCGTTAGTCAGCTTTTGTTGATTCTGCTCAAGTTCGCGTTGGATCGTAGCCGCTACTTGGCGGACCCGCTGTTCTTCTGCTTGTCGTTCTTTCGATGCGTACACTCGCGACACTCCTATCTGATTTTGATCATTCTGACTGCTGACAACTTTGCTGGAACTGCCTGATGAAAAGTAGCTTGGCCGCGGCTTGCGCTGCGCGTGGCGTTGGTGGATTGCGGATGTGGTGGGGCTCCAGGTCGGGCTGGGGGTGGTGGAACGCTGCGGGCACGACTTGAAGCTTTTCGGAAGTGCACCGAAAATCTTCAAGCTCGGCCTTATTGTAGGCGATAAATCGCCAACAATAATATCGCGGCTGACTCACCCCCAGCCCGACCTTACGCCAAGCAAGCAAACGGACCACCAACACCACGCTCCGCTCCAGCAGCTCAACGTTATAACAGTCGTTTGAGCACTCACGCCATCCGGCAAGCTATCGCCAATTGATGAGGATCCACGCAAATGACGACCGTGGTTAGTGGTCACCAGCTTTAAATTGGTGACACCAGCGAAGTCTGCCTGACAAACAAAGCTAGTTCTCAGCGAACTAACTGAATTGGCCGGTTTCGACATAAGGATTGATTAGGGAACAGGTAAAGATGTCCAAACAAATGCAAACTGTGCCAACCAACAGATCCAAATCCGTGGTGTTGCCGTACCACCTCAAACCTGCAATCTAGCCCAGGTTCAAGAATAGCGTCCATGCCTCTGGAATCAGTTGGCATCGCCGTACCACCTCAAAAAAGGCGATTGTTTTGACCTCTAGCTTGCAAAAGCACTTCGTCAAATCCTTCGCCTTGATTGCAGATAGGCTCAATTCTGCCTAGCAACCGCCTCAGGACGTGTGGCTCAGCGGTGAGATTATTCTTAGCGATTTATCGCTTAGAATAAGGCCTGATTTTGAGACAAGCCGCGGTCTTTGCGGATTGGCTCAAAACAGTGCCCACCGCGTTCCAGCCACGACAAACGTCCTGAGGCGGTTGCGTCACCACCAAACCCACCAAACCTGCAATCAAGTATAAGTTCAAAAATAGAGCCCGTGACTTCAAAACCACGGCATGGCAACCAATCACCAAAGACTTTTAGCGATTTACTATCATACCACATTTACGGTCCCAGCGCAGGATCAATGCAAGCGCCGAAACTGCCGCGGGGTCATTTGTAACTGCTGATGAAACTGGGCAATGAAATAGCTGGCACTGCTAAAGCCGGTCTGAATCGCAATTTGTTCAACGGTCAATTGCGGCTGACTCAACAACAGCGTCTGCGCGTTGCGCAAACGCAAATCGTTGAGATATTGCAGCGGCGTCACATGATACGCCTGTTTGAAAAGGCGATTCAAATGTTGTGAGGAGAAACCTGAGTGTTGCGCCAACTCTTGATTGGTCAGGTTTTGCTGGTAATTCTGGTCTAAATACTGTTTGGTCGCCTGTAAGATAGCGGCATATTGACGTTTAAGCTGTTGGCCACTTTCGCGTGTTTGCTTTAATAAAAGGAGAAACCGATAGATCAGTAGCGAAAGTTCATTGGGGTCTGTGGTCGTCGTCACTTGTGGCCCATAATCGGCGATAAAATGGCGCAAGGCCGGTGCCGTCCGCCGAAAAATCTGGTAATCCACCAAGTTTTGCCCCAAAATCGCGCCGACTGCCGGTCCACCGAATGTTAAATACTGTGTGTCCCACTGATTGGCTTCAGCCGCCCAATAGTCATGGGGAATTGCTGGACCAAGTAAAATCGCATCGCCAGGAGTCAACGTCAACGTCTGACCACCCACATGACAAATTCCCTGACCGCGCGTTGTTTGGAGCCAGTGGTAGTAGCCATAACCATGCGCGCGCATCACCGTTTCCTGATGCCAGTCATAGCCGATGCTTTCTAAATAAAGCGGCAAGTGCGCATTGATCTGCGTGAAAACAACTCGCATAAGGGTCCCTCACTTTTTGCAAAAAATGTTCAAATACCGATAGTTTATCTTCAAATTGTACGACATTTCTGAACGATTGTCAGCTAGAATCTGGGATGAAAGCTGAAATAAGAGTCTAACTAGTCATTGGTTCGCTGATTTCTGTCAATTATCCCCGGACGTAACTAGTTAAGGTTCAAATATTGCTAGGAGGCAAGCCATGAGCGCATCACAGAAATTCGGTCGAATTTTATTCGGCGGTGATTATAATCCCGAACAATGGCCGAAAGAAGTTTGGTATCAGGACATGCAATTGTTGACCAAGGCCGACATCAACGAGGCCACGATCAACGTCTTTTCTTGGGCCCAATTGCAGCCATCAGAAGAACGTTACGATTTCTCAACTTTAGATCAAATTATCGAACTCTTGACCGAGAACCACTTTGAAATTGTTTTGGCGACATCGACCGCGGCTTTACCAGCCTGGATGGCAGAACGCTATCCCGATGTTACGCGGACTGATTTCGAAGGACGTCATCACCGTTTCGGCGGTCGGCATAACGCTTGTCCCAACAGCCCCACTTTCCGCTATTACAGTCAGAAATTGGCCGCGAAATTATCCGAGCGTTACGGTCATTTACGCAATATTGTTTGCTGGCATATTTCGAACGAATATGGCGGTCAATGCTACTGCGACAATTGTGCCGCCGCCTTCCGGGTTTGGCTCAAGCGCCAGTACAAGACTTTAGACGCGGTCAACGCGGCCTGGAACACCCATTTTTGGGGTCACACCTTTTATGACTGGAGTGAAATTTTCCCGCCTAACGACCTTGGTGACGCGATTGGCTACGATAACTCAACCTTGGCCGGACTTTCGATCGATTATCGCCGCTTTATGTCCGACAGCATTCTCCAAAATTACAAAGACGAACGCCAAGCGATTCGTCGCTTTGACCCCGAGACGCCAATCACAACGAACCTGATGGGCACCTTCAAGGATCTAGATTATTTCAAATGGGCTAAGGAAATGGATCTGGTTTCTTGGGATAACTATCCTGCCTACAATACACCCAGCAGTTTCACCGCGATGACACACGACTTGATGCGCGGACTGAAGAACGGCGATCCTTTCATGCTGATGGAACAAACACCCTCACAGCAAAATTGGCAACCCTACAACTCGCTGAAACGCCCGGGCCAAATGCGTGCCATGAGCTACCAGGCGATGGCCCATGGCGCTGACACGATCCAATTTTTCCAATTGCGGCAATCTAAAGGCGCAACCGAGAAATTTCACGGCGCCGTGATTAGCCACGCAGATACTGATCAGACCCGTGTCTTCCATGAAACAGCCGCGCTGGGTCATGAATTGGCTCAATTAGGTGGCGACATTCTTGGCGCGCGCACCCAAGCCAAAGTCGCGCTGATTTTTGATTGGGAGAATTATTGGGCCTTAGAATATGCTAGTGGTCCCAACATTCGTTTGAAATATGTTGACCAAATCCAACAATACTACGCGGCTTTTTATCGCCAAAACATTGCTGTTGATCTGATTCCAACCGATCTCTCCGCCGCGGCGTTGGCCAAATATGATCTCGTGGTGGCGCCAGTCTTATATATGGTCAAGCCTGGCGTGGCCGAGAATCTGACCACCTATGTCAAGAATGGCGGCCACTTCCTGACCACGTTCATGAGTGGGCTGGTTGATCGCAATGATAACGTCTTTATCGGTGGCTACCCTGGCCCATTACGAGAACTATTGGGTGTTTGGGTCGAAGAATTCGATGCTTTACCACCTGAAAAGCACGGGCAAGTCATTTTCACCGACCAAAGCACTTATGAATGCGAATTGATTTGCGACATTATGCATCTAGAAGGCGCGCAAGCCTTGGCCCATTATGGCGCCGGCGAATTCTACGCTGAAACGCCAGTCGTCACCAATCACCAAGTTGGTCAAGGGCGTGCTTACTATGTGGGCACACAACTGGCAGCCGCGGGGATCGACCACCTAGTTGGTCAGCTGATCGATCAATTTGACTGGGAACATTTCACCACGCCAGCCAACGTTGAGATCACTTGCCGCCAACAGGCCGACGCGCGTTACTATTTCGTCATCAACAATGGCCCGGCGCAAGAAACACTAGCTTGGCCCTATCAAGGCACTGATCTGCTGAACCAACAGACCGTCGCGCCCGGCGAGATCACCCTGCCAAGTTACGGCGTCAAACTCGTGAAGGTCGCGAAATAGACCTGGATCTCACCAAAAAGTTCCCCATCAAAGCGTGATCGTAGGCGCGACGAACCCAAATGAACAAATTGCTTCTGAAAGACCGATTCAGTGAATCTTGCCAGGTCTTCCAAAATAGTTCCGCTTATCAGCGTTGCGAACCGATTATTCGCAGCGCTTTTTCTGAACAAAAAAAGATCAGTTATCAGAAACTGATCTCAAGCAATCGTTATTCTCATGATCATTGATCCGCCAAGCCAGACCAATCAGTTCGGGTAATCAGCTAATTTGGTGATTGCACGCGTAACAAAGGCGGCTGACAAGAAAAAGACAGCGACGACAGGAATTAGAAAAAGCAGTAGCTTGCGCATGGGCTCATCTCCCTAAAATGGTTAAAACTTAATTATAATATAGCACCATTACCTTAAAAATCATAGTCATCACTCAGATACCAATCATTTAATCCGCCTGATATTTGTTTTCCAACTGGCTCATCCAATATGCCAGGGCCGTTCCAGCAATAAACATGAGAATTGCGATCAAGATCCCTGAGCCCGTGTATTTCGCGCCAAAAGGAATGATCATGATCGTTGACGCGAAGACGACTCCCAGAATAAAGTGGAATAGCTCCGCATAGGCCTTCTTGAAAATATAGTCGGCAATTTTCGACAGCAGTAACACCGACGCGATGCCGCCAATCGCCAAAGGAACGATGATGCTGAAGTTCAGCTGCTTGATCCCATCCGCCATTGAATCATACATGCCCATATAAAGTAAGAAATTCGACGGACTCAAGCCGGGAATGATCACGCCTAACCCAATCAAGGCGCCGGCCAATACCCAGGTACCAAAGTTCTGCGCCACGCCATCACCGAATAACCCCTTACCAAAGAGGAGGAAAATCAGGAAAACGACAAACGTGATCCCCATGATCCACCAGTGCTTGGCGCCACGTCCTTCGCGCCCAGCCTGTTGCCATAGGGCCGGGATGGTCCCCACGATGGCGCCAACGAAGAACCAGAGAATCAAGTTTTCAAATTTAAAGGCGTAACTAACTAAAAAAGAAAACAGAAAAACACCGGCGATCCCGCCTAACCCAAGGGGAATAAAGAAGAGCACGTTTTTCTTAAAATCACGTGTTAGATGGGCAAGAAAGGAAATAATGCGCTCATAAACACCAAAAACTGCTGCCAAAGCGCCTCCGCTGACCCCGGGTAAAATAAATCCGGAACCAATAAAGATGCCTTTAACAAAGCGTAGTAACCAATCTGTCATTAAGTAACCTCATTTACAATTTTGATTAAATTATATCATTTGCGGCGCTAGAACTGTAGGGTAATTGTTGATTCGCAAACAACCCTTAACCTTTTTTCAAGCATCCGCATGGATTTGATGACGCGCTTCGGCGGGGGCGCGCCATGCAAGTCGCGGACAGCGTGGTTATTTTTACTCAAAACGACCATTGCTGCCAACCCAGTGAGACCGCGCGCCAATTTCGAAGCACTCAAACGATTTTGGCGCCAAGCGTCTTTTGGAAATGACGTAGCGCCCAATCATGACCCACCGGATCGAAACTAGCCACAGCCTGTTGGTGAACAACGATTTGATAGCCTAAATTATAAGCATCCACCGCTGTATGTAACACACAAATATCGGTACAGACCCCGACTAAGTGTAGCTCAGTGATGCGCCGCTCCCGCAGGCGTAAATCCAAATCAGTCCCGCAAAACGCCGAGTAATGCCGTTTATCCAACCAGTAGATCTTATCCCGCTGCTCCCGATACAGCACAGCCAGTTGACCATAGAGCGCTCGTCCTGGTGTGCCGATGACATTGTGTGGTGGAAACAACTTATTCTCAGGATGATACTGATCGGTGGGATCATGGCCGTCAACCGCCATCACCACAAAATCACCGGCGGAAATGAAATCCTGGGTGGTGGCAAGCAGTGCTGGCGCGATCGCTTGTCCCGGCTGGCCGGTGGTCAAGGCGCCATCACTAGCCACAAAATCATTGGTATAATCAATGACTACTAAACCTTTCATGTCTATCTCACTCGCTTTCTTACTTTTCATCTGCTTCAATTAAAGCAAAAAAACAGACGACAAACAACTTTGCGACTCCGCTGTCGCCATTTCGTCTCTACGAGCGCCAGCAAAACATGCTACAATAGCCATAAGGTTTGAATATAAATTTGGAGGTTCTCCCCTTGATTAAAAATGTTGTTTTCGATATTGATGGTACACTGATCGACACGGAACGCGCGTATATGGACGCTTTGTTGGATGTTTTGAACCAGCAGCACGGTTGGGCCTACACCTACGATCAAGTTGTGACGATTTATGGTATTCCTGGTTATGACGGCCTAGTTCAGCTAGGTTTCGCGGAAAAAGATGTACCAGGGTTACTCGATGAGTGGCATCAGACGTTTACCAAATACAAAGAACTGGTGCAAGTTTTCCCAGGTATTATCAATACGCTGAAAACATTACAAGAATACGATGTCGCGATCGGCGTGGTCACCTCGAAGAATCAGTACGATATGAGTGTCGACTTTAAATCCCGGGGACTTAACGACTATTTCACGCAAATTGTGACGGCCGACGATACCGCCAAGCATAAGCCCAATCCTGAACCCATGTTGAAAATGTTGGCCAAAAGTCAGATCCCTGCCCACGAGACTTTGTATATCGGTGACACCGCCTATGATATGCAATGTGCCCATGGCGCCGGCGTGAAATTCGCGCTAGCCAGTTGGGGCGCTCATGATCATGGCCAATTCCAAGAGATGGACTACTTCTTATCCCGACCAGCGGAAATCATTGACCTGGTTCGTTAACGAATTGGTTTATCTCCAGAACTAAGCCGCTTTTCAGTCACGAAAAAAGCAACGATTAATCTTCGCGGAAGCGTTGACATCAAGCCGATCATTGCTTAGACTTAACTGTGAATGAAAGGAGTTACATCTTAATGATCACAAATAAAGAACTATTTGACACCGTTAATGGCCAACCGGTCTACAAATTATCACTGACCAATGCCAACAACATGACGATCTCGTGTCTCTCATATGGCGCCAACTGGTATGAGCTCTTGGTCCCAACGGCGGCTGGTCCGCAAAACCTTATTCTGAATTTCGCCAAGATCGCTGATTACCAAGCGACGAATGAATATTTAAATATGTCCATTGGCCGCGTTGCCGGGCGGATCGGCCAAGGTCAATTCAAGATCGGCGACCATCACTATCAAGTCGCGGCTAACGAGGGACGAAATACCCTCCATGGTGGGCCTCACGGTTTCAACCAAATCAATTGGGACAGTGAAGTCGTTGCCAACCAGATCATCTTCACTCACAAAATCACCAACGCCGTCGATAGTTTCCCTGGCGACTTGGATGTGACCTTAACTTATACATTGACTGATGACAATCAAGTTCTACTGGATTACAATGTGCTCAGCCATGGTGAGACCGTCTTTAATCCAACGAACCACGCCTATTTCAATCTCAACGCTGATGACAAGAACATCAAGAACTTGACGTTGCGCTTAAAGAGCAGTCACCGCCTAGCCCTGGACACTGAAAAAATCCCAACAGGGCAGACACTGGTCAATACCGACACACCTTATGGCTTTGAAACCCAGAAGACACTAGGAGCCGCGATCGATGGCCTGCAGACGATTCCGGAAAAGGGCATCGATGATGTTTACTTGATCGACCGCCACGCTGATAACGACCCCATCGCCGTGCTCAGTCACCCGACGAATCACATCAGCGTTTCGATTTTCTCCCAACGCAACGCAATCGTCCTCTTCACCGCTAACGACTTCGGCCCTGACCAACCTTATTTGACCAAAACCGGCCAGAACTACGTTGGTGTTGCCCTCGAAGCCCAAATCGCGCCGAACGCGATTTTTGACCACGATTATGGCGACTTCAGCCTTCAAGATGGCGAACGGCAACATTATCAAACGAAATACCAAGTCAGATTTTAAGAATAGCCCTAATAAATAAAGAAGCTCGATTCGAATTCGAATCGGGCTTCTTTATTTACCTTCTGCTACCAAAACCGGCTCATTGTTGTTCCTCATAGTCTAGTAGCGCGCCGGTAATGCCTTTCGTTTGGGGGTAGATTTGTTGATAGATTTGGTGAAGTTGCGCGTATTTAGCCACGTGCTCAGCGACGGGATGATAAACTTTCTTGACCGCGATGAAATGATCGGCGCAAGTCGATAAGCTGTCGAACCAACCCAGACCGACGGCGGCTAGCATGGCCGCGCCTAAGCCAGGTCCTTGTTCGCTTTCCAAACGGACAATATCCTTGTTGAAAATGTCGGCCTGGATCTGCAACCATAATGGGCTTTTGGCGCCGCCACCAATGGAAACCAATTGTTTGAAGTTCTTACCATTGGCCGCGTAAATATCTAAAATATCCTTAAAGGAGAAAACGATTCCTTCCAAAACCGCCCGGACGAAATCGGACCGTTCTTGTTTTCCATCGATTCCGATGAAACTCCCACGAATCTTCGCGTCCGCGTATGGGGTTCGCTCGCCAACAATATACGGTGCGAATAACAAACCGTGAGCGCCGATGGTCGAGGTTGCCGCGCTTCCCACGAAATCATTGAACGACGCGTCCGGCGCGAATGTTTGCTTGAACCAACTTAAACTGTACCCCGCCGCCAAGGTGACGCCCATGGAATAGAAACTATTAGGTACCGCGTGATTAAAGAAATGGAGCTGACCATGATAATCAGTGGTTGTATCAGGCTCGTACGTCAAAATAACGCCAGAGGTGCCAATGCTACACATCGCCTGATCAGGATGCAAAATGCCAGCGCCGATCGCGCCGCAAGCATTGTCCGCCCCGCCACCAAAAACAGCGGTCTGACTGCACAAGCCGGATGCTTGGGCAAATTCTGCCGTGATAGTTCCCACATTGGTGGTCGCCTCAACCAACGGCGGGCATAATGAGAGTGGTAGCCCAAAGGCCGCGCAAATCTCACGGCTCCATTCTTTCTTGGCGATATCCAAGAGCACCGTGCCAGCCGCGTCTGATAATTCCATATTCAACTGACCGGTCATCCGATAGCGAACATAATCTTTAGGCAGAACAAAGGTTGCTGCCTGAGCGAAAATCTCCGGCTCATTTTCTTTGACCCACAGAATCTTGGGTAACGTGAAGCCTTCCAAAGGGCGATTACGGGTAATTTCAATGAAACGTGGACCCATTTTCGCCATGATCTCTTCTGACTGTTTCGTCGTCCGCGTGTCATTCCAAAGGATCGCTGGGCGTAAAACCTGGCCCGCCGCATCCAACAGAACTAAACCGTGCATTTGCCCAGAATAACTAAGCCCTTCGATCTCGCTGGCCGTGACGCCACTAGTGGCCAATAAATGCTGGATGGCCGTCAACGTCCCTTGAACCCAGTCATCGGGATTTTGCTCATTATAACCTGGCGCTGGTTGTTGCAACGGATAGGCCTCGCTTGCCTGAGCGGTGACCGTTCCGTTTTGATCGACGAGCAGGACCTTAACAGCGCTAGTGCCTAAGTCGACCCCAATTACATATTTCATGATTCAACCTCTTTTTCTCCACAAAAAAAGTAAGGCAATGATTGACCGATTAACTCAATCTGCTCTTGCCACAGCTTTCGTGCGTCAAAGCAACGTCATTGCCTTACTTTCAGGGTGTTTTCAAACTTTTTTAGGTAAATTTAGGTTGGTGGACACCAAGCTTATTTCAAGGTGTCAATGATATAGTGGTTCAAAGTATCTTTCAGCTCTTCGATACGACCAGACTTCGTTGCGGCCAACAGAACAGACTGTGGCTTGTCGATAGCATAGTCATTGAGCGTCTTGAAGTCAACCTTACCTGCTTCAATATCAGCGCCCAGTCCAGCGTCGTAACTTGAGTAACGGTCAGCGACGAAGTTCTCGAAGACTTTATCTTCCTTCAGGCGCAAAGCAACTAACAAGCCTGCTGAGAAGGTATCCATCCCCACGATATGCGCATAGAACATGTCTTCAGGTGTGAATGATGACCGGCGAGGTTTCGCGTCAAAGTTCAAACCACCCTTGCCTAAGCCGCCGTTTTCAACAACTTCATACATCGCTAAAGTTGCTTCATAAAGATCTGAAGGGAATTCATCCAGATCCCAGCCAATCAACTTGTCGCCTTGGTTAGCGTCCAATGATCCTAATAAGCCAGCTTCACGCGCTGTCCGAATCTCGTGTTGATAGCTATGGCCAGCCAAGTTAGCATGGTTGCCTTCCAAGTTCAACTTATAAGTGCCATCCAAGCCGTAAGTCTTCATAAAGGCAATCGTTGTCGCCGCGTCAAAGTCATATTGATGCATCATTGGTTCCTTAGGCTTTGGTTCCAGCAATAATTGACCTTCATAACCAATCTCTTTGGCATAATCAGCCGCCATATGGAAGAATTTCGCCAAATGTTCTTGCTCGCGCTTCATATCTGTATTCAGCAGTGATTCATAGCCTTCACGGCCACCCCAGAATACATAGTTTGACGAGCCAACCTTCTTAGCAGTATCCAATCCTTCTTTAACTTGCGCAGCCGCGTAAGCGAAAATATCAGCGAATGGTGATGACGCCGCCCCTGAAACGAACCGTGGATTGGTGAACATGTTTGCGGTATTCCAAAGTACCTTCATGCCTGTTTGTTTCTGATACTCAACAAACATGTCAGTGATCTCGTCTAAGTTCTTGTTGGTCTCCCGCAAAGTGTCGCCTTCAGGAGCAACATCACGATCATGGAAACAGAAGAAATCAACGCCCATCTTATCGTAGAACTCGAAGGAAGCTTCGACCCGCGCCTTAGCTAAGTCCATCCCAGTCAAGCCATTCCAAGGACGAATCGCAGTTCCTGCGCCGAAGATGTCATCCAATTGTTGACCGAAAGTATGCCAGTAAGCCACTGAGAAGCGCATCCAGTCGCGCATCTTCTTGCCACCAACGACTTTGTCAGCGTCATAATAATGATAGCCAAAGCCAGACTTCAAGTCACCAGTTCCAACGAATGGAATCTTGTTGACATTAGGGAAATATGTTTTTGTCATTGAAAAGAACCTCCAAATGATGATCATTACTTTTAGTTTGTTTGTATAACTAACTTACCTACAAGGATAGTATAGCGCTTTCCTAAACAAAGCACAACAAAAATAGCCAAATTTCTTTGGCTATTTTTTACTAAATTATTTCAGCGGCGAAACGCTAATTGGCCACTTTGCATTTTCAGCACGTGTTGAATGATCAACGAGCATCCACCCAACAGCGTCGCGTTGCGGACATCATCAACCAAGTAAACTTGCGTCTCATCATTGGTCAAATGGGGGATATTCGCCTTGATTTTACCTAACAACTCCGGAATCAACGCGATCAGATTTGAGTTCAACGCGACTCGACGAGGATCCAGCGTAACAATAGTGTTGTAAATGATGTTGGCGATATAGAAGCAGAAGTCATCTAAAATCTGCGCCACATCAGGATCATGTTGCGCGTATAAGGCCACAATTTCGTTGGTGCCTAAAGTTGGCTGACCTTTAACCTCACGGATCATATCCAAAATCGCGTCTTCCGAACAATAGCTTTCAATTGTGTTCGGAGCGCGGCGGCGGCGAAATTCGTGATCATAAATAATCGTATGCCCGATTTCACCAGCCTCGCCATGTTTACCGGTATAAAGATGGTTATTGATCACGATTCCCGCGCCAATCCCCTTATGGATACTGATACAGATAATATTATCAATATCATCATTGCTTTCGAAATCTCGCTCGTAAATCACAGATAAATTCGCTTCGTTCTCCAACAAAACCGGAACGCCTAACTTATCCGCCATGATCTTAGCCACATCTAAGCCCTTGAAATCAATAAAAGGCGCGTAGAGAATCTGGTTCTTATCAATGATCCCGTGGATCGCGATTGAAACACCGCGCAACGGAATCTGATCATCCAGCAGTTCAGTGTGGATCAAACTGGTCATCAGCTCTAGGCGATCGTCAATCGACATATCCTTGGCGGGATAGCGCTCGAGGCTGATCACCCGACCGTCCATCAGATTGAACATCCGATCGATATAATCATAACCTAGGTCGAAATTGATGACATAACCCAGCTGAGCGTTGAACTCGAGGATCGTCGGTTTACGCCCACCGTTCTCGGTACTATCGCCTTGGCCCAGCTCGAGCAGGTAGCGCCGATCAATCAAGCTGGCAACAATATCCGAGACGGTCACTTTATTCAGCTTAAGATTTTTGGAGATCTGACTACGGGAGATCGGTCCGAAGTTAAAGGCTTGCTGAAGCACACGCTGTTCATTCAGAACGCGCACAAGATTTTTTTTATATTGCATTTCACACGTCCTTTATTAGTGTTCTATTCACTCAACAGCTAATAACATCCGCAAAAATACAAACTGATAGTTAAAGAACCAAACTGAGCTCATTGTCGTGACGACGACCAACGTCTCGCGACCTGATGACCCGCGATGATGTGCCCTCATCATCGCATCCTGGATTTCTAAATTTGTTTCAATTCTATTCGCTTGTACCCTTAACAAAAAGCTAAACCGGTTTATCGGTAATTCTCGTTGTCGCAGACAGTCTTAATGTTGAATAAGTGAATCACAACATTGCCTGAACCCGGTCATCATCAAGATAACTGTCATTCAAAAACATTGTTCGCCCAACCCCCGAGATTTCACCCGGGTTTGTGCAAGAATATCATTCACTCTGAATATTATATAACAGAAGTACCTAGCTTTGCATCTGTTCGTTACTTAATGCCAGAAAACAGTTAAAAAACAGTGTTCAACGTCCATTTTTTGGCAATCGCGACACCTGCGCCGGTCAATTGTACCCCAACTTTGCGTGGGCGCGCACACAATTTTGTTCAGTCGTGCTGTGCGCCAATTTGTTGGCCATTCTCGGCGATGATCTGCTGATACCAGTAGTAACTTGCCTTAGGGATCCGTTTCAATTCCTTGGGACCATTGTCATCACGATCGATGTAGACGAAACCGTAACGCTTCCGATAGCCATTTAGCCAGCTGAGTAGATCTGTGTACGACCAAGCGCAATAACCAATCATTGCAACGCCATCAGTGATGGCCTCTTTCATCGCCAACAGATGGGCTTGTAAATAATCGATCCGATACTGGTCATCGATTTGGCCGTTAACCAATTGATCGACTGCCCCTAATCCATTCTCGGTGACAAAAATCGGCAGCCGGTATTTTTCATAGACCTGACGCAGGGCTACGCGGAAGCCGACCGGATCGATTTCCCAACCCCATTCTGTTTTCGCCAAATAAGGGCTGGCAACGGAATTGAATGCTGGAATCTCTGGAGATTGAGCTTGATCTGCCTTTGGTTGCATCAAATATGGGTCGGTTGCCGAGAAGTCCTTGGCCTGCTGATCCGTGGCGACTGGTTTCTGTAAACGATTGGTTTGAACGGTGCCACCATGATAATAATTGACCCCGAGGAAATCGGGCTTCGCGCTCTTCAATAACTGCTCATCCGCAGCTGTGACGACCGGTGCGATTCCCATTCGTTGCAACTGCTTCATCATAAAGAAGGGATATTCGCCGCGGCAATAGACATCCAGCCACCAATTATTATTGAAGTCATCGGCATTAACTGACGCTAAGACATCATTTGGGTCACCGGTTAGCGGGTAAACTGGGCCATATCCGAAACTGGGCCCGATCAATCCGTTTGGCACCATCTCATGGAACAAGTTGATGGCTTCGGCGTTAGCCAAATTAATAATATGATTGGCGGCATACATCCGCTTAATGTCCATTACTTTCGGCGGATGGGTGCCCCAACGATAGCCCATTGAGGTGAAGACGTTTTGTTCGTTGAAGGTGACCCAATATTTCACATCATCTTTAAACGCCGCAAACAGAACTTGGCAATATTTCTTGAAGGCCGCGATTGTTTCGCGCGACTCCCATCCTTGATACTTGTCTTGGAGGGCTTGGGGTAGATCCCAATGATACAAAGTCAAAACCGGTTCAACATGGTTGGCCCGTAAAGCCTTGATCAAGCGGCGATAGAAATCCAAGCCAGCTTCATTGACCGCGCCTTCGCCATCAGGGATCACGCGACTCCAAGCGACGGAAAACCGATAGGCCTTCAGCCCCATCTTCCCCATTAACGCCACGTCTTCCTCCATATGATGATAATGATCGACCGCGACATCACCGGTTGTTCCTTGATAGGTATTACCCGGTGTGTGGGCATAAGTGTCCCAAATCGAGCGACCTTTGCCAGCCTCATCAAAAGCGCCTTCGATCTGATAGGCCGCTGACGCCGCGCCCCAGAGGAAGTCCTGGGGAAATTCATCTAATTTTTGATAATACATTTTACGCCTCCTGCACTGCTTGCTTGGCTAAATAAAGCGCGCCTAATAGACCAGAGTCATTGTGATGGGCACAAGTGGTAACTTCGACATGATAATCTTCCCAGAAACGAATCTTGGTCAACGCCGCCAGAATGAACGGCAAGACCCGAGGATTCTGACTGATGCCACCGCCAATTAGGATCCGTTGAGGTGAATTGGTGACCACCATATTGAAAATCGCGATTGCCACATATTGTGCCCACGCCTCAACGACTTGTTTGGTTTCGGGATCGCAAAGATCGGCCATGATCTGCTCGCCGGTAACCTCCTTGGCCTCCAGACGCTTAGCAGCCGCATAACGCTTGACTAAAGCACTGGTTGAGGCCAAATCATGTAAGGTCGCAAAACCATGGGCAGTATAGTCGGTGATCATCATGCCAAATTCCCCAGCGCGATAGCCAGCGCCGTGAAGAACCTGATTATTGATGACAATCCCGCTACCCACACCGGTACCCAGGGTAATCACCGCGAAATCGTGGACATCTTGAGCATTACCATTGAGTTTCTCCGCCAAAGCGGCACATTTCGCGTCGTTTTCAACCACGATCGGAATCTCTGACTTTAGCTGCGCCCGCAGACCAGCAATGATATTCTGACCATCAAGTTGATATAAGGCTCCCGCCCGAACAGCGACTCCAGTTACAGTATTGATGAAGCCTGGGAAGCTTAAGCCGATCGCGCTCAAATCGCTATATTGAGCGACGATCCCCGCCATTTTCGCGAAGAAACGTTCTGGCTCTGAGCAATCTGTTGGGTATTTATTTTTTTCAAGAAAGTTGGCTTGCTCGTCAAAGACAGCATATTTTACAAAAGTTCCACCAACATCAAAACAAAGATATTTCATGACGCTCCCACTTTCGTTTCATATAATTCGGGCACTAACTGGCAACCGCCGCGCAATCAGATATTCTCGGCGACCCATGTTTTGAAGAGTTCGGGCCAAACACTGACCGCTGGTTCGACGCCATAGCCATTGGGAATCGCCGTTTCCTTGATACCCAGACTTAAACCGTGCCCACCATTTGGAAAAATGTGCAATTCGAAAGGAATGTTTTGTTCTCGCAGCGCCTGCGCGAATAGCAAAGAGTTCTCCATCGGCACCGTATCATCGGTATAGGTGTGCCACAAGAACGTCTTCGGCATCGCCGCTGTGACCCGCTTCTCCAACGAAACGCGATCACGCAAACGAGGATCATCATAGCCTTTTCCTAGCAAGTTCTTGAACGAATCAACATGAGCGTACTTGCCCGCCGTAATCACCGGATAGCCTAAGAACAAGCCATTAGGTTTAATCATTTCCGGATCAAAACCAGATCCCGCCAGAAATTCCCGTTGCCAGTCGGTCGCCAAGTTAGCGGCTAAATGGCCACCGGCGGAGAAACCAGCGATAATGAGTTTGTTCGGATCAACATGCCAAGCAGCCGCGTTCTTCCGAATCAAGGTCATCGCCGTCGCGGCTTCGATCAAAGCCGTGGGATAGTGGGCTGGCGCGACCGAATAGCGCAGGATAAAGGCATTGAAGCCTTGCTCGAGAAACTTGATCGCGATTGGCTCCGCTTCACGATCAGAGGTCATCACATACCCGCCGCCAGGGCAGATCAGCACGCTGGGCCGCTGCCGCTGGGGATCCATCTCTTCAGAATTATCTAAAACATAGCCATAAAACTTGGCGCTATCTGAAAAATCAGTTTTTAATGTTTCTTCAATTAATTTCATTATTCTACCTACTCCAATATGATTTTAATTCCAACGGGACGATCATCGGCGCTTGGTTTGATTTTAACGACCATGCCTTGCGGGGTGATCCGCCAATCGACGGGGCCAACGCCAAGCTGTTCAACTCCGGCCAAAACCCCGTGGAAAGTGGGCTCATCTTTCTCATCGAACGCGTGAAACGCCTGTAAAACAACTTCAGCTTGACCTTCTGGGTTGAGCACGTAAGCATAAACCGAGCCATGATTGGCGGTGTAACGAATATCATTGGCGTGATACTTTAGTTTAGACAGATCTTCGAACATGCCGCCACTAATATTGGTATCACCTTCGCCCATGATTTTCCAAGTTTCGCTATCATAGATACCCTCGCCATTGACCCGCAGCCAATCACCAACCGCCGCCAACAATTCCTGATCCTTGGCCGCGATCGATCCATCGGCTTTCGGTCCGACATTTAATAGAAGATTGCCGTTCTTGCTGACAGCGTCAATCAAATTGATCAAGATCTCATTGGCTGTCTTGTATTCCAGAGTTGTGGTGTAACACCACGAGTTGTTGGCGATGGCGGTGTCTGTCTGCCAATGGAACGGCTTCGCGTCAGCAAAGCCGCCTCGCTCCACATCAGGGATGCCAGTACCAAAGGCCATCCCATCATATTTGAAACAGATCCCGGTCGGATAATCCAAGGCCGCACCTTGATTATAATAGTAGGCGGCCAGTTCCTTAATATATGGTTTAAAAGCTTCATGCTGAATCCACCAGTCGAAGTACAACAACTCAGGCTGATAACGATCAATGATCTCGACCACGCGCATCAACCAATCATCCAAATACTCAGTCGTCGGATAAGGTTCACTGAAGAGATCCTGATTGTTGGGTTCAGGCATGGCTGGCCAGTAAAAGTCGCCTTTTTGCATTGGCTCGTGAATATCACTTTTGAATTCGCGACCATGGCTCATGAACCACCAATGTTCCGCCCGGTGATTCGACGTACAGAAGTGCAACCCAGCGCCAATCGTCGCCTGCCGCAACTCACCGATCACATCGCGTTTCGGTCCCATTTCGTACGCGTTATAATGGGACAACTCGCTTTGATACATTTGAAAGCCATCGTGATGTTCAGAAACTGGGAAATAATAGCGGGCGCCCGCGTTCTTAAAGATTTTCAGCCATTCCTCCGCGTCGAATTTCTCGGCGGTAAAAAGTGGGATGAAGTCTTTGTAGCCGAATTGATCCTGAGGTCCATAGGTTTCACGATGATGTTCGTATTCCGGGTAGCCTTGGATATACATGTTCCGGGAATACCATTCATTACGGTACTCCGGCACGGTATACAAACCCCAATGGGTAAAAATCCCAAATTTCGCGTTCATAAACCATTGGGGCATTTTGAACTGGCTTAGTGAGGCCCACGTTGCCTGATACTTACCTTTGGCATTAATAGCCTTGATTTCTGCGACAGTTTTGACCATTAGCATCTTCTCCAATCGTAGTCAATAGCGTTCAGCCATTTATTGGCGACCAGCATGTGCCCCTTCAAGTTCGGATGAACCCGATCGGCGGTCACAATGTAACTGGACGTACTCTGAAGGAAATGATCAACCGCGGCTTGAATATCAATGTAAATCAAGTCATTCTTAGTTGCCAACTCACGGGCAATTGCGGCGTACCGCTGCACTAGCGCGCGCATGGGATCTTGCAAGTTCAAGTCGAACATGAACGGACTCATGATGAAAATCTGCTTCGCCTGCGCCTTCGTCTGGTCGATCAATTTCTGATACGTCGTCTGATAGAGCTGCTCATCCACCAAGTCCGCGCGATGCTGAAAAGCGGCATCGTCGAAGTGACGCCAAACATCGTTGACCCCGATCAGAATTGAGACATAATCCGGTTGAAAGGCCACGACGTCCTTTTGCCAGCGCGCCGCCAACTTCAGAATATCGTCGCCGTTAACGCCTTTGTTGATCACCTTGATCCGATATTCCGGATAGAGCGCGACCAACGCCGCATTGATCAGGCTAACATAACCATCGCCGAACGAGCCCCAACCAGCTGGCTCCGCCTCATAGGTCCGACCGCAATCAGTGACCGAGTCGCCGGCAAAAACAATTGTCGAATTTTTTTCTAGTAGCATGGTGAACAATATCTCCTTCATAAACTGAGGGTCAACACAATAATTGTGTTGACCCTCAAGTTTGCTAACTGTTAAGGCCAAAATCGTCTTAAGCAATCACGATTATTTGTTAGCGTATTCTTTCTTAATTGCGACACGTTCTTTGTTTTGATCCTTGGCATTCTTCATATCAACTTTCAAAACTGAAGCGTAATCCAAGCCTTTGACCGTCTTCTGCATTGAAGTCAACATGCTATCGAATTCAGAATCATTCTTTGCAAAGACCATCTTCCAGGATTCGTTGACGATTTGCGTCTTGATTTGACCACGTAATGAAGAAATTTCTGAGGATTCTTCTGGAGTCACATAGCTTGCGCCTGGCGCTACCAAAATCTTCTTGTTCTTCTTCAAGTAGTCCATTGTTGTGGTTGCCCCACCCATATGGTCAGACCAGTCAGTATCAAGCGCTGTCTTAGTCGCCTTCAATACAGATGGCCACAACGTGTAGCTATATGAGTACTTTGTTTCAGGGTTAATGTCATTAGGAGCGACTGCAGGGTAGTTCAATTGCGAAACACCATCAGTATATTTACCGGAGCCCCACTTAGCAGGAACGTTTGCGCCGCCTTCCAAGAAGACTTTCTTACCGAAATCAGTTAAAACAGGTTCGCCATCTTTCATCTTCCAAGTTAAACCTTCAGGACCGGAAGTACCACCAGTTTGAGCACCAGCAGCTGCGACACCTTCTGGAGAATAGAGCCAGTTGATGAACTTAACTAAGCGTTGCTTGTTCTTAGCCTTGCTACCAATAGCGATAAAGGTTTGAGTCCCATTAGTGGTATTCCCATAAGAGAAGATCTTCATGTTCTTCAAAGGCGCGATCATAAAGCCTTTGCCTGCTTCTTTATTCTCAGTTGTGTTGAAAGCGGCTTGACCCAACCATGGCCAGAAGGAGAAGAGGACATTACCTTCTTGATACTTGGCATACATGGTATCGTAGTTTTGTGTTGAGGATTCTGGGTCAACCAAGCCAGCTTGTTCAGCCTTGTTGAAGAAGCGCAACGCCTTAACATACTGACCATTGGTTTGAGTAATGTCTTGGTAGTCATCGCCATTGGCCTTGGCCAAAACGAAGCCTAATTCATCGTAACCGTAGAAGCAGGTTGGTTGCTTGGCATTGTTCATCATATTGCCATCCCAGTCTTTAAACAGAGATAAGGCGTAGATCTTCTTGCCAGGGTTCTCTTTACGAGCTTCTGCCTGCATATCCTTCAAAACAGAAACCATGTCGTCCATGTTGTTGATTTCAGGATAGCCGATCTTCTTGTAATAGTCCCAACGAATATAAGGTCCGAAAGTTGGTTCGGTCCCTTCTGAAGCGGAGGTTGGTGACGAAGCGCTAACGGAACTAGGCACGCCCCAAACACCACTAGTTTGACCAGCGACTTTCTGCAAAGCGTCAGTCGCGCCGGAATATTGTTTGATGTACTTCATCCCTTTTAAGTAAGGAGTCATATCAGAAATCAAACCAGCTTTGACCAGCTTCTTCGCGCGACCATTACCAGAACCGGTGATAATGATGTCACCTAAGTTACCAGCCGCGGAACGGGTATCAAACAAAGTGCTCCCACCGCCGGCCACGTTTGGCGCGACGATGTTCATTTCGATATTGAATTTATCTTTGACCATTTTGGCGAACCAACCTTTGGCATTGCCTTGGTAGTTTGCTAAATCATCATAGACGGTGACCTTCATTAATTTGCCATCGTCTTTTTCTGCGGCAGTCTTGTTAGATGTTTCTGATGATTTGCCACATCCGCCCAGGATCAAGGCAATCGCAGCGGCTGCCGTCGCCAATAATGCAATTTTGCTCTTCTTCATAATAATTCCTATACCTCCTAATGATACTAACCCTTCACAGCTCCAAGCATAATCCCTTTAACAAAGTATCTCTGGAACATTGGATAAATAAACATGATCGGTAAAACTACAATGATCGAAACAGTCATTCGAATTGATGTCGGCGTTTGCTGTGTCGCAATCGCCCCCAGATTCAGTGCACCTCCCGTGCTATTCTTAACCATAGCCGCTAAAGAACTGGCCTGGTTAATATATTGATAAAGCAAATATTGAAGAGAATAGAGACTTTGATCTGTGATATAAATTAAAGTATCCTGAAATGAATTCCATTGACCAACGGCGGTAAAAATCGCAACCGTAGCCAAGATCGGCGTACAACTTGGTAAAATAACTTTAAAGAACGTTTGGATCGTTGTCGCGCCATCGAGCTCTGCCGCTTCTTCTAGCGACTTGGGTAAAGATTCAACGAACGTTTTAACTAAGATGATATTAAACGGCTGCACAACTGCTGGTAGAACATAAACCCAGAAGCTGTTCGTTAAGTGCAAGTTCTTCATGGTGATGAACATTGGAATGATCCCGGCGTTGAAGTACATGGTCACAACCACGAACCGGTACCAGAATTTACGATGCCACATCTTCTCCTGGGTAAACATGAACCCCAGAAAGGCGGAAGCAATCACGGTCAAGACCGTCCCGACCACTGTCCGGCCAACAGAGACCAAGGCAGCTAAGGGTAAACCCTCCAGCTTCAGAACTTCCGCGTAGTTTTGGAAATGGATCTTCTTAGGTAACCAGTTGATCACTCCGGCAGCGGATAAGTTATTCGCGGAAACACTATTGATGATCAAATAGTAGAAAGGATAGACACAGATCAAGGTGAAGATCACGAAGAACAGGATATTCAGTACCCGGAAAACGCGCTCACCTGAGGTCACTTCATTTTTTTCGATATTACTCATTATTCACACACTCCTATATCACTTGACATCTTCGAAAAAATTAGATGATCGACGCGCCCCGTGTCTTCTTGGAAACCAGATTGACAACATAGAGCAAGACAACGCTGACTAAACTCTTTAACATCGACAAGGCAGTCGCAAGTGATAAACTATTGTTCCCCATACCTACGTTGTACACGTAAAGGTCGAGCACTTGGATATGCTTCAAGTTGAAGGCGTTTTGGAATACAAAGTATTGGTCCATCCCGTTGGACAGGAAGTTAGAAATCGCTAACATCAACATAACGAAGTACGTTGGCATCAAGGCAGGAATGGTAATGTGGCGAATCAATTGTAACCGATTCGCGCCATCGACCCGGCCAGCTTCATAAAGTTCCGGATCGATCCCAGAAATCGCCGCCAAGTACATGATGGAACCCCAGCCTAGACCCTTCCACAAGTTCCAAAGAAGCATCTTCAGCCAAGTGTGCGCATCACTGTCCAACCACTTGATTGGTTCGGCGATCCAGTGGACATTTTGCAACAAAGTGTTGACCATGCCGCTACTAGAGAACATGGCGAACGCGATTGAGTAAACCAGCACCCAACTGATAAAGTTAGGTAACGTTGTTAAAGTCTGGATCACGTTCTTGAAATGCTTGTTGCGAATCTCGTTCAAGCCAATCGCGAACAACACTGGCAAGAATGAGGTTAAGATATTCAAGAAACTCATGGCGAACGTATTGGCCAGAACTTGCCCGATCTGATGCAACTGCGTCTTGTTCTGAACCATCATCGCAAACCACTTCAGCCCAACAAATTGGCTGTCACGCAGCGGAATTGGCGGTTGATAATCAAAGAACGCGTAAACCCACCCGAATAAAGGGTAATAAGAAAATAGCAAAACTAAAATCAGGAATGGGACGATCAGCAAGAAGAGCCGTATGCCACGACGATTCTTGGCGCGTTGCTTTTCTTTTTTCTGTTTTTTCAAATCCTGAGTATCATTCAATGCTTCTTGCATGATAATCCTCCTAGCACAAAATCACTTGCAAAACCGCAAAAACTTAAGTTAAGATATAGACCGTTACATCCGTTACTCAAAAACAAAGTGAGGAAGCTTAAAAATGAAATTCAACACCAACAGTTCGTTCTTCAGATTCATGGGAACCTTGTTCAGCTTTACCGGTCTGAATGTCTTGTTCCTGATCACCTGTATTCCCATCTTTACGATTGGTCCAGCCTTGGCCTCGCTTTACGCGACCACGCTGAAATACATTGATAACGAGGATCTCCCTTTAGTCAAGAACTACTGGACAGCCTTCCGGAAAAACTTCAAACACGGTTCGTTGATCTTCATCATCCTAGCGGCCGTTGTCGCGATCATCGGTTTTAACATTGCCTTCTGGCGGAAATTCAACTCAGTTGTCGCTCAACCAATCTTCATCATTTTGATTATTGTTTTGGTCTTAATTGCTTTTCTAACTGAATTGCTCTTCCCACTGATCGGTCGCTTTGAAAACACGATTCGCCAGACTTACCAGAATGCGTTCTTGATTGCGATCAGCAATTTCTTCCAGACACTCTTGTTACTGGCGATCGATGCTTCAGCGCTAGCGCTGGTTTACGTTTCCAACTTCGCGCGGGTGATGTTTCTCATCTTCGGTGTTGCTTTCGTCGTTTACATCAAGTCGTTCATCGTCAAAAGAATTCTAACGAAATATACGGCGTGATCCGCCTTATTTCTGAGTGTTGATGTAAGCGTTCTATCAACATCGTTTATTATATTCCTTAAAATTCGATTTGTAAATACACTTTACTAACTATTTGCTGTTCACCTACAAAAGGCTTAATGATTTTCTCTGCTTAACCTCGTTAGAATGACTGGTATAGCAGTCTCAATCTTTAAATCAACCGTCTTATTTTCCGGAATTAATAATCTTAGTGTTTGTTCTTGCTCCTGATCATGGAAATGCAGAATTCCCAGTGCTTGATTAGTCCGTAGATCCGTTAACGTCAACGTTCCAGTGGCCCGCGCGGACAAAACTAATGCCAAATGACCACGGTGGAGTTCTAGATCCCGATAAACCACATACCCATCTTGACCTAAACTCAGTAGCTGATACTGAGTTTTTTTGCTAGTGATTTCGATGTTGTGGTACTCATCAAAATTAACGGCTGCTAGGTTGGTCAAGGGATGCGCAGGCTTGGCCACTCCTAAATCAAGAGGCAGTCGTTGTTGCGCATCCGTGGCGGCGAACCCGACTTCTAAGTGGTAAGACGCCTCGGGGAAGTAAAATTGCTGGGACTGCGGATCAAACCAGGTAAAGTCGTTCAGGTCAACGGTCAGTTCCAATTGTTTGGTCGCCCCCGCCGCTAAAGTTGTTTTTTGAAAGGCCAACAATTGTTTACGATTAGCCCGACCAGCAATACCACTGGCTTGCAAATAGACCTGCGGCGTTTCCGTCACGGCATAGGCTTCCGGATTCGTCAGAGTCAGCCGAACGGTCAAATCGGTGCCAGCGCGCTGACTGTTGACCTGTTGTAATTGAACTTGGCCATAAGTCAGCCCAAAGCCGAAGGGATAAGCGATTTGTTCCAGTAGCGCATATTGATACGTGCGCTGGGTTTTCTCAATATCGTAATCGGTCAACCGCGGCATGTGCCAGTTGCGGCCATACCAGGTTTGCGATAATTTGCCAGTCGGCGCCAACTGTCCAAAAATAATTTTGGCCATGGCGGTGCCTAGAGATTGGCCCGCATACCCCGTAAATAGCAGTGCCTGGGTTGGTAATTGGTCGGTCAGGAACGGATACCCGCCAACAATCAAGGTGACCACTTGCGCTGACGTTGTGGCGAGCATTTGCGCCAATTGGACTTGCTCCGCCGGCAGTTCAAGATTACTGCGATCTTCCGTTTCCCGCGCGTTCACGAGGGGATGATTGCCGCCCACCAAGATGACCGTTGGAAAATCGTTAGCAAGCGCTTGGACCCGGGCTTGACCAGAATCAACGATTTTGACCGTTCCCACTGCCGGCTTCAAAATTCCCGCCGCGCTCATGCTGTTGATATCACTAGCATTGAAATTATGATCCAAGGCGTAGAATTGACCAGCGCCATCCAGATAAAACGCCTCGCGGACAATCCAATCGTAAACTTCGGTTTTGCCTAACTCTAATTGACCCTGTTCGTTCAAACGTAAATAACGGCGACTTTGTTGATCACGGAAGAAGACCAAATTTTGGTTCCAACGTTCAACCTCAAACACATGACCGTTAAGTTTATCGTTGGTTGGATAGGTTGACGCGAAAGTAAGTTCAGCGTAATCGTTGCTATTCACATAACGACAATGATCGCCTAATAAGTGACCGATCCCTGCCTGAACAGTTTCCCGATTTTCCGGAATCGTGGCATACCAATCGCGCACGAATCGATCGGCTAATGGCCCCGTGACCAGGACATCTTGTTGGGGATCCAGCGGCAACAAATTCCCTTGATTTTTTAACAGGACTGTCCCTTCGGCATATGTCTGCTGAACCAGTAAATCGTGGGCCTCGGTGCCAATATCGTTGCGATTCAACGAATCAAAAGGTGTTGTTGCGCCATTCTGTCCTAGTTCTAGGCGCACTTTCAACGTATTTGTCACCGCGCGATCGATGTCTTGCTCGTTAATAAGGCCTTGAGTTAAAGCCTGCCGCGCAGCCGTTTCCACCTTGTCTTTGTCATCAACGAAGCAGTCGATTCCCTTCCTTAGGGCATCGGCCACCGCCGCGGCCGGCTGGTCATAATAGTGATAGTCCTCCAGATTGAGGGTCAAAGCGCCCCCATCCGTCACGACACAGCCGTCCATTTGCCACTGATCCTTCAGTTGCTGGATTTCCGGTGATTGCATCGCCGGAATCCCATTGATCCCGTTATAAGCGGTCATCATTGATTGGGCATGATTATCCCGAAAAGCGAAAATAAAAGGTTTCAAGTAGTATTCATGTTTCATCGTAGGAATGACCGTATTCGACGTACTTCCTCGATTGATCTCATTGTTGTTCGCAAAGAAATGCTTTGGCGCCGCCGCCATTTTCAAGAAATGAGCGGAGCCCTGAAAGCCACGAATCAGGCCGCCACTGACTTGCCCTGTCAGATAAGGGTCTTCGCCATAGCCCTCTTCATTACGACCCCAGCGCGGATCACGCTCCAAATCAACCGTTGGCGCCCACGGCATGAGCCAGGCCTGCCGACCAGTAGTGTTGTATAACGCTCGGGCTTCATCGGAAACGACGGCGCCAACTTTTTCCATTAAGGTCGGGTTCCAAGTCTGCGATAAGGTCAAGGGAATGGGAAATGACGTGGTTTGATACTTTTGACGATCAACGATGCCATGCGCGGCCTCACCACCAATATGGAACTCCCCTAAATTGAACCGGGGAATTGGGGATTGCGAAGTTGATAGAAGACTGATTTTTTCGGCCAAAGTTAATTGTGCGACAATGGTTTCTGCTTGCTGACGTGCCCACGAGTGACTCAAATTACTACCTCCATCTTGATGATTGCTAAGATTGAATGACAAAAACCGAACTGCTAATACTGATAACGCCAATCACTAAACGTGCTCCAAGCAGACGTGGCCGCCGGCTTTTGGGCGAACAAGCCCAGCATCACACCGGTGAAATTACCAGCAACCTCACTTGAAAGATACTTAGTCTGAGCTTGCCCCAAATCGTATTGTTTTCCGGCAACTGTAGCGCTAAAACCGTAGTGATAATTACTTCCCGTCACAGTTAACCGCACCGGTTGGGGGCTGGCGCTGGACGGTAAAATAATTTGATGGTCTTCTTGGACCAGGTCACCTAAAGATAGCCGCCGTAATAACTCGACGCCATGATCAGTCGGGCGCACCAATAATTCATAGTGCTGATTTTCGGACATATAAACCGTGATTCCTGCCTCTTGAGCCGCGCCAGTTAAAGTGACCGCGTAGGTGAAATCCAGTTCATCTTGACGGACAAACAAGGCGGTAGGCGATGTTTGGGTATTATCAATCGTCACATCAGTCCCGTGTAATTGCCAAGTATCCTGATCAATCCGATAATTTGCCAGCTCCAGATTGCGGAGATAAACCCATTCCTGACCAATGGTTGTGTTGGTAAAATCAAAGCGGCGATGTTGATCTTGTTGCAGCGCTTGACCAGGACCCGTCATCTCAGCGCGCGTCGTCCCCTGATCACCAGCCTGCAGCCAACCACTCTCATCGAATGTCGCCGGCACTAAGTAAACCTCGCGACCGGTAATGTGGTGTTGAATGTATTGATCCAATTGGCGAAAGGCCAGATGGATCAGCCACCAATTACCTTGCGGGTCATCAACCAAATCTGCATGACCACAACCTTGAATCTGATACCCGCCTAGATCACGATTTGTTAAGATCGGATTATGTGGGTCTGAGAGATAGGGACCAGCTAACTGATCACTTTTAGCCATCACCATCATATGCCCATATTCCGTACCGCCTTCAGATGCCAGCAAGTAATAGGTTTTTCCAATTTGGTATAGGTGCGGACCTTCCAAATAACGGCCCCCATTACCCTGCCAAATACACCGAGTCGGACTCAATTTCCGCCCGATCGTTAAGTCGAGTTCACATTGAACGATGCCATTCACGCCGTCATCATCGGTGCCATTACTCATGAAATAAGCATGATCCCCTTCGAAATAAAATGAAGGATCAATGCCGTCCTGATCGACCCAAATTGGATCTGACCAAGCGCCATGAATATCATCTGTCCAGACAAAGAAGTTGCCACCATGATCAACATTAGTTGTCACCATATAAAAACGACCCTGATGATAACGAATCGTCGGCGCATAGATCCCGCCCGATGTCGATGAGGTCGCTAAAGGTAATTGTTCCTTTCGATTCAACACATGTCCGATCTGATGCCAATTCAACAGATCCTTACTCTCAAATAAGGGAACACCTGGGAAATAATTGAACGAGCTAGTCACCAAATAATAAGTATCGCCAACGCGACAAACACTTGGATCCGGATGGAATCCAGGAATAATAGGATTATGATATTTCATTACAGGTCCTCCATAATTGAATAGATTATAAATGTGGTGTTCTCAGTGCGTTTGTTTGTAACACCAACTAACCAAATGATAACCTTTTCACCGGAAAAAACAAGGTTATTTTAGTAACGTTAGTAAATCATTGATTTCCCCAAAATTGGCTTGGTGTTGCTGGGGCGTCATCTGCCTAATGTGCTTGCGAAGCTGGCGGTGAAGATGTTTCAATGTTGGCCGCGGCTTGCGCTGCGAAATTCGGGGTGAGCTCGCTGTGGGCGCTGTTTTGAGCCAATCCGCAAAGTGCGCGGCTTGTCTCAAAATCAGGCCTTGTCCTAAGCGGTAAACCGCCAAGGACAATTTCACGGCGATCTCACCCCGAATTTCTCCGCTCCAGCCGCTCAACGTTATAACAGCCGTTTGAGCACTCACGCCAACTGGCAACCTATGGTCAATTGATGAGGCTTCACGCAGTTGACGGCCATGGTTAGTGGTTACCAGCTTTAAATTGGTGACACCAGTGCAGTCTGCCTGATGAACTCGTACAGGATCTTGCTGAATCAGCTGAATCGGTCGTTCTTCACCCAAGAATTGTTAAGGAAACGAGTAGAGATGTTCAGCCTACGCAAAATGTCACGACCTTTTAATCCGAATCAGTTGGCATTGCCGTACCACCCAAAAAGTGGGTAATTGTTTTGACCTCTAGCTTGCCAAAGCACTTCGTCAAATCCTTCGCCTCGATGGCAGATAGGCTCAATTCTGCCTAGCAACCGGCTGGGACTGCGCGGCTCAGTGGTGAAATTGTCCTTTGCGGCTTTGCCGCTTAGGACAAGGCTCGATTTGAAGCCAATTCCCGCTTTTGGAATTGGCTTCAAACGACGCCCACCACGTTCCAGTCCGCATCAGCAGTCCCAGCCGGTTGCGCTTACGCGCAACACCCACCAAAAGCCTGCAATCAAACGCAGATTCAAGAATAGAAATCAAACAACTAAATCAGTCCAAACACTGAACAAAGCCGTCAAGCCTATGATCCGCAACAACCGAATTTATTCTAAATCCTGACGCGCCAGCGCGGCGCTTATGTCCACCCCAGGATCCACTTGCTGGTTATTCAAGAAAGTATGGGTGTAGGCATGGCGATACTGGCTCGGTGTTAAGCGGGTTTGTTGCTTAAAGAAGCGCATGAAATATTTGGCGTCTTGGAAATAGGCTTGTTGGCTGACTTCAGCCACACTCAGTCGCGTGGTTAAAAGTAAATATTTGGCCCAATCCAGTTTGACCGAATTCATATAGGCCTTAACGCTGACCCCTAACTCTTGCTTGAACCGGCGTGTTAAGTAATCGGGGTTTAGGCCAAAGTGCGCCGCCACGGCGGCGACACGCAGGTCTTGGTCCATCCGCACCCGAATCCATTCTTTGATTTCGTTGAGGGAGGTTTGGTTGCTGGAAATGCCTTGGCGCTCTTGCCAACTGGCATTGGCCAACTCGATCAGTAGCATCGTTGCTTGATAGTTTTCGGCCATTTGGGCGAAATATGGACTGTGCGCTACATCTAACAGCTGTTTGGCCGCGATCAAGACCTTTTCTTGTTGCGCCAAATGAAAATATCGCGGTATGCGTAACGTGGTCGCCGCTAGCTCAGACGGCGTGGGTCCTGTGGGTTGATTGTTCGCTGCTTGCCCGCCCACAGTCTGAGACTTTTGCGTACCGGTGTTCCCGGAGGCGACGACTTGGTAGCTACCATCTTGGATAAAGTGAAACCAGATGAATTGGCTTGGGGTCACGGTCGCCAACGTCCCAACAATACTTTCAAAAGGGAAAACGGTCAGCACATCGCCGGCCTCAACTTTGAATTGTTCGCTACCAATGGCCAATTGGATTCGGCCACTCAAGCCAATGATCACCTCGGTATCAGCTTGGTGGGTAAATAAGTGATGGCGCCAGCCTAACTCAGCGCTAAATTGGCCACTTTGCAAATAGCGCACCGGTCGCTGGCAATCGATCAGTAAATCAGCCAAATTGATCCCCCTTCCATTTTCAATATCGGATTTGTCCACTTTCTCTTCGATTATAGCAGTTTTTCTTGTTAAGAAAAGCGATTACAATGAAGTTAAATAATGAAGTTACCATCGAAAGGAGTTCCACCCCATGCTACAACCTGAAATCAAAATAACCGACACCTTTTGGCAACAATATCGTCATTTGGTCAAGACCGTGATGATTCCCTACCAGTGGTCGGTGATCAACGACGACGCGACGGTCCAAATCGAACAAGAGAATGCTAACTCATATAACGTCACTGAAAAAAGCCACGCCATTCAGAATCTAAAAATCGCCGCGGGGCAGGCAACGGGTGACTTTTATGGCTTTTGGTTCCAAGACTCTGATGTTTACAAATGGCTGGAAGCCGTGGCCTATGCACTTCGTTATGAGCCAGATCAACACTTACAGAACATCGCCGATGACTTGATCGACTTGATTGGTCAAGCGCAAGAGTCAGATGGTTATTTAGATACCTTTTTCCAATTGCAGGCACCGGCCGAGAAGTTTCAGCATATTAGTTTTAGTCATGAACTTTACTGTATGGGGCATTACATTGAGGCGGGGATCGCTTATTTTGAAACGACCGGAAATCAGTTAGCATTGACGATCGCCACCAAGATGGCCGATTGTATTGCCAGTCACTTTGGTCCAAAACCCGGACAATTGCATGGCTATCCTGGTCACCCGGAGGTCGAACTGGCCCTGGCGAAACTGGCTGACGTCACAGACGAGCCCCGTTACCGCGATTTGGCCGCCTACATGATCGATCAGCGTGGCCAACAGACCCCTAACTTTTTCGCGGAACAAAACGACCAAAATAAGCACAAGCACTTAACGCTTCCCTTTCCACAACAGCCAGATCCAGCCCAAAGTTATTTCCAAAACGACCGTCCCGTTCGTGAACTGGACCATGCTGAAGGTCACGCTGTGCGGATGACTTATTTATTGACGGGAATGGCCCATGTGGCGCGCCAAACTCAGGACAAGGAACTGGCAGCGACTTGTCAACGGCTGTGGCAAGATATTGTCAAAAAACAAATGTATGTCACTGGCGGCATTGGCGCAACGGTGGCTGGGGAGGCCTTTACTTATGATTATGACTTGCCGAATGACACCATGTATTGTGAGACCTGTGCCTCTTGCGCGATGGTTTTCTTCGCGCAACAAATGTTGAAGACAACACCTCAAGGCGAGTATGCTGATGTCATGGAACGCGAACTTTACAATGGCACGATCAGCGGGATGAGCCTGGACGCGCAACACTTCTTCTATGTCAATCCGCTCGAGGTCGACCCCCAGGCCAGCGCCCAAGATCCGACGAAATCCCACGTTAAAGTGCAACGACCAGCCTGGTTTGGCTGTGCTTGTTGCCCACCGAATCTGGCGCGTTTGATTGCCTCAGTCGATCAGTATCTCTATACCGTCAAGGATGATACGATTTATAGCAACCAATTTATCGCCAATCAGACGGATTTTGGCAATGGTCTGCAAATCGAGCAACAGGGTAATTATCCTTGGTCCGGTCAGATCACTTATCAAATCACAACCACGACGCCGCTGCCATTCACCCTGGCTTTGCGCATTCCTGCTTGGTCGCAAGCAAATTTCCAAGTCAGCGTTGATGGGCAGCCAATCACTGCCACTTTAGAACAAGGCTACCTGCGTTTCACTAAAACCTGGTCAGCCACCACCACGATTATTATTGACCTCGACATGAGCGTGCGGACTGTTCAAGCCAATCCGCGCGTGACCGCTGACTTAGGCAAAGTTGCCGTCCAACGCGGTCCATTGGTCTATTGCGTTGAGGAAGCCGATAACGGGAAGAACCTTGCCTGGCTGTCATTGCCTGAACAACCAACCTTCCAGATCCACCCGGACACTCGGGGTTTGGCGCTGTCACAACTGCAGAGTCTAACAACAATAGCAACTAAAGTGAGCGCACCGGCGCCGGATGCGCCACTTTATACCAAGTCCACCACACCCGTCCGCCAACCCCAAGCAATTACCTTGATTCCTTATTTCGCCTGGGCCAACCGTCAAGCTGGAGAAATGCGGGTTTGGCTAAACCAAGATTAACTAAAAAATCCTAGACCTCTTAAAAGCCGCATTCCAAAGCAATACCGCCACTCCTAAAAGAAGATTCTCATTTTCATTGACAAAGAGCCAAAAAAGAACCAGCGTGACTTCAAAATTTCAAGTCGTGCTGGTTCTTTTGATGTAGCTTTTCAGAGTTTTGTGGGCCTGGTATTGCTCATGGTCATTTTCGTTGCAAACCCAACCACGGTCGCCATTGGTCCTTGATTTGAACATCGGTCGACCAACAGACCAGACAACCAACTGGGCACCCTAGTTTCCCAGAAAACCACTGGCTCACCTTACGTGACAGTTGCGATAATTCTAGGCACGGTTGGCTTTGATCACTCGATAAACCAACGCCGCCAGGGCGCCGCCGGCCAATGGCGCTAAGACATACAACCAATAGTGGCGCAGCACCTGGCCGCCAAGAAAGATTGCCGGTCCAAAACTACGCGCCGGATTCAAGGAGGCGCCTGTCAGCTTTTGCCCCAAGATGATCAGGCAACCCAAAACGACCCCAATCACCCAAGGCCCCGCTTCAGGATGACCAAAATCAGTATCAGTAACGAAGAGGATCACGCCAACTAAGATAAAGGTGATCGTCATTTCAATCAAAAAGGCACTCCCGGCATTGATTGAAAAATCGGTCTCACCCAAATGTTGGGCTGATAATCCCGCGGCTAAGGTCCAATTACGCAACAACCCGGAAGCAGCCGTGGCTCCTAAAAACTGGGCGACTAGATAACCAATGAATTCGCGCCCGCTTAACTGATGAACCAGCCAAAAAGCCAAGGAAACGGCGGGATTGAAATGGGCGCCAGAAAGATCCCCTACCGCAAAAATCATGACTAGGATCGGGAGGACGAACGCCAAAGCCACGAAATAAGGATTGCCACTACCAATAAAAAGGCAATAACCCGTGCCAATAATCATCATCACAAAAGTACCTAGAAATTCCGCGACGTATTTATCCAAATTATGAAATTTACTGATCATTCTGCTAGCCTACCTACCCTTATATTTTTAACGTGCGGCGCGAAACGTGTTCGCCGACCTAGCTTCCTCCGCTTAGCTACACAACAATTCGGGAGGCACAAACCAGCCTCCAAAATTGTTGTTAGGCTAATGCTCAGAAGCTACCCAGGTCGGCTCTCACTCTTGAACCAGGAGGACGCCATGAGTCGTGACCGACTGTGCTTGTTGCCAATCGACTGGTTGGTTCCGCCAGAGGTCTTGGGCCTGCTCGGTGGTGGCCAAGTGTTTGAGCGCGGCAGGCAGGTCGCGCGTTTGCTCGGAAATATTGAAGAAAGCCAAGTAGTTGGCGGTGGCGCTGTTCGCCCGCCAAACGATCCAGTCCGTATCCCGATAAACTTCCCGCCGTTCAACCACCTCACGATGCATTTGTAAAACTTCACGGTTGGTCAACAAGCCCTTGGTGAAATCATCCAAGTCAGGCAAAGTGCCACCATACATCAATGGCGAACGACTAATGGTCCACAAACTCATCAACAAATACTGTTCTGCCGGCGTGAAGTGAGTCCAATGATCATCATTGGCCCCCTCATCAGCGCGGACCCGGAGATGACCCAGAGGCAACATATCACAGTCTGGCCAATTACCTGGCCGGACAAACGGAGACCACTCGGCGGCCCGATCAAACATCGTCCGCAGTGACTCCCAGTTGTCCCAGAAATCATCGGTGACCCGCCACATATTGGCCGTGTTTTGGAAGAAGGTGCCATTTTTCAAGGCAGCTGGACCAGGTGATAGCGACAAAACGATTTCCCGGCCGGTTTTGGCGATGGCATCATGAATAGCCTGGATCTCGGCCTTAAACGCGTCATGGTTAAAGCGAGAGTCACAAATATCATCGACCTTAATGAAATCCACTCCCCAAGAGGCATATAACTCAAACAGGGAGTCATAGTAGCGCTGTCCGGCCGCTTGACTAACATCCACGCCATACATGTCCGGATTCCATAAACAAATATTATTCAAGGCAATATCCCGGGCCCGTTTGTCAGTCCCTTTAATCGCCGTATTCTGATGAACCGCCTGACGGGGGATGCCTCGCATGATATGGATGCCAAACTTCAAACCGAGGCCGTGGATATAATCACCCAACGGTTTGAACCCTTGCCCATCCACCGCGGAAGGGAAGCGATTGGTGGCCGGAATCAGACGGGAGTATTCGTCCATACATAGGGGAGCAAAGTTATGATAAACCATCGAACTAGCGGTGGGTTCACTCCACTGAATATCGACGACCACGTACTCCCAGCCATATGATTTCAAATTGGCCGCCAAATAATCCGCGTTGGCCTTGACCTCATCCTCACGAACTGAGGCGCCATAGGAATCCCAGGAGTTCCAACCCATTGGTGGTGTTACTGCAAAATCTAAATGTGACATGACTGACCTACTTTCTCTGTAACAACGATTGATTTTCGAGGGGGCAAACCGATAAAATCGCCATTAGCACCAATGGCCAATCGCGATTTCATCTTCTTACTTGCGAACTAAGAAAAGTGGTTCCCCATTTTGATCGGTTCCAGTGAAACACATTGTCTGCTTATTATCATACTCGTTCCATTGCGAAATGAAATAGCCATGATAAACCTTCCGACCGATCGTCACCGTGCTTTCCTGACCATTGTCTTTGAAGTCAAGGCTTGCCGCCGCCTTGGTACCTTTGATCTTACCCCGACTCGTAATTGTTAGTTTCGTTGGCGTCGTCACATCTGCCGTGATTGTTTTATTCATTTGAATGGCCTGATACTCACCGATCACTTGATTCAAAGCGTAGTTTGCCTTAGTTTCACCGGCATAACGTAATGGGGTCACCACCGGCCAACCTGCCTTGGTAAAGAACATTTGATGAACCCGGTCTGCATAAACTTCATCCTGACTAGGGAAGCGCGTGTGGAAAATCAAAAAATATTTATGATCACTTGGTCGATAAATCGCTGAATTATGACCAGGTGAGACATAACCAGATTGATAAGGCTCCTTCGTATCTAACGTGTAATTGCCCATGATTTTGACACCGTATGGCTTGATGATGTCATCGTCGAAGGTCGTCCCGTCAGCACCGCGAAGATCTTGATAATTATGGCCTTGAGCATCTTTGTAAGGACCATCCGGTTGTTTCGAACGTGCGACCCGCAAATTATAACCGCCGTCTGCCGCTAAACCACCGAAGGAAAGAAACAAGTAATAATAGTCTGTTTGCTTGTTGTACAGCACATAAGAACCTTCGATCCGCAAATGATTGCCACCCAAAATCCGTTTGCCGTAACCTTGACCTTTTTCTGGTAAGCCAGTCTGCTCGTTCATCTTCAAAATGAAAATCCCACCTGAATAAGAACCATAGATCATCCAGAGCTTTCCATCTTTATCATGGAAGGTGTGGGGATCAATCACGTTGGGCTGTTTCGTTGCGTCATAGGCGCTGTCATCTTTGATAGCATTGCCCGATCGCAGGAAGACGCCCTTATTCTTGTAAGGACCGGTCACTTGATCAGCGACCGCCAAGCCAAGAACCGAGGTTGGATTATCCCCTTCACAAGCGCAATAGTACATATAATATTTACCATCAGCCAAGCGTTCAATGTCGCCAGCCCATAATGTTGCCGTACTAGCATCCTCGAAAACATCGGCCAAATCAGTTTGAATATCTTTAAAAGCCGTTTGATCATTAACACTAGTGGACAGTTGCTTCCAGTGGATGAAATCCTTGGTGCTGGCCATTTGCATGTGTGAACCGATTGTGTAATATTGTCCGTCCGCCTTGATGACAGAGGGGTCATGAACGACCGCATCGCTGAAGTCCGGATCCGTCAACTTTTGCTTAACAGCTGCCGGCTTTGACTGACAACCAGCGAGAACTAACAAACTAAAAACCACTCCGATTAGCGCCGTCCATTTATGATTAAATTTTCTCCTCAAAACTACCCAACTCCTATAATGCTGATTTGTTCTTAATATCGTGCTGCTACCACGCTTAATTCCGCTCCGGATCTGGTAAAACCTGAGCGCCTTGAACGATGCTTAGGCCTTGTTGATAGCGGTCGATAAAGTCATCGAAGCCCTTGACCCCAGCTGCCGTTGGTGCAATCGTTGTGCTCTGTGGTTGGGCGAAAACTTGTTGAGCCAAGTAGTCCGCTAAATCAAGCTGAGAATCTGTCAACAGATAGGCGGCTAGCACTGCCATACCCCATGGCCCACCTTCACCGGCGTTTTTCATCACGGTAATTGGCGTGTTCAGCGCATCGGCCAAGACTTGTTGGCCAATCACCGGTGTCCGGAAAATACCACCCTGAGCGATCATGCTGTCGGCTTGAATCTGTTCCTCTTTCATCAAAATATCATTTCCAATTTTAAGCGGCGCAAAGGCTGAGTATAATTGGGCTTTGACAAAGTTGGCCAAGTTGAACTGGCTATTAGGAGTCCGCACGAATAAAGGCCGGCCGGCTTCCACGTTGGTGATGTTTTCCCCGGAGAGATAGGCATAATTGACGAGCCCGCCACAATCCGCCGCGCCCTTGGTCGATTCTTTGAATAAGGTCGCGTATAACTGATCGGGAGCGATTTCTTGACCAATGCTGGCAGCGAATTCTTGGAACAAGCCCACCCAGGCATTGATATCGGAAGTACAGTTGTTGGTATGAACCATCGCCACTGGCGCGCCATCAGGTGTGGTTACCACGTCAATATCGCGATGAACGGCTTTCAAAGGTTGATCCAAGACAATCATCGAGAAGGCCGAAGTTCCTGCAGAAATATTGCCTGTCCGTTTGCGAACAGCATTGGTCGCAACCATGCCGGTACCCGCATCGCCTTCAGCTGGCGCTAATAAGGCACCCGCTTCAAGTGTTTGGCTGGGATCAAGTAAATGTGCGCCTTTGTCAGTCAAGTGCCCGGCAACTTGTCCCGCCACCAACACCTTCGGCAAAAGTTGATGTAGCTTGAAATTGAACCCTAAAACATTGGTATAACGTTCAAACTGTTCGATTTTGCCTTGATCATAGTCATGGGTTTGCTCGTCGATTGGAAACATGCCTGATGCATCACCAATGCCGAGATTCTTCTCGCCCGATAATTGCCAATGCACATAGCCGGCCAACGTGGTCAAATAGTTGACCGACTTCACGTGGCTTTCCTGGTTAAGAATCGCTTGATATAAATGGGCGATGCTCCAACGTTGCGGAATGTTGAAGTCAAACAGCTTCGTCAATTGCTCAGCCGCTTCTGCAGTGCTGTTGTTGCGCCAAGTCCGGAACGGCACCAATAATTGGTCTTGATCGTCGAAAGCCAAATAGCCATGCATCATCGCGCTGACCCCGATCGCCCCGATCTTCGTCAGCGCAACGCCATATTGCTCGTAAACATTGCTGGCCAACTGGCGATAGCTGGCCTGAATACCTTGCCAAACTTGGTCCAGAGAATAGGTCCAGGTGCCATCCACGAACTGGTTCTCCCAGGAATAGCTACCTGAAGCGATGGTTTCGTTGTTCAAATCGATCAGCACCGCCTTGATTCGGGTCGAGCCTAACTCGATTCCTAAAGCCGTACGGCCGGCCTGCAGATCCGCGTTGATTGTTGTCATGATTAAAGCACTCCATTCTTAAGTGTCTTGATAGTCGTAAGTTCAGGTCAATGACCTGTTGGCAAAATAATCAAGTTTTAATAGAAAAAAGGCTGGAAACAAAGCTGCTCAGCTTTGTCCCAGCTCTTTCTCCGGTGTATTTCTTGCTTCATGGACAAAAGGTGTATGTTCGTCCATTTATCAACAGATTTGGGTTAACTACTTTAAATTTTAGGAGGATTTTTAGAAGTCATTAGTCGATGTTGATAAATTTAAGTTCGAACATTTTGGCCAAGTCAGCTAGCTGTTGGATAGTTACGGCACGTGAGAAGACGGTATGGTGGCCGCCCCCATTTTCGATCCATTGAGTGGCGCCACGCTTCAGGCCAGCCTTTGGTACCCAGATTTGCCGGGCGACTGGCAAATGTGGTGCTGGTGCTTCAGGTTTACGCGCCTCAACTTCATAAGCAATCATTCTGTGTTCGTCGCCGAAGTCAGAGACGGTCACGTCGATCGCGTCACCTTCCAAGCCATCGAAGACCAACCGAGCAGGATCTTCCCGATCGCCGATCCCTAATGGATGAACTTCGACCCGTGGTTTCGTGCTGGCTAAGGTTGGATCAACTTCAAGCATATGTGAGCCGAGGATTTCTTCATGGCCATGGCGCAGGTCCAAGGTATAGTCTTCCATGAAGCCTGTTTCTTTATTGTGGCTAACAACCTTTAACAAACGATCCAAGGCCGCTGTCTTCCAGTCACCTTCGCCGGCAAAACCATAGCCTTCACGGTTCAATAATTGAACTGCCAAGCCAGGCAATTGCTTCATCCCCCAAAGATCTTCAAAGTTGGTGGTGAAGGCTGAGTAACCGCCGCGTTCAAAGAAACGTTCCATGGCGATCTTCTCGCGTAATTGTTCACGGACATGTTCCTTGAAGAATTCAGGATCATTGTCGCCAGCGCTTGGAACCAAGTCATAACGTGCTTCCAGGTCCTCATATTCAGCATCGATCGCTTCGTCAGAAACCAACTTCATTTCGGCAACCAGATCACCGATCCCGAAATAATCAACGGTCCAACCGAATTGGATCTGCGCTTCGATCTTATCGCCTTCAGTGACGGCAACATTTCGCATGTTATCGCCGAAGCGAGCAACTTTGATCTTGAAGCTTTCGTTGTAACCAACGGCAACATCCATCCAAGCGGCGATTTCTTTTTTAACTTCTTGATCACCCCAGAAGCCATAGACAACCTTGTTATGCTTACGTAGGCGGGCATTGATAAAGCCATATTCCCGATCACCATGAGCACTTTGGTTCAGGTTCATGTAATCCATGTCAATTGTTGACCAAGGAATATCATTTCGGAATTGCGTTGCTAAATGCAACAATGGTTTTTGCAACAACTTCGTCCCACGGATCCAATTCTTTGCTGGTGAGAAGGTGTGCATCCAAGTGATGACCCCAGCGACGCTATCATCAAAGTTGGCTTCCTTCATTGCTGATGTGATCGTCGCGGCATCGATGGCCACTTCCTTGAACTCGACTGGATAAGGTAATTCCTTACTGTCGTTCAAACTCTTTACGATTTCGCGGGCATCTTTTTCCACGGCCTTTAAGTCGTCTTCACCATATAAGGCTTGACTCCCAACGATGAACCAAAAACGATATTCAGGTACTGCTAACATTCAAAAACACTCCTTTTTACTTCGTTTAGTTTGTTTTTTGACCATAGTAAGCGTTGGCGCCATGCTTACGATAGTAATGCTTATCCAACAAATATTGTGGTACGGAAACATCGCCATGTCCTTGTAACATCATGGTATGATAGGCCATCTCCGCCGCGACTTCCAAAACTTTCGCGTTGTAAACGGCTTTCTCCGCCGTCGCGCCCCAGGTGAAGGGCCCGTGATCTTGAACCAAGACCGCTGGCACATCCATCGGTTTGATCCCTCGCTCAGCGAAAGTCCGGACGATTACTTTACCAGTATTCTCTTCATAGTCCGACTCGATCTCCGCTTGTGTCAGGGCATCGGAAACAGGAACTGGGCCGTAGAAAGTATCCGCATGGGTCGTCCCGGTGGCTGGCAAATCGATTCCCGCCTGCGCAAAGGAGACCGCCCAAGGTGAATGGGTGTGCACAATGCCGCCAAGCTCAGGAAAGGCATTGTAAAGCACGGTATGCGTCGGCGTGTCGCTTGAGGGATTCAACTTGCCTTCAACCACGTTGCCATCCAAGTCAACCACGACCATGTCATCCGGCGTCAAGGTTTCATAATCTACCCCACTAGGCTTGATGACAAACAGGCCTTTGTCGCGATCGATCGCACTTACATTGCCCCAAGTGAAAGTGACCAGGTCATACTTAGGCAACAACATATTGGCTTCATAAACTTCTTTTTTTAGATTTTCTAACAATGGAAAACCTCCTTAATTACCAAATCAATGTCAAATAAAAACTCATCCTGTAACTGCTTACAAGATGAGTTTAATATTTTTGTCCGTATAAGTCAATAGTAAAATTATTTATCCGTCAAAATTTATTAAAATTGGCAACCCGCACTTCTACGAAAGTGGCTGTAATTGCGGGCGTGTTGCAGCGCGGCATGACCTCCAGCTGACCTAGGCCGGCGGTCACCATTGGGTGTGGCGGTCTCAGCGGCTAGCGTGCCGTCAAATCCCTGACTGAATGGCGAATCACCAAGTGTGGAGGGTAGACAAGCGGTGTGACCGTCTTCTTATTGATCAGCGCCAAGATGGCCGTGCCAGCATCATGTCCCAATTGTTCCTTGGGGTGAGCGACGGTAGTGAGTGGTGGATCCACATAGGCCGATAATTGATAGTCATCAAAGCCAACGATGGAAATATCCTGGGGCACCTTGAACCCCAGCGACTTAACGAAAGCAATCAATTGGATGGCCAATTGATCGTTGTAACAAACAATCGCTGTCGGACGCTCGGGCCGATCCAACACAGTCTTGACGCGCTTGAACACCGTCGCCATGTTATCAGCAGTGCGAAACATGATCGATTCGCTCAGGTAAGGTTCCCCGGCCTGTTGCTGATAAGCAGTGATAAAGCCATTCATTCGGTGAACGCCCTGCAAGTCATCAGTTTTGAAAACACCCAAGATCCGTTGGTGCCCCTGCTCAAACAAATAATTGGTCAATTCCCGGCCGCTAGCCTGATCATCAATTTCTAAATAAGGAAAATCCAGCTGATTGTAGTGTGCGTTGATGAAGAGCAGCGGTAGCTTTAAGGTCGCCAATTTCTCATAGAGATCAAAATTGGTCTGATTCAACGCGCTTTGGGTCGGCTCAATGATCAATCCCGAAAGATTGTTCTCCATCATTTTCATCAGACTCTTTCGCTCTTTTTCTGGGTTGTTCTGCGTGTTGCTCAGTAGCAGGGAATAGCCAGCTTTTGAAATTGTCCGGTCGATGCCCGTAATAATATTGGGGAAAATATAGTTGGCAATATGGGTCGTCAAAACCCCGATCATCTTATTCTTCAGTGGCCGACTTTCTTGTTGTTGGACCCAATCGTCCACAAAAATACCGCCACCCTGGATGCGGTAAACATAATGATCATTTTCCAGGTCGCCAACGGCACGTCGCACCGTATAACGACTAACTTCAAAGCGTTTCATCAATTCCGACTCGGTCGGCAGCTTATCATTGACCGCATATTTTCCTGCTAGGATCTGTTCTAACAGACTTTTTTTTACGATCTCATACTTATTTTCCATTATGGACCTACATTTCTCGAAAATTATTTCGTGGTGAACGCCCAATTTGCTCGACAGCCAAGGCAATGAACAGATAACGGGCAGATAGCCATAGTATAACTGTCCGGCCAACCTTTGACAATCAATAAATCAATAATTTGGCGATTTGTCCGGATAAATCGCAAAAAAGAGCCGCAAGTTTGCGACTCTTCAAGCTCCAACAACCGTTGATCCTTAATCAAGTTAAGCTGTTCTCTCTCAACTAGATTTCAATATTCAATAGCTTAACGCTCTCTTGGAGAACGGCTTCACCATTCAGTGTTTCGTAATCCTCGTTAGAAATCAATTTATACGGAATCGCCTGATAGGTCAGATAATCTCGCAAGCGTTCAATCTCATATTTGGATTGTGGTCCGATCATTAAGGCATCGACCCGCTCGTTCTTGAGAATCTGATCCGCTAAGATCGCAGGCGCTGAATAAACATGAACATCAAGCCCGCGGGCGTCAGCAGAACGTTGAACGTTCTTGACCAATAAACCAGTCGTGATGCCAGCCGTACAGATCAATAAGATATTTTTCGTATGCTCTGCCATTATCTACCCTCACGCAATCTTCTTTTTCTTGTTGTAAACGTCCAGGACAACCGCCAGCAACAGAATCAGACCTTTGATTGCTTGTTGCCAGTCAACGCCGACACCCATGATCGACATCCCGTTGTTCAAGACACCCATGACCAAACCACCGACGATTGCGCCGAGGATCGTCCCGATACCACCGGAAGTCGAAGCGCCACCAAAGTAAACCGCAGCCATCGCATCCAATTCAAGGGAAGTCCCTGCTTGTGGTGTGGCAGCATTCAGCCGAGCTGCCAAAACCAATCCAGCTAAAGCGGCCATTGCACCCATATTAACAAAAACCCAGAACGTGATCTTCTTTGTTTTTATCCCTGATAATTCAGCTGCCTTGCGGTTACCACCAGTGGCGTAAATCTGTCGACCGGCAACCGTTTTGTTGGTTAAGAACCCATAGGCCGCAACGATGACCCCTAAGTTGACCAAAATGATTGGGTAGCCTGAATAAGCGGCGAAGATATAGGTCACACCAATGATCACCAAGGCAGTGAAAACAGCTTTCAAAGTAAAGGCAAACATTGATTCAACTTCAAATAAGTTCTCTTTATGATGTTGCCGCGTCCGCCATTGACCAATGATCAGGACAACCGCCAAAATCGCGCCTAACAACATGGTCAAATAATGAATGTGCTCGCCACCAACGAAGTCAGGCAAGTACCCGGTCGAGATTTTTTGGAAGACCGTTGGGAATGGTGCCAGGGATTGTCCGCCTAACACAACCTGAGTCAAGCCACGGAACATCAGCAGTCCAGCTAGAGTAACGATAAACGCTGGAATTCCTACATAAGCGACCCAGAATCCTTGCCAAGCCCCGATAACGGCACCTAAGACCAAGCAGACTGCCACGGTCACCCATGGATTCATTTTATTGTTGACCATCATCAACCCGGCAACGGCCCCAACAAAGGCCATGACAGAACCAACGGATAAGTCGACGTGTCCCAGTAAAACCACCAGCAACATCCCTGCGGCCAAGATCAAGATATGGCTGTTCTGTAGAACCAAGTTGGTGATGTTCAAAGGCCGCCAGAAAATCCCACCAGTCATCACTTGAAATGCGATCAGCAAGACGATCAGAATAATGACCATGCTATAGCGACTAAAAACATCCATAACTTTATCTTTGATACCTAAACTTTTCTTCTCAGTTTTGAGCTCGTTTGTCGTATTCTCCATTATGCTAGTACCCGCTTTCCTTCCATGGTCATCAAACTCATCAATCTTTCTTGCGTTGCATCTTTCCGTAAAACTTCGCCGGTAAAGCGCCCATTGTTCATCGTATAGATTCGATCACACATCCCAATGATTTCAGGCAATTCCGAGGAAATGATACAGATACTCTTGCCTGAGGCGGCCATTTCTTCAATCAAAGTATAAATTTCATACTTCGCGCCAACGTCGATCCCACGGGTTGGCTCATCCAGGAATAGGATGTCCGGTTCGGTCATCAGCCACTTCGAAAGCACGACTTTCTGCTGATTCCCCCCACTTAAACTACCAACGTTTTGATTGATCGAACTAGCTTTGGTACTCATTTTGTCGCGGAATTTTTCAGCAGAACGAATTTCTTCATCCTTATCGATAATGCCGTGATGGCTGATCTTGTTTAGACTAGCAATCGAGGTATTCTCCCGAATATCCATTAACAAATTCAGTCCGACTGCTTTCCGGTCCTCTGAAACATAGGCCAGGCCGTTGTCGATTGCCGTCGCCACATCCTTCACCGAAATTTCCTGACCATCTTTATAGACGTGACCACTGATATTACTACCGTAGGAGTGCCCGAAAACACTCATGGCAAACTCGGTTCGGCCAGCACCCATCAATCCGGCAATACCAACGATTTCGCCCTTACGAATATTCATTTCATCGATTTGATCAACAACTTTGCTGCTATCGATCGGATGGTGCACGACCCAGTCCTTGACTTCGAAATGGATCTCACCAATGTTCGGATGATGGTCAGGGAATCGATTGGTCAATTCACGTCCAACCATGCCTCGAATGATCCGATCTTCACTGATTTCTCCTTGGTTCAAGGTTTCAATCGTCCGACCATCACGAATGATGGTGATCCGATCCGCCACATTAACGATTTCATTCAACTTATGCGAAATAATAATCGAGGTAATCCCTTGTTTCTTGAACTCACGAATCAAATCCAGCAAGTTCGCACTTTCTTCTTCGTTTAAAGCCGCAGTCGGTTCATCTAAGATCAACAATTTAACTGACCGGGAGAAAGCTTTGGCAATCTCCACCAATTGTTGCTGACCCACACCAATCTGTGAAACCAAGGTGTTGGGGCTAACATGCAAGCCCACTGTTTTCAAAAGATTCACGGTCTTCTTTTCCGTAATGTCCCAGTCGATCACACCGTGTTTGGCTTGTTCATTGCCTAAAAAGATATTCTCTTTGACGGATAGATACGGACTCAAGGCCAACTCCTGATGAATAATAACGATGCCTTTGTCCTCGCTATCGCGCAAGTTCTTGAATTGGCAAGTATCACCGTTATAAATAATGTCGCCATCGTACGTGCCATAAGGATACAACCCGCTCAAAACATTCATCAGTGTTGATTTGCCAGCGCCGTTTTCACCGCAAAGACCATGGATCTCCCCGCGTTCGATTTGGAGATTAACATTATCCAAGGCCCGGACGCCAGAGAATTCTTTGATGATGTTTTTCATTTCTAGAATATAATCTGCCATCTTTTCCCATCCTTCTTACTCAACTTAGTGATACATCGCGCCAACCCTTTGCCGATCTATCGCCATAAATTAGGAGAAGGGATCGAATTAGATTCGATCCCTTCCGACTTAAGTCAGCTATTTTTCTAACTGCTTTTCCGTATAATAATCAGTATCGATCAATTCAGCTTTATAGTTTTCTTTATCAACAGAAACTGGTTTTGCAAGATAGGTAGGAACGACTTTGACACCATTATCATAAGTCTTAGTGTCATTAACTGGCACTTTCTTACCTGCAGAGATGGCTTTGATCATTTCGATCGTGTTCTTTGCCAATGTCCGAGTGTCTTTGAAGATCGTTTGGGTTTGTTCGCCTGCAATGATCGACTTAACACCGGCAACTGTTGCATCTTGGCCAGTAATAACTGGTAAAGGCTTGCTGCTGGAGCCATAACCAACACCCTTCAATGAGGAAATGATTCCTAAGCTGATTGGGTCATATGGTGAAAGCACCGCATCCAAATTCTTATCCGTATAATTTGCACTTAACAGGTTATCCATCCGTGCTTGGGCAGTTGAACCGTCCCAACGCAAAGTGGCGATCTGGTTGAACTTGGTTTGTCCTGAAGGAACAACCAATTGTTTGCTCTTGATATAAGGTTTGAAGACTGACATAACCCCGTTGTAGTTGATCAAAGCGTTGTTATCGTCAGGTGAACCACCAAAGAATTCAATGTTGTAAGGACCTTTGCCATCTTTCAGGCCTAATTTATCCTCAATATAAGAAGCTTGTAACACCCCAACACCGAAGTTATCAAAAGTTGCATAGTAGTCAACATATTTGGAATTCATCAATAACCGGTCATAGGCGATGACTTTGATGTTTTCCTTATGTGCCTTCTCCAAAACGTCAGTCAATGCTGAGCCATCAATCGAAGCGATGACCAAGGTGTCGACACCTTTCGTGATCATATTTTCGATTTGGGCAACTTGGTTCTCGACTTTGTCCTCGCCATACTGCAAGTCAGTCTTGTAGCCCAACTTCTTCAATTCCTTGACCATGTTGTTCCCATCGGCGATCCAACGTTCTGCCGATTTCGTTGGCATCGCAATCCCGACATAGCCCTTATCGCCGCTGGATTTCGACCCCGAACCTGAATCTGATTTAGAACTGCAGCCTGCCAAAGCACCAACGCCCACTGCTAACAGTGCAGCCATGGCAATCATTTTTTTGAAACTAAACTTAAACTTCATGTCCCAAAACCTCCAAGTGCTAAATTTTTTCTTCGTCTCTAAGTATAGCTGATTCATAAAGCGCTTACATTGACTATTTTTTTGAATTCGTCTTGAAATTGTTTGGTCAGTGCGTCATCTTCTTAAATTTTTTTCGAATCTCTTAAATTTATTTATCCAATTCCTGAAATAAAAAATTTATCCGATAAATAGTAAAATTGAAGCGCTTTTTTTGCTAAACTAGAGGTATCGTCACCGTTTATCAAGAAAGGGCGCCGGCATGATCATGAAAAAAAGAAACTATTCTCCCCTGTTGCTGATCTTGTTGCTTCTATTACTGGCAGGCTGTGCGGTCAAACCCAAAACAGCGGTCACCAAGTCACCAGTGATTGGTTTCTCGCAATCGGGAACCGAAAGCTCCTGGCGGAAATTTCATACCAAATCGATTCGGACTGAGCTGAAACGTGATAATTATGAAGTGATGTACCGTAATGGTTATCAGAATCAGGAACGACAGATTCAAGATGTCCGGACCTTTATCGCCTACCAAGTTGACCTGATCATTTTGGCGCCGTTAACAGAACATGGTTGGGAACCCGTGTTAAAAGAGGCTAAAAAGGCAAAAATCCCGGTTGTGGTGGTTGATCGCCATTTAGAGGTCAATGATCAGAGTCTCTATCTCACTCATATTAGTTCAAGCTTCAAGGCGGAAGGCCAGCGAGCCGGACTCTATGTAACAAACCATTTTGCTAAGAGTAAACAACGTCAGATCAAGATTCTTGAGCTTAATGGCACTGCCGACGCCTCTGCGGCCAAGCTGCGTCAGGAGGGTTTTGCTGATACCATTGGTCGTGATCCTCGGGCGCATATCACTGCTACGATCAATGGTGATTTCACTCGTGCAAAAGGTGAGGAGGTCATGGCAGACTACATTAAGAACCACGACTTAAGTCAAATTGATGTCCTGTTCAGCCATAGCGATGAAATGACCTTGGGCGCACTGAAAGCCATCAAGCAGACAAAAATTCGACCTGGTAAGGACCTGATCATCGTAACGGTGGACGCCCAGGAAAACATGATTCGCAAACTTCAGGTTGGCGAGGTCAATTGTGTTGTCGAGTGTAATCCCGATGCAGGTTGGTATGTGGTCAACGCCTTGAACCGTTATTTTGCCGGCCAACAGGTTCCTCACGAAATCTACATGCCAGAGACAACCTTCTCGGAATCAAACGCGGACAAAGTGCCCACGAGAAATTATTAGGTGTGCCATGCTAAATAATCATAAGAAGAATCCCAGCCTAAAGCAGATTTTTAGTCAAGTGAATAAATGGATGTTGATCTTTGCCATCCTGCCGTTGATCACCAGTGTCATTCTGTATTCGCAGCAGATCTTGATCTACCAGCGGACAATCACCAATGTCCAGAACGCGAATAAGATCACGGCCAGTGTCAACACCCGTGTGCGTGAGGAACTTTGGAATTTAGTCAGTGGCCAAATCTCCGTGAAACAATACGAGAAGAAGAATATCATCAAGCAATTACGCCGGGAAACCAACGAGTTACGGGTCAACACAACGACCAGCGAAGAGGTCAGTATTTTACAGGTCACGTCGCGCGTGCTTGATACTTTGGTCGACCATCAACACGAAATCATCGACAATATCAAACATGATGATCAGGCCTATGACAAGAACAAAGAAATCATGGTCCAAGTGGAGTCGGTGACTAGCCTGCTCTCTGATATCCTCCAACAATATGTGGGTGTCGAAATCAAGCTGGCCGGTAAGAAAAATAACGAATTATTTCATTCACTGATTTTCTTAAGCGTTCTAATGTTCGTGATCATCTTGATTATTCTCTATCTGTCACGCCGCAATCGCCGCTTCCTCAAAACCAAGGTCGAAATGCCCTTGGATGACGTGATCACCATGTCTAATGAAATCTCCAAAGGGAATTTCAACTACCGACTCCCCTTACCTCCAACACCGGAATTGTCATCCTTAACCCTGAGTCTTAATACCATGGCCGATAATTTGGAACGCTTGCTAGAAGAAAATGCGCTGAAGCAATACTATTTAGCCCAAAGTGAAGTCCGTGTTTTGCAAGCGCAGATCACCCCGCACTTTGTTTACAATAGCTTGGACGCCATCGTTTCCTTGATCGAGCAAGAACAATACGATGAAGCCAAGCGGACAACTTATGCCCTATCCGATTTCTTTCGGATTTCTTTAAGTAAAGGCCGTGATTGGATCACTGTTGCCACGGAGATCCAGCACGTTCATGATTATCTGATCATTCTCAAGATCCGCTACGGGGAAATGCTGGACTATGACATTGACGTTCCAACCGAGCTGCAGGATAATCAAGTCCTCAAAATGATTCTCCAACCAATCGTTGAAAACGCAGTCTACCATGGGACAAAGTATATTCGCCGCGTCGGTCACATCAGTGTGCGCGCCCGTGAAACCGACCAAAATTTGATTTTCACCGTTCAAGATAATGGAATCGGTGTCAAGCCCGACCAACTTGACACGATCCAACAAGAGCTAGCGAAGGGCTTGGATTCGGATTTCAGTGTTGGTTATGGCCTGTATAATGTTAACAAGCGGTTGTTACTGTACTATGGCGATGCCGCCGGGATCAACTTCACCAGTGCTTATCGGCAAGGAACAACAGTCATATTAACGGTACCCAAGAAGGAGAAAGATGACCTAAATGTATAAAGTTTTTATTGTCGAAGATGAACATTTGATTCGGGAAACATTGCGCCAACAGATCATGAAACTCGGTGATCGCCTGAACCTTAGCTTCGCTGGTGAGGCCAGCGATGGGGAAATGGGATTGGCCGCCATTATGGAGTTACAACCAGATATTATTTTGACAGATATTCGCATGCCGTTTATGGATGGACTGACCTTCGCCAAGGAAGCCAGAAAAGTGCTGCCCTGGACTCGGATCATCTTCATTAGCGGCTTCGATGAATTCGAGTATGCGAAAGTCGCGCTGCAAGTCCACGCGGATGAATACCTGCTCAAGCCAATCAAACCCCAAGAACTTCAAGACACCTTAGCTCGTGTTGTTCGAATCTTAGATCAGCAACACGAAACAGCCCCGAAACCGGACTCTGATAGCAGTTTATTGATCGACCTCAAGAAGAATCTCTTCCTCAACGAGCTTTTCAAAGGTGAGCTGGCTATGCCAAACGCAATTGCGACTGCGCGAGGATTCGACCGCTCAATCGTCGGTAAGAAAAGCGTGGTGCTGCTAGCAACCAACAGCTTACCCCATGATGGTCAAGACACTGAGCAGCTCAATGATTATCTCAGTTATCTATTCGCCAAAGATAAGAGCATTATTTTCTCCTGTTCCTCATCAAAATACATCAAATTTCTGATTTTCGACGCCCAAAAAGAAACTGTCTTGGAAAAGAGTTACCAAATCGCCAATACACTGATCCACGTGCTGGACCGGTCTGACCAAGATGACTTGGCCGTGGGGATCGGTCCCGTCGTTGATCGCCTAAGTGATATCTCCTTTTCGTTCGAGCAAGCCCAAGAATTGCTGGCCAGCTATGGTCAAGTCCGCGTAGAGAAAATCATTAGCTATGAGGATAACATGCGTGAGGGCGAGCTTTCGCCCACCCACCCTTTCAAAATGGACCTTGCCAATGAGATCGCCGATCTGACCGAGGACAACAAGGAGAAATTGATCGCCAAATTGATGCAACCTCAGGCCAATTATGACCGCACCAGAATGCGGCGTTTCTTCGTTCTAACTGAACTCAGTGGCATGATCAAGAAAAAGCAGGATCAAATCGGGACCAAGTTCAAGGATAGCGCCAGTTTAGATGATCTACTGACCAGTTCTAGTAATAATCACGCCTTCGAACAACTGATCCGCGAAATGGTCGATTACTTGCTGGACAACAAAGTCCAATCGGCCATCCCCAAATATCAAAGCGTTGTCAACCAAGCCATTCGTTTTATCAATGAGAATTACACCGATCCGGACATTTCGCTGACCGTGGTTGCCGAGGCCGTTTCCCTAAGTCCGGCTCACTTCAGTACGATCTTCTCCCAATCAATGACCCGAACTTTCATCGAGTATCTAACCGATAAACGGATCAAACTGGCCAAAGTTCTTTTGACGGGCACCAACAAGAAATTGGCCGAAATTGCCATGGACATTGGCTATAATGATCCTAATTATTTCAGCTACCTCTTCAAGAAACGGGAAGGCGTCGCGCCCACTGAGTACCGTCATCAACATTAGGACAAGAAAAAATAAGGGCCACTTCAGAAGCCATCAAAAAGTGGTGTAAAAAAATCAATCACCTTAACTTCGGGTTGCACGTGCAACTGAAGCCTTGGTGATTGATTTTTTTAGTGGGCTTTGACCCAAAGGCCGGTGCCGGCTTTAGTTAAGCCGATCAAATATGTCGCTGCACACTGCTGCTCCCAATCCCAGCTGGTGATCCAACGATAGCTGTCTAGATTAGCGTAAAAGCCACTATCCAGTGGGATCTGATGGCTCGGAATCAGTTCTGAGGTGCTTGGCCAACAGATGATTTCGCCAATTTCGGCCGGACTGGCGGCTAGTGGATGATTATCCGTCGTTGATTTATAGTAATTTGGATCCACCACTGGCCAGCCGTTTTCCAACCAGTATACTTTGCGGATCATGCCATAGGAATCGTTCTGATTTGGTTGACAACGAACATGATGCACCATGAAATCTTGGTCACCACTGGTCAGAATCGAGTTGTGCCCTGGGCCGAACCAAGGAAATTCATTTGCGAATTGATAACTTCCCAGAATTTTCGTCCCGATTTCCTGATATCGCTCACCTTGAGGATAGAAAACATCCTGACCATTGAAGTCATGATAGGGACCTGTAATTTGTCGCGAACGGGCTACACGCACATGATAGGACCAGGTCAATGAATCATAGGACATGAACAAATAATAGTAGCCTTGGTCGGGACGATACTGAATAAAGCAACCTTCGATGGCACCATCTTGTGCTGCCCGCGGCCGTTGAGCGATCCGTTGTCCAAAGTCACCGGGATACTTCGTTAATCCGGTCGTGCTGTCTAGCTCCACTAGAAAAATGCCCCCAAAAAACGACCCATAAAGTAACCATTGGCGACCATCTGCGGCGGTCACCACATTAGCGTCGATCGCGTTTTGACCATTTTGCCCACCATCGGTTTTGATCACCAAGTCACGGGGTGTCCAAGGGCCGGCTGGTCGTGGGGCTGTGGCTAAGCCAATACAGGAAACTTGGCTGCCAAAAGTTGACGCGGCATAGTACATCCGATATTGATCACCCACTTTAATTACTTCGGGTGCCCAGAGCCCGGTCGCTTGCGCCCAATTTGCCGCCACGATCGGCACATGATCGAAGGCTGTTCCCACGAACTGCCATTGCACCAAATCGGTTGATTCACGAATTTGAATGCCATGCGTCGCTTGGCCGGCAACATGGGTGTCGGTTGAGAACATGTAATAATGACCATCCGCTTGAATGATAGTAGGATCATGAACGCCTCGTGTCCCCCAATGGGCGTCGACCCAATCATTTTGTTGTTTTTCTGACATTTCAATCTCCTCATTTTTCTTTTATAAAAAAGCGGACCCAGGTTTATCCCTGAGTCCGCACATTGACATTCCGCCTTCCGAGCTGCTCACCGGTGCAACGGCTCATGGCCGATGAAGCCTTTGTCACCAGCGCCCTTCAGGACATGTTTTATTTTTTAAGCTGGCCCGAAATTGTGTATAGCAGCCACACTTCAAACAGGTTCCGTTTTGGAAAAAGGGACAAGATTGGCAAATTACCAAACGCTGATCTCGAATTTCTGGATCAACCAGGTTGCCAACCTCCAAACTTAACTGCTCTGCGATATTGGCCGCAACATCTTGACTCGCCAGTTCATCAAGCAAGTCGCAACGCACACAGTTTCCGTTACGCCTGGACATGTAAGGTCACAACGCTCATTGGCGGAATCGTAGCCGTGACCGTGTGCGCTTGATGTGTCGCAGCTGAGAAGGCAACTGTGTGGACTGCATCAGGTGTCGTGAAATCATTGTGCTGATCCATCGTTGCCCCTTGCAAAATCTCACCAGTCAAAGCAGTGACCGGACGATCGAACTCAAGACTGATTTCATCGGCCGCATCCAGACTATAATTACAGAGCGAAACGAGGTAGCCGTTGGCCGACTTTGAAACTGATGCGCTAGTTGTAGCGGCCAAATCATCCAAGGTATCTAGAGCAGTCGCATCTTGATGATCAACAAACATTTTAAAGACATAGTAGGTTGGCGTCTTGATCATTTTGTCGCCGTCAGTCAGAATCATCGCCTGCAAAACATTAACCATTTGGGCAATGTTCGCCATCTGAACGCGATCAGCGTGTTTCTGGAAAATATGCAACGTAATGGCCGCGATCATCGCGTCCCGAATCGTATTTTGCTGATACAAGAAGCCTGGATTCGTTCCTGGTTCAACGGCTAGCCAAGAACCCCATTCGTCAACAATCAACCCGACCCGTTTCTCAGGATCATATTTATCCATGATCGTACTATGTTTACTGATCAACTCGTCCATCTTCTGGGCGCTCTTGATCAAAGAGAACCATTCATTTTCGGGGAAGCCTAACGCCGGCCGCTTGTCTTCCCATTCGGATGCTAAGGCATAGTGATGGAGGCTGATCCCATCCATTAATGGCGCCGCGTTCCGCATCAATACATCCATCCAATGATAATCATCGATATTCGGTCCTGAAGCGATTTTGTAAATTGGCTTATCATTATTATAGTTACGGACAAAAGTTTGATATTGGCGATACAAGTCCGAATAATATTCCGGCCGCATATTGCCACCGCAACCCCAACTCTCATTGCCAACACCGAAGAACTTCACATCCCAAGGTGCTTCATGGCCGTTTTTCGCCCGCAGATCTGCCATTGGCGAAATCCCATCAAAGGTCATGTATTCGACCCAATCAGACATTTCTTGAACCGTACCGCTGCCGACATTGCCATTGATATAGGCTTCAGTTCCCAATTGCTTGACCAACTCGAAGAATTCGTGAGTGCCGAAATGGTTGTTCTCAACGACACCACCCCAGTTCGTATTGACGATCTTCTTCCGAGTTTCCCGTGGACCAATGCCATCTTGCCAATGATAAGTATCGGCAAAACAACCACCAGGCCAACGTAAAACAGGAACTTTAATGTCCTTCAGGGCCGCAACCACATCAGAACGGATCCCATTGACATTTGGAATCGACGAATCTTCGCCGACCCAAAGGCCTTCATAGATACAGCGACCTAAATGTTCGGCAAATTGGCCGTACAGGTACTTGCTGATTTTTCCTCGTTGGCGTTGATCATTAACGATGATTTTAGACATATTTCTCTCCTTAACTTAATTGTCACCTGGCTCGCCGAAGACCGGGAATCCCTGAGCATCCCAAGTAAACGTCTGGGCGTATGCGTGCCGGTCAGGATTATCCAAAGGATCGCCTTCAATCCCCGCATTATCATAGGGACGTGCATGATAAACAATCACATCTTGCTGACCATCAGGTGTTTTGGTAAAACTATTGTGCCCCGGTCCAAATAAATGATTCTTGCTAGAACTCTTGAAGACCGGGTGCTCCAGCTTGTGCCATGAATAACTGTCAAGTAAATCACTGTGCTCATCTGCCCAGAGCAGGCCGACCGCATAATTCTCGTCTGTGGCACTGGCTGAAAAAGTGATGAACACGCGACCGTGGGAGATCAAAACAGCGGGACCTTCATTGACTGAAAAACCAATCTTCTCCCAAGAAAATTCAGGAATTGACAGTAATAGTTTCTTTCCGGTCAACGTCCATGGATTGGCCATTTTTTGCAGATACAGATTTGAATTACCCGGAATTGCAGGATCTTGTTGGGCCCAGACATAATAGAGTTCCTGTTGAAACTCAAAAACCGTCGCGTCCAAACTGAAGCTATCTTGATCCGTTACAACTTGACCACGCTCAATCCAATTAGTTGTCATTGGCGAGGCTTCATCACACTCGATTGCAAACATGCGATGATGATGTTGCGCATCCCGTTCGCCATCTTGATCGGCAGCCGCAAAGTAAATGTACCACTTGCCTTGCAAGAATAGGATCTCTGGCGCCCAAATCAACTGACTCATCAGACCCGTCGAATGTGCATGCCAAACGGCGACCCGTTCAGCAGTTTCCAAACCAGCCAAGGTCCGCGCCCGCCGAACTTCAATTTCCTGATATCCCGGAACCGAGCCGGTAAAATAATAATAACCATCTGTGTGCAGGTAGACCCAAGGATCCGCCCGTTGTAGGACGATTGGTTGTTTAATTGTATTCACTGGTACTAACTCCTTCAAGAATAGCATGCTCAGAAGGAGCACACATTATTTACGAAATGCTGAAAACTTTTAAATCGTGAATCCTTTTTTCTGAATTCGCATTTGCAGAAAAACCTTACCAACAATGAGAACCGCACTAAAATAGCAAAGAATGAAAATAACAGAAAAGCGAATGGCTAGTAATGAGAACACTATTATGAAGACAGCGTAAAGTAATGAAGCTCCAGGCAACGCGAACGGTAAAACCAAAATTTTTTTGATATGAGTCCAACTAAATTCGAGAGAATCATTCATCAATAAAAAGATATTGGTCAAAATAACGTAAAACAGCACCACCGTCACTATTGGTAGAAATGCCGCATAAACCGCGCCTTTCATCAGCTGGGTAATGACAACAAAATCAAAATAGAGCACACCGTAAATCAACAAATAAATTATCCCAAATTTATTGACCGACTTGAATTCGGACTTATAGTTTCTCCAAAACTCCTTTGCCAATGATTTAAAGGAGCTGCCACCACCATCATAATTAAACAATTCTCGACTAATCAATTGATAAAGTGCTCTTGTAGCTGGAAAAATACCAAGAACTCCAAGGCCAATCAATGCGCCACCGATCCATAACAGATTTAGAAAAAGGACTATCTCGATAATGTACAGGACCTTCATCAACTTTTCTGACCAACCCATATAGTTTCACTCCTTGTTCTTTAGAAATAACTATCCCTTTGTTCCAGATAAGGCAACTGATTCGATGATTTGTTTTTGGAAGATCAAGAAGACGATCAGGACGGGCAACAACGCAATAAATGACATTGCCATAATCAGTGGATAATCTGTTTGGGTCGCATAAGTTGCTGATAAATTGGCAATAACGACCTGTAATGTTTGCTTCTCAGGCGAATTCAAGTAAATCAACGGGGCTAAATAATCGTTCCAAGCACCCATGAACCACAGAATGAATTGCGCCGCAACCGCAGGACGAATCAGCGGAAAGATGATGCTAATGAAGATTTTCATGTATCCTGCACCATCGATTTTAGCTGATTCAATCACCGAATCTGGTACGCTTTGCAGATATTGTCGCAGGAAGAAAATCATGGTGATATTCCCAAATAACCCCGGAACAATCAATGGTTTCAACGTATCAACCCAGCCAATTTGAGAAAAGATCATGAATTGAGGAATCATAACTGCAGGGTAAGGAACCATTAAGGCAATCAATAGCATTAAGAAAATAGTATTCTTAAACGGTAGCCGTAGCTTGGCGAAAGAGAACGCCGCCAAACTCGAAGTCATCGTACCAATAATTGTTACCGTCAAGGAAACAATTATCGTATTCTTAAAGCCCGTATACATGTCACTCAATTTAAACAAGCGCCGATATGCGTCCCAACGAACAGGATTTGGAATCCATTGAGGAGGCAGCTGGAACACGCCCATTTTATCTTTCAATGATGTGGAGACCATCCATAATAACGGTCCAACCATGATGATCCCACCAAGAATCAAAATAATATAGATAAATACATTTGCAGTTCTACTTTGGCGTCTAACGCCAACACTTGCTGTCTTAGCCATTATCAGAACTCCTCCTAACTTAATTGATAGTCTGACTTACGGTTCATATAGAACTGAAGTGCGGTGATAATGAAAATCAAAATACCTAAAACCAATGACATCGCAGAAGCATAGCCCATTTGGAAGTTCTTGAAGGCCTTTTGCCAGATGTACCAAACGATTGTCGCTGAGCTATATTCAGGACCACCAGTTGGCGTCATAATATTGATTTCGGTAAAGATTTGAGAACCGCCAATGACATTAGTAATAATCAGGAAGAAAGTTACAGGACGGCACATTGGCCAAGTAATGTTCTTAAATTTCTGAAAACTATTAGCACCATCGAGATCTGCTGCCTCATAGTATGACTTCGGAACTGACTGAATTGCGGCCAGATAGAGAAGCATGGAATAGCCTAACCCTTTCCAAACACTCATAGCAATAATGGCTGGTTTGACTGTATGAACATTTTGCAACCAGTTCGGGCCTTTAATGCCGACCAACGCCAACACTTGGTTAACTAGTCCATAATCACCGTTGTATGCCCATTGCCACATAATTGCAATCGCGGCCAAGGATGAAATAACCGGAATATAATAGATGACCCGGAAGAAAGTTGTACCCTTCAGACCACGACTCAAGGCTGATGCCAGAAGAAACGATAGAATCAACCCAATCGGAATCCCAATCATCAGGAAGAATGTATTGTATAGTGTCTTCCAGAAATAATTATCCTTGAGCATTAATTTAAAGTTAGTTAAACCTGTGAAGGTCATCTGACCAATGCCGTTCCAATTCGTAAATGAAGCAAAGACGGAGTAAATCAAAGGAACCAAGCTAAAAATCAAGAAACCCAAGACTGGTAAAATGATCATTAGAAATGCGGCGCGGTGTTCATCACGATACAGCTTAGAGTCATGATGAAACATTGATTTCTTCTTTTTAACAACTTTTGTACTGTCCACTTTCAGTGACCTCCTAAAAAGAAAAGGATGGATTTTTATCCACCCTTCCAAAAACTGAATAAAACCACTATTTACCAGCCGACGCTGTCTTTAATTGTTGATTTGCTGCGTCCAGCTTAGCTTGCATCTTAGGTTGCTCTTCCTTAACATACTTCTTTGCCGTAATCTTACCATCAAGGACTGGTTGGATATCAGTCATGAACATGTCATACCATTCAGAGTTATAAGTTGTTGCTGCTGGCATTGCATGACCATAATCGTTAACGATTTGCAAGAATTCTTCACGGTTGGCAGGTTTGATCGAAGTATCATCGGCCCATTCCTGTGCCATATCTTTCAAGTTAGGAATTTGTACCATTGCATCAACCAGGGTCTTTTGAGCCTTCTTATTAGTCGAAAGGTATTCGGCCAATTCAACGGCATCTTGACCATATTTAGTCTTGTTTGATACACCGATACCTAATGAACCAACATACGTAGCAGATTTTCCTGTAGAACCAGCTGGCCAAGGAATCAAATCATAGTCAAAGTTCAGCTTATTGTAAGTACTCAAATCCCAAGGACCTACTGGGAAGAAGGCCAACTCGCCTTTCATCCAACGTTGGTAGGTATCCAACGATTGTGCCTCTTTAGCTGATGGTGTTACATGATACTTGTTTTGTAAATCAGCAAAAAGTTGAAGTGCTTCAGCAAATTTAGGAGTATCGATTGTAACCTTTGTCTTGGCCTTATTGGACCAATCAGCGCCATTACTCCAAACGAAGGATTGTAGACTCCAGTTAACATTGAACCCAGTTGCATATTGATCGATCTTACCATCATTATTCGTATCTTTCGTTAATTGCTGGCAAACCTTGATGAATTCATCCCAAGTATAGGGTTTGTCTTTATCTGGTAAAGGAATATTGTTCTTTTCGAACATTGTCTTGTTGTAGCCTAAAGACATTGGACCAACATCCTTTGGTAAGCCATAAAGGGCACCCTTACCAACCGTCTTACCATTGGTACGATAACTATTTACGCCGTAAGACCAAACGTTATCTAAATCAATATTTGATTTCTCAACTTCTTTTGAAATATCCTTCAAGACACCACTATTGACATATGCCAATAAGTTGTTTTGTTCGATATAGAAGACATCAGGAACTTTATTCCCAGAAATTGCCGCTTGTAATTTCGTTGCGTAGTTATCAGCACTCGTAACAATAATTTTGACTTTAACATCCTTATGAGTCTTCTCAAATTGCTTGATTGCTTGCCCATAAGCCTTCTTTTCGTCTTCGCCACCACGATACATAAAGGTGATAGTATGCTTCTTATTGCTATCGCTACCTGAAGCAGATTTATTGCCACATCCTGCGATACTTAAAACAGCTACTGCGCTTAATGCTAAAAGCCCAATTTTTTTCCAGATCTTCATTTCCAGCACTCCCTATGCTTTATTTACTGCTAATCTAATGACGTTCCATGACAATGGTTTCAGTGTTGCCTGTGCAGTTTCCCGAGAAAGGGTCACATTGTCATTATTTTGAAGCTTCATTTGCCCATTCTCATTTGTTTCTTTAATGCCGTATCCTGTAAATTCGGTGGCCAGCAATTGATGATCGATGACGAAACCGTCAGTAACTGTTAAATCAAGCTCAAGACTTTCTTGATCTGAACGATTGACCGCAAAAATTGTTAGTTCAGTTTCGTCATCGTTTAAAATACCCAAACTCTCCAGATATGGCACTTGATCAAATTGCTTGGTTGAATAGACCGGTGAATCTTGGATCTGAGTCAAAACAGTGCCTTGACCATATTGAGCCGCTTGCATGAATGGGAAGAAAATCGATTGCATCCACGCAGCCCCGTTCTCGTCGGTCATAATCGGCGCAATCACATTGACAAGTTGTGCCAAACAAGCGATTTTCACCCGATCTGCATGCTTCAATAACGTGATCAGTAAAGTCCCAACCAACAAGGCATCCTCAAAATTATAAATATCTTCTAATAGGTGCGGAGCAATCTGCCATGGCTGATTATCAGCCGTTTGTTGATCCGAATGATACCAAACATTCCACTCGTCGAAAGAAAGATTGATGGTCTTCTTACTGTGTTTCCGGGCCTTGATCGAATCACAAATCGCCAGAACACCGGTGATAAAATCATCCATATCGAGACTTTGGGCAAGATAATTAGGTGTATCATTATCACGATTACCATAGTAGCGATGTAAGGACAAATAATCGACTTGATCATAGGTATGTTCCAAAACAGTGGATTCCCATGAACCAAATGTTGGCATATCTAAGGCAGAACTACCGCATGCAATGAGTTCGATATTTTCATCGACTAATTTCATCGCCTTAGCTGTTTCTTCGGCGAGACGTCCGTATTCATCAGCTGTCTTATGACCAATCTGCCATGGACCATCCATTTCGTTGCCCAGACACCAAGTTTTAACATTGAACGGCTTCTCGGCACCATTCTTACGGCGCAGGTCGCTATAATAAGTGCCCTTATCGAAATTACAGTACTCAACTAAATGCCGCGCCGCATCGATTCCGCGAGTGCCTAAGTTAACAGCCATCGCCACATCGGTATCAACTTTCTTGGCCCATTTCATGAACTCGTGTAAGCCAAATTCATTGGTTTCAACGGTTCGCCACGCTAAATCAAGGCGTTTAGGACGATCTGCGACTGGTCCGATACCATCTTCCCAGTTATAACCGGAAACGAAATTACCACCAGGATAACGGACGATCGGTACGTTAAGCTGTTTGACCAGCTCAATGACATCCTTGCGGAAACCATCCTCATCGGCGTATGGTGAATCCGGTTGGTAAATTCCTGTATAAACCGCCCGACCCATGTGTTCGATGAAAGACCCAAAAATACGTGGATCAATCTTGGCTACTCGTGCTCGCGTATCCAAGACAAGCTTTCCTTTCATCTGTTTGCCTCCTTTAATTAACTACACCATTATATATACTCCATTTTGAAATCGCTGTCAATAACCTTTTGGTAATTCGTGTTTTTTATTTATATAATTACATCAACGATAAAGTTAACTGAAATCGCTACTTTTGGCTTGACTAACTGTAACAAAAGCGTTTATATTAATTACATAAGCAATAATAAACGAAAAGGTTACGTGAATATCATGCAATTAGATATCTCTTCAGCTTCACTACCAGTCTACGAAGCGCTGGCTAGCGACGTTCGTCTCAGAATCATTCAGCTGCTCTCGACCAATAAGATGAACATCAAGGAACTCGCTGCTAGCCTGGGATTGAGCAGTGCAATCGTCACCAAACACGTCAATAAATTGGAGCAGGCGGGCATTATCAAAACAGAACGTGTTCCCGGAAAATCTGGAATTCAGAAAATTTCGATTCTCAAGGTCGATCATATTGATGTGGAATTTCCCCAAAAAATCTACCATTCATTCGAAACGCATACGGCCTCAATTCCGGTTGGTCACTATGTTGACTATCATGTCGCGCCAACCTGTGGCCTGGCAACTCGCGAAAGCTTCATTGGTGAAGTTGATGAGCCTAAGTTCTTTATGGACTCCAAACGGATGGATGCGGGGATTCTTTGGTTTACCAAGGGGTTCGTTGAATACAAAACACCCAATTTACTCAAAACAGACGAGCGTCTTGAACAAATCGACATTAGTTTCGAGATTTCTTCCGAATTTCCGTTTACCAATAACGAATGGCCCTCTGATATCACCTTCTCCTTAAACGGCACCGAGTTAGGCACTTGGACTAGCCCGGGTGATTTTGGCGATGCGCGGGGCAAATTCACACCTGATTGGTGGCCATCAAACATCAACCAGTATGGCCTGCTCAAGACATTGCGACTAACTAAAGACAATGGCACTTACATTGACGGCGATGCGCTTTCCGACGTGAGCATCAATGATTTCGACGGCAAAAATGACATTTGGGACTTCCGAATCCAAGTCAAAGACGACGCTAAACATGTGGGTGGTGTCACGCTTTTCGGCAGTGGCTTCGGCAATCATGATCAAGACATCAAGTTTAATGTGTATTATAGTTAAAAGCTGAACACTAGACATTAACAAAAACGTTAACGTCTTTACAAACTGTGTTCACCACAAAAAAAGACCCAGCCAATCACACTGAGCTTCAAAGTTACTGCTAACTTTGCCGCATTGTGGATCGACTGGGTCTTTTAAAATAAATGCTTAAATCAATCTGGTGACTAGCCTTGCGTTGGATTATGATTACTACCATTCGTCGTATCAGCTAAACTGTTCAGAACAGCCATATCTTCGGCTGAAATGGTGAAATCAAGTTCCTTGTTGCTGACGATATGAGCTGGTGTCACTGCTTTAGGCAATGGCAGCGCGCCGTTTTCGATACAGAAACGAATCGCTAACTGAGCTGTGGTAACGTCATATTTCTTGGCAATGGCCACCACATGTTCATTGGTCAACATCCGGCCGGTTGCTAATGGTGAGTAGGCCACGATTAACAGCCCATTATCTTCAGAATATTTCGTGATCTTAGGTTCAGTGAAGCCGACATAATATTGAATCTGATTGACCATTGGCTTAACTTTAGCGTTAGGTAACAGATTCTCTAAATCACGAACCGCAAAGTTGGAAACCCCAATGGCGCGAACACGTCCACTGGCGTAAACTTCTTCCAAAGCCCGCCAAGCATCAAGATTACCTTGATCACAATTCTTGCCGATCTCACCCCATGGCCATGGCGCATGAATAATGTAAAGATCCAAATAATCAATATCCAAATCAGCCATGGTTTCGTCGAAGGCCTTGAGCGCACCCTCATAAGTCTTGATCTCGGCCGGTAATTTCGATGTCACAAAGATATCTTTGCGGTCGATTCCAGAATCCCGGATCGCCTGACCAACACTCTTTTCATTTCCGTATGCTTTAGCGGTATCGATATGACGATAGCCGTTCTCCAAAGCAACCTTAACAGAGTTATAAGCAGGTTCACCATTAGGGATCTGCCAAGTCCCAAAAGCAACTTTAGGAATTTTGACACCGTTCGTTAATGTATAAGTCTCAGTTAAAACTGACATGAAATTCCTCCATTCGTTTTGCTAATGCATTACTATTTTAGCACTTGGACTCTAGGAGTGCGAATGTTTTTGCTTATTTTTAGGAAGGATGACTGGGACTGGCGCCGTTAATACTCAATCTTGAAGGTTCGCGAACAGAGTCTTTCAGGTAATTCAACCATCAATAGTCCATTTAACTTATTCCACTCGGCTGTACTCGAATAAGCATCTGCGTCGACTGGATAAATTTGACTAACAGTAATCTCCTTACCAAGAAGAAAATCCAGTGGAATGTTAAGAACTTTTGCATTTGCATATCGGCGCCAAACGGTCAAATAAATTTTTTGCGTACCTTCGATTTTTTCACCATAACACAGCCATTCGTCTTCGTAAGATGCAAATCCTAGCGGCCAGAATGGTAGGCTTTGCTTTATATCGGGCCTAATATTTCGATAGACAGTGATTCCCTCCTTGACAAGATCAAAATTCTTTTGACTCAGTTTCGCCAAATGTCCACTTTGATGAATGCGGCTCAGAAGGGCATTATTCATGTTAAAGATAACTTCTTCTGGCTTAGCCTCAGTCAAAGGATACGACCACATCGCAGCTTGCTCAGAATTAACACCCGAGGCAGCATTGCAGGCAATCGTTGCATAATTCCGAAAATCTTCTTGATCACTAGTTGATTGAATACTATATCGACTCAGCATAGCATAATCCATACGTAATCCACCACTTGAGCAGTTCTCAATAACAAGGTCGGGATGCTTCAGAAAGATATCATCTAGCCAACGTAAATATGCACGATTATGTTCAAGCAAGCCCTCGCCGGCACTGTCGGCATTCAAATCAGTGCCTATTCCCGCATCAATATTGTAATCCATTTTAATATAGCCGATGCCATACTCGTTTATTAATCGCTCAACAACGCCTGTACAGTAATCCCGAACTTCTTTGTTACGAAAATCAAGTTGTACCCGACTTCTGTCAAAGACAGGTTTGCCATGTCGTTGGAAAAACCAAGAAGTTGGTAGCTTTTTGAATAGTGGGCTATTGATTCCAATAACTTCTATCTCTAACCAAAGTCCCGGAACCATCCCTTTTGACGTGACATAGTCTGTAAGTTCTTTTAACCCATTAGGAAATCGACCAACCGCTTCCCGCCATTCTCCAACCGTATCCCACCAATATCCGTCAGAATACCAGCCGCAATCGATACAATAATATTCACACCCTGCTTCCGCTGCCTTATCTATCATTGGAATTTCTTTTTCCGTTGTAGGGTCTCCAAAAAGTGAGTTCATATAATCATTGAAAATAACTGGTAATACTTGATTGTCCGAATTCTTTCTGCGAATTCGGCGTCGATACTTAACTAGTTCCTGAATTGCTTCATCCGCTCCACCATTCGTGCAACCAACTGCTGCTTTAACGGTCGTAAAGGATTCTCCAGGCTGAATCTCTTTCCAAAATGAAGATTCTTGTTCGCTCGGTCCACTTGTTCTTAAATATAGTTGCCCATCTTGATCTCCGATTTCCCAGGTCCAGGATCCGTTATTCTCAATCTGCCAGAAATAGCTATGCTCAAGTTCAAGGTTCTCCAAAATCCCAATGGGTAGGAAGTGCTTAGTTGACCAATTTCCGGTGTTATTGATTTGAATTAAGTTCGAGCTTCTCCTTAATGAGGCCTGTGAATTACTCATACCCAACTGGGATAAACGATACTCTTGCCAGTCAAGCTCTTTCTGCCACGCGTTGTGTGGTAAGTGCAGTCTTAGTTTCTCCTCCGCTGTATTTAGTCCCCCCTGATCAATACCAATATAGGAAAACGATGACACATATTCAAGACCAACCGATGAATCACCTTTGTTCTCGATTGTGGACCACACACGGACAATATCTAAGTTTGCATATGTCTGATAAACCGTAGTTACATAAACACCTGTTGCACTATCCATTTGTGTGATTATCAATTTCTGGCCCATTTCATTATCGATAATTTTATGCCCCAAGTACGTTAGGCGATAACCTGGGGCCGAAAATGAATACTTGGGTCCGTGCGTTTCGGCTGGAGAATTTATGCCACTGAGTTTCATTTCAACCGGTTGTTGAATATTAAATTTCCTGTTTTGTATATTGGGATTCTCGCTCCCAATCGTATTGACTTTATCATTTGTCGAGAAATTTACTAGTGAGATCGTCTGATTATCGTTGACATGGAACTCCAATACCAATGATTTTAATTTCATTTTAATTTTTTCCATTTATTTACCCTTCCAAATAAAGCGTTGTGTTGTGTTACCCCTTAACAGATCCATTAGACAGTCCGGCAAGGAAATATCGTTGTAAAAACAAAAAGATTAATGTAACTGGAATGATTGCAATGACTGAAGCTGCCATCAACGAACCCCAGTCAACAGTGTTCGCCCCTTTGAAAAGCATAATTGCTGGCGTCAATGTACGATAATCCTCCGATGAAATGAAAACATATCCAAACATAAATTCATTCCATGCATTGATAAAGGCATAAAGCCCGGTTGAAATCAAACTGGGAATAGAAATTGGTAAGATTATCTTGAATAGCGTCTGGAATTTATTATATCCATCTAGTTCCGCCGCCTCTTCAAGTGCAATTGGTACCGTATCAAAGAAACTACTCATCATGAAAGTACATAAAGGAATCACAAACGTTGTATAGGCTAGAATAAGCGACATATAGGACTCTAGAATACCCAAGAATTTCATCGTAAGATAAAGGGGAATAAGCAATAACACTCCGGGAATCATCTGGGAAATAAGCATAAACAGGTTCGAAAACTTAACAATTCGTAATCTAAAATAGCGACTAAAAACGTAGCCGGCACAGATTGCGATAAACAACGACAGAACGCACGCCGTCAACGATACGATCAAACTATTCTTAATATACTTAATAAAATCTGCCTCAAATAGTACTTTTGAAAAATTAGCAAACGTCGGATTATTAATCGTAAATTTTGGAACACTTTGTCTGATTTCATCAATAGGTTTAAACGAAGAAATCAGCATCCAAACAAACGGAAAAATACAAAATAGACTAATCAATGCTAATAAAATATAGGTAACTGGGCCACCCTTTTTCTTCATAATCAATTTTCACCTAGCCTTTCCTAATTAAGCGTTTCTTCACTAATTTTTGTTTTAATCTTGTAATAGAAAACAAATATCAGTGACATTCCGAGTAACATCATCGTCGATAAAGACGACGCTGTGCCCACGTCAAATTTTTGCATCGAGTAGCGATATATCATCAATGGCAAAGTATCTGTGGCATAATTTGGTCCGCCCTGTGTCAAAACCCAGATAAAGTCAAAATTAATCGCGGTCCAAATAATATGCATAAAAACAATGACTAACGAAACTGACCTAAGTTGTGGCAAAGTTATGTGGACAAATTGCTCAAATTTACCAGCACCGTCGATTCCCGAGGCCTCGTAAAGATCATCAGGAATGGCTTGTAGGGCCGCTAACAGGGAAATTGTATAGTAAGGAAAGGAGCGCCACACATTAACGAAAGTCACTGTCTGAAGGGCATAATTTGCATCGCCCAAAAAATTGATTGGTTCCTTAATAATTCCTAAGTGTGTTAACAGATAATTGATAATCCCGAAATCAGGGTTCAGCATCCAACTCCACGTCATGCCCGCGACAATTATTGGTACCAACCACGGAATGAAGATTGCGATTCTAAAGAAGGCTCTTCCTTTTACCTTTTTGTTTAAGAGAATGGCACTTGTAAGCCCAAGAATATACTCTCCTACAACCGAAAAGAACGTATAGAATAATGTATGCTGCAATGCTGGAACAAATTTAGGATCTGATAAGACCTTCTTGAAATTCTCTAGACCAACAAATGGTTGAGCAGAATTATTCAATAAATTGACATTATGAAAAGCATCAACTAAAACCGTGACTAAGGGATAACCAATTAAAACAATCAGGAAAAGTAAAGCCGGAAAAAGCATTGTCGCAGAAAAAAACTGCTCGCGCTGTTTTCGAGTACGTAAAAATCGTTTTTTTGTTCGCTTATTAGACATATCCATATTATATAAAAACACTCAGCACTTGGCTGAGTGCACTCCTTTCCTATTTGGCCAGCTCGTCGTTGTCTTCAAGTGACTTATTCACTTCCGTTGATAGCCACTTCGCTGCTTCTTTAGGTTCTTTGCCTTCTTGAAGCACCTTCGCCAGTGCATCGATCATATTCTGTGAGATATTTGAAACGGTTACCGGTGGGAAAGTAACCCCATATTCAGAAAGCTTTTTGAAATCCTTGCTCCACTTCGAATCACCGCTAACGTCAATCCGCGGAGAACGGTCTAGAAAAGCAGCCTTTTGCGCTTTTTTGCTAAGAAAGGCTTCTGCTAGTTTCACTTTCATTTTCTTATCAGTATCATTTTTCAAGACAAATAATGGCTTCGCCTCCAAGTATGTTGCTGGCTTCCCATCTGTTGGATAAGGAATAGCGTTAACCGCAACATCCTTCATGGTATCTGGATTGGTCGCTTCACGTTCTTGTAACCAATTCCCAGTTACGTAAGAAGCGGTTATTCCACTAGCAAAATTTTCATCAGTATCTTCCCATCCTAAGTTGGCTGAGTTCTTATCGACAATTCCCTCAGCAACTAAATCCTTGTAGAATTGGAAAACCTTTGTTGCCTTCTCCAATTGATCAGCATTTTCATTCCAAGTGTTCTTATACTTACCGTTCTTCTCACTCGCAATTTCAAGACCATACTGGGCCAAATAAACAATCAATTCCTGTGGCTCACGAGCTCCCTTGCCAGCAATTGAGTACGGGTATTTTCCTGTTTCATCTTTAAAGGACTTAAGTGCAAGTAAATCCGACCAAGTCTTAGGTGCGGTAGCATTAGCTTTTTTGAAATCATCTTCATGAGTTAGGTACGCGCGAACTGTCGCTTCATATGGGATCGCCACATATTTACCATTCACTTTCATTGTTTCAAGCGCTGATTTGGTAATCTTATCCTTTTGATCCCATTTGTTCACTTCAGTGGTGATGTCTTCAAGAATACCCATCTTATTAAACTCACCGATGTATTCTGGCAATCCCCAAATAACATCCGGTAAGTTGCCACCGGCAGCCGACGCCTTTATCTTGTCGTGCATCATGTCATAAGTAAAGTTGGATTGTTTTACCGTATAACCAGTTTTCTTTTCAAACTCAGAAATTGTCTTTTTTATTTCTTTCCCAGTTCCTGCGCCCTCGGTATACGAAGTCCAAACTGTTAATGTTTTATTTTCCGCCTTGCCTGTACTCTTCTTACCACATCCACTAACACCCAATGCCAAGACAACAGCCAACCCTAGTAACCAGCCTTTTTTCATTCTTACTTCCTCCATTTCGATAAACCCACATCCAGACTCAACCATTTGAGTCTCATCGTGGAAACGCTAACAACAAAGTTATACCATACAAATTGAAATAAGTAAATAGGTTAGTACAATTCTCTCGTGCATTCTTTATTTGTTTCAAAAGTTGTCCCGTTTTACCGGTTCGACCCCCTACAACAAGGGACTATCAGAATTTATTTAACTATCTAAATTTGTACCATTGCGGTATAATTTGTCTATATGTATAGGTGGTAATATGAAAAAATATAAATTAATTGAAAAAGAACTTGAAACTCAAATCTTGAATAATGACTTCGTTACAACCGGAAAACTACCAACGGAAGCTCAACTCATCTCTCGATTCTCGGTCAGTCGACAAACAGTCCGCCGTGCGCTCTCAGAGCTCGAGCTTCGCGGGTTGATCTACAAGGTTCAGGGTGGAGGGACATTTGTTCAAAACCCTGAAAATCGTCAAACTGCTGAGAACTCAGATTCTCTCTTCAACAAACCAATGGTTGCAGTAATGACTGCACATATTTCCAATTATATTTTCCCTCCAATTATCTCAGGGATAGAAAACGTGCTGAATCAAAACAACGTTCAACTTATTTTAAGCAGTACTCAAGATGATTCAGTTATTGAACGAAAAAATCTAATCCAACTCTTAAATGATTCTAGTATTACTGGACTAATCGTTGAACCAACAAAATCAGCATTTCCATCAAAGAATACCGATATGTACGCCGCACTCCTAAGGAAAGGAGTAAAGATTGTATCAATTCACTCATCGTTGAACACCTTTCAAATCCCCTCGTTTGTAATGGACGATTTCTCTGGAGGAGGGCAACAGGCCCAGTCACTATTAAACAACGGTCATAGGAATATATTAGGAATATTCAAGACCGATGATCAGCAGGGACAACTTAGAATGGCTGGTGCATATTCCGCGATTGACCAAGTGGATGAACATGTTGATTTTCGTGTATTAACTTTCCAATCAGGACATACTGAGGAAGAGATTGGTAATTATGTCAAAGCCATCTTCACCAACGACCATGACCAAAGACCGACTGCCATTATTTGCTATAACGATCTATGCGCTATTTCGGTAATAAGAGCACTACATGAATTAAGTATCGAAATCCCAAATGATGTCTCCATCGTCAGTTATGACAACTCATCCCTAGCTCATGGACTCGGTCTAAATTTAACCGGAATTAATCATCCAAAAGAAAAAATGGGAATGGACGCCGCATCATTTTTGCTTAAGGAATTATCGCTGAAACAGCCAACAGAAAAAAAGGTTCAAAAAAAATATCCAGCAACTTTAGTAATGGGTAACTCAATTGCACCAGTAACACAAAATCAGCACTAATACTTTCAAAGATAGAAAACCTCACCCCTCAAAAAAATCCGGAGTGGGGTTTTCGTAATTATTCCCATATTTTCGTTTTGATTGTTATCGAATTCTTTGCTCTTTAATTCGATAATAGTGTCCTAATCATAATTAATACGCTTAACAAAATTGTGAATTTCAATAGAAAGGGTTCGTCACTTACCTAAATATATGATTAATATGATATAGTCATTCTAGCAGTGTTTCACATCCGAAATTTCATACTCACAATGATTTCGATTACATTTGACTGGAAAGGTACAATCAAAATGAACACCCCAAAATATGTGAAAATAGAACAAGAAATACGGAACAGAATTGAGAATGGGGAATACCCTCAAGGCTCGAAACTACCAAATCAGCTCGCTCTTTCTTCAGAATTTTCAGTTAGCAGAATGACTGTCAAGCGTGTCCTAGACGCTCTCGCCATTCAAGGATTGATTTATTCTCGCCGAGGAGATGGTACCTATGTAATGACCAATATTCCTCAAAAAATTGAAAAGAACGCCCCTGCCTCTGAACATCAGGGATTGACGGTTTATTTTGGCGCCGATCGCGTTGAAAGTAGGATCATTGTCTTTGATATTCAATTTCCTAGTCCCCAAATCCAAGAGAAGCTCCACCTTAGAAAGAATGATCCAGTCTTTAAGATAATTCGTCTACGATTGGTTGATCAGCAGCCCTATGTTCTCGAGCATACTTATATGCCTCAGAAGCTGATGCCGGATCTGGATGAATCTGTTCTTTATGGGTCGATTTATGCGTACTTAAAAAGCACTGGTCTTAAACTAAGCGGTTCCTATCGAAAGATACATGCCGTTTTCGCCGATGAATTCGATATTAAATATCTCAATTGTAGTCCCAAAGATCCGGTTCTTGAGGTAGAACAGGTGGCATGGTTAGCCGACGGCACCCCATTCGAGTACTCTCTTTCCCGCAATCGATACGATGCTCGCAGTTACACCGTCGTGGATAATAACACGCTATGACAACGTAATGATATCTTGATGTCATTGCGAAAAAAGTATTGAATAAACGCCCTCAAATGATTATACTTTTATATATAAGTATAATCATTTTTGCGTTCATTAATAATTGAAAAGAGGGATTTTATTTGAGCTTCTTCAAAGAAATGATTTACGGTGGCGATTATAACCCTGAGCAATGGCCGGAAAATATTTGGCTTGAGGATATGCACATACTTAAGGATGCCCACATTAACTCAGCAACCATCAATGTTTTCTCATGGGCAATTCTTCAACCTTCAGAGAACGAATATGATTTTCGAATGCTGGATAAAATTGTTAGTTTATTGACCCAGAATAATTACAGAATTGTTATGGGCACTTCAACCGCGGCACTGCCGGCATGGATGAGTCAACGTTATCCAGATGTTAATCGAACTGATTTTTATGGATTGGTTCACAAGTTTGGGCATCGTCATAATTTCTGTCCCAATAGCCCATCCTTTAGGAAATACGAAATCAGATTGGTCAAACAGTTAGCAGAGAGATATGGCCAATTGGATTCTCTTGTCTGCTGGCATATTTCCAACGAGTATAGTGGCGAATGCTATTGCGAAAACTGCGCTAAGGCATTCAGAGTGTGGCTAAAAGATAAATATTCAACGATTGAGGCAGTTAACCAGGCGTGGAATACAAATCTTTGGAGCCATAAATATTATTCGTTTGAGGAGATCATTCCGCCCAATTTCATAGGTGATGGTATTCCAAATGAAAAGGCCTCTTTCCCAGGACTATCGCTTGATTACTCTCGTTTCAATTCCGATTCAATTTTGAATACCTTTAAGGAAGAAAAGAAGGCAATACGCTTATATGATGCCAAGACACCCGTGACAACTAATTTGATGGGTGCCTACAAGCCCCTTGACTATTTCAAATTTGCTAAAGAAATGGATATTATTTCTTGGGATTCATACCCAACGAATGATACGCCAAATAGTTCGGCTAGTATGATGCACGACTTAATGCGGGGGCTTAAAAACGGTCAACCATTTATGATGATGGAGCAAACACCAAGTCAGCAAAATTGGCAACCATTCAATGCCTTGAAACTGCCGGGACAAATGCGAAACATGAGTTACAATGCAATTGCCCACGGAGCTGATACGGTACAATTCTTCCAACTACGCAAATCAATCGGAGGCGCGGAGAAGTTTCACGGTGCCGTGATTGATCATGTTGGGACCGAAGAACCACGGGTTTTTAAAGAGGTTCAACAATTAGGCAACGAACTGCAAAAGATTGGTACCACACTTCTTGACGGAATAACACCAGCAAAGGTTGCACTCCTCTTCGATTGGGAAAATTACTGGGCGCTTGAATACGCAATCGGTCCAAACTTAGAAATCAAATACGTTGATCAAATCCAACGGTACTATGATGAGTTATACACACGTAACATTCCAATCGATTTCGTATCTAAAGAAAGTGCACTTGATTCATATAGCATCGTAATCGCGCCATGTCTCTATCTGCTTGATGATAAGCTAGCAAGTAAAATTGAGGCCTTCACGGAGAGCGGTGGTATCTTCGTAACCACAACAATGAGTGGTCTTGTTGATTCAAACGATAACATTCACTTAGGGGGTTATCCCGGTCCCCTGAAAAAAGTGACTGGTGTTTGGGTCGAAGAATTCGATGCGATGCCATTCACTCGTAAGATTCCACTTCATTTTGTCGCAAACACCAATGGTAAAGAAACGGGAACTTTGCTTTGCGATATCATTCATCCCAAATCGGCCGACGTTGTCGCTGAATACGGCTCCGGTGTTTTTTATGAAGGATTGCCGGCAATTACCCGCAACCATTTCGGCAACGGAACCAGCTTTTACATCGGCACAGTTTTGAATAAACAAGGCATGAAGACTATCTTTGATGAAATTCTGAATACAGCTGGAATTAAATCAACCTATACACCTGAAGCAGTCAGTGTAACCTTGAGAGTCAATACAAATGGTACTTATATCTTCATCATTAACCATTCAAACGAGAATAAACATTTTGATTTAGACATTTCAGGCAATGATATATTGACGATGACAACCATTCAAGGCCAGATTGATTTGGCACCATTCGGAGTTAGTATTATCAAGTCAGATATTGCCCATCCTCTGCTCTTCTCCTAAAAGGAAATTGGTTAAGTGTCTACAAACATCTAAATACTAGCACATCAAAATTTGATTTACCGATAAGATAAGAACCAGAAATAAGAGAACCCGTAATAAGGGCGCTAAATTTGTTGTCTGAGTTAATAACAAATTTAGCGCCTTTCCCTGTCCTTTTGCTACGCATGCCGAATAACAAAAACATCGAAACGAGATCAACCTCGATTCGATGTTTAGGCCAAATAAATGGGCAAATCTTTCTTATCCATCTTCACAGCTACTAAAGACTAGCCGATGTCTAAGACATTGTAGCTACGTGCATCATATTTATTTCTCGAAAAAGAATATTCGAACGGTGTACCATCATCTAGCCAGGAAACTTGTTCAACTTCTAAAACCGGATCCCCCTCTTTGCATTCCAAATATTTAACATCCAACTCATCGGCAAATAACGCATGGATTCTTCGGTAGGCCCCGCTCAACTTTAAGTTAACCGTATTCTTCAGATAAGCGTATATCGAATTCATTAGCACTGCCTCGTCAAGACCTGGCATTAGCTTTTGGGGCATGTATGTGTGTTCCAGGACATATGGCCGTCCGTCTAACAACCTTAATCTCAGAATTTCAAATATTGGTTCATTCTTCTCTAGCTTCAAATGCTTTTGAAGAGATTCGCTGGGGAATCTGATATCAAACTGAATTATTTTGCTAGTGACACGCCCTTCTTCAAATGATGCCGTTAAGCCCAAATGCTCTTCAGCAGGAGAATTCTGTTCTATTTTTAGCGAGATATCTCCCATTACATAAGTCCCATCACCCCGCCTTGTATATAAAAGGCCTTCCATTGCTAATCCATCAATTGCTTTCTTGATTGTCATTCGACTAACGCCAAATTCTTCGGCAAGTGCAACTTGATCAGGAATCAACTCATTTGGTTGATATTTCCCAGTTGTTATCCTTTTCCTGAGCTCGTTTGCGATTAATTCATATTTAGGTGATTGTTGCACATCGGTTCCTCCCTTCATCTAATCAGAATATAAAGTCAACAATCAAAAGACCAGCTACTCAGTAAGCGAACGAATTAGCTTCATCGCACTACTTATATTCTTTGATTTCTTGGGTACATAGATAACTTGATCCTTAATTTGATAGTTCTTAAAGAATTCAACGTCATCGCTTTTGATTCCAATAATGTGGTTATTACGGTTCATATACTGCTTCATTTTTTTCCCAGAAGCACTCCGAATCCCAGTATTTACGGGTAGGACCTCACAGCCAATATCCTTTTCCACTTGCTTAAATAGCTTCTCATTAGTTATCAAAATATCAACCGAATGATCATTGACGGTACCTAAAAACTTTGCCATAATATCACGCTTTGCTAAATCGTTCCATGTCACAACAACCTCTTGCTTCTTATTGGGAACAAGAACTTTCTGAAACTCTCGCTTCATAGACTTTGTCGCAACAGGATTACTCATTCCTTGGGTATAGATCCCAACTGTCAGAATTGAGTCTTTCCTAGTCACCACTTGTCCTAGGAAAAAAACTAGTACAACCAAGAGCCCAACAAATACAAGAAATAGTTTGCCAAAATACATCCACATGTAGGATAACTTTTGTCGAAAGGGTTGGTCAGATTTCAAGACCTTTTTAACTCGCAAATTCATTTTGAAATCCTCCAAGCTTAAACAATATGATCATGAATTCCTTGTACCAACAACGCAAGAATACCAGGAAAAAAGAAAATTAAGAAAATGGTATTTTTAAGGGCAAAATAACTAAGAATTAGGGTTACAGCCACTAACAGAATTGACCGAAAGGCATGAGAACACATCTGGCTAAAACCTATCCAGAGTTGATCACGAAGACGTAAATTCTGTTTCTCGTCGGTTACTGTGATGGGCACCATGACAATAATTTGCCAAATCACCAAGAGAATCAGTGCAACATACTTAACAAAATAAACGATCGATGACTGCACATAGCTGGGAAATGGCACGAAAACAAAGACTCCAAAATAGATAGTCACAAGTGGCCAGGATAAATCCATTTTTCGCCTAATGGGCAATTGCTTAAAATTCCCAAGATAGCTTTTTCTAACTTTGATCAGATTGTCTTCACGAATATCCCGATTAGTTTGAAATAAGGCGTTCAGGCTATCAAACATTCTTAGGGTAAAGATACTCTGGACTAGTTTTACCCAAAATACAAGACTCAACTTAATCGCAGCATACAAGCGTGTCATGCAGTGATAGAAGATTGATTCCCGTCCTTTATTCTGATTCCGCTGGATATCTTTTTCCATTTGTATACCCCTATCTAAGAAATGTTTGATCTTTCAAAAAAGAGGCGTCATCTAAATGAAAGATGCGCCCCCATAGAAACGTTCTATTTTAGATTATACTCAGATCTCAAACTCTTGGCCAATTTCTTCAAATCAGTCTTTGCATCAAGATTCTTTAAAATAATGTTTGAAACTTCGTTATTGGCTTTGGTTTGAATTTCGGCATAGTCTTCAGTATAAGCTGCTGCAATCCACATCTTCGAATGCTCCAAAATATCAACTAATGAGCTAGCATTCTTAGGTGCAAATTCTGTCTTAGTAACATCATTAACTTGTGACTTAAGAACGGGAACTGACCCAACGCCCTTCATTTGCAATTTCTGACCACGTCCAGCACTCAACCACTTCAAGAATTGAAGTGCTTCCTTCTTGTGCTTAGTCTGCGAAGTCACACCAATTGGTAAACCTGCCTGTGGTTGTACAGAAGAGGAGTTAACAGTTGGCATTGGAATGACATCCCAATTGAACTTAGCGTTTTCGGAAATGTTTTGCCAGTCCCAAGGACCACAGATTGCCATCGCTGATTTCTCAGCAACAAACATGTTTGAAATACCTTGTGCTTGGGCGGATGTTGGCGAAACATGATACTTGTTCACCAAATCAGAAGCAAATTGTACACCCGCAACATCATTCTTCTGATCAATCGTAATTTTTGTACCAGCAGGATTAGTAATGTTGTTACCTGAATATGCTAATAGCAATGGAGAAAGATAGAAATTATCGATACCGAAGACTGTGGTTTTTCCGTTTTCAACTTTGGTTAATTTCTTGGCATAATCCAAGAATTCGTCCATCGTCCAGTCATTCTTTGGCATTGATAGACCGGCCTCTTTAAGCATATCAGTATTAATTGACAACTGCTGAGCTGACATATCACGTGGTAAAGCCCACTGTTTACCATCGATCTGACCAATCTTTAATGCTGATGGCAAAAATTTATCAGTATCAATATTCTTCTTGACATATGAATCAAGATCCATTAACAAACCTTTCTTTTGGATTGTCGCGAATGAAGCCGTCTGAATCCAAGTCAGGTCAGGTAACGTGTTACTAGAGGCCATCGTCATAAATTTATCAACATATTTGTCCCAGGGCGCGACCACCTGTTTGACTTTAATCCCAGTATCCTTCGTAAACTCATCGAAGATAGCCTGTTCACGTTTCGCCCCAGATGGATCTTGGTTCCAAGTATAAATTCGTAAGGTGACATCCTCTTTCTTTTCTGTTGTGCCACCCTTTGAACTACCACTCCCACAGCCTGCTAACGCTGCAACTAACCCTAAACTCAGCATCGCCAAAGATGCTAACTTTAATCCAAAAGATTTCTTCATGTTTTCTTTCCTCCAAAAATTATTCTTTACTACCTGTTGTAGCAATACCCTGAATAAAGTACTTTTGACCGACAAAGAATGTGATTATGACTGGTACAATCACCATGACGCTCGCTGCCATCAGTGGTCCCCACGCAACAACGTGACTACCCTGCAACTGCATTATGCCAAGCGCTAATGTGTATTTAGATTGATCGTTCAAATAAATTAGTGGATTCATAAAGTCATTCCAAAAGCCCATAAATGTCAACAATGCGACGGTAATAACGGATGGCACCGAAAGTGGTAACATGATTTTTGCAAATATCTGAAAAGTGTTGGCGCCATCCAACCTGGCCGATTCTTCCAATGATTTTGGAATGGTTAAGAAAAATTGCCTTTGTAGAAATATATAATAAGCACTGCCGAAGAACGCCCCTAATGTTAGCGGAACAAATGTGTTTACCAATTTCAGCTTCGAATAAATCAGATAAACTGGAATCATTGTGACCTGCGATGGTAACATCATCGTTGCTAGCAATAAGGCAAACCAAATGCCATGGCCGGCGCCTTTTAATCTAGCAAAGCCAAATGCAACTAAAGTTGACGATAGAACTGTACCAAATACGCCAATCAAAGAAACAAAGATTGAGTTCAAGTAATATTGGCCGAAGTCTATCAGCTTGAAAACTTCAGGATAGTTTGACCATTTCCAAACACTTGGAAACATTCTTGGCGGAAATGTTAGGACCTCTCGCTCCGGTTTAACCGCGGTGAAAACAAGCCACAAAAACGGGAAAAGGAAAACGACAGATAAGATTATCAACAAAAGATAACTAATGATTTTTGACCATTTACGGCCTTGTTTGATACTTCTTGATTTCTTTTTGCGCGTATTCTCTGGAACTTTTGAAATATCCATTTTTCTCTCCTTTCCCCCTAATTTGTAGAGTCACCATAATAAACTTTGTTGCCGAAGAATTTGAATTGAATCACCGTGACAACCAAAATAATGAGGAATAGAATCCAAGCAAGTGCTGATGCATATCCCATTTTGAAATACGAAAAGGCATTAGAATAGAGATACAGCACATAAAATAGGGTTGAGTTGTTAGGACCACCCTTCCCATTACTAACAACATACGCTTGAGTAAATACTTGAAATGAGCCAATCAACCCCATAATCAAGTTAAAGAAGATTACATTTGATGTCATCGGAATAGTGATAGTAAAGAATTTGCGCAGCGGTCCAGCACCATCAAGTTCTGCCGCTTCATAAAGCGAAGTTGGAACATCTTGAAGTCCCGCCAAGTAAATAATCATCCCACCACCGGCACCCCAAAGGCTCATGATAATCAACGTTGGCTTAGACATGGCCTCGCTTAAAAGCCAATTAGATGTGGGTAGGTTTGCCCAACGTAAAATCGCATTTGCGACACCAAAGTCAGGCTGGAAGATCAATAACCAAAGTAACGAGCTTGCGACTGCAGGAACGAGTGATGGTAAATAGAAAATCGTTCTCCACACACCCAAACCCTTAACTTTAGTATTAAGCAATAGTGCCAGGAGATAGCCGGCAATGAGCCCTAACGGAACACCAAATATTGTATAAACAAATGTATTCCACAACGATTTCCAAAAAAGTGGGTCGCCGGTAAACATTTTCGCATAATTGGCTAGACCAACAAATTTGGCACTGCCAATACCGGAAAAGTCTGTTAAGGAAATAAATAATGAATAGATCATCGGACCCGCAGTGAAGATAAAGAAACCCAACAACCACGGTGAAATAAACAAATAGAATAATAACGTCGTTCTTTTTCTTGACACTTGTGTCACCTCCCCAAGCCTTTGCAATAACTCCTACGAAATTAGAGTAGCCCAGTATAAACATTAACCACTTAAGTAATTGATCTGTAAAAGGCTTGATAAAAATATGTTTCCGTAAACTCTATCTGACAAACATCCAATTAGAGCATTGAAAATTTAAACTTCTTAGACCCAAGAAATACTGACCCGTTACAAAGTTCTACATCCAGTTATGATCTATCTCATCCTTTCCTCTTCCATCGCAAAAGATTCACCATTGAAATCACTTTTTGCTACATTTGTATGGTCTTTAATTGTCAAAGACTGATCTTTGATTCAATCGAATGTTTCTTTTACACCAAATAGTATATACTTTAAATATTCCAAACGCAAGCGCTTTCAGATTTTTTTGTTATTTTCTTCATTCTCTCTCCATCTATTCCCACATATTTCCACATACCATTTTCCTCTCACTGTCAGCTGTTCGTAATTAAAATTAAATATAAGTCCCCTGCATCAATCATTTTTAACATTTTTAAGTTGCTATCATGCTGATAATTATTTAGACCACTCGGGTGTTAACTACTCACTATTGTGTTTGAATCTAACAATAACGATTAACCAGTCTCCATAATTATCTATAGATAGAAACAGTATTAGGCAATACCTAACGATTGATTGTCGACTTCAAAAAAATATCAGGAATATTGAAACACTTCCTATTCGAGAAAAAAATTTTGAATTTGACAGTCATCCTCTTATTTATTGACATCACATTTTAATAGTATATACTAATTAATGAAAACGCTGTACTTTATTCAGATTACTAACTTGACCAATAACGATTTTTGAAAAGGGGTTAAATGATGATCGATCTTGAAGTGGGTAAAAAGTATGCTGGGAGTGCGCAAAAACCGGCTGATTTCGATGATTTTTGGGAGCGGGCTTTAGCAGAAATGCAGGCTTTACCGTTGGATTACACGACGACGGCGGTGCCGATTCCATCGCGGGTCGCTCAGGCTTATGATCTTTACTTTTCTGGTGTCAAAGGGGCGCGGATCCACTGTCAGCTGATTCTGCCCAAGAACTATGATGAGCGGCAAGCACATAAGGGCATGGTGATGTTTCACGGCTATCATTGTGACTCTGGGGATTATCAGGACAAGTTCGGTTGGGCCGCGGAAGGGTATGTGGTTCTGGCGATGGATGCGCGGGGCCAAGGTGGCACGTCAGAAATGGCGGCGGTGCCTCAAGGTGACGCGATGAAAGGCTTGATCATTCGCGGAATGGAGGCTGGTCCTGAGGCGCTGTATTATTGCAGTGTTTTCTTGGATACGGCCCAGGCGGCGCGGATCTTGATGAATTATCCTGGTGTTGATCGTGAACGCGTTTATGCCACAGGCGCTTCTCAGGGTGGTGGGCTCGCGATTGCTTGCGCCAGTTTGGTGCCTGAGATCTATCGGGTCCAAGTGAGTTATCCGTTCTTGTCCGACTATCGCAAAGCCTATCAAATGGGCGCACAAACGTCAGCCTTTGAGGAGATTCCTTATTGGTTCCAATTTCGCGACCCACTCCATCAGCGTGAAGCCGAGATTTTCCACACCTTAGAGTATATCGACATTCAAAACTTAGCGTCTCGGATCCGTGGTGAGGTCTACTGGTCCATGGGTCTCCAAGATACCACCGTGCCACCGATCACCCAATTCGCGACTTACAATAAGATCACGGCCAAGAAGCATTTACTCGTTCTGCCAGAGTACGGGCATGAGTATCTGCCGAAAGTCAGTGATCAGATTCGAGGATTCTTTATTGATGCAGACGACTGATTTGATTCAAGTGGATCAACAACACTTGGTTTTCCACCTTCACAATGACAAAATTAGCTACCTTTTCCGGGTAATTCCGGAGATCGGGCAATTGGAAAACTACTATTATGGTCCGCGGATCCAGCAACCCAGCCTGGATGGCCATTTAAACGAGCGGGAGCTTCGACCGGGCAATAATTTACTGACCGGTAATTATACGACCTCATTGGAGGCGATCCGGCAAGAATATCCGGTTTTTGGGACGACTGATTTTCGCCAAGGGGCTTACGCGATTCGTTATCCGGACGGTGATGAGATCACGGCGTTCAAATATGCCAGCTATCAAGTTACCGCTGGTTATCCTGATCTCGGCGAACTACCCCATGCCCGCTACGGTGATGAAACGGCGGCCACTTTGACGATTACCTTGCACGATGAGAACTCACCGCTCACCTTACAGTTGCATTACACGATCAACACAACCAATGCGCTGATCATTCGCAGTAGCACCTTCAGCAATTCGCCACAAAGTGAAACCACCTATCAATTGACCAAGGCCCTAAGCGCTAATCTTGATCTGCCTAACGCCGATTATGACTTGATCCATCTACATGGCGCTTGGGCCAAAGAGATGCAGATCCAGCGGCAGCCCTTGATGGTCGGGCGGATGAGCATCGATAGTGATCGCGGGGCCAGCAGTCACCAGCACAATCCCTTCATCGCCTTAGCCGCCACCAACGCTGACGAACAGCAAGGTCAAGTCTATGGCGCCGCGCTACTTTATAGTGGCAACTTTCTGGCGCAGGTCGAAGTGGATAATTACGCGGTTACCCGCCTGTCGTTGGGAATTTCACCGACGCAATTCACTTGGCAATTGACGCCGGGAACAAGTTTTCAAACGCCAGAAGTGGTCTTGAGTTGTACCACCACCGGACTAAATGGGATGAGTCATGAGTTCCACGACTTTTATCGGCGGCATCTGATCGATCAGCGGTGGGCGGATCAGCCTAAACCGATCTTGATCAACAATTGGGAGGCCACCTACTTCGACTTCAATGAAACCAAATTGTTGCAACTGGCAACCAAGGCTCAAGCAGTGGGGCTGGATTTGTTCGTCCTTGATGACGGTTGGTTTGGTCGGCGGGACAGTGATACTGGTTCGCTAGGGAATTGGACGGTTGATCGGCACAAACTGCCAGCGGGTCTACCTCATTTGGTGAGCGCGATCCATCAATTAGGCTTGAAGTTTGGCCTGTGGTTCGAGCCGGAAATGATTTCAACCGACACGCCACTTTTTCAGGCCCACCCGGAGTGGCGCTTAGGTCATCCTGACAAAAACATATCCCACGGACGCAATCAATATGTTTTAGATTTCAGCAACCCACAAGTTGTCACGGCGATCTTCGAGCAAATGGCCGCGATTTTACACAGCACGAAAATCGACTACATTAAATGGGATATGAATCGCTACATCTCTGAAGCCTTCTCGCCTTACCTCGCGGCGCAGCAACAAGGAGAACTCTACCATCGTTACATTATGGGAGTGTACCATCTATACAGTCTGCTAGCGCAGAGCTTTCCTGAGCTGATGATCGAATCTTGCGCCGGGGGTGGTGGTCGGTTCGACGCGGGCATGCTGTACTATGCACCCCAGGCTTGGGCCAGTGACGATACCGATGCGATCGAGCGCCTGAAGATCCAATATGGCGCTTCGCTAGGTTACCCCCTCCAAGCTATCAGCAGCCATGTTTCAGCTGTGCCCAATCATCAAGTTGGGCGCATCACGCCGCTGCAAACTCGAGGAGATGTGGCGATGTTTGGGACGTTTGGTTATGAATTGGATATCACGAAATTAAGTGAGGCGGAATTGGCTCAGATCAAACGTCAAATTGCTTTTGTTAAACAGCAACAACATTTGCTGCTGACGGGGGAGTTCACGCGACTGGCCAGTCCTTTTACCTCAAACCAACCAGCTTGGCAAGTGTATGATCGCCAAAGTGGCCGGGGGTTGATCGCCGCTTACCAGATCCTCAGTCCGGCCAACCCACCTTATCGTCGCTTGCGTCTTCAGGGGCTAGACCCGGAACAAACGTATCAATTGACGCGGATCGATGCCCACTACCAGCTCGGCCAGCCGATCCTCGTGCACGGTGATGAACTGATGAACCTGGGGATCATTTTCAGTGAAGATTATAGTGAACGGACGGCAGATTATTGGAATCGTCCGCAACCACACGACTTTGCTAGCCAGTTATTTGCCCTAAAGGCAGTTGCCGACCTGCAGCTGTGACTAAAAATTTAATCGAAAGAGGTTTTGACATGAAATTAACATTTCCAGATCATTTCTGGTGGGGCGCCGCTACATCAGGTCCACAAAGTGAGGGCCGCTTCAATAAGCAACACGTGAATGTCTTTGATCATTGGTACGATATTGCCCCCGAGGATTTCTATAACTATGTCGGTCCCGATACAGCGTCGGACTTCTACCATAGTTTTCGCGAGGATATCAAGTTGATGAAGGAAGTTGGTTTGAATACGGTCCGGACCTCGATCCAATGGTCCCGTTTGATCGATGATTTCGAAACGGCCAGTCTCAATCCGGATGGTGTGCGCTTTTATAATGACGTGATCAATGAATTCATTGCCAATGACATTACCCCGGTGATCAACCTGCATCACTTTGACTTGCCCGTCGAACTTTATGACCGTTATGGCGGTTGGGAATCCAAGCATGTCACCGACCTCTACGCCAAGTATGCCGAACAATGTTTCCGACTCTTCGGCGATCGGGTCAAGAATTGGTTCACCTTCAACGAGCCGATGGTCATCGTTGACGGCGAATACCTCTATCAATTCCACTACCCCAAGATCGTGGATGGGAAAAAGGCCGTCCAAGTCGCTTATAATCTCTCCCTGGCTTCAGCCAAGGCGATGGCGAAATATCGCGGTCTGGATCACAACAACGCTGGCAAAATCGGGATCATTCTGAATCTGACCCCAGCTTATGCCGCCTCTGATGACCCTGCAGACCAAGCTGCCGCCGAAATGGCTGACCTGTGGACCAACAAATTATTCTTGGATCCAGCAATCAACGGTCATTTCCCGGAGAAATTAGTCACGACCTTAAAGCAGGATGGCGTCCTTTGGCAAGCGACACCGGCAGAACTGCAACTAATCAGTGAACAAACAATCGATCAACTAGGGGTCAATTACTATCATCCTTTCCGCGTTCAGCGACCGGAGATCTCGCCTGATAGTTTAATGGATTGGATGCCGTCCAAGTATTTCAACAACTATGAAATGCCTGGCCGCGTAATGAACGTGGATAAAGGCTGGGAGATCTATCCCAAAGCCCTTTACGACATCGCCTTGACCGTACGCGATGACTACCACAATATTCCTTGGTTCGTTTCCGAAAATGGTATGGGCGTTTCCCGGGAAGAACGTTTCATGGACGCGAACGGTGTGATCAACGATGACTACCGGATCAAATTCATGCATGACCACCTGACTTGGCTGCACAAGGGCATCGAGGCTGGTTCCAATTGCTTCGGCTACCACGTTTGGACCCCGATCGACTGCTGGTCTTGGGCCAATGCCTATCGCAACCGCTATGGCCTGATTTCGACGAATATCCACACCCAAGTCAAGACCATCAAACGATCTGGTCGTTGGTTCGCTGACGCCAGCAAGAACAACGGCTTTGACGCGTAAATAAGCTCAGCAACCAAAAAAATGATCAGTGAAGGTTTCTTGGCTTCACTGATCATTTTTTAAACTAGTCGTTCAACTGGTGTTCGGTCGAAAATAAAGATGTGTTCGCCTCTTGGAGCCAAACGGTCATTTCACCAACACGGCGGTTGGCCCAGAGAAAGTAGGGAATAAAGGTCAACGTTAGCGGTTCACTTGTTTGATTTGCGTCAGAATGGTACGGCCGGTGCGGAGAACGCGAGTCAACTGAACGTCGCCATCCCTGTGCCGTAATCAATTCGGTTCTGATTCCAAAGGTTCGCTGGTCAGCGTGATGGGCAAATTCAGCATGACTTGCCAGCAGTAATTGCTGCAGCCCGGCGCCATTATCAACTTCTTCAGCACAATAAACCACCGGCCCACGTTGGAGCGCGACCTTGCCAAAATCAGCCTTGATCTGAGGCACGGCCCGTAACGCCTTCACCGGCATCGCTAACTTCAATTCAAACTGCCAGCAACATCCGGCCGGGACAGAGAACCGTAAATATCCCGCCTGTAATTCCGAACTGATTATCGGACCATCAGTAAGGATTTCAAAGTCTTCTGCCGCCCAAGCTGGGACATGGATCGCCACCTTTTGATCCTGATGCCCCGACCGATTATCAATCAAGAAATCAAGCTCCCCCGACCAAGGATAGTGTCCCGACTGTTTGATCAGCACCCCATTGGAAAAGCGTGCTTCATTCCCAATGAATAAATGGCTGAAAATAGTCTCGTCTTTGATAGAATAAATATACTGATCGACAGAGGCGATCAGGCGGGCCAGATTAGGTGGGCAGCAGGCACAGCCTAACCACGCGGAACGTGTTGCTTTAACATGCGCCTTTTGTGGATCAAAGCGGCAGGCCTGTGGATCCACTTCCAAAGGATTCACGTAGAAATAGTGTTGACCATCCAGCGCCATGCCACTGATGGTGCCGTTATAAAGTTCGGTTTCCAAGAGATCGGCTACCCAACCTTCTGGGTCTGCTTGAAGCAAGGCCTGAGCCAAAAAAGCCATGCCACAGGAAGCGCAAGTTTCGCAGTACATCGTATCATTGGGCAGATCATAATCAAACGTATAGCCCTCACCATTGGCTGTTGAGCCGACGCCACCAGTGAGATACATTTGCTTTTCACTGATGTGGCGGCAAAGACGTTGGCACGCGGCCAGGAGTGCTTGATCATGGGTCAGCGACGCCACGCGAGTCGCACCAGTCAATAGATAGGCCATACGGACGGCGTGACCTTCTCCACGGGTCATTTCCATGAGTGGAACGCGATCTTGGTAGTGATCGGCAGCAGGTTCGATGCCTGGCCAGTAGCCTTCGTCAACATCAACATTCAGCTTGTTTTGACCAGCAAAAAAACTCGGCTTGGTTCCCCGCTGCTGAACCATGTACGCCGCTAAATCGAGATATTTCCTTGATTCGGTCAACTCCGCTAACTTTGTTAAGGCCAGTTCCAGCTCCGGATGGCCCGGGTAGCCATGAAGCTGACCAGGCTTGGGGCCAAAATTACGGGTGAGGCAATCCGCCATTTTAATAGCAATATCTAGGGCCTTCTGGTTACCCGTGGTTTTAAAATAAGCTACCCCTGCCTCAATATAGTGGCCCATACAATATAATTCGTGGCTTTTGGAAACGTGTTTGAAGCGGCGCTCGGGACGCTCGATTTGAAAATAGGTATCCAAATAACCATCCGCTTGCTGTGCCTGACCAATCAAGGCCACCACTTGATCCGCCTGTTGCTCCAAGTCAGGATCAGGCGCATAGCGTAAAGTATAGGCAACCGTTTCTAACCATTTATAAACATCTGAATCCTGAAACCATTCGCCGTAGAAATGTCCCTTTGCCAATCCGGCCGCAATTTTCAAATTTTGAATGGCGTGACTTTGTTGAACCATATCAGAGGAGTTACCATTGGCCCGCTCAATTTTGACCGTGGCTTCATCACTGATGATCTTCCACTGATACGGCACCACCACCGTTTGGACAATTCGGCGATAGTAATTCCAGAATTCGTCTTGTACCTTGTCTTGCTCGATTTGCACCCTGATCACCTTAACCTTTCACTGTTAGCCTTAGTATAATCAGTCCCGCTGCTCACCAATACAACCAATCACGCAGAAAAAGAGGACAAAAACGACCTCTTTAGGAGATTTCCCATGATCGACCTCAATTATTTCGATCTCACTCAACCCGTTCACTATCTTAATAGCGGCAAATTCACGGCCCAGCCTGGCTGGCGTCACGCGCCAAATCGCCACAACAATACCGAAATCATGATTGGTCTGGCGGGGACGATTTTCCTTAGGATTGATCAGCAGCCGGTCACTCTCAAGGCTGGTCAGGTTCTTTGTCTAGCACCCCAAACACAGATTGATGGTGATCGCCCCTGCGAGCGCACCGCCCAGTTTCTCTGGTTTCACTTTACCAGTCAGACTATGCCAAACATCGTATCAAAGGCTGCCACCACACCAAAAATCATTATCTTGCCCCGCTTTTTTCAACTGAAAGATCCGACCCGTAGCCTGCTGGCGGGTCAACAACTACTTGACCGCGGACATCGGTGAAACGACCACCCAGATTTAAGAGATTATCAAACAACGCTAGCTCTAATTGAACTGGCCAATGACTATCGCCTGCAACAGCAACAATTATTGGCACCGACCTTGTTCCAAATTCGAGAATGGCTTCGCGTTAATTTAAAAAATACATTGACGTTATCACAAATCGCTGAACATTTTCATCTCAATCCTGACTACCTCAATCGCATTTTCAAACAGGAATTTGGTACGACGATCAAGGCCTATCTGACCGACGCTCGGCTCGATCTGGCCAAATACCTCTTGTTGACTACCAATCAATTGGTTGAAGAAATCGGCCGAACCTGTTGCTTCCCAGATGCCCACTACTTTACTCGTGTTTTCAAACAACGAAATTTAGTGACACCCACTCAATACCGGCGCAACTACGCCGCAACTTTCTATAACAATAGCCAACTCGATTCCGGCACCGACTTCCATCAAATCGTCCAAGATCTTGAGAGGCTAGGACACAATTCTAGTTTCAAAAATAAAAGCCCCAAAATTCCGAACTTTTTCGGAATTTTGGGGCTTTTTATGTAGGCATAGAAACCATCTTCTGGTAACCTTAAATTCGACGAAAAAAATAAGTGTCAGGAGTCGGTCTCTATGTTTAAACAGTATAACAATAATCAAACCACTTTATCAATCCCCCTTGAAATTAAAGTCAACGATCAACACGTTGTTCGCATTATTAGCTTGTTTGTGGACTCTATTCCGGATGATTTTATCCCACAAAGGGTAAACGCTCAACGCGGCCAGCGGCCGTATGATCCTCGCCTACTACTTAAAATGTTACTATTTGGCTATTTACGTAATGTTACTTCCGCGTCAAAGCTAAGGGAAATGGCGGAAGAAAATATTCCGATGAAATGGCTCATTGGTGATCCTGATGTCACTCCCAGTGCCCGAACGATCAATCGTTTTAGGTCTTCTAATACCGCGGCGACATTAATTAAGCAAATGTTTCTGCACTTTCGCTTCATGCTCCAGCAACTTAACTTGATTACAGATGAGGCGCTTTTTATTGATGGCACAAAGATCCTGGCCGATGCGAATAAGTATAGCTTCGTTTGGCGTGCCTCTGTGGAGCGCTATGAACCCATACTCGATCAAAAAGCCAATGAATTATTTGATGAACTCATTCAAAATAATATCAATCTCAATGTTGATGCTGATGACCCTGATATTCTCAAGAAGATGGAAAGCGCCGCATCTCAATTGGAACAGAAGGTTGCAGAGCTGACAACGGCCATTGATTCTGAAGAGGTCAAGCCTGGCGGCTCACCAAATAAGCGACTTAGACGAAAGTACAAGCACTACCTTCATACACTGAAAAAAGACCTCATTCCGCGTAAAACCAAGTATGTTGAGGCTCGTCACCTTTTCGGTGATCGAAATAGCTTCTCAAAAACTGACCACGATGCCACTTTTATGCGTATGAAAGAAGATCCGATGATGAATGGTCAGCTCAAGCCGGGGTACAATGTCCAAATCGGCACGCAGTGCCAGTATGTACTCTACTATTACGTCTGCCAACGGCCTACAGACCAGCGAACGCTTGTACCTTTCCTTGAACAGGTTGATCACCACTTTAACTATATTGTTGCTGATGCAGGATATGGTAGTGAATCTAACTATGATTACGTCATTGATGAGTACAGAGCTATTCCACTCATTCCGTACACAATGTACTTAAAAGAGCTCTCACGTAAATACCGGAAGGATATGTCGAAGCGTCAAAACTGGTTATATGAAAAGACTTTAGACCGTTATACCGATGATCACGGCGTCCAATTTGAACATCATCGGGACTACTATCGAACAGATAAATACGGGACAACGAGGCACTTCGTAGAATATACGGCGGTTAATGCAGATACACCTGAGCTCTATTACTACGCGAATACGGATGGTGGTAACCTCCGCCGTATCAGCGTTAACCCACACTGGGAGGATTTGAAGAATTCTGTTAAATCTAACCTCAGCGCAGACAAGACTGCTTCGATCTTCGCCAAACGGAAGTTTGAAGTTGAACCAGTTTTTGGAAATATTAAAACGAACATGAATTTTATGCGCTTCTCTGTACGTGGGAAACGGGCAACCAATAACGAAATGGGATTGGTATTTATGGCCGCTAACCTAAAAAAACTGACGAAGTCATTATTAAACAACGATAACCTATTGGTAAAATTTGAGCGTTTTATGGCGCTCTATTTGTGTACCCAAAAAATAGATCTGGCCGAAAAAAATAAAAAAATCGAACATTCCCAGAGAAAACAGAATGTTCGATCGTCTTTATTTTTGGATCGGCAATTATGGCCGAGCCTC
>NZ_RHOV01000030.1 GCF_003946655.1 Lapidilactobacillus achengensis
TTTGAGTTAGACTCAATTTTAAATTCATTAACTAGCGAATTGACTTCGCAAATGTTCTTTGTAGATAACGACCGAAATCGCTATCGACCCTGCACATTTATCGAAACTTTGTTCAGTTTTCAAAGGTCTACCTTGTCGCAACAGCAACTTATACATAATATCATGTCAGCCAAAGGTAAGTCAATGATTATTTTCAAAAAATTGATCATCACTTGCTCGGTCACACGTACCTGTAAAGGTGTGCTATAAAACGCAACTTGAATAGTTTACCAAATCAAATCGACTGGCGCAAGTCTAATTTTACAAAAAAGTGGCGAAGTGACTAAGAAAATCCCAGTTCCGTTGACTAAATCCTATTAAAACAAAGCTGAGCGTCCTTCATGAATAATATAAAAACATCAAAAAATGATCCCGCCACCCACAAACAACCACCAAAACAAAACCGGTCTGACCCAAGCAACCGAATCCGTTCTGCACGTTTCGCCGAACATTATCAGAGCCATGTTGCTAAAGAAGGCGTCCCAAAATAGTATTATCCCGGTTAATACCGATCCGCCAGAATTCGCTAAACCTTTGGTGTGCACCGTCCAGAAACTAAAAAATCGCAAGTCAGTCCGCGACACCAATCAAATGATTGACGTGCGACTGCACTTGCGATAGCAATGATGCATTCGGTGATTTTCCTGTAAATCCAAGGAGCCTTCAATTCAATCCAACCGGCCTAAAAGTTGCTTGGCGCGGAATCAGTGGCGCTCGCCGCTAACTTTCGCTGGCAATCAGGACAGATTCCATAGACCTCGATGTTGTTGCCGATGGTTTGATATCCGGTCAAATTCTCCGCCAGTCGCTCGATCTTGCCGAGGTCAGGGTAATAAACGTCCACAACTTGACCACAATTTTGACAAACCACGTGAAAATGGCGCACCTGGGCAAAGTCAAAGTGACCTGGCTCATTGCCATAGGTCAACTCTTGGATGATCCCCAAGCGTTTGAAGAGACGCAGGTTGTTGTAGACTGTGGCGATACTGATGCCGCTGAAGTTATCCTGAATTTCACTAAAGATCGCTTCCGCGGTGGGATGACTCTTGGAGCTGACCAACAACCGAAGGATCGCTTCACGTTGCGGCGTGATCCGCACCTGTTGTTGCCGCAGCAACGCTAACGCTTCACGATATCGTTTCTCTGATATGTTGTTCACCTCGGACTTTCCGGTCACTCAAACTCAGTCGGCCTTGCTCGAACTACTGGACGACGAACTGCTACTCGACGAACTACTAGAGCTACTACTGCTGCCGCTACTTGAGCTGCTACTTGAACTAGACTCACCTTCAGAATCAGCGGCGAGTTCAGGCGCGTCTGTCTTATAAAGATCCACCGTTGATTTCTGATCGTTTTGATAAAGAACGCTGGTTTTCGCTTTCTTCTGGGTTTTCTTCAATTCGGCGAGCACCGTGCTGTACTTATAGCTAAAGTCAGACGGATCCACTTTTTTGAAGTCCTTTGGCGTATAGAACCGTAACAGGTCGCCATTGATCACACTATCAGACAACGATAGCTCTGTGGAAACATGGTTGGTCAATTGGTCTAGGACCTCTTTGATCTTCGGATCGGACTTCTTGACCGCTTCACCTGTTTTCGTGCTGTAATAGGTGCTCCCAACCTTAGTATACTCCGGTGTGACGAAATCGCCATTCCGAAAGGCTACGGTTTGATCACGTTTATCCGCCAGCAGATCAGTGCCAAACTGGATATAGTCTTTATTCGATAAGCCCAACAGATTCATCAACGTCGGTAAAACATCGATTTCACCGACGTAAGTGTGATTGATCCCGCCAGTTAGCCCAGCCATGTGAATCATGAAAGGCACTTTCTGGAACTGGGCATTGTCATAATCGGTGATTTTTTCCTTGCCTAACAACTGCGCCACGGCTTTCCGGTGATTGGAGGAAATGCCATAGTGGTCGCCATAGAAAACAATCATACTGGTCTTATCCAAACCAGTCGCCTTCAACCAGTCCATAAACTCGCCGATCGCTTGATCCAAGTAACGGGCCGTTTGGACATACCCATCAACGGTGGAGTCACCTGTATCGGTTTTTTCGATGGTTTGATTCTTCTTGTCGAGGCCATAAGGATAGTGATTCGTCACGGTAATCAACTTCGCGTAAAAAGGCTGCGGCAATTGCTCGATGTACTGGGCGGACTGCTGCAAGAAAATCTTGTCCTTCATCCCATAACCGATTTCATAGCCTTTCTTGACATCGTAGAAGCTCTTGCTGAAGTAGTAATCATAGCCCCATTTTTTATAGGTGTTGTCCCGGTTCCAGAAACTGGCCACATCACCGTGAAAAGCAGCGGTGGTGTACCCTTGTTCGTCCAGCATCGCCGGCGCCGCTTGCCAAGTGTTACTGGTGCCGGCCGTGACCATGGCTGCCCCTTCAGGCAAACCGAACAGTGACGTTTCCAGCATCAATTCCGCATCGGCGGTCTTGCCTTGCCCGACCTGGTGGAAGAAATTGTCGAAACTCAGGGTATTGTTATTGTGGTAAATCTTGTTGAGGACCGGCGTCACCTCTTCATCCTGCCACTTAAAGTCGATCATGAACTGCTGAAGACTCTCCAAGTGAATGACGAAGACGTTCTTACCTTTGGCGATCCCTGTATATTCAGGATTGCCAGGAACATAATTTTCTTTGATATAGTTCTGGACTGAAGTTAGATCACTGGCGTCTGCGTTGGCCCGAACCGCGCTGGTTTTCGCGGCTTTGACCGTGTCGTAGACCGCATAAGAGTTCAAGCCCAAATACTTAACGATATAGTTATTATCGAAAGTCCGCGTCAACAATCCAGAGCGATCGTTCTCCGCCATTGACAGGTTAAAGCCAAAGAAGAGCACGGCAAAGGCCGTCAAAGTGCCAGCAACTAATTTCTTGATTGGGCGCACATCGACCTTGATCAGCCGAGTCGCCAACAAGATGATCAAAATCAAAAGATCCAAAAAGACCAAGAAGTCGGTCGGCTGAACAATGCCGACCACACTTTTGCCCAGATTATTTGAAGCCGCGCCACTTCCTTTGATCAAGGTTGAGGTCAGAAAATCTGAGAATTCGCGATAATAAAGGACATTGGCAAAAAGCCAAAAACTGGTCAAGAAATCGATGACCAACAAAATGATATATGATTTACGCCCTTTGAAATATAGCGCGATCCCAAAAAGTAATAACGTGGTAGGTAATGGATTCAATGCCAGCAACAAGTGCTGCATGCTCCCTTTGGAACCCAAATTGAACTTCGCTTGGTAGGCGTAAAAAGTCTTCGCCCAGAACAGCAATACCGCTAACAGGAAGAACCCCCAGCGACTGTTCCAAAATGATCCAAGTTTCTTTGCGAAACGCTTCATGAAAATCCTCCGTACTCGCCTTAATTTCAGGCCATAATCTTAGCTCAGCAAACTCGCCGCCAACGACGCCGCTTGCTGCTATGGTTAAAGTGATCCCTGGCCTAAACACCTGCCAGTAATTTAGCGCAACGCTAAACAAAGGGCAACTACCTGACCTGATCCAACTCGAGCGCCCGGTCTGACCAGAATCGTCAAACCAATAGCTCATCACAGGAGATTGTACCAGAATAACCGCCGCCTCGCTTATTTCTCACTTAAAACGTAACTAATTCTTTAGGGAAAATCAATCTTTTTGTTCTGAAATCGCGACCGAATCGCCCTGACGCACTGGCCGCGCTTTGATCGCCACCGCTACGATCCCGAAAATAATACCCAAATAGAACGTGATGAAACGCCACAGAAACATGCCTAAGATCAACGCCGTGGTATTGGGCACAAAAGCAGAGAATAACGTTTTGAAACTATATTCAGCCCCACCGGCACCGCCGGGGATCGGGAAAATCGAGGTAATCATGACGATCATCACGTGCATACTGAAGACCGTCAACATATTGACCCGCGGCACATTCAACGCCAATAAAACAAAGTAAGGAATCAGGTAATAGGCGATCAGTTGCGCTAAGGTCAACAGGGACGCTTTCAGAACCTTTTTCTTCTCCCGTTTCAATTGTAAGCTTTCTTCATGGAAAGTTTCAATCTTTTGTAATGCTTTTATTTGCCATTGATCGATTTTTGGTCGTTTAAAGAGTCGTTTCAGCAGGGCAAACAGCTTGATAGTCATGTTTTTGGTGAAACGATAATAAAACATGACCATCAGCAACATCCCAATGGTAAAAATATGGATCACAAAGCCGAAAGTGATCAATAAGGCCAGACCGTTGAACTGACCAACAACTTGGCGGAACCCAACGATCATGGTCAGAATAAAGTTAAAGAGAACCACAACTTGATAGATAATGAATTTCATTAGGAGCACAGAACTAGCGCGGCCACCTTCATAGCCCATTTGCAGCAGCGCCACCAATTGCGCTGGTTGCCCGCCGGAAGAGAACGGGGTCACGGCATTGAAGACAGCCTCGATCGGCGGGATCCGCAATAAATTGATGAAGGGTTGCCGCGGCTCGCCCTGACGATGGAGGAGCGCCCCCACCACAAATGCTTCCAAAACGATTGACAATAACATGAGGCCAACTGCAACGATCAGCCAGCCCCATTTCAAATTGTTCAACCCATGGATCACTTGATGATAATCAATGTCCTTGCTTTCGTGCCAGAAAATAATAACACCCAGCAAGATCATCAACCCTAAAACGATTTTATGTTTCCGATTCATGAGGTCCACCTATCTGTTGACACACTTGGTCTCAACGATTTTGCTACCTGCTAACGCGCGCCTGATCCTGGTAAAACTGGGACCAGATCGCCGCTAAATGTTCTGGTGAATATTCGTGCGCCGTCGAAACCGCCAATTGACGATAGCGTTCATAAAAATCAGGATCGGTTTCAAACTGGCGCAAGGCCACATTAAATCCGGCCAAATCATCGGCACCAGCATAAGCGCCGGCGATGATCGCCTCATACAAGGTCAAGTTTCGCAACAAAACCGGGGTTCCACAGCTAAAGGCCTCCAGCACAGACATGGGGAAGAGCTCGTCATATGACGGCAGAAAGAAGAGGTCGGCCAGATTCAAATAATCGGCGATCTCTGCCCGCTGAACGATCCCGGTAAAGCGTAAGTTCGCTGGCGGGTTATCAATAATTTTCTTGAAGCGATCATAGCCATCGGTCATCTTCCCAAAGGAAAAGCCCCCCGCCCAAATAAATTGAACCTGGGGATTCTGCTGAGCCAGCTTAACGAAATCATCCACGCCTTTACGTTGCTGGACCTGGCCCGATCCGAAAACGACAAAGCGGTCGGCTGGCACTTGGTATTGTTGCCGGAGCGCCTTCTTAGTGGCAGCGTCACGATTGGGAAACGCCACCGGTGAAACAAAGTTGGGAATATAGCTGATTTTCTCCCGCGGGATCCCATAGGCCATTATTTTAGGAATGAAGCTAGGATTGACCACCACCAAATGATCCATACGTTTGTAGAACTTGATCATGTAGGCATAGAACACCTTTTTGGCGAAACCCGGCAATTGCAGTGAGCCTTCGATCGTTTCCGGCAAGAAGTGGACATAGCCGATCTTACGACCCCGTTTCTTGGAAAAAGTCGACAAGAAAAATTGAGGATCGATTGTGTGATAGTGGGTCACATCCGCCCGTCCCCAATGATTGATTGTTACCTCGAATTGGTCACTCAGACGTTCGCGCAACAGGCGGATCAACTCCAAATAAGCGCTGCCGACACCTTGGCCGGCGACTTTATCCGCTGACGAGAACATGTTGATCTGGATCATAGACGCTCTTCACTCCGTTCGGAAACATGACCGGTCACACTTAACCGGTTCAAATTCATCAGATGATAATTATCGGTGGCGTCCTGATAAAACGCCATCACTTGATCGCCGAAATGATCCGCTGAGATATTATAAAGCTTACGTTGCCGCGGTTCGGGATCCAAAAAAGCATGGGGATGACACAAATAATTGCTGACTTGCAATTTCATTTCGTTTAAATCACGGAAAGTTGTGCCAATATCCGGGCTGTCAAATAAATCATCCGTGTATTCGCCACTGCGAACCACGCATTTCAGTCCCGCCGCCATGGCTTCAATATAAGTCAGTCCTTGTGACTCGGTATCACTGGCCGAAACAAACAGATTAGCCAACTGATAGTATGGGGCGATCTGGTCATGATTGATTTCACCAACGAAATCCACCGCGCTGGCGACCCCTAAGGACGCCGCCAACGTTTCCAGATCCTCGCGACCAGGTCCGTCGCCGACAACCAAGAAGCGCAAATCGGGAAAGTCAGCCAATAATGCCGGTAACGTCTGCAAAATTTGATCGATTTTCTTCTCAGGCGCCACCCGACTCAATGACATCAGCACCGGCGTATCCTCGCTATAATTCAGCGCGGTCCGCAACTGAGCCACGTCTTGCGGATGCGCTTGATCCAACGCGCGAATATCGACACCAGTAGGAATAACGCGGATCGGGATCTTGATCCCATAACGCCGCAAAGTTTCGGTGACCCGTTCGCTGGGCGCCACCACCCCATCCATGTGGGTCACAAACCCACGAATGAACTGTTTGACATGATAAGGGCGCAATAATTTCCCATTCATCACGTAATGCAAATAATCCTCGTACATCGTGTGATATGTATGAACACAAGGGATTTTTAAATTTTTCGCGACAAACTTACCGATCCAGCCCATGGAAAATTCAGTTTGCGTATGAACGAGATCCAAATCTAATTCTTTCGCCACTTCCAACGCGTGGAAAACACCGCGCACCGCGATCCGCCGATCCGTAAAAGAAATAAACGGCACACTGGCAAAGCGAAACACATTTGGCTCGACTTCTTCAGGATCGACACCAGGATCAGTGGTCGTAAAAATATAAACGTGATGCCCTTTCCGTTCCAAATCCTCTTTTAACGTGCGGATCGATGTGGCCACACCACTTACTTGAGGAAAATAAGTATCGGTAAACATACCAATATTCAAAATCCTTCCCCCTCTCGAACTAACTGACACCAATTATAAAGATTCCTAAAACCCAATGCAATAACAAAGCCTATTCTAACAATACTGTAAGCTTTTAAAAACCGCCTAAAGTCGGGTTTTTCTCTCAGACCGCTTGCCCTGACCCGCTTAGCCGCCTTAACCTTTCCGGCACCGCCCCACCACCAAAAAAGCACCCAAGTCAATCTGACTTGGATACTTTGACTTGGATACTTTGGCTTCAGCCGCTATCGGCGAATCTGGACTAACTGGGTGATCTTTTGACCCATCAATTGCCCATGAAGTGACTCATCATATTCATAATATTCGACTGTTGCAGCATGGTGCCCAATAACATCCGGCTGACAATGCCTAGAATCACCGTCGTCAACACCACCGTGATCAAAATCAAATAAAAGCGCTGACCACCGGCTTGGCCTTGACTATTGACCCACAATGAACCCACAAAGGCCACATCAAGCAAGATCAACGGCGCCACGATCAGAAAGGCCAAGAAAGTTGACGGTGTGATCACCAATGATAACACAAAGCCAACGATCGACGTATAAACCGCTAAACTGATCGGCATGAACAATTGGTTGACCGCCGTTAGAAAACTGGTGGTCTGTCTTAGCGCCAAATGTTGATAAGCCCACAGCGCCAAAACCCGAATCACGAAGACCAAAAGCACTAAAATCAAAATGAACCAAAAGCCCATCAACGAACTCTTGAGTTGAAGATTCAGATTCAGCCCCATGAGATTCAAATTCATCATTAAGAGATTGACCAGTTTACTGGCAAAACGGGCCAAAGCCAAACTGGTAAAGACGGCGATCAAACCAAGGTTGATCAACCCGTCCCAATTACCTGTAGGCGCTTCTAAGTGCGGATGAATCACGCTATTGTTCAAAGAGCGGCAGTACGCTTTAATGAACGCCCACGTTGGTGAAGGCTGAACATCAATATATTCGTCATCCTCGTCAGCGTCGGGTTCCTGAGCCGCAGCCGCTTCTTTGGCGTGATCAGCGCTGGCCGGCGCGGTCGGTTCACGATCAGAACCGGCTTCTGAACCGACGCCGGAACCTTCATCGTACCCTTTATCGGAATCCGCACTGGAATCCGCACTGGAATCCACCGCACCTGACTGACCAGCGGTTGATGCGTGTGTGACTGGCTGGACCGGCGCGGTTGTTGATATCGCAGGATCCGGCGTGGCCGCATTTTGCGAAGCCGTACCCGCGGGCGCTTCATCTTTACTAGACGTCGGTTGCGCCTGTGTCAATTGATAACCACAGTGCGGGCAAAACTCCGTGGCAGTCGCAGGCAGTTCCTGACCACAATTTGGGCATTTTTCCATAAGTAGTTCCCTCCAAATGACGCCGAATCAAACTGTCGACCTAGCGTCATAACTGATTTCGTTACTTCTAGTATGCGCATTCAAGCCTTAAAGTGCAATTATTTCCAACGATTTTACCGATTCTTTTTGGAGAAGATTCCTGCAAAGCGCCAGTTGCCGCAGCGAAAACCCACCGACTTAGCCCGGCTGACTCAGTTCCAGCCAGCGCAGTCAGCGCTAACAAAAAAGCCGAAACCAAGTTTGCCTTGATTTCGACCGATTATTCTTGCTGATCTTGTTCCTGGCTGTGAATCACCAACGTGTCGATCATTCCGCGCACATGATCATCCGACAGCCGGTAGACCCGCGTTTTGCCGATCTTTTCCGAGTTGACCAAATCACACTCACGCAAAATCGCCAGCTGGTGGGAAATCGCCGATTGAGACAACCCCACTGCTTCCTCCAATTGGCGGACATTCATTTCTTGCTCATCCAAACTTAGAATAATCCGCAACCGCGTTTCATTACTGAGGATGTGAAAGATTTTTTGAACTTTTTGAAGTAGCCGATCATCATCAATCAGCTTGTTATCTTGACTCATTTTTTGGGCCCCTTTGATCGTCGCAACACTAGTCATCAAGTGCTATTTACCAAACGCTTATCTATTATACATGATTTTACCGATTTCTGGCAAAAAGCGCAAAGAAAAAGTTAGTTGGTGTGCGTGACGAGGCAAAAGTAGCTTGGCCGCGGCGCTAGGCAGATGAAAGTAGGTTGGCCGCGGCTTGCGCTGCGAAATTCGGGGTGAGCTCGCTGTGGGCATCACTTTGAGCTTCGCAAAACCCGCGAATCTCAAAGCTGAGCCTTGGCCTAAGCGGCAGAGCCGCCAAACGTGTTCGCCGACCTAGCTTCTTCCGCTTAGCTACGCAAAAACTTCGGAGGCAAAGCCCAGCCTCCAAAATTTTTGCTAGGCTAATGCTCAGAAGCTGCCCAGGTCGGCTCACACTCTCAACCATTTCACGGCGATCTCACCCCGAATTTCTCCGCTCCAGCCGCTCAACGTTTTAACAGCCGTTTGAGCCCTCACGGCAACTGGCAAGCTATGGCCAATTGATGGGGAACCACGCAATTGACGGCCGTGGTTAGTGGCTACAATCCTTGAATTGGCGACACCAGCACAGTCTGTCTGATGAACTGAGGCAAGTTCTTGATGAATTAGCTGAATCGGTCGATTGCGAACTCAAACACGCTTAGGTAAGTGAGATAAAGTTGGCGTCATTATCCGAAATGTCCCGACCGCCTAATCCAAATCTGTTGGCATTGCAGTACCACCTCAAAAGCGGGCAATTGTTTGACCTCTAGCTCGCAAAACCACTTCGTCAGATACACAACTTCGATTGCAGATAAGCGCAATTCTGCCTAGCAACCGCCTCAGGACGTGTGGCTCAGCGGTAAAATTGTCCTTTGCGGCTTTGTCGCTTATGACAAGGCTCGATTTGAAGACAAGCCGCCGGTTTTGCGGATTGGCTTCAAACGATGCCCACTGCGTTCCAGCCACAACAAACGTCCTGAGGCGGTTGCGTTCCCACCTAAACTCACCACACCTGCAATTAGGCGAAAGATCAAGAACGGCATCTCGGCTTCCAGAATTAGTTGACATTGCCATACCACCCAAAAAGCGGGCAATTGTTTGACCTCTAGCTCGCAAAAGAACTTCGTCAGATACCCAACTTCAATTGCAGATAAGCTCAATTCTGCCTAGCAACCGGCTCAGGACGTATGGCTCAGCGGTGAGATTATTCTTAGCGATTTATCGCTTAGAATAAGGCCTGATTTTGAGACAAGCCGCTGGATTTGCGGATTGGCTCAAAACAGTGCCCACTGCGTTCCAGCCACGACAAACGTCCTGAGGCGGTTGCGTCCACACCTAAACCCACCACGCCTGAAATTAAGCAAAAAAATCAAGCACGGAGTCTAAGTTTCCATAATCCGTTGGCATTGCCGTGCCACCAAAAAAGTGTGATGGCTTTGACCATCACACTTGCAAAAGAACTTCGTCAAATCCTTCACCACGATTGCAGATAAGCTCAATTCTGTCTAGCAACCGGCTGGGACTGCGCGGCTCAGTGGTGAAATTGTCCTTGGCGGCTCTGCCGCTTAGGACAAGGCCTGATTTTGAGACAAGCCGCGATCTTTGCGGATTGGCTCAAAACAGCGCCCACCACGTTCCAGTCCGCATCAGCAGTCCCAGCCGGTTGCGCTCACGCGCAAAACCCAACCACACCCGCAATTAAGCAAGAGATCAGAATAGGAATCCGTCACTCCCAATAAAATTCAACCGTTGCCCGCTCAGGCCTTGATCCGCGATGGGATCAACAGCCGCAAGCCATTAAGAATCACAACTAGCGTGCTGCCTTCATGGGCGATCACGCCTAAAGCAATATCCATTTGGCCCATGAAATTAAGTGTGACCAGCAATAAAACCACGATCATTGAGAAGATCATATTTTGATAGACAACACGGTTGAGCCGTTTAGAAGTTCGGTGGGCATAGCTTAGTTTCGACAGGTCATTTTGCATCAAGACTACATCCGCCACATCGATCGCGACATCGGTTCCGTCGCCCATCGCGATGCCGACATCTGCCTTAACTAAGGCGGGCGCATCGTTGACGCCGTCGCCAACCATGCCGACTAGGCCATATTGGGCTTTCTGTTGCGCGATGATGCTAGATTTATCCTCGGGTAAAACGTTGGCGACAACGGAATCGATTTGGAGCTGTTGGGCGACCGCCTGGCCGGTTGCCTGCGCATCGCCGGTGATCATGGTTGTGTGCACGTGTTGCCGTTTGAAATAAGCAATCGCCGCTTGCGAGTTCTGATTTGGCACGTCCATCAAAGCTAGCAACCCGACGACCTGATGATTTTGCGCCAGGTAAACCACGGTTTTGCCGGCTTGGGCCAATTGCGCTTGCCGCTGGCTGATGGTTGCGCTAACCGTTGGAAAAACGCTGGGTTTCGCGATTTGATAAGTGACTTGTTGATAGGTGGCGGTCAAGCCTTCGCCGACTTGATTGCTGGCGCTGATCGGTAAAGCGGGAACTTGGTCAGCAAACTTGGTCACGATTGCTGTCGCCAAGGGATGATTAGCGCTTTTTTCCATTGCGGTGACTACGGCCAACAGGTGTTGCTGCTCTGGTTCTGTCAGCCCGAAGAACTCGGCGTCGGTGACGACTGGTTTCCCAGCGGTCAGGGTACCGGTTTTGTCGAAGCAGATCGCTTGCAGGTCACTAAGGTTAGCCAAGTAGGCCCCGCCTTTAAACAGGACGCCCTTCTTGGCCAAGTTGGAAATCCCCGATAAGGTGGCTGGCACAGCGCTGGCCGCTAAAGCGCAAGGGGACGCGGAGATCAGAAAGACCATCCCCCGATATAAACTCAACGACCAAGACCAACCCAGCAATAACGCACCGGCAAGAATAACCAAGGGGAATAAATACAAAACAGCTTGAACATAAATCGGCTCGATTTTCTTGATCTTCGTGGCCGCTTTCGTCAAATTATTCTGCGACTGATCAACTAGCTGCAGGATCTTGGCGAAGACGGTTTCACTGCTATCCTTAGTCACCGTCATCAGAAAAGTGCCATTGCCATTGATCGTACTGCCGAAAACTTCATCCCCCACGGTCTTCTCTTTAGGGATACTTTCGCCAGTGATCGACGCTTCATCAATTGCGGTGGTCCCGCTAAGAATACGACCATCCGTGGGAACTTGGCCGCCATTGAGAACTTGCACCTGATCACCGATCGCCAGTTCCGCCACAGGCACAATTTTGGTGGTGCCATCGGCCTGGACAAGTCGCGCTTCAGTCGGATTCATTTTCAATAGTTTGGTGATTTCACGTTTACTTTTGCCTTCCGCGTATTCCTCGAGGAAGTGGGCGCCGGCAAAAATCAAGATCAACAAGGCCGCTTCTTCGAAACTGCCAATTAAAATGGCGCCGACCGCGGCTAAAGTCATTAGGATGTGGATGTTTGGCGCGAACCGTTTTTGGCGGCGGGAGTCGCTGATAGTTTCACCGAAGCCCTCTAACATGACGTGATACCCCGCGGTCAAAGTGGCCAGCACGAAGCCGATATCATTGAGCCAAGGGCTGGGCGTCTTGATCAGCCAGGCCCCCAGGAATAGGACAAGTCCTAACAGATAAAGCCGTAATGCGGTTTTTTCATGATTGCGATCAGCTTGTTCCTGATTGATTTTAGTTGTTTGACCAGGGTGTTGCGTTGAATTCTGTTTTTGGTCGCAGCTTGCAGCGCGCTCATTGGATTGATTGATTTGCATAGTTGCAGCCTCCTTCATATGTTGTTTAGTTCATATGAAGATTATTGCATACGTTATTCGAAAATGCAAGCCTTTTACAACTAAAATCAAAAATAAAAGTAAGCGGTTAAGTTCCTGAAAAACCAGGCTTTCTCGCTTACTTTTTGTTAGAGCCGGGCCGGCGTTGACGCCTGGCTATGCGACGGTGCCCAAGCTGTATTTCAACGCGATCGCCGTTACTAGCGCCAAAATCAAGGTGCTGATAATATACGGCCACGTGATCGCCGCGGTAAACCAACCGCAGCTGACCATCAAGATCGTGGCGATGAGGTCCAGGCAAATCATTTCTAGGACGGCGCGACTGGGACCGGGATGCCAACGCTGATCGGTCCGCCGCGTGATCAGAATCGTTAACAACGCGCTGCTGATCAGGAAGAGAAACATCACACTGCTTAATTGCGGTTCACTTAACCCTGTTCGTTGCCACAAAAGCATGAAGAAAATCAAACCCTCAGCCACCCAGACAAAGGCCAATTTGCCCGCGCGCCCTAGCAAGCGCCGTAAGTCCCACTGCTCGGGTAATGAATTGGGTCGGGTGTGATCTGTTCCCAAAACCAAGGTCACCAAATCATTCATGATCACGATAAAGACAATCAAATTGAGTGAAACGGGGAAAAAGCCCGTCAGCAAATACCCCAAGGTCAGCAATGTGGCCAACTGGGCCGTTCGTGATAATTTCGTCAGGGTCCACGTCAACATCCGCTGATAGACCCGATGGCCACTGGCAACGATCGCGCTAACATCGGTCAAGCGGTCTTCGGTCAACACGACGCTAGCCGATTTCTTGGCAATCGCCGTGGCCGTACTGACCGCGATCCCCACGTTGGCCTGCTTCAAAGCGGGACCATCGTTGACGCCATCACCCAGCATGCCTACTGTATGGCCCTGTTGTTGGAGCATTTTGACCAGGCTCAACTTATCCTCAGGCAACATATTGGCCACTCCCGCCCCTTTTTGCCAATCGAAATCAGCCAGGGTCGCCGCATCATGTTGGTCAAAAATCGGACCGGTCAAACCAACTTGCCGGGCGATCGTCCGCGCGGTGGCCGGAGTATCCCCCGTCACCATCAAAATCTTCAGCCCTTGTTGCTGTAACTCCTCTAACGCCGCGACCGATCCAGGCGCAATGGTGCTCGCCAGTTCCAACAAGGCCAACAAGCGCGTGTGCGTACTCGAATGTTCAATCAAGACTAACACCGTTGAACCGGCTTGGGACCAAGTTGAGATCGTCTGCGTCACCAACGCCGGCTTGGCCAGTTCCACAGCGGGATTCAGCAACGTGGTACTGCCGAGTAAATAACTGACCCGTTGACCATCAGCGCCGGTAACGTCAGCTTGGGCATAGCGATGATCCGGCGCAAAGGGTTGCAATTCAACCTGCGGCCACACTGGGACTTCGGCGGCCAACACCGCTTTGATCAAGGCGCGGCTGACCTGATCATTGGCGCCATAATCAGTGGTTGCCGCCACTGCCGTCAAAACATCCTGCTGCTTAAAGTCGTAAAAGGGCACCACCGACCGCAAACTTAATTCAGCCTTCGTCAGCGTGCCGGTTTTATCTACTAAGAGAATATCCAGCGCCGCCGCTTCCTGGATCGCGGTCAAGCCGGTCACCAGAATGTGTTGCTGGGCCAATTGTTTGGCTTCCACCGCGTTGGCCACCGTAAAACTCGCCGGCATAGAAATCGGGATCGTCGCGATAATCAGAATTACTAGAAACGGAAACAGCTGGCCCAAAGACAAGTGCTCCCAGTGGGCGTTGAACAATAATAACACCGCTAGAAAGGCATCAAGCGCCGCCAAATACCGCACCACCTGCAAAAGCAACTTTTGCAAATGCCCCGGCGCCTCTGAAGTTTTGATCAGGTCAATGGTTTTGCCGTAGCGACTTTGGGTGCCAACCGCAGTGAGTTCAACGATTGCCTCGCCTTGGCGAACGACACTACCCGCGAAAACAACTGCTCCCTTGGCCTTTTCTTGAGGTTGACTCTCCCCGGTCAAAGCGGCTTCGTCCAGGTTCATGCCCCCTAGCAGCACCTTAGCATCAGCCGTTAGGACGTCGCCAACACGGACATGGACAATATCGCCACAGACGAGATCCTGGGCATCCAGCCATTGCCAGCTCCCCTGCCGCAAAGTCCGGACCTGCAACTGAACCTGTTCGCGCACCAATTGTAATTCCCTTTTGGCCTTAGTCGCCATGATTTCCCCATCAATGGCCGAGAAGAGCAACAGCGCCAAGACAAAAATGGCCTGAACTTGCTTGCCAAGAACGAACTCACAAATCATCGCCGCTTCCAGTAACCAAGCCGTGGGATTCCAGAGCCGCATCAGGACACCATGGCCAAACGTCGGCTCATGAAAGGCCAATTTATTTTGCCCCAAACGTTGCCGCTGCGCCGCCACAGCCGTGGGATCAAGCCCCGAACCAAAGTATTGCTGTTCCAATTGTGATACCGCCATCCCAAACTCCCCCTCAACACAAAATCAGAGTGCGGAGCGCAACGGGTTGACTTTGAGCATTAGCCTAGCGAAGGTTTTGGAAGCCGCTTTTTGCTTCCAGAACCTTTGCGTAGCTAAGCGCAGAAGTCAGTTGCGCGCAGCACGTTTCAAATCAGAGTGCGAACCGACCCGGGTAGTGCTTGAGCATTAGCCTAGTAACTGTTTTGGGAGCCGAACTTTGCTCCCATAACAGTTACGTAGCTAAGCGGAAAGCACTGGGCTGGCGAGCACGTTTCAAATCAGAGTGCGAGCCGACCCGGGTAGTGCTTGAGCATTAGCCTAGTAACTGTTTTGGGAGCTGAACTTTGCTCCCACAACAGTTACGTAGCTAAGCGGAAAGCACTGGGCTGGCGAGCACGTTTCAAATCACAGTGCGAACCACAACGGTTTGCCTTCAAGCATTAGCCTAGCAAAGCGCAGAAGTCAGTTGCCCGCAGCAATCCAACAAAAAAGGCGCCTATTAAACCTAGCCTTCGCTAGCATTTAATAGGCGCCATCACTTGAACAAGTTACGGGAGCACCATCCCGGTAATCAATCGTTATTTTTATTATAGAAGCAAATAGGAATCTCGGATAATAATTTGCTTGAGAAACCGTCGATTTCTGGGCTAGACAAGCACCAAGTTAGCGTCCGAATTGCCCCAGTAGCCCAGTGGCAGACCTGTTAGCCTTGGAGAATATCCGCCAAGACTTCAGTAAACGCCGGGTCATCGTTGAACGTTGGCAAATAAGTAAAGACTTCGCCGCCATTTTCTAGGAAATAGGCCCGATTCTCGATGTCGATTTCATGGATCGTTTCCAAACAATCCGCGACAAATCCCGGCGCGACGACCAGAATCTTTTTGACGCCTTGCCCTGGCAGGGTCTTGAGCGTCGTGTCCGTCGCTGGCGTTAACCATTCATCGGGACCAAACCGTGACTGGAAAGTCTGATAGTAGGGAAAATCGCCGACCCGCGCCATGATCCCCGCCGTGGTCGCCTGACACTCTTCCGGATAAGGATCACCGGCTTGCACATATGAAACCGGAATCCCATGGTAGGAAAAGAGGAGACCATCATATTCGGCTTGAGCCAAACTGGCCTTGATCTGATTGGCGAAGTAATCCAAATACGCCGGTTGATCAAAAAAGGAATGGACAAAACGCAGATCGATGATTCGATCGCTTTTGCGGAAGAAACCCATCACTTCGTCGAAAATCGAACCCACGGTGGTGCCTGAATATTGGGGATACAAGGGAATCACGGTCAGATCCGTTACCCCATGTTGCAGCAGGCGCGTCAGCGTATCGGGAATCAAAGGCTCGCTGTAGGACATGGCCAATTCCACGCAAGCCTCAGGAAAACGCGCTTGCAGTAGGCGCTGTTGCTCCCGCCCATAAATCACCAGTGGCGACCCTGCCGTTTGCCAGATTTGTTGATAAAGCGCCGCCGATTTCGCTGGCCGCTTTTGCAAGATCACACCTTTGAGAATCGGTAACCAGATCGCCCGGGGTGTTTTGATCACTCGCGGATCGGACAGGAAGCGTTCCAAATATGTTTTGACCTCTGGCGCCGCTGGTTTTGCCGGCGAACCCAGATTGATCAGGAGAATTCCTTGTTTGCGCATGATTGCCTCCAGAGAAGATTGATTTGTCGAAAAAACTCAATAACCACGCAAAATAAAATAGATGACATAGACCCAACTGAACAAGCCATGAATCACCGCCCAGATAATACTATGCCATTTGACATAGGAAATAATCATCGCGAGCACGCAGCCGAAACTGACGCCGTCACGAACCGCTCTTTGCTTTTCCATCTCGTCACATCCTATTTTTTCTTTATTATAACAGGTTTAAGGTCCACTGGTTGGTTTGCTGAAAATAACCGATCGCGAGACCAGCGCCGCCAATCGGCAAAATGCGCCGGCGCATTTACCTCAGCCAGTTTTTCCGGTATAATTAAGGGCTGTTGGTTTTAACCGACCAGTGGTGACACCACGTTCAAGCCTCATTGACGCGAACCGGTGACAATTCAGTCCGGTTGGCATAATTACCAATGACGTCGTTTATCAAAGAAGGAGTTTATATTCATGAAGCTGCTCGCCAGCGATTTTGATGGTACCTTATATTTCTATCCGGAAGATCCCCACATTCGCACCCGCGACTTGGCCGCGATCAAGAATTTCCAACAAGCCGGTAATGTTTTCGGTATTTGTACCGGTCGGGACTTTGATTCGATTCATATTCTGACTAAAGATTTTCTCGATTTCGATTTCTATATTTTGGACAATGGGAGTGTCATTCTCAACCAGGAACGCGAAGTTATCGCCCAATTTGATCTTCAACTAGCGACGATCAAGCAAGTGCTGCACCATTTCGCAACCCTGGAAAGCATGGTGGTCACGGATCGGACAATTTACGCCTACCACAATACCCGACAATGGGAAAGTGATAACATCACGTTGATCACGGACCCCGAGGCGTTGACCGAACCCACCGCCCACCGCGTGTCCTTCCATTTAGAGTCAGAAGCCCACGCCGCCGCGGTCACGCAGGAGCTCAATCAGTTAGGCTTGCCAATCCGAGGCTTTCAAAATGGCACGGAGATCGATTGTGTCAACTGGCAAACCTCCAAGGGCAAGGCATTGAAAATCATTCAAGACTACTACGGCCTCGCTGATCCCGACGTCGGTTGTATCGGCGACTCCTACAACGACCTCCCGATGCTGGACGTCTGCGCCAATGGCTTCACCTTCAAGAACAGCCCTCAAATCGTCCGCGACCACGCCAGATATATGGTCACCAGCGTTGACCAGGCAATCGATCAACTAACCGCGCGAAAAGCCGCTCAAGCCGCCATTTAACCAGTCAGTTCGATCGCGCCAAGCGCCAACTGATTTCGTGCTTGGCAAACACCTTGCCAGACTAGGCCGCCTGATCCACAGTGCGCCGGCGATAATTTACAGCTAACTAAAACACGCCTGATGCGGAGTAGAACGCCTCCCAGAATCACGCGTGTTTTTTTCGCTCAAAATAAGGGGCATAAAAATCAGGTTAGCCCAGCTGAAACTCAGCTCGCAACATGGCATGGTCAGATAGCGGCGTGGTCTCAACTTGCCACCGTTGCAATCGCGGTCCATTAGCGAACAGGATATTGTCGATGGCCCGCGTCCGCATGGCCGGATCGTCATCCTGAAAAGTGGCCTGCCACTGGCCCGCGGCGCCATTGGTCAATTGCCATGGGCCCTTAAAATCAGCCCATTCAGTGACCCGCTGATCTGTGTTGAAATCACCGGTGATCAGCAGCGGCTGCTGGCACCCAATCACTGGTGCCAGCTCCTGTTGCAATTGCCGCATTTGCTGTTGGCGTAACGCTGGCGTCTCGAAACTCAAATGCGTGTTGACCACCGTCAGCTCTATCCCAGGCGCCAACCGCAACTGCGCCATTTGCAAGATCCGGGGCTCCGCGCCTTTAGCCCGATAATGAATCACCCGCCGCGCCTGCAACGGCCAGCGTGACAACAGCGCCAGCCCGTATTCACCACCCATCAGTGGAAAAATCGGCGCAAAAAAGACTTGCCAGCCTAAATAGTCCGCCAGTTCCTCGGCAACGGCGTGGGGACAACGCCGGGTCTGCCGGTCAACCTCCTGCAACCCGATCAGATCCAGCCCCTGTTGCTGAATCAACCCGGCCAACGCTGGTAAATCTGGTCCCAAGCCTGACGCGATATTCCAAGTACCACTTTTCAATAACATTTTTAGCCCTGCCACCTTGAACCGACTCTCAATTGAAGTCTCATTTGAAGTCTCTTTTGAAGTCTCTTTAGATTATGTTACTGCCTACAGATTATGTTGCTATCGACGCCAATTGCGCCTGGACGAATTGGCGCTGGTCATTTTCGCGCTAATCGAAGCTCTGATGTTTGGTCTGCCGCAGATCATGACTGGTGCTGGCCGGATACTTGACCGCGTTTTTGCGCAATTTCTCGGCAATGATCGCGTCCACATCCAAATCTAAATTATCGGCCAACATATAAGAATAGATCAAAACATCGGCCAATTCTTCCCGCAAACGCTCCGGCTTCTCCTTCGCCTCCGCCGATGTTTTCCATTGAAACAGTTCTAGCAACTCACTGGCCTCTAAGGAAATGGAAATGGCCAAATCCTTTTCATTATGGAATTGGCGCCAATGTCGCTCGTCGCGGAACTGATTGATTTTTGCCATGCTATCTTGTGTTGTCATGATGATTGCTCCTTTGGGTTGCTTAATTCAGCTGATACCACCAGTAAGTATAGCATCTTCCCCCGGCGAAAGAACGCCGCGGCTTGCTTTCTTCGATGAAAACCTGCTTATTCCCTAGCGCAGAAAACCTGCACCAATTCCCGGGTCAAACGGTTCACATTGGCTAACGTCCGTTGCCGGTCTATTGCGTCCGCTAAGGAGACCGGCGCCGCCTGAATGCAAAAACAACCTAACGTCAGGCGCTCCATGATCCCAATATCCGCCGAGCGAGCGCCACATAAGGCTAAAACGGGCACGTGATGGCGCTCCGCCAACCGCGCCACGCCGTAAGGAACCTTGCCCGTCAGCGTTTGCGCATCGATCCGGCCTTCCCCGGTAATGACCAGATCCGCCGTAGACAACGCGGCTTCCAATCCGGTCAAGCTGGCCAAAGTAGTCAAGCCACCGGACAAGCTGCCACCCAAGAGCGCGATCATCCCGCCTAAACCACCAGCGGCGCCACTTCCAGCCAGCTGATCCAAGTCGAATTGGTCGGCAGTAACGACCTGCTGCCGCAGCGCCGTGGCCTGCTGATCTAGCTCCCGAATCGTTTGTGGACTGGCGCCTTTCTGCGTCGCGTAAACCTTGGCAAAGCCTGTCGAACCGGAAAACAAGGCCTGAACATCAGGTAACCCAACTAGCCGCACCCCGGCCAGTCGCCTGCGCGCCGCCGCCAGTAACGTTAAATCCAGTGGCGCCGACTGCAAGAGCGGATTGGCCACGAAGGTTGTTTCCGGACTAGCCAACAAACCCGCTAACAGCCCCAAACCACCATCAGAAGTTGCGCTGCCACCCAGGGCAATCATGATTTGCTGGACCACGGGCCGGCGCCTTAAAACAATCCTGATCAACTCGCCTAAGCCAAACGATGAGGCTCGCCGCGCGTTGGCATCGCTCACCGCCGTGATCATGTTGAGCCCCAGCACTTGGGCCGCCTCGATCACGGCCGTTGTTTCACCAGCAAGATCCGTCAGTAAATACGGAACGCAAATTTTACGTCCTAACGGATCAGCGACCAGCGCGGTTTCAAGTCGACCGCCTAAGGCCTGCTGCACCACGGCCAAACTCCCCTCGCCGCCATCCGCGATAGGGATGCTGACCGTGTCGATTTCTTTGGGTAACCCCGCTAAGGCAGCCTGATTGAGTTCCGCCGAAGTTGCACAGCCTTTGAATGAATCAATTGCCGCGACAATTTTCATTTTTTCACCCTTTTCTACTTAGGACAGACTTGCGGACGATTGATTGGCGCCGGCTTGTTCAGCCGCTGCCAATTTCTGATCATACAATTTGAAAAACGGATAGTAGATCACGACGGAAACAGCCAAATTGACCAACGCGAGCAGCGCAGCGGGAAAATTCCCACTAGTTCCCAGCCAAGCGCCCACGCCCACCGGCAAGATCCAGGCGATGCTGGAACTGACTTGGGCGACCAAACCGATCTTGATGGCAAAATATGCCAACGATGCGGTCACGACCGGATTGAGAATAAAAGGTATGATCAGATAGGGATTATAGACGATCGGCGCCCCAAAGATAACAGGCTCATTGATATTGAAGATTCCTGGCAACAAGGCGGTCCGCCCCAAAACCCGTAGCTGTTGCGACTTGGCCGCGAAGTTCATTAAGAGAACCAGTCCTAATGTGCCACCAGCGCCGCCAATAAAAACCCACATATTGATGAAATCCCCAGCGAAAATATTGTGACCGCCCTTGATGTTTTCCGTCAAGGCCACCAACAAGATTGGATTGACGAAGCTGTTTTTGACAATAGCCGTCCCATGGACCCCCACGATCCAGAGGAGATGGATCAGCAACAAGATCACCACCATCCCCAGCCAGGATCCAGTTAGATTCTTGACAAATGCAAACGGCGCCGACAACAGTTGATGCAGATCGGTTCCCGCCAGGCCAAGCAAAAGATTGATGAGGATCATCACGATGGCGATCAAAATTGACGGGATCAACGAAGCGAACGAACGACTGACCCCTTCTGGGACCCCGGCAGGCATTTTGATTGTGACCTGATGATTGATACACCAGCGATAGATCTGTACCGCCAAGATCCCCGTGATGATCGCGATGAAAATACCGACCCCACCGAACCGACTGAGCCAACCGCCTGAAAAAGTGACACCAGAAACAGTTCCCGCGCCCGCCGTGATCGGGGTTGTTTTCGTTGTGGCCGTCCCCTTAACGAAAGTCACCGAAGGAATCGTCATCAAGAACGCCATTAACGCTAAGATCGCGCCCGTGAAACTATTGAGTTGTTCCTCACCGCTGCGCCGATATTCTGCCACATAATAATAGCCCACCGCCAAGGCATAATAGATCGCGATCGAGCCTAATGCCATCGTACTGGCGACCATATAAAAGCCGCTGAAGCGTAAGATCGTGCGCTGAAAGAAAGCCGCCGCGAAGGGAAAGATCTGAGGCAGATTGTTGATGATCAAGAAAATTGAAGCCACAATCGTAAACGGTACCGCCGTCAGTCCCGCATTCATGATCCCCCGAATCACTTTTGTATTCGCCACTTTATTCAATGGCGGTAATAAGCGCTGCTCTAAGAAATTAAAAAACTTTTGCATCTGACCCACTCCTTTTCTCACCTTAGCAACAAGCTGAGTCCCCAATTTGTAACTTCATTATAGAAAAGTAAGCCTGGTGCTGTCCACCGATTGCAATTTCGCGCTTTGCTTTTTGTATCTTGACCGTCACTGCCACGTTGTGGTGCTGGGTAAGATTACTTGCCTGGTGAACTAAATCTAGTCTGCTTGAGAAAGTCGCAGAGTAGATTGTCCGCAGTTTGCGCTGCGCGTGGCGTTGGTGGATTGCAGATGTGGTGGGGCTCCAGGTCGGGCTGGGGGTGGTGGAACGCGGCGGGCACGATTTTGAGCTTTTCGGAAGTGCGCCGAAAATCTCAAAACTCGGCCTTATTGTAGGCGATAAATCGCCAACAATAATATCGCGGCTGACTCACCCCCAGCCCGA
>NZ_RHOV01000031.1 GCF_003946655.1 Lapidilactobacillus achengensis
CTCAAACGAGGTGCGACGCAATTCGTAGCCGTTTTCCGTTAGCGGCTTAAATTTCAATCCACGCACCTCAAACGAGGTGCGACGGTGTTTATGAGTGGTATGGTGATTTAGACGTTATTTCAATCCACGCACCTCAAACGAGGTGCGACTCTACTTGTAACAAGTCAACTGACTTCTGGGTATTTCAATCCACGCACCTCAAACGAGGTGCGACTGCAAAAGACGCTTCGCATATTTCAAACCAGCATTTCAATCCACGCACCTCAAACGAGGTGCGACTCCCTGTAAAATCAGCCTGTCGCAAATTGCTATTGATTTCAATCCACGCACCTCAAACGAGGTGCGACCTTAGGGCTGGTATGTAATGTTCAATTGTCAAGATTTCAATCCACGCACCTCAAACGAGGTGCGACCCGCAACCGGTACTAACATATCGTTGAGAGCCGATTTCAATCCACGCACCTCAAACGATGTGCGACTGCGTACGACGACTATATTATTACAGTCATGGATTTCAATCCACGCACCTCAAACGAGGTGCGACAGGGGCGGCTGTCTGATGGTTGATGGTCATCTGATTTCAATCCACGCACCTCAAACGAGGTGCGACCTGACAGCGGCGATCTGCTTGGCGGTGAATTGTATTTCAATCCACGCACCTCAAACGAGGTGCGACACTCGATGCGCCCGACGACGACCCAAGGTTTAAATTTCAATCCACGCACCTCAAACGAGGTGCGACTGTGTAAGTCGGTTCGATTTCCCCGGCTTGTACATTTCAATCCACGCACCTCAAACGAGGTGCGACCCAGTGTTTCTATGGTGCTAACACAGACAGCCGATTTCAATCCACGCACCTCAAACGAGGTGCGACTATCGCCACGATCCGGCGTCGCGGTGACCCCAAATTTCAATCCACGCACCTCAAACGAGGTGCGACGCTGGTAGCGTGTGCGCTCCATCTTTTTGACGATATTTCAATCCACGCACCTCAAACGAGGTGCGACCAGGACAAAGCCACAATCTGGCTTGAGTCGGCATTTCAATCCACGCACCTCAAACGAGGTGCGACGTTAAGACGGTATTTTTCACCTTCTAGCTCAACAATTTCAATCCACGCACCTCAAACGAGGTGCGACTGCGGGTAGCTAAGGATCGATTATCTGGGTTGATTTCAATCCACGCACCTCAAACGAGGTGCGACTCAAAGCGCCGACCGTGATTTGTTTGATCACTTTATTTCAATCCACGCACCTCAAACGAGGTGCGACAGAAACAGGCTGGCATATTTATTTGCGAATGTGATTTCAATCCACGCACCTCAAACGAGGTGCGACTTTTGATCGCCGATCGTCAAAGAATCTTTTGACCATTTCAATCCACGCACCTCAAACGAGGTGCGACTTCACGTATCTGATTAGCCCTAATTGCGCCAAAATTTCAATCCACGCACCTCAAACGAGGTGCGACGTCAATGCCAGATAGCCATTCGAGAAATCCTTCGATTTCAATCCACGCACCTCAAACGAGGTGCGACGTGACCACAATTTTTGCCCAGTCTTCGTTTTTGTATTTCAATCCACGCACCTCAAACGAGGTGCGACGAGTTACAAGGGCGGGGCGGCTATGGACTTTCATTTCAATCCACGCACCTCAAACGAGGTGCGACGCTAGGTGTTAGCTCTAAAAGCCTGGCAGACTGGATTTCAATCCACGCACCTCAAACGAGGTGCGACTCACCAACCTAGTTCGGAGCGTAGCCGCTCCATATTTCAATCCACGCACCTCAAACGAGGTGCGACATGAACTTAACCAATATCTTGACAGTGGACATATTTCAATCCACGCACCTCAAACGAGGTGCGACGGCGGCCCGGCGGCCTTCGCAGGCTGGGCCGAATTTCAATCCACGCACCTCAAACGAGGTGCGACCAAGAGTCCTTTATGCGAGGAGTGTTTGAGATGTATTTCAATCCACGCACCTCAAACGAGGTGCGACAAAAACTGCCGCGCCGATCGGATTTGAGTGGTGATTTCAATCCACGCACCTCAAACGAGGTGCGACAGGCACTGGGTAAGCTGTCCCATTTCTCGGTTGAATTTCAATCCACGCACCTCAAACGAGGTGCGACGAATAGGTTACCATATTAAACTCATACCATTCTTATTTCAATCCACGCACCTCAAACGAGGTGCGACAACCCGTCATCATCAACGGCTTGCATAGTAGCGATTTCAATCCACGCACCTCAAACGAGGTGCGACCCATATTGTGCCCGTACCACTGGCAAACGGTTTATTTCAATCCACGCACCTCAAACGAGGTGCGACTCGGCGTGGTAGCGAGTAACCAAATTTTGTGTATTTCAATCCACGCACCTCAAACGAGGTGCGACTTATTAAAAAATTGACGCCGCTAGTTCCAGCTGATTTCAATCCACGCACCTCAAACGAGGTGCGACGCCCTGCCTGTCACCGCCTAGAGATCGATGATCTATTTCAATCCACGCACCTCAAACGAGGTGCGACCCTTTATCATCAGGTGTTAATTCTTGCACCTTGTATTTCAATCCACGCACCTCAAACGAGGTGCGACGTTAGTTAGCAGTAGCAAGCCTAAGAATGCTTATTTCAATCCACGCACCTCAAACGAGGTGCGACTTCAGACAAAAATTTTAGGGGGCGCTAAAAATATTTCAATCCACGCACCTCAAACGAGGTGCGACGGTTCAGACCCTAACAAGGCGGCGGAAGCGGTTAATTTCAATCCACGCACCTCAAACGAGGTGCGACATGTCAATATTTTACGATTGATAACTCAGCAGAATTTCAATCCACGCACCTCAAACGAGGTGCGACTTAAGTTTAAATACATTTTGTTGAGTTTATAAAATTTCAATCCACGCACCTCAAACGAGGTGCGACGATATTGAGTTTATTATCACAATATAAGACCAGATTTCAATCCACGCACCTCAAACGAGGTGCGACCCCATTGTTTGAGTAAACTTTTGTAGGCTGTCAATTTCAATCCACGCACCTCAAACGAGGTGCGACGTGTTTTTAAACCCTAACGCCTTACGACCAGCCAATTTCAATCCACGCACCTCAAACGAGGTGCGACTTATAGCAAGTAGTAGCAAGCTTAAGACGCTTATTTCAATCCACGCACCTCAAACGAGGTGCGACGAGCTCCACGAGCTATATGAGGAGCGGAAAAAAATTTCAATCCACGCACCTCAAACGAGGTGCGACTTCGGGAAGGCTGGCTCCCACTTGCCGTCGCGGTATTTCAATCCACGCACCTCAAACGAGGTGCGACACACGCAATTCAACATTCGCGGCGGTTATTTGATTTCAATCCACGCACCTCAAACGAGGTGCGACTCGTTAGTTCAGGTCGTCAAAAGCCTGCGAGTTATTTCAATCCACGCACCTCAAACGAGGTGCGACGAGTTGTTAGGGTACACTAAAATAAACATGAATATTTCAATCCACGCACCTCAAACGAGGTGCGACTTTTTAGCGAACCAGGTCAATAGATCAGTTCGTATTTCAATCCACGCACCTCAAACGAGGTGCGACAACAGGCAAGACGATCGTTTTTGCAAAAGTGATTATTTCAATCCACGCACCTCAAACGAGGTGCGACACTTATTCAAATCTAGATTAGTAATTGCCGTGTTATTTCAATCCACGCACCTCAAACGAGGTGCGACAATCGAAAACGCCGGCAAAGCCTCGCTGATCTTATTTCAATCCACGCACCTCAAACGAGGTGCGACCAATTTTATAAGGTGTTAATTTTTCGCGATTTTATTTCAATCCACGCACCTCAAACGAGGTGCGACATTCCGTTCCTCAAAGGTGATTGAGAAATATATATTTCAATCCACGCACCTCAAACGAGGTGCGACAACGTAATGCTGGGGCTGTGGAATTACCTTTTAATTTCAATCCACGCACCTCAAACGAGGTGCGACCAGTCTGATCGCCTCGACTGACGAAGTGGCCAAATTTCAATCCACGCACCTCAAACGAGGTGCGACCTTTGCGCTAATCGAGCTGGTGATTGCCATCGCTATTTCAATCCACGCACCTCAAACGAGGTGCGACACCAATGCGACGACCGCGGCAAATCAAGCCGTAATTTCAATCCACGCACCTCAAACGAGGTGCGACATTCGTTTGTCAAAAGTGCAATTGCTGATCGTTTATTTCAATCCACGCACCTCAAACGAGGTGCGACTGCCGCCACCTTTACCCAGGATCTCAATTTTCGATTTCAATCCACGCACCTCAAACGAGGTGCGACCCGGCGCAAGAATGGGTTCTTAAATCAACTCCGAATTTCAATCCACGCACCTCAAACGAGGTGCGACCACTTGCAAAACGGGATCTCGAAACGGAGGGAATATTTCAATCCACGCACCTCAAACGAGGTGCGACGTGATTTAATCGATCAAGCCCACGCGCGGCTGATTTCAATCCACGCACCTCAAACGAGGTGCGACAGTACCGCTAAAATCAACGGGCGCCAATCCTATATTTCAATCCACGCACCTCAAACGAGGTGCGACCCGGCTGACTAAATTTGACCAAAATTTGACCAAAATTTCAATCCACGCACCTCAAACGAGGTGCGACCAGCAAAACTCGCGTGCCGCAAATTGCTGTGGATTTCAATCCACGCACCTCAAACGAGGTGCGACTCGAACGAATATTGATCACCGCGGTTTCTTTATATTTCAATCCACGCACCTCAAACGAGGTGCGACTGAAATCAATAATGTCATTGCCAATCTCGTCTTATTTCAATCCACGCACCTCAAACGAGGTGCGACCAGTCATGAGCTCGTCGTTGTTGCTAGGCGTAATTTCAATCCACGCACCTCAAACGAGGTGCGACTGGCTTTTTTTAATGGACTATAACAGATTAGTATATTTCAATCCACGCACCTCAAACGAGGTGCGACCAAAATCAGAAACTGATGCTGATAAATTGGTATTTCAATCCACGCACCTCAAACGAGGTGCGACGGGACGTTTGTTAGCGAAATATAGTGCCGATGGATTTCAATCCACGCACCTCAAACGAGGTGCGACAATTTGACAAGCATATCTGTACCGATTTGGACATTTCAATCCACGCACCTCAAACGAGGTGCGACAGTGTAAAAGATTGCACTGATAGGGGCTAAAAATTTCAATCCACGCACCTCAAACGAGGTGCGACTTTTCCCTTGGCCACCGGTCGCCAGGGATCTCATATTTCAATCCACGCACCTCAAACGAGGTGCGACGGTGATCTCAAGCGCAAAAACGTGGATGCCTGATTTCAATCCACGCACCTCAAACGAGGTGCGACTCCAGGACGCCGTCAAAGTCTTGGTTGCGTGGATTTCAATCCACGCACCTCAAACGAGGTGCGACCATCATGATGGACACAAACAAAGTAATATACATATTTCAATCCACGCACCTCAAACGAGGTGCGACGGCGACTGTGGGGGAGGTGTATGGTGATGTGATTTCAATCCACGCACCTCAAACGAGGTGCGACTTGAAACTGACGTTGGAGCGTTATAAGCCACGAATTTCAATCCACGCACCTCAAACGAGGTGCGACACGGGCCCAATCACAGACTGGGCCCAGATTCTGATTTCAATCCACGCACCTCAAACGAGGTGCGACGCTTTGATTGATGATTTCGAGAATAATGTTCGTATTTCAATCCACGCACCTCAAACGAGGTGCGACAGCAAGTATTGCCGCAACCATACCGGCTACAACATTTCAATCCACGCACCTCAAACGAGGTGCGACGCTTGGGTGAGATGCCCAATAGGAGGAGCCATATTTCAATCCACGCACCTCAAACGAGGTGCGACAAGATAGGACAACCACCGCACTAAACGGATTTATTTCAATCCACGCACCTCAAACGAGGTGCGACCCTTGTGAACCGCTTAAGTCGGCAATATAGGTATTTCAATCCACGCACCTCAAACGAGGTGCGACAATAATTACCATGGCTACAGCTATATCGAGCTATTTCAATCCACGCACCTCAAACGAGGTGCGACAAAGGTGTTTAGCGATGGCAAGCAAGTTTATGATTTCAATCCACGCACCTCAAACGAGGTGCGACGGCGTTTTGCGTTGCCTTGGTCGATTCTGTCGTGATTTCAATCCACGCACCTCAAACGAGGTGCGACGATTACGATAAGTGGCTGCTAGACATGGCAGATATTTCAATCCACGCACCTCAAACGAGGTGCGACGACCCCTTTGCCGGCAAAACGCGGATGGAGAATATTTCAATCCACGCACCTCAAACGAGGTGCGACTTGGCGCAATTACCAGTAGGTAGCTATCTGATTATTTCAATCCACGCACCTCAAACGAGGTGCGACGATTGCGAGTGATGTCAATGACCCAGATGACGATTTCAATCCACGCACCTCAAACGAGGTGCGACAGTTGTCGGCGATTGTCACGTCCTTCCATTCTTATTTCAATCCACGCACCTCAAACGAGGTGCGACATCCGCATAGGCAAAGGCTCCTGCAGAATGATTATTTCAATCCACGCACCTCAAACGAGGTGCGACAAAAGCGTCCACGAACTGGTCGTGCCTGTGCTATTTCAATCCACGCACCTCAAACGAGGTGCGACGCCGATTGGAGGGTAGTAAATGGATCTATTAGTTATTTCAATCCACGCACCTCAAACGAGGTGCGACGTCAATTGTAATAAATGCCGCTCATAACATTGTATTTCAATCCACGCACCTCAAACGAGGTGCGACAACGCCGGGGAGCTCGCACAAATGGGTTACACTATTTCAATCCACGCACCTCAAACGAGGTGCGACGCCTGGCACTGGTCAAGCAGGGATCAAGCATCTTAAATTTCAATCCACGCACCTCAAACGAGGTGCGACGTCGTCAGCTGTGGGGATTTTGCTAGATCCCAATTTCAATCCACGCACCTCAAACGAGGTGCGACTTGATCGCGTTGAAAACGGTTTTGATCGTGCCAATTTCAATCCACGCACCTCAAACGAGGTGCGACCTTTTAGGATCTGATCCATTTCGCCGGCAACGTTATTTCAATCCACGCACCTCAAACGAGGTGCGACGTCCGGTACTTGCTTGTTAAACAATTCACTAAATTTCAATCCACGCACCTCAAACGAGGTGCGACGCCGTCTGGACAACCTGCTTATCCAGCGCGGGTTATTTCAATCCACGCACCTCAAACGAGGTGCGACACAAAGGCTCAAATGGCGTTATTCGTTCAAGCGATTTCAATCCACGCACCTCAAACGAGGTGCGACTACCAACACTAGAACCGGTAAGGAAACCACAACAATTTCAATCCACGCACCTCAAACGAGGTGCGACATCACTTCGGTGTCTAGTGCTGCATATAATAAGATTTCAATCCACGCACCTCAAACGAGGTGCGACTATGGCAGAAGAAAACTGACTCTGCAAAAAATATTTCAATCCACGCACCTCAAACGAGGTGCGACAGCAACCGATGCAACCAATGCTACGACAGCCGCATTTCAATCCACGCACCTCAAACGAGGTGCGACACTTCTCCACTAGTTAGCGCCATTACTCGTGTTAAATTTCAATCCACGCACCTCAAACGAGGTGCGACAAATTATCTTGCGAATCGAGGCGGCTTTACATAGATTTCAATCCACGCACCTCAAACGAGGTGCGACATACTTTAGACAGCATTGATGATGCAATTGAAGAATTTCAATCCACGCACCTCAAACGAGGTGCGACTACAACGAACGCGCGTACGATAGAATGAGAATAATTTCAATCCACGCACCTCAAACGAGGTGCGACGATCAAGCCGAGATTGTGGAGGCGCGTTAAAATATTTCAATCCACGCACCTCAAACGAGGTGCGACGGAAAACAAGCGGGCGGACGGGGTCAACGTTAATTTCAATCCACGCACCTCAAACGAGGTGCGACACGGCAACAAGCGCGAAGGCTTTACGCTAGATATTTCAATCCACGCACCTCAAACGAGGTGCGACTGATAGCAAACTCCAGCAGAGGGCCGGCTTGTAATTTCAATCCACGCACCTCAAACGAGGTGCGACTCTACCAAGCCAAGAATCAAGTCTGCCAATTGCCTATTTCAATCCACGCACCTCAAACGAGGTGCGACGCAAAGCCGGTTATTATTTTATATTAGTGAGGTATTTCAATCCACGCACCTCAAACGAGGTGCGACCAAGATAGGACAACCATCGCACTAAACGGATTTATTTCAATCCACGCACCTCAAACGAGGTGCGACATAGGATCAATACCCATTGCTTCTTGAGTAGTATTTCAATCCACGCACCTCAAACGAGGTGCGACAACGCTTCGAGAATTATTCTCTTTTCCTTGGAGATTTCAATCCACGCACCTCAAACGAGGTGCGACATGCAGCGCTAGACACCGACGTAATCACGCCAAATTTCAATCCACGCACCTCAAACGAGGTGCGACGATTGTAGAAGCACTAAGCGATATGGGTTATTATATTTCAATCCACGCACCTCAAACGAGGTGCGACCGACGACATAACGGAATACAATTTAAATTTAATATTTCAATCCACGCACCTCAAACGAGGTGCGACACGGATCCGATGACAGAGAATTTTCATGGTTTGATTTCAATCCACGCACCTCAAACGAGGTGCGACTGCCTTTTGTCGCCAAGTATTGCAGCTGAGTCATATTTCAATCCACGCACCTCAAACGAGGTGCGACCAGCCGGCCCTCCAGATGACCATCAATGACTAGCAATTTCAATCCACGCACCTCAAACGAGGTGCGACATAAACAGTTCAAATTTGCCGACACCACAACTATTTCAATCCACGCACCTCAAACGAGGTGCGACCTAGCCATTCTAGGATTCATAAAGTTCTTGATATTTCAATCCACGCACCTCAAACGAGGTGCGACACTAGCAAAAAAATAAACGCCTATAATAGGGAATTTCAATCCACGCACCTCAAACGAGGTGCGACAATGTCAAGTCCATCTCCCCCGCGACCATCTTTATTTCAATCCACGCACCTCAAACGAGGTGCGACAGTTAAAGGCCGGACTAGACGGCGGACGGGTTATTTCAATCCACGCACCTCAAACGAGGTGCGACGCCATTGTTGGGGACACACTAGCCCAAGGCGTTATTTCAATCCACGCACCTCAAACGAGGTGCGACACTCTTTGCCATAGAAAACGACTTGCGCGCATTATTTCAATCCACGCACCTCAAACGAGGTGCGACTTATAGTCGTTTAAATCAATACCTTTGATCCAATTTCAATCCACGCACCTCAAACGAGGTGCGACGGATCATTCTCTTCGATGGTTTCTTTTCAACGTATTTCAATCCACGCACCTCAAACGAGGTGCGACGATATCAAGTCATCAATACGTTATCGCAGTCATTCATTTCAATCCACGCACCTCAAACGAGGTGCGACCGATTTACTTAAACGTCAAGATGTAATTGATTTATTTCAATCCACGCACCTCAAACGAGGTGCGACAAGTGGCGCGGATCTTGCAGGCCGCCTTTATATATTTCAATCCACGCACCTCAAACGAGGTGCGACCAGGGCTGGAGCTCAAGGGCACCACACCGCCAATTTCAATCCACGCACCTCAAACGAGGTGCGACCACAGGATTTAAACAGTTACGCAGAAGTAAAAATTTCAATCCACGCACCTCAAACGAGGTGCGACATACCCAATATCAATCTGGCGGATACCTTTTTTTATTTCAATCCACGCACCTCAAACGAGGTGCGACGCTGCTGGAGCTTTGAACTTTTGTACGAAGTTTATTTCAATCCACGCACCTCAAACGAGGTGCGACAAAAACATAGTTAAAGTGATCAGACAATAACGCATTTCAATCCACGCACCTCAAACGAGGTGCGACCGTGTGCTTCTTCTCCTTGAAGTCCACAGCGGTATTTCAATCCACGCACCTCAAACGAGGTGCGACGCCCTTACTTGGCCGTATCATCTGGTATTTCAATTTCAATCCACGCACCTCAAACGAGGTGCGACTTGGAATCAATTTTCGCCTTCTTGGCCGCAAAATTTCAATCCACGCACCTCAAACGAGGTGCGACTTTGTTTATTAAATTGGAGGCCAAAAATATATATTTCAATCCACGCACCTCAAACGAGGTGCGACGGTATAAGCAAGGTTGGACGTACTTTTACGCAAATTTCAATCCACGCACCTCAAACGAGGTGCGACCCTGACAAAGTCAGTCGTCACACTCTATCTCGAATTTCAATCCACGCACCTCAAACGAGGTGCGACCAACACGCCAGACACCTAGCACCCATGCACGGGCATTTCAATCCACGCACCTCAAACGAGGTGCGACTACCAATAATTATCGCTGTCATTTAACGCGTCTATTTCAATCCACGCACCTCAAACGAGGTGCGACTTTTTACTTGCGGAATCTCTAATCTTTCCGATCATTTCAATCCACGCACCTCAAACGAGGTGCGACTATATTCGGCTGCACGCGACCAGCGAACAACTATTTCAATCCACGCACCTCAAACGAGGTGCGACAAGCGTTAAATACCGATGCGGTCGGTCTAACTATTTCAATCCACGCACCTCAAACGAGGTGCGACTAAAGGCTGGCGTTTGGAACGAGCTAAGTCTCAAATTTCAATCCACGCACCTCAAACGAGGTGCGACCGTCTTTTGCCAAATTTTAGTACCATCTGAGCTATTTCAATCCACGCACCTCAAACGAGGTGCGACAATGGTTTGCTATCGCCCATGCTTGTGTCGATTATTTCAATCCACGCACCTCAAACGAGGTGCGACGGTCAAGTTCAGCCAACGTGTCGCTGCGTGTTTATTTCAATCCACGCACCTCAAACGAGGTGCGACTTCGTCTATTGACGCTGCCTCAGTACGGATACATTTCAATCCACGCACCTCAAACGAGGTGCGACTAGAGACAGAAGAGACCATCACGGACGAAATTATTTCAATCCACGCACCTCAAACGAGGTGCGACCTGGCTGAGATGTAGCCAGGACTCATGACTGCGATTTCAATCCACGCACCTCAAACGAGGTGCGACAGATATTTTAATTTCACCGCCGCCAACAAATGATTTCAATCCACGCACCTCAAACGAGGTGCGACACGCTGCCACCGCCAAGGCGATCCAGGCAACGGGCATTTCAATCCACGCACCTCAAACGAGGTGCGACTGAGCGTGTAATGGTCGAACGCATGAAGGTGAAGATTTCAATCCACGCACCTCAAACGAGGTGCGACAATACCACATATGCAACTAATTGCAACCACTTTTATTTCAATCCACGCACCTCAAACGAGGTGCGACTACAGACGGCAGAGCAGCGTACGGAACGGTTCAATTTCAATCCACGCACCTCAAACGAGGTGCGACCCATCAATTGAACGATTTAATAAAGAGTTTGGCATTTCAATCCACGCACCTCAAACGAGGTGCGACGGAAATAAATGGCAGAAGAATTAGGACACAAAATTTCAATCCACGCACCTCAAACGAGGTGCGACAAAGCCTTTTGTGGTATAATGAATTATCAGACTATTTCAATCCACGCACCTCAAACGAGGTGCGACACTAATACTCCCACCGCCACCAAATACGTCGATATTTCAATCCACGCACCTCAAACGAGGTGCGACATGCGGGCAAGATCTCTGATACTGCGGGCAAAAAATTTCAATCCACGCACCTCAAACGAGGTGCGACCGCGATTTTATACAAAAATCGCCGAAAAATTCTGATAATAATAAAAAACAGGTAATTTGACGATACTCAACGATAAACGATGAGATGAAATTCTAATTATTAGGCACATTTATCATTATTTGTTGTGCGAACCCACTAGGCCGATTATGTTTGCCTCTAGCTCGCACCCGCAACTTAAAAGATCAGTGTATCTTTATGCAGATCAAATACTTGCTTAGCCCCAAAGGTCTCAATTTTATTCGCATAATTCTTACCCAGTTGATAAAACTTCAGGCTATCAACTTTCTGATCAATCAACGCTAATAATTCCACCTTTAGTTTAACATAATTGTCATAATCCAAGTAACATTCAAAGACTGAATTCTGCACCCGTTGACCGTAAGCCTCACACTTCTTGGCGACCCGTCTTAACCGGCGCACACCATTCTTATCGGCCAATGATACATCATAAGCAACAACAACTAACATCTATTCACTTCCACAGGAATGGTGGATATTGATCCAAATCGCCACGTAAATATCGACTTAATAACAAAGCCTGCGTGTATGGAATCAAGCCCCATTCAATTTTTTCACCCAAATACGGATGTGTGATGGTTTCATTCTTACGATTCTGCCAAAAAGTGAAAAATTGTCGGCGCGCGTCATCTGTTAGCAAAACCGCTCCATCCTGCTTGACCATGAAATCATTTGGTCGCATCATTTTCTGATTGATCAGGCGAAGCACAAAACGGTCAGCCAGCGGCGCCCGTAACTCTTCCATGAGATCCAGTGCTAATGATGCTCGGCCAGGGCGGTCTGTGTGCATGAACCCAACATAAGCATCTAACCCAACACTTTCCAACGCTGCTGTACACTCATGAGCCAACATCGTATATGTCAGCGACAATAAAGCATTGACCCGATCCAAAGGCGGCCTCTTGCTACGACCATAAAAACGGAAATCACTTTTTTGCTGCAAGATGAATTGATCAAACAACAGATCATAACGATTAGCTGTTTGTCCCTCGATTCCCCGAAGAGAATCGATATCGGTTGCGGCAAGACATTTGTCAATAGCAAGCTGTAACTCACTAGAAATTTGTTTAAAAGTCGCTTGATCGATTCGTTCAGCATGATCACGCGTCACCCGTTCAATTACCCAGCGTTGGTTATAAATCTTACCGATAATGAAATTCCTAGCGATTTCTAAGCAATCATCTGCTGATTCAGAAAGCGCATACTGTTTTTTTCGTAGCAGAACATTGCCATTATTCTCTCCAACTAAATGACAGGTCTCCCGACCCGTTGGTGAAACAAAGACCAAGCTGATACGATGTTCAACACAGAAGCGCATTAATCCCGGGCTAACACCTCGATAGCCCACGGAAACAATCGATTCAATGTTGATCAGTGGTACGCGACTTTTTTGTTCACCAATAAGGACGACTAGGTTTCCTCCGTCTAAAGCTAAATAAGCTTCTGGGGAACTAACGTAAATCGTATTTAGCAATTTCCTCATGAGGACAGCCTCCGCTTTAGGTAAGTACTAACGGTCTCTTTTTCGGTTAATTGCGGTAAACACAACTCTTGTAAAGAGCAACGTTGACATTTCTTGGATGGTCGAACTTTCGGTGTGTACTGCCGTTGCCACAACTGATGCATCGCCGTACAAATCTCACTAAACTGTTGGCGCAATGCCGGATCAAACTCAACTTTCACCCGAGCATGAGTCTCGTTGAAATAAAGATAGCCATAATCGATCTGGCATACTAGCATTTCTTCCAAACAAACTGCCTCTGCCAATAACTGCATTTGATCACTCTGATCTGTTTTAAGATGACCGTGCTTATACTCAACTGGACAAGGTAACCAAGAACCGGAGTAACCAAAAATGGCTACTCCGGCTTCTTTATCGCGATGGAACTCAACCGCATCACAAACACCATAAATACCAAATTGACGCGATTGGACCGGCATACCTCGGGTGATCAGCAAATTTCCACGTTTCTCTTTCACGGCAGCATCATGAACATGTTCATGGATCGCATGTCCTTCAGTGGTCAAGTAATTCTCACGCCACTGGTGTTCAATATGATCCAGTGCCCATTGACGCGGGCAGAACTGATAATGCTGGATCCCAGAAATCATTAAAAAATCCTGCTCATCATATTCCATCAAAACTTCCCACTAATCTTCTGGATAAACATTCCTAGTCACACCTGGCAATTCATCAACCACTTCTAGTCGATAATCATCAGCCTTGGTTGGCACGATGTCACTGTCAACTGGCACAACCTGTACCGAACGATGAACCCGTGCTGCGGGGTACTTACCTAATTTAGAGGGGTGCGTCCACCAGAATAATTTAACAACTTCCATACTGCCTTCTGGCCGAGCTGATGAGGCATCATTTTCAAATAATGTCAGTAAAGCTTGTTTGATTTGCTCGGCGTCCTCTTCGCTGAACCCCGTCTTTTCAGCCAACTGCGTATTGATGCTGCCATTGACTACATAATAACCAAAATCGACAAAGTGCTTGGTTCCCATAGTATCAGATCCACGGCCACCACCTGGCTCAGAATTGACGCTCTTAGTAATTTGCATATCATTGATGGTAATTGGATTGACAGACTCAGCAATTTGGATTGAAACCGGGCCTCGGACCGGTACAGAAACGCCTTTGCTAGCATCGCCCTTAAAAGCAAAGACTTGACCAAACGCCCGAACATCTAACCAGGTCGCGCAAGCAATCCGAGCATAGTCATCCGCATCCTTATTCTTCTTAAGTTCAGGAATTGATTCTACTCGAGCGCGTAAACTATCCAGTCCATCGTCATTGCGATCATTAGACTGGACAAAAATTGGATTGCCTAAATCCTGCAAACGATTTCGGATTTTACGCTTGATTGCCACATCGGATACTTCACCATAGCCAGCGAAATTTTGACGTGGGCGATTTCCATTAAGTGGATCACCATTGGGGTTGGCATTGTGTGCCGCAAAGACCAGTTTAAAGTCAATTTTATGTTGGAATTCAGTCATTCTTAGCTACCTCCGCATCTTGTTGTTTTTTCTGATTTAATTCTTGCCGCTGTGAATAAAAGCCGAGTAAATATGTGCCGTTGAGTGGACGATCATTATAGTCATCGCCCTTGAATTGGTCCATGATTTGGCCAATCTCCTTTTGGTAAAATCCACGATTATTTAGGGTTTCCAAATACGGAACCAGCGCTTCATGAATCGTTTTCATCGTACTTTCGGGGCGTACACTGAAAGTCTGCATGTACCGAAGCGCATTGGTCGCACGAGTGCTAGAGCCCCCACCTTGATTATTCGACTTTGCCCAGAGCGCACGCGATTCAACCACGTCCATCACTCCAAGCAATCGGCCAAATAGATAACTACGATTATCTGAATTCTTGTCTAAACTCACTGTATATTCCTCCTTTTCATAGAACTTACGGTTAACCGCACAGGCAACGTTTAATGTGTCTTGCCACATAAACATTGAATCAAAAGAATTGAGACGGCAAACCCGATTATTGATGCTTTGAACGACCGAATAAGGAATCGGACGTTGGTTCACAACACATGGCACTAGGGTCGAAACAATATTCTTGATCAAGGCATCAGAAGCATTCTCCCCTAGGGCTGCCCGCGCGATTCTTTTCAGGGATGGTGCGCCAAAACTTAACTTCGTTTTATTATTAATTTTGGCGAAAGCATGCCAACTGGCTGACTGATACCAATATTCCAGATTGCCAAAGAACCTCTCCAAATCGATTGTTTGATAGTCAAGGACCGCTAAACGACCAGGTACAGCAGCGTCTAATTGTAATACATGAGCCTGCTTTATCTGGTTACTACGGCTTAATTTTGTTTTATAACCATGGATAGCCTTACCCAATTCTTGACCAAACATAACATTCGATTCCAAGGGTAGCTCGTCGCTTCCCTCATTGATAGCCAAGAAGTTCGAAGAACCGCCTGTGATGTCAAGTGTCGGACTGAGTTTGCGATCTAGCCACGTCAAGTAAACTCGACCATCAATTTGAGAACCTTGCAATGTGATCAACCAAGTCAATGCATTATGAGCCTTTTGTGAGGTAACATAGCCGATCTGAGCAACCTCTTTCTTATCAGAGAAACGACCACGGAAAGTAAAACCAGAAGAGTCATTTCCAGAGATTAATTTCGCACCATCACTTGAATAGCGAATAAATCTTGGGTTTTTCTCGGTCAAAATGGTATTCTCACCAGTAACATAATCTAGCCCAGAGGCATTGCTAAAGGTCGCCATAAAGAACTTGAAAAAGGACTCAAACACAGTTTCATCTTCCCACAGAGGTGTTAAAGCAATGGTATCAAAGCGAACAAAGCTACTAAGTTGATCATTGCCAGTCACTACCGAAAGAATTGCGGGCTTATTTTCCTTATCCTCCTTTGGCCAGGTCTTCACCATCTGCATCTGATCGTTAACAACAAGAACGCCTGAACGAACCAGGTCATGAATTAACGTGCCCTTTTTCAAGTATTCGTAAACCATTGCAACCCTAGGATGAGCATATTCCGAACTCACCCAGGCTTCCAGCGCATTCATATAGTCTTGGTGGTAATCTATTTTGGATTTCTTACCACCATACTCTAAATAGTCACCAGCAACATATTTCAGTTTGTCATGAATCGGATGTGGGGCGCTTTGTGTTGAAGTTCTATTGGCGGACTCAATCGTCATTGGAACAATGGTTGGAGCATCTTCCTTAGGAATAACCTCCGCACGTTTAAATCCGCCCTCTTGATCAATGACTACTTGTATCTGAGCCTGCTGTGTTCCAGTTCCCAGCGGAAATAATTTCGCCCTTCTGTTACCAAGCACGACCGTTTGTCCAACCTGTTCCTCGTTAGAATCATAAACTTGTAGTAAATCGCCAAACAATGTCATGACTCATCCCCCATTTCGCGATCAACATAAGTAAAGTTATGATCATTGAAATCCTTTGCTGACATCTTTCGGACATTTGAGCGAACAAACTCACACGCATCCGGACGAGGGTAATCAATAACACCATGTTTCATTGATGCCTTCCAAAAACGGGCATCCAGTTGATCATTTCCAGTCTGATCCGGATAATTAAACCCGTGAAACATCAAGCCGAAATTCATTTCTGGAATATCGTCATAAGCACTGGGATTTTCACCAAAACCAGTCAATGGCTCAACATATGCTTGACATTCTCTTGTTCCCAAGAAAATATCTCGTCGGCCGCCAGCTCTAATGCTTCGTTTCATTAACTCGTAATGCTTATTTTCATTCCAGTCAGCGGATAAATCTGGCCTGAATTTATTGAACTCAAAATGTGCTTTGACCTCATAAGAAACGTCGCGCAAATAGCTAACGTAGCTCAGATTTGATTTAAAACTATTGTTATAATCCATTGGGCGTGTTCCTTTGGACTCCATCTGAATTGGTTTAATCACACGAGCTTGATCAATGACCCAAATTAGAGTTGGCTTCCAGTAAATACTCGAAGTAACGCCCACGAGTGACTCATAGGTAGGAATTTGATATGATTCCTTTTCACCACCCATTCGCGTCAAAGGATCAGTAAACAACGCGTATTTTCCATGAACAAGAAATACTATCTGATTCCGCAATATAGCAACCTCCTATCTAAAAAATAATAGATTTGACAATCTAATGATATAATTAAATTGTCATCAATGAAAGGGCTTTCCGGATTTTTTACCTTGATTCGTATCAACCACCTCTTATTTTCTTTGATGATCACATTGTAAGCTACAATTATCCCGCTGTCAACACTAATCTAATTTTTCAAATAATATGAAGTATATATATTGTAAAACAAATTTGCCTGTAGTAAACTAGCCTTAACTAATTCAACCTCTGAAAGTGAGTGATCTTTATGGATTCAATTTCAACCTTCATCGCCCATACCCGGCTAACAAAAAGTTCTGACGGTTCAATCATTGACGCCCAAGACCAGCTACTGAGCGACCATCTCAACCAGGCGGCCGAGCTTGCCACCGGGTACGGTCAATCATTTGGGTTGTCCACTGCTTGCTATTTGGCCGGACTACTTCATGACTGTGGTAAGTTCTCCGACGGATTCCAAAATTATCTACGCAAGGCTGTAGCCGATCCGCAGCATGTTCGGCGAGGTGAAATCGACCATAGTTATGCTGGAGGTTTGTTACTACTAGAAATCGCCCAATCGATGCCCCCTCAAACTCAACAAATTGCAGAAATGATTGCCAATGCCATTGTTTCACATCATTCTCGTTCTATTCGAGACTTCTTGACTCCCGGGGTCACAGCTGAATTACCTTCTTTCATTACGCGTCTGGAGCTTAATGACCTAGCCGCACAAAAAGCTCGTTTTACCGAGTTTGAGCCGACCAAAGAACGTTTCTTTAAGCTAATCAAGTCCGAAACAGAAATCAAAGAATTGCTAACCCAAGCGACCGCTGAGTTCAGATTACTGCGGCCAACTGATCCTAATGCTGATCTGGACGACCTATATTTCATGAATCAAAATATTTACAGCGCGTTGATTGATGCAGATCGCACCAATACAATGTTATTTGAAATGAACCGGAATGCGTATCAACAAGACAATATTAATATTCTAAAAAGGTATCAAGAAATCCTTGATCAAAACAATCAAGCAATGCGACAAGGACCAAGCGCGCAAACAAAGATCAATCAGCTACGCGCTCAGCTTTCCGATGAAGCCTTTGAAGCAGCTGAACGGCCAACTGGTATTTATCGCTTGATGATTCCCACTGGCGGCGGCAAGACACTCACTGGAATGCGATTTGCCCTAAAACATGCTCTCAGAACTGGGAAAAAACGGATTATTTTTATTGAACCTTTTACAACGATCATCGAACAAAATGCGCAAGTATTTCGGAAGATGTTTGGTGCGGTTTGCCCAGAACTGGCCGATTACGTGGTGGAACACCATTCAAACGTTCTCGACGATCCCGCTGCAGAGACGAATCCTACTTACGCTGAGTTAAAAAGACGCGAAAGAGTGGATCTGATCCACGATACTTGGGATGGTCCCGTCCTATTCACCACCACAGTTGCCTTTCTAAACACGATTTTCGGTTCAGGAACGCGGAATATTCGTCGTTTTCATAATCTTGCGGATGCCGTCATTATTTTCGATGAGGTTCAGGCCCTTCCACCAAAAACATTACAGATGTTCAACGCTGCCTTGAATTATCTAAGTCGCTTGGCTAATACCACAGCAGTTTTATGTACAGCCACACAGCCAGCATTGGACGCACTTCCCAACGCGCTGACTTTTTCGGCTGACAAAGATCTTATTACTAACTATGATGCGGTGGAACCAAAGTTTCAACGTGTCCAAGTAATGAACGAATGCAAATCAAGCAGTTATTCCGTCCAAGACATTGTTGACTTCAGTCAGAAAACCCTAGAGCACCATCATAATTTATTGATTGTCCTAAATACGAAAAAAATTGTCCGCGAGGTTTATCAAGAACTTAGCCAGGTTTGTTCTGAAGACACCTTAATCTACCACCTAAGCACCAACATGTGCCCCCAACATCGGCTCGACCTACTTAACGGTTCCTCAGACCGGACCACGATTTTTGGCGATCAACCGATCATTGGGATCAAGGACCGTCTGATCGACGCACAAGGTAAAAAAATCATCGTCGTTACAACGCCGTTAATCGAGGCCGGCGTTGATATTAGCTTCGAAGCCGTTATCCGCTCAGTTACTGGACTAGATTCAATTGCGCAAGCGGCGGGCCGCTGCAACCGAAATGGCGAACGAGAGTTGGGTGATGTGTATCTAATCAACCCCGATCCCCGTAAGGAAAATATTTCAAAAATGGAAGAACTTACCGACGCTCGGCAAACAACAATGCGGCTCCTGGATATGCTCGACAGGAATTGTTCAGAGGTTTTGACCGCAAATACGCAAGAGTGCTATTTTCAAACTTACTACCGACGAATTATCAAAAAAGCTACCACACGGTATCCGTTAAACAGTGGACTCACACTCTACCCCTTATTAGGGGAAAACCAAGCCGGTGGCACAAATCTCCCGCGCGATTTGCGCTGGCGACCACACTTGACCTTTAGTGGGCAAACTATCGCCAAGAATTTTCAAGTAATCGCAGACAACGGCCATGCGATTATCGTGCCATACAATGATGATGCCAAGAAAATCATTAATGAACTACTCAGCCAGAGTAAACTAGATTTTCGCGAATTAAATCGGTTGATGAAGAGGAGTCAACGCTATTTGCTCTCTATCAGTAATAGCGACTACCGCAAACTTAAAGATGATCAGAAAATCATCCCCTTCTTCACACCGTCTGGCGAAACTTTGGGGCGTGAAACACTGGATCAGGCTTATCAAAACTACAACAAGGACTTTGGATTGGATATCAGCAATCCAGAATTAACCTTTAGCTTTTTCTAACTAGACACACAAACGACAAAAAACTATCCCCTGTCATAAGGACAAGAGATAGTTTTATTGTACGAAATCAAATCTTTCAAAAAATATATTTCAATCCGCATATTCCGAATTTAACTACGAAATACGACTAAATAAGTATATGGTAAAACCTCGAAATTGGCAAACTTATTCTTCGTTTGGTATGGTGTTAATGGCAGTTGAACAAGGAGGTCAAAAAATAATGGACGAAATCGTTGATAAATGGGATGTTGGTGGTCTATCTTTGCTAACCTTAGATAAATATACGCCATCAGTAACTCTCAAGGATTATAAGAAGGTAGAAATTGACGGCATTGTTTATCAACCAGAAACGGTCTATGATCTGCCTAATACGATTGCAATACCTATGGTTAAGGCTGATTTGGTTGGCAAAAGTGTTAAATATCTTTAAGTAACACCCAATCCTGATGAAGTACTATTTTTGTATGCAAAAATGAATTGATAAATCGAACGTGCTCCGTAAATACAAAGAAGAAACAGTGGTCAAATCAGTGCTTTACGGTCTATCTAAACGTAGGATTCACTTTAATTCACCAGCCAAAAAAAAGAGATTGAAAGTTGATAGCACCCCAACTTTCAATCTCTTTTTATAATCGATAATAACGCTTAATGCCGGCTGCAGGATTTGAACCTGTGACCCTCGGTTTACGATACCGATGCTCTACCAGCTGAGCTAAGCCGGCGCTCATGACCCCTACGGGATTTGAACCCATGTTACCGCCGTGAAAGGGCGGTGTCTTAACCACTTGACCAAGGGGCCATTGGACTTCACTGAAATCCGAAATACTTTAAATAAAAAAGCGATCTGGCCTTCAGCCAGACCGTTTCCTTACTCCGGTTGTCAGACTCGAACTGACGACATCTTGATTAACAGTCAAGCGCTCTACCAACTGAGCTAAACCGGAATCGAGCGTGGCAACGCCCTATCCTCGCAGGCAGTCTCCCACCAACTACTTTCGGCGCTAAGAAGCTTAACTTCTGTGTTCGGCAAGGGAACAGGTGTATCCTTCTTGCTATCGCCACCACACTCTTTACTTTGAAAGAACTTTCGCTCCCTC
>NZ_RHOV01000032.1 GCF_003946655.1 Lapidilactobacillus achengensis
ATACCTATGGTATCGGAAAATGTAATCAAAGAGCGCGGCTACGTATACAGCTTTCACTACCACCTTGTGTGGGTCACCAAATATCGCCGACCAATTTTTGATACACCGCAGTATGTGGCGGAAATGCTTGAGATCCTAAAAACCACGGCAACTGATAACGAGATCACGATTGAACAAGCAGAGGTCATGCCGGATCATGTGCACCTGCTTTTGAGCTTCAAGCCCAAGTATGCGCCCACAACTGTTGTCAAGATCTTAAAGGGTGCATCAGCTCGGACATGGTTCACAGCTCATCCTGAGACCAAGAAACTCCTCTGGGGTGGACATTTGTGGTCGCCAAGCTATTACATGGGGACACTCGGCAACATGTCAAAAGAGACGGTTGCCAACTATATTCAAAATCAGAGAACAGAAAGGGGCAAGGCGGGACGACCAAGCAAGAAAGCTAACTAGCGTTAGTAAGTGCAGGCTTTCCTCCTCTGACTAAAGTTAGAGGTTTCCCGCCCAAAATTGTAATGAACAAGAATTATTTAAATGATCCGTGGGTCCAAGCCAAGCGTTGGTTGATTTTAACGGCGGTCGGGATGTTTACTTTCATGGCGACCCTGGATGCCAGCATCGTGAATATCGCGTTGCCGACCATCAGCAAGGATCTGGCTATTCCGATGAATCAGGCGGAATGGATCGTCTCGGTCTATCTGATGGTGATTTGTGCCTTATTGCTGTTTTTCGGAAAATTGGGTGATATTTTCGGAAAGATTCGCATTTTTCGCTTGGGCACGATCTTATTTATTGGCGGCTCACTGCTCTCCGGCTTTAACCACGGGCTGAGCTTGCTTTTGGTCGGTCGGGTGATTCAGGCTTTGGGCGCGGCGATGACCATGAGTACGAACAACGGTATTATTACAGAAGTATTTCCCCTGAACGAACGGGGCAAGGCGCTGGGTTGGATCGGCAGTTTCGTTTCTTTAGGGAGTATTGCCGGACCAGGCATCGGTGGGTTGATCTTAGCGAAATGGTATTGGGGCAACATTTTCTGGATCAATGTTCCTGTGGGCATCTTGACGTTTGTCTTAGGCATCTTTGTTTTGCCCGCGGATCTGTCTAAAACGCCAGCGCGGATCGATTGGCTAGGGACGCTGTCTTTCGCGGTGGCGATCCTAGGGCTTTTTGGCGGGATCTTTATTGGTCAAGACATTGGTTACGGTCATTGGGCAGTGGGGGGCCTGTTGCTATTGGCCGTGCTCGCGTTGATTATTTTCTTTCATCACGAGCGCCGGACACCGGCACCCATGTTGCGTCTGGTGATTTTCAAAAATATTGATTTCTCGCTGAGTTTATTGACCGCTTTGATGATTTTTGTGGTCAACTTTATTTTCAATGTGATCGCGCCGTTCTACTTACAAAACGCGCGGGGTTTAGCGGCCAATACTTCTGGTTACTTGTTGATGGTTTTCCCGATCATCCAGGTGCTGGTCGCGCCGATCGCCGGTTCGATCTCGGATCGGATCGGGCCGGAAAGTTTGACCTTCTGGGGGCTGGTTTTGATCACGATCAGTCAGATCGGCTATTTCTTGACGGATCTACAAAGTCCATTATGGCTGTTCACCGCGTTTGTCGGTTTGGTCGGTTTCGGTAATGGACTCTTTCAGGCGCCTAATAATACGATCGTGATGAGCTCTGTCGCCACCAAAGATCTGGGCATGGCCGGCGGGATCAATGGTTTGGCGCGGGAATTAGGGATGGTGATCGGGATCACTTTCGCGACGACGATCCTGTTCTCCGCCATGAGTCAACAGTTGGGACGCCACGTGACCACTTATTTGCCGCAGCATCCCGCAACCTTTATTTACGGTATGAAGGTTACTTTTATCATTTCGATCGTTCTAAGTTTGTTGGCCACGATCTTAACGGGGTATCGTTGGTTGAAGCATCGCCGCCGAACAGTGTAAAATCAGCAGTCTTGGAGAACTGAGCCTGTTTGATCGTACCGCTAGAAATTGGATCAAAAAAGCGGCGTCACTTTTTACAGTGACATCGCTTTTCTATACTGAATTATCAAGAGATGACTGACGCTAAATCGTCTTCGACTCGTCGTTATTTTGGTGGTCGATCTTTAGATCGGCCAGCGGATCAACGGTTTTGCGCGTCCGGTAATCACTGGTGGTCTCACCATGACTATAGGCCAATAAATGTTGTTTAAGTTCTTCTTCCATTTTGCCTAATTCGACTTCGGCGGCTTGACGTTTCTTGCGACCATCTTGTTGGATCTTCAGGGTTTGTTGCAAGGTTTCGATCAGATCGTTCTGGGTCTTCTGCAGCGTTTCGATATCGACGACACCACGTTCGTTCTCCTTGGCGGTTTCGATCGCGGAGATCTTCAACATCTCTGAGTTCTTGGTCAAAAGATCGTTGGTCGTTTGCGAGACTTGTCGTTGCGCGGTCACGGCATCTTTTTGGCGCAAGAGGGTGAGAGCGATCGCGACTTGGTTTTTCCATAAAGGAATCGCGGTATTGATCGAGGCTTGGATCTTTTCAGCTAGCGCTTGGTTGGTCCCTTGGATCAACCGGATCTGTGGCGCCTGCTGGATGGTGATCTGGCGCGCCAATTCGAGATCGTGGGTCCGCTTTTCCAAACGGTCGGCGAATTGTTTAAGGTCATTGGCCTCTTGAACCGTCATCTGATCACCCGAAGCTTCGGCCTTGGCCAAAAGGGCGGGGATCTCTTCTTGCTCAAGCTGATTGAGCTTGACCTTACCTGCGGCGATGTAAACGTTCAAGGCGTCAAAATAAGCCTTGTTCTGTTGATATAGACCGTCCAGCATTTTATTATCGACGAGGAGATCATTTTTCTGATGGTCTAGTTTCACGCCGATCGTATCAATCTGCGCGCCGATTTTTTGATATTTTGCGGTCAGTTCGTAGACCGAGCGGCGAACTTTGCCAAATAGTTTACGGAAAACATTTTTGTTCTCGGCTTCTAATTCGCTGGGATTGGCTTCGTTAAGGCGATACATCAGATCTGTCAAGACATTACCGATCTCACCGGTTTGTTGGCTGGAAACTTGATCCAGCATGGTTTGCGAAAAAGCGGAGAGCTGCTTCTGGGCATTGGCGCCATAATTAAGGACCGCCGCTTGATTCTTCGTGTCGATTTGGTTGACTAGCGCGGTGGCCTGGTTTTTTTGTTCAGGGGTCAGCCGGGCCAAAGCCGTTTCCTCATCAGTGCTGGCTTGTGCCTTGGCAGCTGGTGTGGTGGCGGTGGCGTCAAAAGGTGTTGCGAGCAGATCATTGTAAAGGTCTTGATTTTGACCGCTGGTTTGCTTATCTGTCATTGTTATCTTCACCATCTTTACTGTCTTGGGTACCTTGATCAGGGTCGTGATCACTTTGATCGGTGGTCTTAGGTTGCTGATCCTCGAGATAGTCTGCTTGGATCTGGTTGAGCTGGTCTTGCATCTGGGCAATCGAACGGTCGTTGGTGATGTTGAAATCTGGGTGGGCGGGTTCTTTATCGACCCCATCCAAAGTTGATTCTAACTCACTAACGTCATCGTGGACATAATCCAGATAATCTTGCTTGATCTGCTCGCTCAACGAGGCCAACATTTCAACACTACGATCGAGAACGGCGTAGGTGTCACTGGTTTTCATCTCGTGCTTGCTGATTTCTTGATACTTCTTAGCGATGGCCAGGCTAGTCGGCAGGTGCTTATAAAGGAAGTCGGCCGCTTCTTGAAGCCGCGCGGGTTCATTGACTAAAGCTGAGAACATTGCTTTCGTCAGACCGATCGTATCATGATTAAGATTGATGGCCCGCAATTTTGGCACGGCCTGCATGGTTTGTTCCAACTCAACGATTTCTTTCTTCGCGTCACTCATCGTTTCGCGGAAAACGTTGATCTCGGCCTCAGACAAACCGGCTTGTTGGTAATGGGCCAGCATTTTCCTGCTAATAGGCTCATTGAAGCCATCGGTGGCCTTCTGGTCGCGGCGCATTGAACGCCGGGTCACAATTAATAGAACCAAGCCGGCCAAGGCAATAATGGAGATGCCAAAAACCGTACTATCCATGGCACCATATAAAGCTGAGATAATGGTCAGACCGAAAAAGACGACGACCCAAGCTGTTAATAGACCAGATAAAACACTTTTGAATTTCATGATTAACCTCCCGTAATACTTACTGTCTAAATTCTATCATAATTTGCGGTAAACTGAATAAGGCTAAGGGTTGATTTTCCTTTCCGTCATTTGATTCAGGCGCTGATTCAAGAGTGGGCCTGATGGTTCAGTGGTCTAAATTTTCGCAAAGATGGCGGAATTATTTTCATTTCTGATTCGGGTGCTGGTATAATAACACTTGTTGGCTAGAAATACCTAATTGCGGCCCGGTTGAAATTTTACGTACAAAAAATAAGTTAAATTGAGTGACAAGTCGGTCAAAATTCGGTATGATACTTACTTGTGGAAAGTGGGAGGATCATGGATTTCACAGAAAAAGTTCAAAGCGATCGTTTGCTGTATGACGGTCACATTCTCCGCCTGCATCAACAGGTCGTTGAACTTCCTAATGGACAATTGGCGGAACGAGAAATCGTTGAACATCATGGCGCGGTCGCGATTCTCGCCTTGGCGGATTGGAATCACGCTTACTTCGTCCGGCAGTGGCGCGCGCCGTTAGCCCACGAAACCTGGGAGATCCCAGCTGGCAAAATCGATCCCTTGGAGACTGATTCCTTGAAGACGGCGCAACGTGAATTGAATGAAGAGATTGGTCAGTCCGCCCGAAACTGGGAGCTGCTGGCGACTTTTTATACCTCGCCGGGTTTTGCCACGGAGCGGATGTCGTTATACTTAGCCCAGGATCTCCAAGCGCTGCGCGAGAAGCGGCCGTTGGATCCAGATGAGTTCTTAGAGGTGCGGCTGTTGACTTTAGCTGAGGCGCAACAATTGTTATACACTTCCCAGTTTCTTGATGGGAAAACGTTGATCGCCTTGAAATACTGGGAACAATTGCAGGCGGCCCAACAAGAGAAATGTGGTGAAATCCAAGATGGTCCAAAGAAAGACTAGCTCGCGCCCAACCAGCGCTGAGCCTGATTTGATCGTTGATTTGAGCCAGCCCAGTGCGGCAGGACGGCGAAGCGAACGTTTAGAAAGCGAACGTCGTGGTGAAAATATCGCCCCAACCACGCGAATGGCGCGACGGGAGGCGGAGCTCGGTCAACCAGGTACCAGCACGGTCGCGCATCCCAAAATGCGCCGCCGCTTAAATTGGGCGTTAGTGATCGTCAGTTTATTGATTATTTTGACCTATTTAGGGTTGTTCTTTTTGTAGCACCGCCCCAAGCGTTCGCCTAGGGTGAGCGCCTGGCCCAGATTAAAATGGTCTCAGTGAAATTGGTAAAATGCGAAATAGTTAAAATACGAAATAGTTAAAATTTTAAAAACTAGAAAATAGTCGATTATTGTTATCTTAGGATGGAGAAAACAGCGGCTGATCATTTGGATCAGCCGATGATGGAGGAATTAGGATGAAAGTTGGAATTTTGGTCCCAATGGCAGAGGAAATCGGACGGTATCGGAAACATTTACGCGCCGTTAGCGAAGAAGTGATCGGTCAGGTGCGGTTTACCATCGGCCATTACAAGAACGTTGATTTGATTTTAGCGCAATCTGGGATCGGTAAAGTGCAGGCGGCGTTGACGGCGACAATTTTGTTTGATCATTTCGCGGTTGATTGTGTGATCAATTCTGGCTCGGCGGCCGGTGTGGGCGCAGGCTTGCAGGTGGGTGACTTGGTCATCGGTGATCGCTTGGTTTATCATGATGTGGATGTGACCGGCGGCGGGGATTATGTCTTGGGTCAAGTTCCTGATCATGAGACTTATTTCAACGCGGACGCGAAACTTTTGGCGACGATCCAAGCGGCGGCCGCGCAGTTGACCTTGAATAGTGTGACTGGGTTGATTGCCACAGGCGACCAATTTATCGCTGATCCTGAACACGTCGCGTTGATCAAACAGAATTTCCCTGGGGTGCAAGCGGTGGAAATGGAAGGCGCGGCGGTTGCTCAAGTAGCCACCAGCTTCCAAAAACCGTTCTTGATCATTCGCGCGATTAGTGATAATGGTGACGATGCGGCGACGGTTAGTTTTGATGAGTTTGTGGTCACCGCTGGGCGTAACGCGGCGAAATTGTTGTTGACCGCGATCCCAGAATTTGCCGAGGCTTGATTTTTTACGGCTGATTCAGGGCGGCGCCTCGGTTGGTTTTGACTGTTGATGGAGGTGGAAGATGGAACATTTTTATTTTGATAATGCCGCGACCACGCCGGTCAGTCCGACGGTCGTTCAGGCGATGACCGACGTGTTAAGTCATGATTTCGGTAATGCCTCAAGCACGCACTTTTTCGGTCGGCGGGCGCATGATTTGCTGGATCAAAGCCGGCAGACGATTGCCCAAAGTATCAACGCCGCTAGTATTGATGAAGTGATCTTCACCAGTGGTGGCACCGAAAGTGATAATACCGCCATTTTAAGCACGGCGGCGGCCTATGGTCAGCAGGGTCATCATATTATTACCACCGCGATCGAGCATCCGGCGGTTTTGAAGACGATGGCGCGCTTGGAGCAGCAAGGTTTTGAGGTCACGTATTTGCCCGTGGATGGTCTGGGTTATGTGACGGTTGACCAGGTGGCGGCGGCTTTGCGACCGGATACGATTCTTGTGTCGATCATGATGGGCAACAATGAAATCGGGACGATCGAACCAATCAAGGCGATTGGCGCCATGTTGGCGGACAAACCGGTGATTTTCCACACCGATGCGGTTCAGGCTTACGGCGTGCTTTCGATTGATGTTCAGGAACTCGGAGTCGATTTCTTGTCGGTTTCCGGTCACAAACTTCATGGTCCGAAAGGTGTTGGCTTTTTATATGCCAAAACTGGGGTCAAGCTGGTGCCCTTTATGAATGGCGGCGAACAAGAACATAAACGCCGCGCCGGCACCGAGAATCTTCCCGGAATCGTCGGGATGGCTCAGGCGGTTCGCGATTTGGCCGGCGCCAACAAGGCGAAGCGGCGGGATCAGCTGTTGGCCTTGAAACAGGCGGTTCTCGCCGAATTGGACCAGGCTGGGGTGACTTACCACATTAATGGACCTGATTTGCAGGCGAGTTTGCCGCATGTTTTGAATTTGTGGTTTCCCGGGGTGCCGACCAATTTGGCCCTGACTAGTTTGGATCTGCGCGGCTTTGCGGTTTCCGGCGGCTCGGCTTGTACGGCAGGCAGCTTGCAACCGTCTCACGTGTTAACAGCGCTGTATGGCGCTAATGCCGCGGAAATCAGCGAATCCTTGCGACTCTCGTTTGGTAGTGAGAACACCTTGGCTCAGGCGCGTGCCTTAGGTCAAGCCTTGGTTGCTGTCGTGACCGATTATTTACAGCAGACGACTTAATGGTGGACTGTACCGACAGCGCTTGTTTTTGTTATAATGAACTCATGATCTTAATTAAGGAGCGAGTTTAATGGCAAAAGATGAAGTTAAATTAATGGGCGATCAACGGACATTTAAATTGAATCCTCAGGTTAAGGCCTACACCTTGCGTGATGTCGGCTTTACGAAGAGCAAGAATGGTAGTTTCACTTTGATCCGCCCACTTTATGGTGAATCACCTTATGTGGCGGTTTTTCAACTGAAAATGACCGTGGGCGCGGATCTGGCCTCAATGAAAATGAGTATTACAGATCGTAGTGGCTTGAAGGCCGTCAATATTTTTAAAGATGAGAAGAATGTCAAGGAAGTTGAGCAGTTCAACTACTTGATCGAGAATTTCATGGAGCGCGACATTCTACTTGTCGTCTCCTAATAATTGAGGAGCGAATGTAACAATGGATAATTCAAAGACCCGGGTTGTTGTCGGGATGAGCGGTGGCGTTGATTCCTCAGTGACGGCGCTATTGCTTAAAGAACAAGGTTATGATGTTATTGGTGTTTTCATGAAGAATTGGGATGACACCACGGATTCTGGGGTCTGCACGGCAACAGAGGATTATGAAGATGTTGCTCGAGTGGCCAATCAGATTGGGATTCCGTACTATTCGATCGATTTTGAAAAAGAATACTGGAATCGGGTCTTTGAATACTTCTTAGATGAATATCGGCACAATCGCACGCCTAATCCGGACGTGATGTGCAACAAGGAGATCAAGTTCAAGTCCTTCTTGGATTACGCTTTGTCACTGAATGCGGATTACATTGCCATGGGTCACTATGCCCAGTTGCGGCGCGATCAGGATGGCAGCGTTCATTTGTTACGCGGCGCCGATGACAACAAGGATCAGACTTATTTTCTGAATACTTTGTCGCAGGAGCAGTTGCAGAAGGTCATGTTCCCGATTGGTCATTTGCGCAAGCCAGAGGTGCGGGCCATCGCTGAGAAAGCGGGGCTGTATACCGCGCGGAAGAAGGATTCCACTGGGGTCTGCTTCATTGGCGAGCGTGATTTCAAGAAATTCTTGAAAGAGTTCCTGCCGGCTCAGCCTGGCGCGATGCGGACACCAGCTGGTGAGCTCAAGGGTCAGCATGATGGCTTGATGTATTATACCATTGGCCAACGTTCAGGCTTGGGTATCGGGGGTTCCAGTGACTCCAGCGAGCCTTGGTTTGTGGTTGGTAAGGAGATGGCGACGAACACGTTGATCGTCGACCAAGGGTTCAATAATCCGCGGTTATTCGCGACGAGCTTGTCTGCTGTGAAGCTTTCATTTGTTGCGGGTCAGGCGCCGGCAGCGGCGTTTCACGCTACTGCGAAGTTTCGCTATCGCCAGAAAGATGTTGGTGTGACTGTGAAAATGGATCCGGCCGATCCAACCAGCGCCGTCGTTGTTTTCGATGAGCCGGTCCGCGCGATCACGCCAGGTCAGGCCGTTGTTTTTTACGAGAATGAAGAATGTTTAGGCGGCGGGACAATTGATGTTGCCTATGACCATACAAAAGTCTTACAATATGTGTAAGTCCAAATGAAAATCGGGCTGTTGACGATGAAAATCGCCCAGCCTTTTTCATTACAGTGATTTTAGCGATGGGTAGCTGACTAAGCTTGATAGGCAGGGGTAAGGATGACAAATTTCTTCTTCGTACGACATGGTAAAACAGAATGGAATCTGGAGGGACGGCTTCAAGGCGCGCATGGGGATTCGCCGTTATTGCCGGCTAGTTATCGGGATATTACCCGATTAGCGAATTATTTGAAGCATGAGCGGCTTCATTTTCAGGCGATTTATACCAGTCCGTTATTGCGGGCGCAGACGACGGCGGTTTTCATCAGCGAGAATTTGAATCAGCCAAATTTGCCAATCTATTTGGAGAAAGATTTGCGCGAATTCAATCTGGGCCTAATGGAAGGCAAAACTTACCAAGAGGTGGAAGGCAAATATCCCCATGAGGTTGATGCTTTTCGCTATCGCCCGGATCAGTTTCAAGCTGAGCGTATCCAGGCGGAGAGCTTCAGCCAACTGATTTTGCGAATGCGGCGGGTCATTGTGGCGATTTCACAGCGTTACCCGCAGGATTCGGCGAATATTCTGGTCGTCAGTCATGGGGCGGCGCTAACGGCGTTGATGCAATCGTTGCTGGGTACCCCTTTGAAAGATCTGCGCAAAGATGGGGGCTTGGCCAATACCAGCTTGACCGAATTGGCCACCCATGACCAGGGGCGAACATTTCAGAAGATCCGCTGGAACGAAACGTCATACTTGGGCAAGAAGCTTGGCGCCAGCGATTCGGTTTGAGCAGGTGGTCGGAATCAACTATGGTCTTTTTCCGCTGGGCCCGGTTCGATCAATACGGTCGGTTGGTCGGTCAGATAAGGCCAGCTAAAACAGCCACGTGACAGCGTGTCGCGGCGATTTTTCAAGTTGAAAGGAGTTTTGATGATGGGAACGTCAGATGCGGAACAGCCTAAAGGAGCCAAACAGCCCGATAGCACTCGGCTTTCAGTCGCTGAGCAACAACAGGCAATTCTCCAGCTAACCAAACAACTACAGCAAAACCCCAATGATGTGGCCAAACTGATTGAATTGGCTACCCATTTAATGGCGGTGGCTGATTTGACCCAGGCACAGCAAGTTTTAGCTCGTGCGGCAGTCTTGGCGCCTGATAATGTGGCCATTCCCTATAACCAGGCGGTGATCGCCCACCAATTACGGGATGATCAGCAGGCGCTGGCTTTATTGCAGCCATTGGTCACGTCCCCATTAGCGGCAGCCGTCAATTATCTAGTGGCCGTGATTTATTTTGAGCAGCAACAGCTCCAACTGGCCAGTGCTTTTGCGCTGACCGCGGTGGAACAAACGCCCCGAGGATTGGCTGAAAATCTCCTTTTGGCCCAGATCCTCACGAAACAGCAGTTGTGGGCGGCGGCGCAAGCTTATGCGGAAACGGCCTATCAAGTGGCGCCTGAAAATGCTGATGCGGCCTTTGTGTTGGGCGGTTGCCGCTTGAATCAGGGGCAAGCGCAACAGGGCGCCGCCTTATTGCGACAAGCGGCAGCGCAGGCGCCGCAGAAATATCAGGCGGCGGTGACCGCGATTCTTGGTCCAGATCAGTCTGAGAAATCTAACAGTACCCCCTTGGATTCAGCGCCAGATCCAACGTCAACCGATGACTAGGTGACCGGCGTGATTCAGCGGGAAACAGATAGTGACTTAACAGGCGCGGCAAGCAACGGTTTCAGTATCAAATAAGGTCAGCGCTAATATTTTTCGTCGTGGAGGTGCTACGGGCGTGTCAATGATCAATCAACCAGTGACTTTGACTGGCTCAGTTCAGGATGTTCGTTTTGAAGATCCGAAAAGCTACTTTAAAATCGTTATCGTGAAAATCAAAGAGGCCGACTTTTCTTGGCCGGAACCAACGATCACGGTCAAAGGTGATTTTGGGGAACTGGACTTGGATCAACTTTATGAATTCAAGGGCAAGCTGGTGGTGCACAGTAAATATGGCACGCAAGTCCAAGTTACTAGCGCGCAACATTTGGCGCCCTCGACTTCCGATAGTTTGGTTCAATATTTCTCCGGGGATCGCTTTCCCGGAGTCGGCAAAGTTGCGGCGCAGAAAATCGTCGCTCATTTTGGTGTGGACGCGATCGATGAGATCATGGCGGATCCCGAACAGTTAACGACGATCGGCTTGAAGGCCAAACAGGTCACCACGATTTTGGACCAGCTACGGGAATCTTATGGCACCGAGAAAATGATTTTGTCACTGACCCAGTTGGGGCTGACTCCCTGGATGATCAGTCAGGCAATGAAGAATTTCGGTGGGCAAACCTTGGACGTTTTGCGGGAAAATCCCTATCAACTGGCCTTGAAAGTTCCCCAGATCGGCTTCAAGCGGGTCGATCAGTTGGCCCAGAATCTGGCGATCGATTTCGATGCGCCGGTGCGGATCCAAGGCGCGGTGATCCAATTCATGCGCAGCAATTTGCTGGAAACGGGCGATGCTTTCGTGACGGCGCAAGCGGCGCTGGAAGGGGCCCTAGCTTTGTTGCGGCCCACGCGACGGCAAGTGCCCACTGATACTCAGATCGCTGACGAGTTGGTGACCTTGGCCAGTGAAGGCTTGATCGTGGTGGAGCAGCAGCGGCTTTATTTAGGGGCGACTTATTTAAGCGAGGTCAAGATTGCCCAAGAATTGCACCGGCTGCAGGCGGCCAAAGTCAAGGCCTGGGATGATCACGCCTTTGAAACGGCACTCCAGCGGTTGGAGAAACGGTATCGCGTCACGTATGATCCCCAGCAGATCAAGGCGATCCGCGCCGGCTTGGATCAACCACTTTCAGTCTTGACGGGGGGACCTGGCACCGGGAAAACCACGATTCTCTTAGCGGTGGTTCACCTGTTCGCGGAGAAAAATGACTTTAAGCTCAAACAAGCCAAAAATGACGAGGATCAAGATGAGGCTCCGATCAAGTTAGCGGCGCCAACTGGGCGCGCGGCGAAACGATTGAATGAAATGACTCAATTGCCCGCGCGGACCCTGCACAGTTTACTGGGGCTGGCGCCGAATGACGATCAGTTCAGCGAAATGACCGGGAATGATTTGCAGGGGCAACTTTTGATCGTCGATGAGATGTCGATGGTTGATCAGCGCCTTTTTCAAACCTTGGTGCAAGCCATTCCTAAGGGGATGCAGGTTTTGTTGGTGGGGGACCAGGACCAGCTTCCTTCAGTGGGACCAGGGCGGGTCTTTGCGGACTTGATTGCCAGCAAGTGTCTGCCAGTCACGGCTTTGACGGCGATCTATCGTCAGTCAGATGACTCCACGATCATCAATTTGGCGCGGTCGATCCGCGATGGCGAGGTACCAGCGGATCTGACCGCAAGCTTGCCAGATCGCACGTTTATCCAGTGTGCCTCGGGACAAGTTGCCCATGTGGTTGAGCAAGTCATGCAAAAGTCGTTGCGGCGGCAATTCAGCTTGAACGAGACGCAGGTCTTGGCGCCAATGTACCGTTATGATGGCGGGATCGATCAGATCAACGTGGCGGTCCAAGCCCTGGTCAATCCCAAAAAGACCGCGCGAACCAAAGAAGTCGTGGTCAATAATGGGGTTTTCCGCATTGGCGATAAGGTCATTCAGTTGCAAAATGAAGGCCAGTTGGGGATTTACAATGGTGATATTGGCCAGATCACGGGGATTCGCCCCGCTAAAGGCGAAGATGAGGCCGAGGCCCAGCTGATCATTGATTTTTCTGGGTTGGAAGTTGAGATCCCACAATCTTCTTGGCATAATCTGAGCTTGGCTTATTGCATTTCGATCCATAAGTCGCAGGGTAGTGAGTATCAGCTGGTGATCTTGCCGCTAACAATGAATAATCGCATGATGTTACAGCGGAAATTGTTGTATACAGCGGTAACCCGCTCGAAGAACAAATTGGTCATGGTCGGCGATCCCACGGCCTTTGTTCAAGCGATCCGTAATCAAGGCAGCGAGCGGCAAACAACATTGGCTCCAAGGATCAAGGCGATGTTCCAGACAGGTCATACCTTACTGACCCAGCCAACCGTGGCGGAAACGGACGCCACCTATCAGACCCCAACCGCGACAACGGCCCCAATGACTGCGAGTCCGGAGAAAGTGACGCCCGCTAGCGCGGCGGCGCCAACGGTCACAGCGACGTCGACGGCTGGGGCAATACCGCCGGAACCTAGCGCTGCCACGGTCAAGCGCCAGGAGCACGCCGTTGTCGCTGAGTCAGCGCCGACCCAGCCCGCTGACAAAAAGACGTTTATTTTAACGCCCCGGTTGATTGCGGCCAATACCATCGATCCTTTGATCGGAATGGCGGCGTTACGCCCAGAGAATTGTTAGGTGCCGGTCGCGCGGCACGTTTCAGAGTGCAAGCCCAACAAGTTACCAGTTTCAGTAAACAAACTAGCAAGTAGGCCATTAAAATAAAGAAAATGTCGGAAAACAGAAACTTTTCCGACATTTTTTTGTTATGGGCAATTCAGTCAGCCAGCCAGTCAGCCAATCACCCAGCCAGCTGCTCGGCAGGCCAGACCAAGGGCGCAGTTAGTGGTCACGCTGGACCTGATCTGGGTCGTCAAAGTAGAACAGATCGGCGAAGTCCTGATTTAAGGCCAAGCACAGCAACAGGGCCAGCCGCGCTGAGGGTACGAATTGATTGGTTTCGATATTGCTGATGGTTTGGCGCGAAACGCCGACCAACTTTGCCAAGGCGCTCTGGGTCAAGCCCGCGGCGCCCCGGGCCTGCTTCAAACGATTTTGTAGGTGTAATTTCGGTCTGCTCATGGCTCAACGAAGTAGGAGCGGCGCGACCAAGGACCAGCCCGTCGTCGCCACCGCCGCCAGCAAAACCAAGAGAAAGAGGGCAGACCACCAAGATTTATGCTGTTGCCAACTGAAGACTTCGTGCCCCAGTCCCGCGACGAGAATCATAAAGAACAGGTCCGTCGTTGGTTGCTTGGCTAAAATCCGAATCACAAAAATTATCAACCAAGCGATCATTAACATTAGATAATGGACGAGGCTGAGTTGGGTGATTCGACCAAGACGCCCCTCATCCCGTCGCTCCGCTTGAGCCACCTGCAATAATTTCTTCTTGTCCATGTTACCAACGCTTCCTTTGCTTTTGATTTAAGAACAAGGCCTATTTTAGGAATGCTAAGTAAACTTGTCCATCGATTTTCGCTGGCGGGCACCACCCTTTGTGGCGAATTCCCGCCAAGAAAAATCGCCCCCCTGGTCTACCGCTTAACCTAAGAAGCCCGAACCCATAGAACCCCAGACAAAAAGCGGGACCAGCCACATGATGGTGTGGTTGATCCCGCTGAGAAGCGTGATAAATTAGATCCAGAAAGGATATTGTTGATTATGGGCGGTCAACTGAAATTCATGCGCGCCCATGTCTTCACCGTCCATTTGACCGAATTGCGCCGGCGCAATGTGGAGTTTGAGGGTTTGCCCCCGAAAAAGGTGGACCGCGGGACTATTCAAATGTTTACCATTGGTCAGCATCAGAATGAAGAGCCAAATAAACTTCGGCAAACTCGGTTTTTCCAGAATGATCAAGTTCAACTCTTGAATATGGGGATCGGCGGCGGGGACGATCGGGACCCCACCACCGAAATAGGCGATATTGGTCAAGGTACTGAGATAGGCCCGGTCGAAATGGAAATGATCGGCGCCAAGGTCGAGATCCAAGGCATAGGGCTGTTGGTGTTTGAGCACCGAGATCAAATTAATCACGTAAGCCAGGTTACCCAAGTGCCAACGATTCAATTTACTTTTCCACGGCGAGTGTTCGGTGAGGTGGACCACATGCGCGTCAAAGCCCATGCCGAAATTGTTGATCAGGTAATAGGGCTGGCTGGGCTCGGCGGCGCTGTTCTGCAAGGCCAGCGCGAACACGTTTAGTGGCGTCGGCGTACTGATTTGCTGCAAACGTTGGATAAAGTGATCGACTTTCCGGGGCAAATGCAGACTACGGGCGAAATCATTGCCGGAGCCAGCGGGGAAGTAGGCGATGGGGATCTGAAAATGCGGGTGCGTTGGGTGGTGGAGGCCGTTGAGCACGTGATTAACGGTGCCATCACCGCCAACGATCAAGATAGTGAACATGGGCCCGCTCAGCACCTGACCCGCGCTGGTAGCGGCGGCTTCAAGCGCCAACGCCTTTTGGCCCAATTGCTCGCCTAACAAGACACCGTGACCAGAATATTCGGTAAAAATCGGTTCATAGTCAACCTTCGCCGCGGTCAAGCTGGCGGCAAGTTGCGGCCAGACTTTGGCGGCCGCGCCACTACCGGCCTTGGGGTTGATAATGACCACATATTTCATTAATGAATTCCTCCCAAGTAACTATTGAATCGGCAGTGGAGCTATATTGTCTAAAGCCTGTCAATTCAAGCAAAAAATGAAGTGTGGCAAAAAAGTGATGGTCACTTTTTTGCCACACCAGTGAAAAATTATTCGGTTTAATTCGTGCTGATCAGCATCGGTAGGATCATCGGATGCCGTTCGGTGCGGGTGAAGAGGAATTCCTGTAAGGCGTCGATAATGGCATCGCGTAGCATTGCCTCGGTGACTTTGTCTTCGTCAGCGAACATTTTGCGGATCAGGTTGTAGATCCGTTTCTGGGCCGCTTCGATCAAGGAACCAGATTCACGCATGTAAACGAAGCCGCGCGAAAGAATATCCGGCCCTGCTAAGACCAATTTCTTCTTGTAGTCGATCGTGGCTACTACAACCACCAAGCCTTCTTCGGAGAGCAGGCGTCGGTCGTGAAGCACCACATTGCCAATATCACCGATTCCCGAGCCATCAACATAAACATCATCAGCTGGGAAGTGTCCCGCTAACCGGGCCCGTTTGTCCGTCAGCGCTAAGACATCGCCGTTTTCAAGAATATAGCTATGATCCAAGGGCACGCCGCAAAGTTCCGCCAATTCGGTATGGATCTTCAACATCCGATACTCACCGTGGATCGGCATAAAGAATTTCGGTTTCATCAGTCGTAACATCAGCTTTTGTTCTTCTTGGCCACCGTGACCTGAAGTATGGATGTTGTTGACTTTGCCGTGGATCACGTCAGCGCCGGCTTCTGACAGTTGGTTGATCAGATGGTTAACGCTGATGGTGTTGCCGGGAATCGGATTACTGGAGAAAATCACGGTATCGCCAGGATTGATTGAGATCTGGCGGTGGGTCCCGTTGGCGATCCGACTAAGGGCGGCCATGGGTTCACCCTGAGAGCCTGTACAAAGAATCATGACCTTGTTAGCCGGCAGGCGATTGATTTCATGGGCGTCCACCAAAACACCATCGGGAATCTTCAAATAGCCTAACTCTTGGCCATTGACGATCGCGGTTTCCATACTACGACCGAAGACGGCGACTTTACGATCGTGTTCGATCGCCGCCGCGATGGCTTGAGCCACCCGAGAAATATTAGACGCGAAGGAGGCGAAAATGATCCGGCCCTCAATGCCTTCAAAAATATGGCGAATTGAATTTCCGACAAAACGTTCAGATTTGGTAAAGTTCGGAATTTCAGCATTGGTGGAATCGGACATCAATAACAGGACGCCTTCTTCCCCTAAACGGGCCATCCGTTGCAGGTTGGGGGCAGGTTGATCGCCAACAGGGGTCAGATCAAACTTGAAGTCACCCGTTTCCACCACCACCCCTTGAGGTGTATGGACCGCCACGCCAAGCGTGTCAGGGATCGAGTGAGTGGTCCGGAAGAAGGTCACACTGACCTTCGGGAACTTCAGGACCGTGTCTTCATTGATCTGGTGCAGTTCAGTCGTGCTCAACAAACCATGTTCTTCCAGCTTACCCTTGATCAGCGCTAAGGCCAGTGGACCAGCGTAAATTGGAATGCTGGGGATTTGTTTCAGCAGGAAAGGAATCCCGCCGATATGGTCCTCGTGACCGTGAGTGATCACTAAGGCTTTGACTTTATCAATATTTTCGGCGATGTAACTGTAATCCGAAATGACATAGTCGATCCCTAATAGGTCATCCTCAGGAAACTTGATCCCGGCGTCGATCACAATGATCTCGTCTTGAAATTGGACGCCGTACATATTCTTGCCAATTTCGCCGAGACCACCAATGGCGTAAACCGCGGTTTCGTTATTTTGGATTTTTAACTTTTTAACCATTAGTTAAACTCCGTGAGCTTAAAGTTAGGACTCTTTTGCTCGTATTCCAAGAAATTTCCCGTTAATTCTTGGATCGATTCAACGTTGTATTCGGTATTCTGTTCAACCAAGGCGCGAGCGGCAACGCTTGAATTGGCCTCGAGGTAAAGGGCTTGCGTTAACTCCCGTTGTGGGTTGCGAATTTCGGTGGGTTGATATAATACTTTATAAATCAAATTAAGAACTCCTTATTAATAGCATTTATTTCCGAACGTTTGGTCAGCCAAACAAGTCCGTTTCACGTGTCAAAAAAGGCGACGCAAAACCAACTGCCTGACTCACAGTTATTTTGATATTATCATAATTTCCGGTCGTTGTATACCGAAACGGTTGAGGAAACAGTCTTTCGCTGGGAAAATTTATTCCTTCCGATCGGTGTGCAACATTGAGCACCTTTGACCTTTTTCCCGCAAGAATAGGGTATACTGAGGGCAAAAGGAGGCGACGCGCTATGCAAATCTTTCTCGGTGTGATTCTCGGTCTGGTGGTTGTTACCATTCTCAGCATCAGCGGTCATCATTATTGGCTGATTCGCCAACAACGGCGGCAGCAGCAATTTCTTGATCAACGCTTGATCCAAGCTCTGACTAAGTGGCAAACGAAGTATCCCTTTATCGCGTTCGCCAGTCTAAAGAGCGCCGTGCCGGTTTCGATTTGGCATCGCGATGTGCTCTTGTTCGAGTATACCGTGCAGATCAAAGCGCCGCATACCTTGCCTTTGACCGCCGCGGAACTGACCGCCTTATTGAATGAGATTCTAAAATTGCCAGCTCCTGTCCATGTGACAGAATGCTGGCAACTAAAACAAACTTTTCATTTCGACGTGGCTTATTTAGCCAATCAGGCGACGATCCGCTATATGCACGACATGGGCCGCATCAAGACCGCCGATCAATTGGTCGCGGCGCAAACCGCGCCGGTGAAAACGTCCAGCTCACCAACGGAAAGCGCTCAGTCGGCCCAGTCTAAAAAATCAGCGGCGAAGCCAACAACCAAATGAGACTTTGACGTGAAATGGATGCGTTGTGGGGTTAGTCGATCAGGACAGTGCTGTCGTCGGTCAGTTGGAAAGGTGTCTGCGTGTTGATCAAGTCGTAGTATAGGTGGCCATTCAGATGGTCGATCTCATGTTGACAAACGATCGCTGGGTAGTCACGTAGTCGAATCTTGTGGGTTTGACCAGAGGTGTCCTGGTAACGCATGGTGATCCGATCGTGGCGGACCACATAACCGTCAATGTCCTTGTCAACGGACAGGCAACCTTCGCCTTCTGATAACGCCGCTGGTTGGACCGAGTGACTGACGATCACTGGATTAATGATCACTTCTTTGAACAGTGGTGTGGGATCATCCTCAGGGCCTGGCACCAAGACCGCCGCCATCATTTTAGAAACACCAACTTGAGGCGCCGCTAAACCAACTCCAGGACGCAGCCCATATTTCTCAGCCAGCTTAGGGTCTTGACTATTTTCCAGATAGGCCATCATTTCTGTGGCCAACTGGCGATCCTCGTCGCTTAAGGGAAATGCGACTTTCGCGCCGACTTGGCGAAGAACAGGATCGCCATCGCGCACGATATCATTCATTAAAATCAAAATCGTTCCTCCACTCTAATAAGTTTCACAATGAGTCTAGTTTATCAAAAATGGCCGCACAATTAAAGGCACTGATCGGGAAACTGATGAAATTAGTCGAATTTGGCTGGACGCAACTCTCTGGACGCCGCTCGATTAAGGGAGACCAACGGCGAACGTTTGCCGTGACACCATTGACGCCGGTGAAGAGGGGTGAACAGAAGTTGCCGCCGCCATTGAATCGGCCCAGACTTTAAAAAGACTTGGCAAACCAGTAAAATTCATTGGAACAAACAAAAAAATTAGTTAAAGTTAACTGTTGATGAATCAACCTTTTGCGCGGTTTTTTTGAAAAAAAGTGATGGCGATTGGTTGCAATTGGCGGAAAAGTCGTTATCATTAGAAGTGAGAGAAATCTGAATAACACCTGTTAGGTGAGGCTCCTATACAAACACACGCTACTGCTCAGAAACATCGAGAGATGCCCATGAGTCAGCTGGAATTGCCTTCAAGGCTTTTTCTAATGTGGCTGAATTTGATTCTACGTTGTATAGTGCTAAAACTCGACAGTGATCCTGCTAAAATTGGCACACTCACTGACGAGTGTGCCTTTTTTGATCCCGGCGTGGTGGCAGAATATTATGGCTCTTTGTCAACTGGTGTTGAAAGATAGTTTTTATTCTTCGAGGATTTCTCAGTAATGAGGAATCTTTTTGTTGTTGTATCGATTAGTTGAATGTGATCAGTGCGAGCATCACTTTATTTGAATTGAGTGTAACCTAAATAAACAT
>NZ_RHOV01000033.1 GCF_003946655.1 Lapidilactobacillus achengensis
GCAACCGCCTCAGGACGTGTGGCTCAGCGGTGAGATTATTCTTAGCGATTTATCGCTTAGAATAAGGCTCGATTTGAAGACAAGCCGCTGGGCTTGCGGATTGGCTTCAAACGACGCCCACCGCGTTCCAGCCACGACAAACGTCCTGATGCGGTTGCGTCCACATCCAAACCAACCACACCTGCAATCAAGCGAAGATTCAAGAACTGGGTCCAGCCCTCAGAGATCCGTTGATGTTGCTGTACCACCCAAAAAATGGGCAATTGTTTGACGGCTAGCTCGCAAAATCACTTCGTCAGATACCCAACTTCGATTGCAGATAGGCTCAATTCTGCCTAGCAACCGGCTGGGACTGCGCGGCTCAGTGGTGAAATTGTCCTTGGCGGCTTTGCCGCTTAGGACAAGGCTCGATTTGAAGACAATTCCCGCTTTTGGAATTGGCTTCAAACGATGCCCACCGCGTTCCAGTCCGCAACAGCAGTCCCAGCCGGTTGCGCTCACGCGCAACACCCACCACACCTGCAATCAAGCGCCGCTACCTGTAAATACGCAAAGCCATAAGAAAAAAGCGTCGACACCAGAAAAACGGCATCAACACTTTTGGAAGGCAAAAAGAATCAGTCGTGAGCGTTCAGCCAGTTGTCCAACACCGAAATAAATTCGTCGTGCTGATCCAGCAGCGCCAAATGCCGACTGTTGGCAAACAAATGCCACTGCGCGCCAGGAATATGATCAGCGACCGATTTCGCGATCAATGGGGTGCACAGGTCATCCGTGCCGCTGGTCACCAAGGCAGGGACATGGATTTTATTGAGCTGATCCGTGATCTCAAAGTCGCTGATCGTGCCATTTTCGGTAAATTCATTGGGGCCTTCAGCAATGCGGCTGGCGCGTTGACCGTTGGTTGGGCGGCGTAGTGGCTCCGGTGAATTCTCATCCGGCGCGTCCCAGCAATAGCGCGCCATGTAGCGTTCATTGGCGGCTAAGTATTGGGCGCCGGTAAAGTCGCCGGTGCGTTCGGCTTGGGCGATTGCGGCGCGATCTTCGTAGCTCAAATAAGAAATCAGGCGGTGTTGCTCTTGGGTCCATAATTTGACGGAAGCGGGCGAGCCATCGATCATCACACTTTGCACGCCTTGTGGATCAAAGGCTGTCAAATAATACATCGCCAGCATGCCACCCCATGATTGGCCCAACAAGTGGACTTGGGTCAAATGGAGATACTCGCGCAAGGCGATCAGTTCCGCCACCCAGGTTTCCTTCACGTAAACGGCTGGATCCTCGGGCAGGGTCGATTTGCCGCAGCCCACTTGGTCGTACATGATCAATTGCCGCCCAGTCGCGGCGTAGTCGTCGAGCAATTCGAAGTAATTATGGGACGAGCCAGGGCCGCCATGCAATAACAAAAGCGGCGCCTTGGTTGGGTCGGCCTCGCCAACAATTCGGTAATACGTTTGATAGCCGCGAAACGGCATGTAACCTTCAACGATTTTCATGGTAAAAGCTTCCTTTGATTGATTTCTGAGTGAACTAGGTTAAGCGAAATGTTGCCGTTGCGCCGCGAAAAAGTCGGCGTAAACTTTAACTTCCGGTAAATCATACCAAGCCTTCACGCTAACCGGGGTGGTGTCCAGGTCGTAGATTTTGGCGCCGGGCAAGGCAAGGACGAAGGGCGAATGGGTGGCGATAATGAACTGGCAGCCAAAGAACCGCGCGCTGTCACCCAGAAGACGCACCAGTTCCAATTGGCGCGAAGGCGACAGCGAATTCTCCGGTTCGTCCAATAAATACAGACGATCATCCTGGATCCGTTCGCTGAAGAAAGCCATCGCGCTTTCCCCATTGGAACGCTCCCGCACCTGCTCATGAGTGTGCTCGCGGGCATAACGGGACTGCGTTTTCCGGCGGGTTTCCAATGTTTTCTTCAGTTCATCATAATCCGCCAAATTCCGATAATGAAAATCACCGAATTTATGATCCAAATAATCCTTGAAAACCGCCTCCCGCTGCAAGTCGATGCCCTGATTCAGCGCGCGCAGGTCCAACATATAATTGAAAATCTCATCGCTGGTCATGATCGCCGAATCCGGCGGCAGCGGCAAGTGGTGCGTCGCCGTGCAGAGCGCTAAATACGCCTCGAAGAAGCTGGAGCGATTGTATAACGCGCCGCGCTGCAATTGCAATTTCTCGGCGATCACGTTGAGCAACGTGGACTTGCCCGAACCGTTATCGCCGTAGAAAATCGTGATTGGATCAAAAGTCAGCCGCGGCAGTTGCTTTTTCGGAAAAACCTGAAACGGATAGAAATCGCTGTACGCGCGACTTTTCAACTGATCCGTAAAGAAATGCCACTCCTGATCCTCCGTCGCCACGTTGAATCCTTCTAAATAAACCATGTTGCTTGCCTCCTTTGTGGACTGAACCTGGTAGCGGTCACTCCGTCACTGATTGCCGCTCACCCAACGTCAGGCTCCAGACTTCAGAGGTCTAGGCGTCAGGCTCCCCGCGGCAGGTTCCAGGCGCCAGGTTCTAGGCATCAGGTTTTAGGCGTCAGAGTTCCCGCGACAAAACAACTAAGCGAGGCCCTCGATCGCGTCTTGTCGGGCCTAATCTAGGCGGCCGCAGTCTGTTTTGGTCCTGACTAATCACTGATTTTCGATTTGAAATAGGCCCAGGCGCGCTTCAAGTCAAGCTTGAGTTGGCGCCAAAATCCGCGGGTCTCCGCCTTAGCGTTGCGACTATCCCAATCGGCCGGCCGCACCATCATATTGATCGTCCCGATCAGGCGGAACCAGAAACAAAACAGATTATACAACGGCAAGGTGAGCATCAGCACCCATTGTCGGTCATAGAAAGCCAGTTCCTCCGGGAATGCCTTGAGCATCGCCCGCACCGAAATGAAATTAAAGAACGAAACAATCACGTACAGGAAATAAATCATCAGGTACGACGCGATCAAGACCACCGGCGAAAACCGGAAAAACAGCAAGGCGATGCTGGCGAAAAACCAAATCATTTTCGGAAACATGAAGGTATGATCGATCATTAACCGGCGCACCATGAAATTCCCGAAAAACTTATTCAGCCCCACTCGGTCATCGGTATATTTGTGCGCCGATTCCAGTTCGCCCCGTTGCCAACGCTGGCGCTGGGTATACAGCTGACCCAACCCGCTGATCGGCCCCACGTAGAAAATCGCGTTGTCGCAAAGAACCACGTGGTCGCCCAACCGCTGCCGGATCTGGAAAGTCATGTCGGTGTCTTCGCCGACGGTTTCCGTGTCGTACATAAAAGTATCGAACAGCACATTGCGCCGAAACGCGGAAAACGCCCCCGACATGGTAAACAATTGATTGCGATCGGATTCGATCGTCCGCCCGGAAAGGAAAGCCTGGGCGTATTCAAAGTACTCATTTCGTTGTAACAACCGCAACGAATGGCGCCGCGTTTGTTTGATTTGCTTTTTGTCGGAGAGCACGGTGCCGGTCATCGCGGCGATGTGCGGATCGTTCTCAAAGCGCAAGACCATGTTCATCAGCGCGTGCCGTTCCAAGCGACCATCGCTATCAATATTGATGATATAGGTCCCGATCGCGTTGTACATCGCCACGTTCAGCGCCAAGGCCTTCCCCTTAGGCGTGTGGATCAGGAATAGCCGCAACGTTTGGAAGTGGTTTTGCGCCTCATTGAACACCGCGAAACTATTGTCCGTACTTTGATTGTCCGCCACGATCACCTGGATCAGTTCCTGCGGATAGGTGGACTGGGCGATCGAATCCAGACAAGCGAACAAAGTATCCTCAGAGTTATACACCGGCACCAGCACCGAAATAACCGGCAACTTCTCTGGCGCCGTCAAGTTCCGCGGATGTAGCCCCCGGTAAAGCACCCGAATCGACGAAATGATCGCCGGGAGAATCTCGACCAAGACCGGAATGATTGCCCAAGTGATCCAGAAACCCATTTTGAAAAAAGTGAGTTGGAGCCAATACTGGATCACTTGGACTCATCCTCCTTGTCCGGCCGAATCCGATAATACAGACCCCGCGCCATTTGTGAGTAGGTGAAGACGTTATAGTAAAGGATAATCACCAACGCGTAGAAAAGCAAGCGCCCTAAAATCGTGTGCGCCAAATAGAAGCTGCTCGCCCCGAAGAAATGGACCACCACCACCACTAAACACAGGCGCAACACGTTGGCCAGATAGATCCACAGTACCCCAATGGCCCCATAGAAAAGCCGTTCCGCCGGACGATACGCCGGGAAAAACGTCAACAGAGCAATAAACGCCATAGTTTCAATGATCCCAGAACATTCATAATCCACCGACATCAAGACGGACCCCTGCGCGGTGATAATGTGAACGATGCCATATTGACTCATCACGCCGCAAAGCCCGGTCAGCGCGCCAAAGCCCTGCACCGCCTTGACCACCGCATGGGTAAACAACCAAATCCAGTAAGGATCACTGAAGGCGATCAGAATAAAGAAGAGCCCAATGCTCCCCAGAATGAATGAAAAAGCGGGCAATTGAGCTCTACGCATTAATGATAAAAGATAGAGAAAGACTAAAATACCACCGATCAATAATGGATTCACAGATCAACCTCGTGTTGACGTTGCCGCCGTTTGAATTGCCACAACCCTAATAAGGCGATCCCCAGCCCAACACTGGCTAGCAGAACGGGATTCGTGCCCGCGCCAGTAATGGTCGTCGACAAGCCCGGCAGGTTGCTATTGGATAAGGTGATCACTTGACTATCCTCACCGACCCCGAAAGCTTTCAGGGGGATTTTGACCTCAAACGTCTGGTTAGCGCCGTCACCCGCGGCTGTGGGAACAATCGAGGCATAGCCCGTAGCGCCAGCAGGCAACTTTTGCTCCTCGGTATAGTCGGCGCCACGCGGCCAAAAACCCATCACGACTTTTTCGGTCTCATTCAATTGAGTCAGGTCGCGATAAGTGCTGGCGTCCGCCGCTCTAAGAGTCAAGTCGTACTTCTTAGTCCCAATCGTTAATAGATAACCATATGGTTGGATTCGATTCGCCCACCCCAATTGATTCAACTGCGATTTCGGCATTTGAACATAAATATAAAGATTACCATCGAATTGGAGCATCGCCAGCGCCCCAGTACTGCCATATATTTCTCCGGTTGTCTTGGTGACATCATCCCAGTCATGGAAAGCGCCGTCGATGACAATCTCAGGATGACCATCATACCTGTGACCAGCGTCCGTGCTGGCAGAACTACTTGAGGAACTGCTTGCTTCAGTGAGAGCACCCTTGGTCGCGGTCACTTCATATTGTCCCAGATTGTACGACCCGCCGCTTAGTTTGAATTTCGTCACGTTATCACTTAAACCAAACAAGGATAAATCAACTGATCCTTCGAAAACATCCTGATAGCCCGCCGCGGAGTCGCTCTTGACCGCCACGACATAGCCCTCAGTTCCCGCGGATTGGCTAGTGTTCCAACCCACATTGACCCAGACTTTCTCCTTGGTCCCCACCTTTGTTGGTGGCGCGTAGGTTCCCATGTCGGCGGTCAAGGGCAACGAAAATGTTTGATTACCAGCGCGCAACTGCAGGGCTTCAGACGTAACATCGCTACCAGAGGCCCAGCCATTACTTAACGCAGACTCAATCCCACTAGGATTCATCGCCATATAATAATATAGCGTTTGATTACTGACCACCATCGCTACTTGCGCCTTGGAACTGGTCGTTGTTTTCGGCACCGCGTCCCAATCGGAGAACTCGCCATCGATCGTAATCGTAGTGGCCGCTTGCGCCGCGACCCCGTGACTAGCCCAGGCAATGCCTAAAACCAGCGCTAAGGCCGCGAAAACTAAATTTAATTTGCGTCTCATTTTGCCTGCCTCCTTGAAAAAACAGCACTAACTTCTTCCTGCAACTTAACCAGCGACAGCGCCTGCGACAGCGCCTGCGCGCCCGCGTCTCACCGATCCGGGCATGATCCCCTGGCGCCACCCAAAACGGGCTCACAGATCGGTAACATCAATACAATAGGAGCGCGTCGGTGAATCACTCACTTCAATGCGCAACAACTTAGCCCCATTCTCCCGCAAAACGCGATCAAGCTTGCCGAAGAGAAATTCAGTCACATTCTCCACGGTTGGATTGACCGTCGCGAACTCAGGCAAGTCGTTGAGAAACTTTCCCGATAATTGATCCAAGGCCTGATGCAGAATTTTCTCGATATCGTAAAACGCCACCATCTTATCCGTTGTATGCAATTCACAAACGATTTCCCAAGTGTGGGTGTGCTTTTGTCCGGACCCCGTGGCCCACCGGATAGCATGACTAGCGTTCACATATGATTTGATTTTATATGAGTACCGTTTCGTCATGTGTTCACCTAATTATCTTCTACTGTTCAACCATATTATCTACTGCTTATTCTAGTTTAAAAAAACTATTTTTACAATAGCTGTTGCCTATCGCACCAACGTTATTAAACAAAAAGCCCTTTTTGTTTAATATTGTTAGCTCATGGTAGCGCTAACGTTCGTCCATCGTGATCGACCCCCTGGCCCACACCGTGTTCACCGCGCTGGATCCAGTGCGATCAGCGCGAATTCGTGACGCTTGACCATAAGCCGGTTGGCTGGTTGGTGTATAATGGAAGTGATTTGCTGACGCCTTGAATGATCACAATCGACCTCAGCAAAGTGACCGATCAACGGATCCTGTCGCAACCAGGATCGAGGGGAGTTTATGCTTGCGCGCGCTTGCCCAATTCGGTCACCGCGTCATTACAGTGCTTTGGCGGCTTTTGTTCGCGCTGACGTTCTTTTTCGCGGCGACCTCAGTCAATTTGATCATTGGCGATAACCACACTTTCGGAACTAGTACCACTTACGTCACCACCTTTTTCATTTTGGGATTGGTTTTATTTTTGCTGGCCCTGCGCACTTATCCTCGGGCGCGGCGCTGGGCTTATTCGGTTTTCGTCGAGCACCAAGTCCGCACCGCCAGTCTGCTCTTCGCGTTGGTGGTCATCGGGCAGATCGTCTTCGTCAGCTTCGTGCATCCCGTCAGTGGCTTCGATTCCGGAATGCTCAATTACGCCGCCGTCAGCGTCAAACATGTCCAAGAACCGAATATCGTCGCTTATTACAGCCTGAACCAGAACAACTTGCCGATTATGTTGCTGATGCGGAAAATCGTCGTGCTCACCGGCCAAACCTCCTGGCAATTCTTTGATTTCTTAACGTTAGCGCTGGTGGATCTATCGGCCTTGATCAATCTCCGGACCGTGGTGATTTTGCGCCGCCGGTCATTAGGCACCGCCTTGTACCTCCAGGCCGGTTGGCTAGCGGTCTTTCCCAGCATCTTGATGCCTTATACCGATGCTTGGTCAATCCCGTTTGTTGCCTTGAGCCTGTTGGGCGCCGCCGTGATCAGTCAACGCCGCTTCTCTCTGAGCCACCGCAGTCTCGGCGCGGCCCTCGTCGGCGTCAGCGGCGCGATCACTTATTTCATCAAGCCTTCCGCCATTATTCCCCTGATCGCCATGATCATTGTCCTGCTCCTGACCTGGCTGGAACAAGCCCAGCATTGGACCCGCGCCGGCGTGACTTTGACCCTGTGCCTCGGCCTCACCATCGGCGTCAGTGGCGCTAGCGTGTACACGGTCACCAATCACGCCATCAAAAATCAAGATTACATCGCCATTGACTACTCGCGCAACATCCCAGCGATCCATTTCGCCGCCATGGGCATCTACGGTCAAGGCGGTTATGCCCCTCGCCAAGCCGAAGCCATGGCCATGTTACCCACCAAGGCCCAGAAAACCGCCTATTCGAAAGAGAAGTTGCTCAAACGCTTGCGCCAGCTCGGTCCTTGGGGTTATCTCCGCTTCCTCTACCAAAAACAACGCAACAATACCGCCGATGGCACTTTTGGCTGGCTCAAAGAAGGCACCTTCTTCCGCGAGAATCAAAAACCCAGCCAAAAAGGCTTCGCCAACCAATTGAAGAATTTTATATTTCTTTATGGTGAACACATCGCCGATTTCCGTTTTCTCGCCCAAGTCTGGTGGGTGCTACTGCTTGGCCTGATCGCCCTGAGTTGGGGCAAACAACGGGGGTTTCGCGAAATTCTCCGGCTTGCGCTGCTGGGCGGTTTCATCTTCCTGCTCCTCTTTGAAGGAGGCCGCAGCCGATACTTGATCCAGTACCTCCCTTGCTTCTTGATCTTGGCCACTCTTGACGCGCCCGTGACCTTGCGCAACCTGAAAGCCTTCGTACGCCACTATCGCGGCGCCCCGGCAGAACCGGTCAGCGAAACGGTTCCAATTGCCTCGGTAGCTTCAGTGGCTCCAGTAGCACCAGTAGCCGCGTCTAACACCACAGCTGCTCAGGTGCCTACGACCTCCATCGCGGACCATTCGCTGCCGCTGGCAAGCACGCCAGCGCCCGCCACCGAAAAGACGGCGGAGATTACCGCAGCAGCAACGCCTGAAACACCCCACAGCAATGCCGCCAACGTTGACGCGATCCCAGCAAAGGCGGCGCCCATTGACCCAACAGCCGCCGCGCCGTCGTCCAAGCTTGAGCGCTCCAATGCCCACTTACTTCAGAGCCTTAATTTAGTCGACCAACGTACGGCCGACCACTTGCACCGACCACCGGAACAACAAGAATAAGCTCGTGCCGGAACAAAATTTATTGACATGAACAAAGCTGAAACAGGAGCCATCCAGAACAACAATCTGGATGGCTCCTGTTTTGAAACGTGCTACATACATCTGCCCACCACCAACGGTTCGTGCTCTTTAATCTGCGGGCCACAGTACGACTTCTCGTGTGACGAGCGTCGGCTTTTTGCTGGTCTTTTGATCAATCTCGCAGATAACTTGGTAGGCCTTGCCTTGAACTAAAGGCTCCTTTAGAGGTAAGTAACAAACTCCCAGACCCACGCGGAAACCATCCGAGCTATCGATCAGTTCTTGTCCCGCTGCGTTTTTGATTGAATTGAAGCCCAGAACGTCAGCGCCCCCGGTTGAAGTCGAACGGTAGACCAATTCGGCGCCTTCATGGAAACTCGTCATGGTCATTGGTGTGATCTCACCACCGGGAATATCTAAATCATAAGCATTTTGAGCCAGCGCATGGGTTTTCTTCGTCTGATCCAAGGTGATTTCGAAATTCCAGCGGCCCACAATCCCGTTGATGTGGTCAATGTTGATCGGTAGGACTATTTGATTGGGCAGCCCCGCGGATTTAACCTCATAAACATTGCGGAAACGGAAGCCAGTCTTAGTCGCTTGAAAACCGCCAGTAACAGGACGTAAATTCTCTGGCTCAGTTCCAGACAGATCAAACGCCATTGCTTCATCAGCTTTCTCGTGATCGAACAGGCCGGTGACCTCCCCCGCGACGCCGACTTTGCGCCCATTGTAATAAGCCTCGACCAGATGGACCGTGACCCCATTGGACGTGACCCGTTGATCCATCGCCTTAGCCGTTCCATCAACGTGCAGCGTACTAAAGTGGTTGACGCCGCCTTGAAAGACATAAAAATTCGTTAACCACGCCACGTTGCTCAGCGCCTGACTGACGCTAGGATTGACTGCGGCCACCCCGCCAACGCCCAGCAAAACTGCCGCCGCAGCGGTTAGGATCCAACGGCCGAGATGACGCCGCCGTGGCTTGGTCTGCTTGCTGGCCGCTTGCTCAATGCCCGTCTGGATCGCCGCCGCAACCAAGTCTTGGGGCACCTCCAGTTGATCGATTTGATCATGTACCGCTTGCCGGGTTTCCTGCTCATCCATAATAGTTTCCTCCTAACTGATCGTGTAAAGCCGATCTCCCCCGCCGCAACCGCGTCTTGACGGTGCCCTCGGGAACATCCAACAATTGACTGATCTCGCTGATCGACATATCTTGATAATAGAATAATTGCAACGCTTGCCGATAATCAGCCCCCAGAACTTGCAAAGCCGCCAATAAATCCAGATGGGCCGTCGCGTCGACCGGTGGCGCCACCTGTTCGGGCGGCGTGGCCATCGTGGTTTCTTTTTGGCGGCGACGATAAAGCGCCTGGGCCTGCCTGATCAAGATTCGCGTGAACCACGTGAAAAACTGATGGGGATTTTGCAACTTGGACACTGTCTTGACCGCTTGAGTAGTCGCTTCTTGGATCACATCCAACGCGTCCGCCTGATTGCCCACATACAGGTACGCCGTGCGGTAAAGATAGTCGCTACGACCCTTCAACAGCTGCCCCAACGCCTCATGATCACCGGCTACCGCCTGTTGCACCCACGTGATCTCCTTCAAGGTCAATTCCATCTCCTCACGCCTCCTTTCACCCATTAGTGGCTTTTCCGCCCAGAAAAGTTTCAAAGAAAAATTATTTTTGTCATCAGCCTGATATTCGTGCGCCATTTCCCAAGAAAAACAGCGTTGCCTTCGCGCAACGCCGTTTGCTGACCTTTATCTAAATACCCGACCTTAAGCAGGCTGGCGGCCTAGCTCGTTAGAACTGTTGGTAGCTCATTAAAACTACTGTCAACTCATTAACGCTCCTGATAGCTCATTAGTCGCCAGTGTTACTTGCTAAACCAGTGTCGGCTCATTAATATTCCTGATAGCTCATTGATCGCCATAGTTATCGATCAACTAACTGGCCGATCATGTGCTGGAGCAAACGGATCGCGGCTGAAAAGACCGTTGAATTTCAGCGGCACTGGCCCGCTATTTTTTTGAAACTCATTTCGAGCTCATTACGGAGACCTTTTCAGTGGTTAAGCTAGTGTGATAACGTCATTTATTCAGAAATTGGTTGGTTAATTGATTGATCGACTCTGTTAACAATTCAGTTAGCTGCGTGGAGCTCATTGCGCTCAAATCAACCTTACCTAGAGCCACCTGCTCCATTAGATTCATGTAGGCGTAACCTAGTGCACCTGTCATGGCACCACCAACACTACCGGAAATCAAACCACCAGCAACTGTGCCCACTCCAGGAAGGCTTTTTAGTGCAGCACTAACGGTTGTTTTCCCAGCCGAAAGGGCAGCAAATATGCCTAGTGCGCCCGCGATAGCCGTTTCAATTTGATTAGTTTTTGGATCGATGCCATAATTTACGGTTAATTTTGCGAGCATCGTGCTTTGAGTTGCCATCATCAATGGTGCGTCGGCGACCGGGATTGGCACGAACCCTGTTGTAAAAGTTGCCGCGATACTTGAATTTATTACCTTAACGCCTTGTTTGCGTTTCAATAACAGCGACGCCTTCTGTGCACTAGAAAAGCTAGTTTGTAAGGCTTCGGGCAACTTATTTGCGGTCAATTCTACCAATTCTTGGATACCAAATGCACCTTGAGAATCTGTTGCCTTTGCCAGGACACTGACAAACTCCAGACTTGGCAATTGCCGCTGTGCTTCAGCACCTAATTTGTCAGCCTCCACCCGAGAAAACGATTTGGTTAAGACCAGGATTACCGGAATCCGTAGCTTTTGAAACTGTTGAATATACTTCAGTTCCTGGCTTTCAATTCGCGAACCACTCGCATTTACACAATACCAAACACAATGAATATCATCAGCCTCAGTTTCCGTTTTACGTTTACTGCGAATAAGTTCTTTGATTGCATGTAGTGATTTCCATTGACTCACCGCACTCATTTCCAAACCAACGGTATCATAAATCTGAACCGGAAAACCTTCCGCTTGGATGAAATTGATTTTGTCAGTTATCGGTGAACCAATTCCTGTTTCAGCTAATTCTTGACCAAATGCGGCATTGATCAGTGTCGATTTACCAATTCCAGTTTTACCGGCAATCACGATATTGATTTTAGATAAATTCTGATAGTCCTTTTTGAATTTATTTAGGGTATCTGTAACTACTTGTTGATATTCCTTTGCATCACTCATATGCGCTCTCCAATATTTATTATTTGTTTCATTAATAGACCATGTTTTTGACGCGAATAGCAGTACAACTAAGACGCCGCCCTCACTTATGATACGGGCTACCCTCGTTGATCATAAACGCGCGGTAGATCTGCTCGGACAGGACCACCCGCATCAACTGGTGGGGCAAGGTCAGCTGGCCGAAGCTCAGTTGGTCGTTGGCGCGCTGCAACACCGCCGGGCTGAGTCCCAGGGAACCGCCGATCACAAAGGTTACATCGCTGTGCCCATAGGTGGCCAGGTCCTTTAACTCCTGCGCGAAAACTTCCGAAGGCCGCTGGCGGCCCTTGATTGCCAAGGCGATCACGTATTCTTTGTCTTTGATTTTGCCAAGGATCCGGTCGCCTTCTGTGCCCATCACTTGGTCCATTTGCGCGGCGGACAGTTTCTCCGGCGCCTTCTCATCGGCCACTTCCACGATGCTGAACTTAGTGAAGCGACTCAGGCGTTTCGCGTATTCGGCGATCGCCGCTTTAAAATATTTCTCTTTCAATTTGCCAACACATACGATTTTGATCGTCATCTGAATTTTCTCTCCTTGCGTTCGGCGCGGCCCATGTGACCACCTGATCCAGCGCCAATCCTTGTTACAATTTAGGGTGAACGCCAGCCAACACCGGCGTTGCGCTAATGACAGCGCCGCGTTACGAACGGCAAAACGCTGGCCGCTGATCGTCATGATTATTTCCCAGGCCATAATCGAAGCGGCGTCGCAATCCACCAACGCGCGCGTTTGCGCTAATAATTCAATCTTACCACCGGACCACTTTTTGACAAACCCTTTTCCGACGGGCCAATTGTGATTGCCCTGATTGCCGCCACCACGCGTCAAACTTTGAGGACGTCAGGGGACTACCAACACCAGCAAGACCAGCACTCTACCAGGTTTAACTAGCAGTGCGCGGCCTGTTCTGACGGCAACTTGACCATAAATTGCCGGTCATCTCTGGCGAATCTATTTTCTTCAACAAAAAACAGCTTGAAAAACACCGCCGCTTTGGGGTATATTGGTACACGGACTTGTTCCACTGTGGCACTTCTGATCCCAAAATGGGTATCTCCTTTGGCCACAGTTATTAATAACCGTCATGGGTTATAAAGGAGTGAGCGACATGACAAAAGAACAGAACCACCTTCGTGACATCGTCATTTCGGCGATCATCGCGGCGTTATATGTGGCGCTGACCTACCTGAGCCAAATGTTTGGCCTGGGTTACGGCGCCGTCCAGTTGCGGCTTTCAGAAATGCTGAACTGCCTGGTGATTTTTAACAAGCGTTACATTTGGGGCATCACCGTGGGGTGCGTCATCGCCAATTTATCCAGCACCCTAGGCGTGGTCGATATTCTCTGGGGCTCCGCGCAAACGCTGATCACCTTGACGATCATCTACTTCGTCAGCAAGAAGTTACCGAACCTGATCAGCAAGCTAAGCAGCGTTGTGATCATCGGTACGGCGATGATGTTCCTGATTGCCTGGGAGTTGGTCGTCTTGACCAAAGCGCCGTTCTGGTTGACTTACGGCACAGTTGCTGCCGGCGAATTCGCCTCATTATTAGTCGGAGCGATCCTCTTCTATTATATCAGCAAGCGCGTCGACCTGGTCTCCTAAACCCAGGTGTGGCTAGGAATCCCCTGCTATGAGCTTTTAGTGCGACCCTACTCGCACACATCAAAAAATAAAATAAATCTGTGTTGCCGGTGAAAAAACCAGCAACACTTTTTTTATGCTGGCACGCGCCGGTTAACCTAGGTGACGGGTAGATCAGGTTGCCTCGATTTGGCTGAATGATTTGGCTGAATATCTGGCCTGGGAACAGCGACGCGCCTAACAAGCCAAACTAGCCACACTTGGTTTCCAGAAGCCCTGCGAAACTAGGCGGAAGGAGTGAGCACAGCGAACGCGTTCCATTATATAAGCAGCCGCAGCAGGTTGATGCGTGGAGCAACCTGCTGCGGCTTTTTTTGACCAACCATCCGGGAATGGGCAGCACCTGCAACAGTCGGCGCTATTGGCAGTTGACCCTGCACCGATTGATCTGATTACCCCTTGGTTAAGATCTTGGCCGTGGTTGCGACCCTGGTCGGCGGCGACACGCTTTTTCTTGTTAAACTTTTACTTATTTCGGGGAAAAATTCGGCATTGGCGAACTTCTTAATGTGAGTTTATTGATTCGCGACTGGCCAGCGCGGATTGACCGTTATATCCCCAAGAATAACGGGACAAAAGCCCACCGCGCTAGTTTTCCCCAAGTTATCCACAGAGTTATCCACTTGTACACATGTTCGCCACGAAATGTAGGGGGCACGCCTGTGCAAAACACCAAATAAACGATTAGTAAAAGTCAAGGATAAAATTATTTATTTTAGTTTTCCACTGATTTTTATTGTTCGCCATCCTTTGACGATCTACGTGAAACGTTGTCGGGGCACAGGTTAGCACATGCTTGCTTTTGCCGGGATAAAAGTTATCCCCAACTGTCGATAACTTTGTGGATAACTCTGGGGACAATGCTAAGCCTTGTCCTTATCAGTAATCCACAGGGTTATCAACAGGCTGTGGATAACAAATCAACACCACCCCACCTCTTGACAGATTTTTTGACTGAAAAATATCCGAACATCTTTTCGATTTGAACGATATAACGGCAATAAACACGAACAATGATGAGAAACCGTCAATTGTTCGCCTTTTATTCCCAGATACTGGCTTCTGATCCATTACGCCGTTATTGCCGGCAATCAACCGTTATAACGGCTGATTGCCTCAAGACCAATGGCCCGCCGACTTTTCCACCAGTGGATTCACAAGTGTGGACAACTCTGGGGATATTGGCGCCAAGTGGTCACTGGCCTGTGCGTAACTCCCAGCAACCTACCTGACAGCCAGGCAGTTGACCGCGGCGCGCTTAAAATTCGGTTCCAACTTGACTAGACTTGGGGATAACTTTTTCTCGGCTGGGACCGCCGCTTATTTCTGGCGCGCAAAAAAGCAGCGGCTGACTTGGATCAGTCAGCTGCTGCTTACTCACGATTATGATTCCCGCGAACGCCACCAGAGAAGCTGGCGCTGATTTGCTTAGCTTAATTGGAACTGCTGCTAGAGCTACTTGAAGTTGACGAGGCTTCCTTTGTCAAAGTAACCTTCGTCGAGCTGAGTTTGCCATCACGATAGTACTTCACAGTCACCGTGTCACCGATGGAGTGGGCGTAGATCGCCGTGTGGATCTCGGCGATGCTGGTTACTTTTTTGTCGTCGATCCCAACGATGGTGTCATACTTCTTCAAGCCAGCTTTCGACGCTGGTGAGTTGGATTCAACCGACGCGATCACCACGCCACCTGTAACGGAGGATGGTAATTTCAAAGTTGACGATTGTTGATCAGATGAGATGTTGGTCAAATCAACCACGGACACGCCTAAAGCTGGACGAATAACTTTACCGTTTTTGACCAGTTGATTGATGATCGAAACGACTTCGTTACTTGGATACGCGAAGCCCATCCCTTCAACGGAGGTGCCATCGGTGCTCTCAGCGTACTTCAAGGAGTTGATCCCGATGACTTGACCAGACATGTTGATCAAAGCGCCGCCAGAATTACCTGGGTTGATTGCCGCGTCAGTTTGAATAACGCTGGCTTGGCCGGTAACTTGGCCGGTCGTTTCATCGGTCACATCGATGGTCCGACTCTTGGCGGAGACGATCCCTTCCGTGACAGAAGTTGCGTATTCACTGCCTAAAGGTGAGCCGATCGCCAGCACCGGCTCAGCGGTCGTGATCTTCGATGAATCGCCGAAGGAAGCCACGGTGGTCACTTTGCTGGCATCGATCGTCAACACAGCCAGATCACTGGTTTCATCAGCGCCGATAACTTTGGCGGTTTCCTTGGTCCCATCCGCCAAAATCACTTCGATGGAATCGGAGCCGGAAATCACGTGATTGTTAGTCACGATATAAGCTTTGCCATTCTTCTTGGAATAGATGACCCCAGAACCTTCACTGACGGTTTCCAGATCAGAGGAGGATGAACTGCTGCTGGAACTGCCTGACGAACTGTTGCCATCACTGCTGTCGCCGTAGCCGTTACTGCCGTTGCTACCACTACTATCGCTGCCATTACTGCCAAACAAGTTCCCAAAAATATCAGTTTGGTTTTGGCTTTGCCGCTGCTTGTTGATCACGGAAACGACGGCGCCCTCAACTTTATTGAAAGCCTTTGTTGCCGCGCTACTTGTTTTTACAGAAACATTACTGGTTTTCGTTGTGCCAGTGGTTGTCGCCGTGTCAGAGGTGCTGTTGGTCGCAACGTTGTTTTGATTGAGCGCTGTGAACCCAGCAAACGCGACACCACCACCAATGACCGCAGAAATCACAGCGATCACGACAATTTGCCACACCGTGATGCCACGAATAACTTTTCGTTTACTCATTGATATCGATCTCCTTAAAATCATCTTCGAACAGGTTTATCCTGTTTTCATTATGTCTTAATCTTACTGACCAAATTTGAAAAATTTATGAAATTGGTCTTGACAAACGGGCAACTAATTATGCCTTTTTTGAGTTGAATCTACAAAATTGTGAACAAAAAAGTCGTTTTCTCCAATAAAAACGCCGATCATTGGGCCCGACGACCGTGGCTTCACGCCCACGAATCGCCTGATGATCAGCGTTTTCCTGCATCTTTAGAACCGAGTGGCGCGCGGCTTAAATCAAGGTCAACGGATCGGCCACCGCGGGATCGGTATCATAAATTTTGAAATCTGTGCCCACCGCTAAATCGTGCTCACTAAGAAAGTCAGCAACGGTTTGATGAGCCAATGTTTTCACATTATTTTCTTGACTTAAATGCCCTAGGAAAACTTTTTTCGTCCGATTCCCTAAGACTTCCATGATCGTCGCCGCGCCATCGTGATTGGATAAGTGCCCCTGATCGCCCAGGATCCGCTGTTTCAACGGCCACGGGTAAAAACCATTACGCAACATTTCCAGATCATGATTGCATTCCATCAAATAACCATCCGCATTCTGGATGACGCCGGCAATATTTTCAGAAACATAGCCAGTGTCCGTCAGAATCGCAAAGGCATGATCATCGTGATGAAACTGGTAGAATTGGGGTTCCGCCGCATCGTGGGAAACGCCGAAACTTTCAATATCCAAATCTCCTAAACTCAAGGTGCTCCCCATTTGGAACACGTGTTGTTGCGCGGGATCGATCTTGCCGATCTTGGCGCTCATCGCCTGCCAAGTGCCTTCATTCGCGTAAACGTCCATCCCATAACGCCGCGCCAACACGCCGACGCCATGGATGTGGTCGGTGTGCTCGTGCGTGACGAAAATCGCGTCAACATCTTCTAATTTACGGTCGATACTGGTCATCAAAGCGCTGATTTTTTTACCGGAAAGACCGGCGTCAACGAGAACCTTCCGCTGGGGTGTTTCGATATAAGTGACATTGCCGGAACTGCTGCTAGCGAGTACGCTGACAAGCAATCCCTGATTTGCGGCTGGTGTCATGACTATTTGCTTCCCTTCAAAAAATGATGGTCAGAGTGCGGAGCGACCCGGGTCGCGCAGCACGTTTCACCGCTAGCATACCACATTTTCATGGCGGGGTGAAATCTGGTGAAAATAACATTTCACCGTTTGATGACTCTGGTTGAATGTACTTGAGCTGGTTAAAAGTAGGTTGGCCGCGGCTTGCGCTGCGAAATTCGGGGTGAGCTCGCTGTGGGCGCTGTTTTGAGCCAATCCGCAAAGTACGCGGCTTGTCTCAAAATCAGGCCTTGTCCTAAGCGGCAAAGCCGCCAAGGACAATTTCACGGCGATCTCACCCCG
>NZ_RHOV01000034.1 GCF_003946655.1 Lapidilactobacillus achengensis
GTCATTTTTATTTACGGCGTCATCAGATAATGCGTCAAAAAGCACTACGGCATGTCAACTTCATAACCACTTTACTTCAAAACAAAGAAAAGTGGTGAATCATAATTCCGTCGAATTATGATTCACCACTAATGTTAGTCAGTTTTATTGGGCAAGTCCGTTTGTTGCGCCTACTATCGAATTATTTTCTGGAGAATCAAAAAAAGACTTGCTATGAAGTTCAGATCAAGGTTTAAACTGAACTTGAAGTTAAGCCAAATGGCAAATCGCCATTAAGCGTAGAATATCAAAGAATGAAATGGAGCGTACAAAGATGGAAACAGTTGAATTGAACAACGGTGTCAAAATGCCGGTCTTAGGTTATGGTGTTTTTCAAATTACGGATCAGCAGGTGGCGGAAGATGCTGTCATTGACGCGCTTGCGAGTGGTTATCGCTTGATCGATACCGCGGCCTCTTATGGCAATGAAGCCGCGGTGGGCCGAGCAATCAAACGCAGCGGCGTTGCGCGGGAAGATCTTTTTATTACGACCAAGTTATGGGTTTCCGATATGGGTTACGAAGCGACCAAGCGGGCCTTCAATAAGTCGTTGACGCTGTTGCAACTTGATTATTTGGATCTGTATTTGATCCATCAACCTTATGGCGATGTTTATGGCTCGTGGCGGGCGATGGAAGAGTTGTATCAAGCCGGCAAAATCCGTGCCATTGGCGTTTCCAATTTCACCGCTGATCGGTTGATCGATTTAGCCTTGAATAATCAAATCAAGCCCGCTCTAAATCAAATCGAAATCAATCCTTGGATGCAGCAAAAAGATGAGGTTCCGTATTTACAAGCTCATGATGTCCAACCGGAGGCATGGGCACCGTTTGCTGAAGGTAAGCATGATATTTTCAAAAACGAATTGCTTACTGATATTGGCGCCAAGTATGGTAAATCAGTTGGTCAAGTTATTTTACGCTGGCTGACACAGCGGGGGATCGTGGCCGTTTCTAAGTCCTCGCGGAAGGAACGGATGGTCGAGAATATCAATAGCCTAGATTTTGAGCTGACTGCCGCTGAGATGACGCAGATCGCAACGCTGGATAAAAAGGAAAGTCAATTTTTCGATCATCGTGATCCAGCCGCAGTTGAACGAATTCTTGGACTGGTGCGGCATGTCTAGGTCGGCCCGACTGGATCTGGCGCCAGTGATTCATCGCTCCAGATGTATAAATTTACAGACAAGGACAGTACGACCTAACAGTGGCAATCCGTAGCGGCTCGCGTTTGTTGTTCTTACTGGAGCTAAGTTGTATAGTGGAACCTAAATGGAACGAAGACTTGAACCGCAGACCGGTGGCGATGTGGGCGTTGCCAATTAAAGTGAGCCGATTTCCGCTCTTCATCTCCAGGTTTAGAAAGGGGGTTTTGACCATGACCGTGGCGTTCGCTAAGTTTTTCCCTGGGTTGACGCTTGACTGGATCGCGCTGGTGCCGCTGTTTCATTCTCGGCAGATCCCGGCGAAAACCACCCTCCTTGATTAGGGAGACGTGGCGACCCAGCTTTATTTCATTGATCAGGGCGCGCTGCGGTTGTGGCACAATGCTGACGGGAAGGATATTACCGTGCAGTTCTTCTTTGAACAGCAGATCGTGGCGTCATTTGAGAGTTTTATGCTCGGGCAACCTAGCCAATTTTTCATTGAAAGCTTGGCGCCGACGAAATTGTTTAGTCTGAATAAAAGTGATTTCGATCGCCTGATCAAGCAATCGCCGCAATTGAGTCGATATATGACTGAATTTATCTCGCGCCGCTTTATGGCCTACACCAATTATTTTCTAACGCGGATCCAAGACTCGCCAGAGGAACGTTATCTTGATCTGATCAAGCATGAGCCCCAAATTTTGGCTCGAGTCCCCAACATGTATATCGCGTCATACTTAGGCATTACTCCCGTATCGTTAAGTCGGATCCGTAAACGAATCGCAAAAGAATCGCCAAAATTAACATAAGATAATTTCAAATCAACTCCGAGGATCTATGATGAAAACATCAACGATCAAAGGAGTGTTTTTATGAAAACAGTGATTGTTTATAATCATCCCTATCAAGGGAGTTTTTGCCACGCTATTCTGGTGGCGGCTAAGGCAGGCGCAGAGGCGGCAGGCCATGAGGTCGATGTGATCGATCTCGATCAGGATCATTTCGATCCAGTTATGTCAGGTCAAGATTTATTAGCGTTTCGCCAGCACAAAATGATCGATCCGCAGGCGCGGGCCTACGTTAAGCGGCTACAAGCAGCCGACCAGTTGGTGTTGATTTTCCCGATTTGGTGGGAGCTGATGCCGGCGATGATGAAAGGCTTTATCGATAAAGTGATTTCACCAGGATCGACTTACCGTTATATCAAATCGGGTTATGGCATGCAAACCATCTTGCCGCAACTGAAACAGACGACCGTGATCACCACCATGAATACCCCTAACTCATGTATCGTTTAGTCTACGGCAATGCCATCAAGCAAGCCTTGGTCAAAGGAACCTTAAGGAAATCGGGCCTAAGAAAAGTGAAATGGCTGAGTTTCAACCTGGTCAAGAGCAGCAAAGTGGCGCAACGCGAGGCCTGGCTCAGGAAAGCAACAAAATTGTTTAGCTGATCCTGAGGTTTCCCTTTTCATCATCGCCTGCACCCTTCATCAGAAAAATTCCCGTCAAAAAAGGACGAGTGCGTTGACTTAATCAGTCGCGCGCCGTCCCTTTTTAACAGAATCTTTTCAATCTGGATCGATTTTAGTTGCCCGTGATCAATACTAGAACACTGCAGATCGCGGTGACCAGTAAGATGGCAAAAAGGCCAATGCTGGCGATTTTTAGCCGTTCGCGAAGCTGCGGCCGATCCTTGCGGCGATCGAGGGGATGACCACGTCGGAGAGCTAAGTAGGCGAGTAAGCCACTACCGTTTTGACTGCCGGCGGCGAGGAAAGCCAGCAGTTTGGGACCTGCTAGGCCACGGGCAGTTGCGTCTAAGGCCACTAACTGGCTGGTTAGATAAGCTAAGAGACCAGCCGCTAAAATCAGAGTTATGAGTAGGATCATCAGGAGCCAATTCATTTTTAAGATCACCTCAGATCAGTTTGATCACTAGATAGAAAGCGCCGGCGATGCAACCGACTAGTAGCAGTAACAGCACCACGGTCAACCAGACTATCTGGCTAAAAAGGACGATTCCGATTGTCCAAATCAAGTTTAGCAGCAGCAGGAGCGCCAGTATTTTTCCAGTTCGCACGGCATTAGTCGCGCTGACCCAAGCTCGGACCATTTGTTGATCACCTCGCAGTAGTTCATCTAAGGAGAGATGGTAGAGCTCGGCCAACCGCATGACGCGTTCAATGTCAGGATAACTGCGAGAATTCTCCCAGTTCGAAATCGTTTGCCGGCTGACTGACATGATTTCGGCCAATTGTTCTTGGGACATGTCGGCCGTCATCCGAGCTTGTCTGAGTTGTTCACCAATAATCATCTTTACCCGCCTCCTCAATCCAAATGATAGTGGGAATTTGTCGTTTTTAGTAGCAAATTTGTTTGACAGTCAGGGAAACCCAGGGGGAATTTCTCGAGTTTTGGCAGCAGTGGTTGCACCGTTACCCGCTGTTCACCGCGCATGGACGCAGGATCCGATTATTAGGCAACCGGCGCTCATTGATGGGGTTTGCTCGGTTCGAGTTCGAGGTTCCGGGTTTGACTGACTCATCAGTCGGTGGGTTTCTGTCTTTTGCAGCGTCGGATCAGAAAATGGTGGATCGGCTTGCGGAAACGGAGCAAGAGTGCAATCAGAGCGCCAAGGATGATCACACTAACGCTGACAACGAGGCTGACAGAACCAAGTTTGTAACGATCACCAGCTGTCAACATGATCACGGGGATCAAAAAGGCAATCAGAAAAATCCCCGGCACGCCAATTAACAGAAATTTGAGTAAGAAACGCGATAAGTGTGAAGTTTTCGGTCGCGGGTCAGCCACCGTCTGAGGGCTGGGCAAGGAAAGCAGTAATAATTGATTCAGTTCTTGTAGTTGTTGAGCGTTGGGCAGCTGTTGGTCACTTTCCCAGGCCTGGATCAGGTCCGGTGCAAGGCTCATTTCTTGGGCCAGTTTGGTTTGATTCCAATGTTTTGCTTGGCGTGCCGCCGCGATTTGGGTCCCGATTGTCATGATCATTCCTCCATTTGCCTGCCTAGCATAGCATAAGCGGACAAATCAGCAAAGAGAAAACTAGCAGAGAACGCCGCTACATAACGCCGACTTGCTGCAACTGCTTTGGATGAGCATCGAGTCAAACGAAGGGTATTCAGCGCGCTCAATCATTCAAACTCCCATTCAGGTTTCCTTGATGATCATTCAGGTCCACTTTGGAAAAGGATGCTTGAGTAATCAGTATCGCATGAGGAACTAGAGTAGCCACCACTTACACGGGAACAGCCGTTGATTGCAGGTGGTGCGTCGTCTTCGTAACGCCGTTATAACGCTTGAATATCTTTCTTGGTACGACTTGCGGATATTCGAGGCAAGATTTGGTTGGCTTCACGCGGATTCAAGATACTCGCTCTGGCTTTCAATAAGACCAGCAAACAACTATAATTAACTTGATTAACTGAACGACGCTGCGCAGATTTTCGGGATAGCGTTATATCGGTGCGCTGATCGCGTACGGCTGCCGGATCAAACCGGCGTGAGTTGCCAAGGACCGTGCACAATGAGTTGCTTTGGTAATAGGTCGAGTGGGTTCAAGTGAGTTCAGTGCTACCCAGGCTAGCTGCTTAGGTTCCCCACTTGGTCCCGGATAACTCGCCGTTGTCATGGCTAGAAGTAGGCTGACCAAGCATTAATGAGTCAAACGCAATCAATTAGTCGAGCGTTATAACGACGTTACGCACTGTGCTGACAATGGCGTAAGGGGACATGAGACAGCGGCTTTAACCGAAAGTTTGCGGTATCGGTCACCGGAGCTTTGCTGGCGAGACCTGATTTGCTTGGCATGATGTTCCTAGTTAGAATGTAAAATAGGAGGAGATGAGCGGTTTGAAACGGGTTTTGTGGAAGGATATTTTGCGCTCATTCACCCATTCTAAAGGGCGCTTTTTCTCAATTATGGGATTGATGATGCTGGGAGCCTTCGCCTTGGTGGGGTTGAAAGTGACCGGGCCAGATATGCGGGCCGCGGGCACTGACTATTTTAGTCGCTATCAGAGCGCTGATCTTACCGTGATCGGGTCTGCTGGTCTGGATCAGGCGGATGTGGCCGCGCTCAATCAAACTAAAGGCGCTAGCAAAATCGAATATGGCTACCTAAAGGATTTAGTGGTCAAAGGGACGCAACAAAGTTATCGCGTTTTTTCAAAAAGCGCGGCACTTTCCCAATATGAGCTGGTCAAAGGGCGTTTACCTGACCGGGAAAATGAAATTGCGGTCGCGGCCAAGGTGAGTGGGTCATATCCCTTGGGTAGTACGATCACGTTCACCGAGAAAGCGGATCTCAGTGGCCAGCCGGCGTTGTCCCGTCATCGCTTCAAGGTAGTGGGCTGGGTCAATTCCAGTGAAATCTTGTCTGGGGTCAACATGGGGCAGACCACGGCTGGAACTGGTGAATTAAACAGTTATGCGGTGGTTTTGCCAGCCGTGTTCCAAACCGATTATTATATGTTGGCCAGATTGAGTTTCCGCGATACGGCTGGGCTTGATCCCTATGGTGATGAGTACGCGGCGAAGATCCAGGCGCATAAACAGGTACTTAACCGGGCGTTGCGACAGCAGCCGGCTGCGCGGGCGGCAACAATCAAGGCGACTTATCAGCGTCAAATCACCGCGGCTCAGGCCAAGATCGCGCAGGCCAAGCAAAAATTGACCACCGCCCAACAGCAGTTAACGAAGACAGGGCAACAATTGACAGCTGGCCAGGCTCAGCTAGATCAAACCAAGGCACAATTGGCAGCCGCGCGGGTTAAATTGGACCTGGCGCGACAGCAACTGGCGACAGCGCAGCAACAATTAAGCCCGGCCAGCGCCGCCCTGAAATCTGGGCAAGCTAAGTTGCAGAAGGGGCAAGCCGAATTGACCGCCAAGTCCGCGCAATTGACGCAGCAACGGCAAACCTACCAGCACAAATTACAGCAATGGCAAACGAGTCAGCAGCAGGTGGCAACCCAGAAGCAGCAACTGACCGCGGCCAAGCAAGGCTACGCGTTGCGGCAGACACAATTGGCGCAACAGGCGCAGGAGCTGAGTCAACAGCTCGCGGCTCCAGGGCTGAGCGCCGCCGCGCAAGCTAAGTTGCAGGCCCAATTGCAACAAGTTGAGACGGCGCGGCAACAAGTAGCTCAGCAAGAACAGGCGTTTATGACCACCACCTATCAACCAGGCATGACTAAACTGGCCGCTGCTGGGCAAAGCCTGACGCAGCAACGGCACGCTTTGCAACAGGCAGAGCAGCAGCTCCAGGCGGCCGCCAACAAGTTGGCCCAAGGGCGAGCCGCTTGGCAAACCCAAACCGGTCAATGGCGGACCCAGCACCGGCTTTATCAACAAAAACAAGCTGACTACCAAACGGGACGGCGTGCTTATCAACAAGAACTACAAACCTGGCAGCAAGGGCAGGCCGCTTGGCAAGCAGGGCAAACGACCTTAACAACGCAGCAACGCGCCAACGAACAAGCGCAGGCCAAATTGACGACCGGTCAAAAGACCGCCCAACAACAAATCAGCACGACAGAGCGACGAATCAAACAAGCGCGCCGTGATTTGGCGAATTTGGCGACGCCAACGTACACTGTCGCGTCCCGGCGAGAGATCCCTGGCGGTGAAGGCTATAAGATTTATGGAAGCGTGGCGAAAATCGTCGATGCGCTGGCCAATATTTTCCCGATTTTCCTTTATTTCGTGGCGGCCTTAGTGACCTTTACAACCATGACGCGGTTTGTTGACGAAGAACGGACCAATTCGGGCACGTTAAAAGCGTTAGGCTATGGTAATCGCGAGATCATTCGCAAGTTCACCGTCTATGGCTTAGTTGCCAGTGTCCTTGGATCGGCTGTGGGCATCTTTCTCGGGCACACTTTGTTGCCTTTGATTGTGAACAACGCCTACCACAAAGGCTTTACTTTACCGCGGATCAAATTGGTCTTTCATCTCGGCGTGACCGTTGTTGCTGTGCTCTTGGCTTTGATCAGCGCGGTTTTGCCTGCGTGGCTGGTTGCCAGTCGTGAATTACGTGAGAAACCGGCAGCATTGTTATTACCAGCGGCACCGACCGCGGGCTCGAAGATCTTTCTTGAGCGGTTGAAGCCGTTATGGCGCCGACTGAGTTTCACTCATAAGGTGACCGCGCGAAATTTGTTCCGCTATAAGAAACGAATGTTGATGACGATTTTCGGTGTGAGTGGCGCGGTCACCATGCTCTTTGCCGGTTTCTCCGTGCAACATTCAATTTCCGGGATCAGCCAGCGGCAATTCGGTGAGCTGATTCATTATGATCTGATCGTGGCCAGAAACGCGACCAATACAAGCCAGCAGAATCAGGCGGTGACCAAACTGCTGCAGCAACCTGCAGTCACCAAAACAGCCGCGATTCATTACGAAGAGATGACCAAGGTTGCGGGCGCGGATCAAGATACGCAAGCAATCAAGTTGATCGTGCCGCAGTCAACGCGGAATTTCACCGACTATATCAGTTTGGTGCAACGCCGCACTGGTCGCAAACTGTCTTTTCAAACGGGGCGTGTGATTATTTCCGAGCGTTTGGCCAAGCTGCTGCAGGTCAAACGTGGGGATCAGATCACGCTCAAGGATGCCACTGGCAAGGCGCGGCAGCTGAAAGTTGGTGGGATCACCGAAATGTATTTAGGGCATTTCGTCTTAATGAACCGCACAACTTATCAGCGGCTTTTCCAGCAGGACTTTCAGGCTAACGCGAATTTAGTTGATTTGCGCCAGCGGACCAGCGCCAACACGAAGCGGCAGGCAGCGGCATTCATGAAATTAGCTGGCGTCGCTGGTGTGGTCCAGAATACGACTTTGACCAAGCAAATTGCCGTAATTGTCCAGTCTTTGGACAAAATCATGAAGGTTTTGATCGTGATCGCTGGGTTATTGGCAATCGTGATTCTATATAACCTGACTAATATCAATGTGTCCGAGCGTATTCGCGAATTATCGACGATCAAGGTTCTCGGTTTCTATGACCAGGAAGTCACGATGTATATCTATCGCGAGACAATTTTGCTGACGATTTTGGGGATCTTAACTGGTTTCGGGTTAGGCGAATTGCTCCACGAGTATATTATCAAAGTCGTCCCGCCTGATGATGTGATGTTCAATCCGGTCTTGTCGGCGAATAGTTTCTGGATCCCTACGCTGATCGTCGGCTTGGTTACCGTTGGCCTGGGTTACGTTGTCAATTATCGCTTGAAACACATTGATATGTTGGCGGCGCTGAAGTCAATGGATTGAGATCGAGCCATGAGGAATCCAGCCCTCAGTGATCCGGCCTTTCAACCGCCGGGGCTGTGAGCGATATTGGTAAACAGGCGCGATGGTCATTGTTGGAAAACGCTTGCTTTTTCAAAATCGATGGGGCACAATCTAAACAGAGGGATCACTGAGCCTTAATGGTAAAGCGGCCTGACAATAAAAAAAGAGGTGGTCGGATTGAAATCTGAACTGACTGGTGTTTTGACAGCGACAAACCTGGTTTTGACATTAGATGCTGATCAGGGTCAAGTTATTTTCCAAGCGAGTGGTTCGCTACCAACGACGGGGGTCGTGTTACTCTACCGTCACGGCCAGTTACAGGCGGTCATGCCTGCGGTCGCGCCACTGGCCCCGGGGGAAGTTAGCGTTCAGTTACTTCCTGGTGCCGCAATCGAAGTGGCCGAGTTGCAGGCATACTGGCAATGGCAACTGACTGGCGTTGGCGATGAGCGGCCCTTGTCAGCGACTTTATTGGCGTATCTGGAAATGGTCCAAACCTTGTTGCAGCAACTAGGTTTACGGACAGATCTAAGGGTGGTCACCACCGTCCAACTGGCAGCGGCCCAGCCCACCCCGCATCCTGGGGGAAAAGCGCGACATCGCTGGAGCAAAGACGTGGCGGCGCTGACCTTTAAGGTGGATCATGATGGCGCCAAGGCCACCGTGATTTGGCGCAAACGTAACGAAATGGTCATTGCCAAGGGCGCCGTCATGAAAGCTGAAGCGCCTTTGAATCGCAATGGTGAGCTTGGCTTCTCCGCGCGCTTCGCCCAACAACTGCGCCAAGAACATCAAGACCAATTTCAAGACTTCGTGACCACCACTGACATCGTCTTGAAAAGCGTCAATGAAGTCGGACTCTTTCTCTACTTTGCAGGCACCAATAGCTGGCTCGTTTTGAAGGACGCCCAAGGGAAAACGATCCACGATTGGACCGTGGTTCAGTGAGCTTCCGCAGTCATTAAATGCGCGCCACTAATGCGACATTCAATCAAAAAGCAGGTGATAACCGTATGCGAAATTCCGGTTGTCACCTGTTTTTTCACGTTGATTTCTATTGTTGAATCGTTGTCTGGTTGCGGGACTGGTGGGCGTTGCGCGTAAGCGCAACCGGCTGGGACTGCTGATGCGGACTGGAACGTGGTGGGCATCGTTTGAAGCCAATCCGCAAAGAGCGCGGCTTGTCTTCAAATCGAGCCTTGTCCTAAGCGGCAAAGCCGCCAAGGACAATTTCACCACTGAGCCGCGCAGTCCCAGCCGGTTGCTAGGCAGAATTGAGCCTATCTGCAATCAAAGTGGGGTATCTGACAAAGTGCTTTTGCAAGCAAGCGGTCAAACAATTCCTTCTTTTAGGGTGGTATGGCAATGCCAACGGATTCGGATTTGAAGGTCCGGACATTTTGTGTAGGCCGAACATCTCGGCTTGCTTCCTTAACAATCACTGGGTGGAAGCCGACCGATTCAGTTGACTCGCCAAGATTCTGCCCCAATTCATCAGACCGACTGTACTGGTGTCACCAATTCAAAGTTGGTAACCACTAATCACGGCCGTCAAATGCGTGGTTCCCCATCAATTGACGATAGCCTGCCAGTAGGCGTGAGTGCTCAAACGGCTGCTATAACGTTGAGCGGCTGGAGCGGAGAAATTCGGGGTGAGATCGCCGTGAAATTGTCCTTGGCGGCTCTGCCGCTTAGGACAAGGCCTGATTTTGAGACAAGCCGCGTCCTTTGCGGATTGGCTCAAAACAGCGCCCACAGCGAGCTCACCCCGAATTTCGCAGCGCAAGCTGCGGCCAACCTACTTTTATCCATCAAGTGCCCACCAGATCCGCAAACCACCAGCGCGTGCCGCCGTCGCATAGCGTGACAAACATTGACTAGATTGGTATAATCAGTTCTGGAGTAACATTTTGTCACCCTCAAGGAGGTCAGATTTTGCCGAAAGATACGTTTTTGAATTTACCCCCAACACGGCAGAAAGAGATTGAACAGCTCTTGTTGGAAATTTTCTACAATCGGCCGGTTAGCCAAGTCAAGGTCACTGAAATCGTTGAACGGATGGAAATGTCTCGGGGCGCTTTTTATAAGTACTTTGAGGATTTAAACGACGCTTATCACTATACTTTAGCCCAAAACGCTAAAATCATCCGCCACGATATTCTGCGGTGTATTGATGACAATCAAGAGGATTTCTTCGTGGGCATCGAACATTATTTGGCCAAGTGTGGTCAGCTGAAACCTAACACCCGCTATTGGCGTCGGATCAACTTATTGACCCGTTCCAATTCCGAATTGGCGGTGCGCGAGATCAGTCCGGGCAATACCACGGCTTTCGTCGATCGGGTCATTGAGGTGATCCGCAAGAATCAATTCAATATTCGTGATGATAACGAAATGATCAGTTTCCTTTATTTCATTTTAGAAATCATTATTGACTCACTAACGGCGATGGTGGTCAATCATTGGGACAGTGACCAATTATTGACTGATTTTCGGTACAAGCGTAAATGGTTAGTGGGCAACTTGGGTTAAAATCAGGTCTTGCTTCGGTGCCGCGCTTCACTGTGGTCGCAAGCAAAAACGCATTCACCAGTCTGTTTGGTGAATGCGTTTTTTGGTGGCGCTATTCTTGAGTGAGCAGTTGTTGCCGTTTATTGAAGTAGCGTCGGTAGGCCAAGTAGCCGGCAATGATTGCCCCCAAGCTGGTCGTTGACAGCAACATGAAGGTGACTAGGATTTGGTAGCGGATCGCGCTGACTGGGTCGACCCCTGCGAAAATCAAACCGGACATCATCCCGGGCAAACTGACTAATCCCATTGTTTTGGCCGAGTCGATCGTCGGCTGCATCGCTGTTTTGATGCTTTCACGTAAAATCGTGATCGCGGCCAGTTTGATCGGGGCGCCCAGGGCTAGTTTCTCCAAAATCTGCTGGCGCTGATCGCGAAATTGACTTTGAAGATTTCGATAGCATAGTCCCACGGCAACCATTGAATTACTGGCAATCATCCCGGTGATCGGGATCACCTGCGAAGGAATAAACTTCAGTGAGCCGGTCAACATGATGATCCCCAGTGTCACCGTGGTGCTGACAAACAGGGCCGCGAAGGTTTCCCAGTAGTTCCGGTTCGTGTTGGGATTGCGTTTGTAAGCATTCCAGGCGGCGTTGAAGATGATGAAGAGACACATCAGGATCGTTAGAAAGACGTTATTGATCTTGAAAATATACTTGAGCACATAACCGATCAGGGTCAGCTGAATGATCGCCCGCAGAATACTCAGCAAAATGTCTTTATTTAAGCCTAATTTCTCGCGATAACTGATCAGCATGGCCACTAGAACCAAAGCAAAGGCGAAAACCAATGTAACGTTGTTCACTAATAGTTGATTCATTTCTGCAATGCCCCCTGACGCATTTCGATTAAGTGGGTCGCCGCCGCAATTTCGGTTTCATCATGGGTGACTTGAATCACGGTGGTCGTTTGTTCCTGGACGTTCTTGATCAGCGCTTGGACGATGGTTTTGCTGCGAGTATCCAAACCAACGGTGACCTCATCCAATAGCAGTACTTGCGGAGGAAAAACCAGATTACGGATCAGGGCGATCCGTTGCTTCTCCCCACCGGATAAGTCAATCACCTTCTTATCGAGGAAAGTCAAGGGTAAGTCTACTAATTCCAGCAAGGCGCCGATTCTGGCTTCATCAAAGGGAACTGACCGAATTTGAAAAGGCAACTTGAGATTGTCCCGCACACTGTTGTCAAATAGAGTTGGTTGCTGGAAACAGTAGGAGACCTGCTGACGATAAGTGGGATAATCATAAGCCGTTTGATTTTTGCCATTAAAGCTGATCGTCCCGCTGGTTGGCGAAATCAGGGAAGCAATTAGTTTCAATAGAGTACTCTTCCCACAGCCGGAGGGACCACTGATGGTCAATGAATCACCGGCGCTCACACTGAGATCAACGTGGTGGATGATCGTTTGGTCGCCATCCGCGTAACTAACATTCTGCAATTCAATGATACCCATTATTCTTACCTCTTCTGTTCAAGATACCCCTACTATAGCACAAGCCAGATTATAATGACTATAATATGGCTTGTGTGCTTCACTCCGTTGATTTATTATGATCGCTCGCGTCCCGTCCAATTGGTCGGAGCGCGTGGAGAGCGGCCCAGCTGAAGTGAGTTTACTAGTCATTCCACAACAGGTTGGCAATGTCGCGGTAATTACTCATCAATGAGGCGTATTGAGGGCGTTGTTGGTTATCATGGAGGTGCTGGCGCATATCCGTCAGCCGATCAGTGATGATTCCATCCACGTTGAAATACATCATCCGATTCAAGGTGCTGACGTCATTAACATCCCAGCTATAGACCAATTGCTTACGCGCGTGGGCCTGATCAACGAAAGTGCTGTTCAAGGTTGTCACTTCCATTGCGTAAGCGTTCATGTCTGTGTTAGGGAAAGCGAAATTATAAGGCATGATATAGGCGGTGAAGGTTCCCGCCGATTCGGCTTTGACGGTGGCGACCGTCTGATAATCCAGCGACTGAACTTGTCCCTGATTTTCTTTGATCCGGTTGCGATATCGGTTGATGAAATTCTTGACAGCATCGGGACTGTCCTTCGGTGAGGCCTTGTACTCGATCAATAACTTCTGATCCAGTCGCATCGCTTGAGCTAGGTAGTCATCGAAACTAGGGATTTTCGCGCTATGGCCGTTTTCCTTGACAGTGATTCGCTGTAATTGCGCTAAGGTAAGGTCCTGAGGTCGTTCGCGTCGGCCAGCTAAAGCTCGCAAAGTTGGATCATGAAAGCAGATGTACTGGCCATCTTTGGTTTCCTGAACATCCATTTCCACAAAGTCTGGTTTCTTTTGGGCGGTTTTGACCAAGGCCGGAATTGTATTTTGGACGCCATTGCCACCATCAACGCCACGATGCGAGATTACTAACGGTTGAGTGCTGGTCAGGTCTTTCAAGTAGCCATAGTTGAAAAGTCCCAGGGTCAATAGGTAGGCGCCACAAACCACGCCGGTCAAGTAGCGCCAAAAGTGGGGATGGTGTGGTTGCTCGGTTGCCGGCAGTGGTCGCGGTAACGCAGGTTGCATCAACAATAATAAAATCATCGTAGTGTAACTCCCAAACAATAAGGTCACTAGTGCCGTCAACAACATGGTCAAATTGGCGCCCACGAAGGCGAAATTGGTTAGGTCGAACGCCGATTGAAGCCAAAATAAGAGGCTGTTGAGCAGGCCAAACAAGGCGCTGGCAAAAAGCAAACTGACCGCGCCTTTGCGGAAGTTGCGCCAATTATTTTTTCGGGTCAGGTCCCAGCTATGTTTACGCGCCTGGGTGATCGGCTCATCGTATAGCACCATTAGGGGCAAGACGTACAGATAGCGTAATCCTAAATAAAGACTGACCAAGTAGAGCGCGGCGATGATCCAGGGATACCACAGATGCACATCGATGAAGGCCATAATGAAATCAGGAATCACGACTTTACCCAGCAAAGGCGTCGAGAAGAAACTGCTCAGCACTGGCAACATTAAGATGAAGAACAAGGTTAGAAAGAGAAATGTTTTAAAATTCAACAATTTGAATTTGTGGCCAGCGCGGCGGAGTAGTCGGCGAAAATGCGGGCGTTGGTCTTGGCTCAGGTCGTTGACGAAAAGAATGAAAATCGTGAATTGCCAATAAACTAGCGCCAGGATCACCACCAAGAGTAGCAACAGAGTCACCAGCAACCAGGGATGTTGAAACGCGACGCTAACAAGATTCGTGTATGATAAATAAGCCACGTTAAATTTGATCAAGAGCCAGCCGGTCAGCTGGCGCATTGACATGACCAATAGGCTGACGAAAAAGTTAAGTAAAACGGAGAAAATCAGAATTTGCGGCCAATAACGCCAAAACAAATGATTACTGGCTGACCAAAAGCGAATACTAGGAAATAAGCGCCTGTGTTTCTTTGTCTTGCTCATCTACCGGGACCCCCAAATAAACTTTGCTTGCGAGAAGCTAATCCTTATTTTAGCACGATTAGTCTTGAAGTGCGCGGTGACCTGCTAAGCCGGATGGCGTCAAGTTAACGTGGGTTTTAGTAATAAAGATATTTGCTAGAATTATCTGAATACTGATGGCACCAATCTGGCTGTTAGTACATACTGACTATTTTTTCTCACGTTACTGATTCAATGTGTGATTCCGTGTTGCCACTCTCGC
>NZ_RHOV01000035.1 GCF_003946655.1 Lapidilactobacillus achengensis
AAGTTAACAATTCTGTGTTGATTTGTTGTAGAATAGATTTCAAGAGCGATTCCTCCTAGAAAGTTGTTTTGTCAATTACTATTCTAGCATAAAGGGAATCGCTCCCTTTTTATCTTCAACAATTCCACCCACTTAAACTTTACGCCAACTTTTGTGAACCGGGTTGACCAGTTAAGAAAAAGTAGGTTGTCCGCAGCTTGCGCTGCGAAATTCGGGGTGAGCTCGCTGTGGGCGTCACTTTGAGCTTCGCAAAACCCGCGAATCTCAAAGATGAGCCTTGGCCTAAGCGGCAGAGCCGCTAAGGCCAATTTCACGGCGATCTCACCCCAAATTTCTCCGCTCCAGCCGCTCAACGTTATAACAGTCGCTTGAGCACTCACGCCATCCGGAAGGCTATGGCGAATTGATGAGGAGCCCCGCGACTGACGGCCGTGGTTAGTGGTTACAAGCTTTAAATTGGTGACCCCGGCGCAGTCGGTCTGATGAACTGAGGCAAGTTCTTGATGAATCAGCTGGATCGGTCGGTTTCCAACCAAAATCCGTTTAAGTAAGTGAGATAAAGTTGGCGGCACTATCCGAAATGTGCCGACCTATGCCCCTGAATCTGTTGATGTTGCAGTACCATTAAAACAGTTGGTGATTGTTTTAACCTCTAGCTTGCGAAACCACTTCGTCAAATCCTTCGCTTCGATTGCAGATAGGCGCAATTCTGCCTAGCAACCGGATGGGACTGCGCGGCTCAGTGGTGAAATTGTCCTTGGCGGCTTTGCCGCTTAGGACAAGGCCTGATTTTGAGACAAGCCGCGATCTTTGCGGATTGGCTCAAAACAGCGCCCACCACGTTCCAGTCCGCATCAGCAGTCCCAGCCGGTTGCGCTCACGCGCAACACCCTACCAAACCCGCAATCAAATACAAGCACAAGTTCAAGAAACGAAACCAGGCAACAAGAAAATAGAGCCTGTCTGGGGATTCATGAACAGACCCTATCTCCTGGGGGACATTAGTGAGAAAGTACGGCTGGCTGAGGACTCGAGCCGGTCAACGTCCAAGTGATCGTGCTGCTGAACGTTTGACCAGCACTCAGCTGGAGTTGGGGATTAGCGCCAAAAGTCAGCGTTCCCTGAACCTGATTCAGCCCGGGTGATTCATGGGCGGAATCAGCAATTGTAACCAGTTGATTCTGACTGGTCAGGGTAACTTTACTTGCGGTGGTCAAGCCACTGATCATTAAACTGGCAGTTTTGATTGTCTGTTTATTTTGGTCGAGTAGTGGTCCCATTTGAGCTTGTAGTTGCCAGTTTGTGTCACTGGCTGTGGTCCGAGTATCTGCGATCTCAAGGTAGTCATCGCCTTGATTAACTGAGTTAAGGGGCATTTGGACCACGCCTTGATAAAGCTGGGAACCGGTGACCGTCCCGAAACTGAAATTAGGGACTTGCACCAAACTCAAGGCATTGGCCGCTTCGCCAATGGCTAGTTGCGCCAAATTAGTCGGAATTGTCAACGTCGACCCACCGCTGAAATTCAAAGTTAGCGTCAAGCCCACATAATATGGCGCGCCGACGGCAGTCGCCGCTGCGGCCGCGGTCACAAAGCTACTATTTCCGGGAATAGTTAGAATTTGCTGACCATCTAACTCCTCGGGGGTGGTGAAATTACCACTGCTATTTTGGACGTCTGTAGGAAAGGCCGCGCTGGTATAAGTGCCCGCGGCGTTTTTTGAATAATAGCGCCATTGATACGTACTGCTAGTCAAGCTGGCATTGCCGCTGCTATCAGCGCCGTAGAACTCGGCTGTCAGCTTGTCTAGTCCCGCCACCGGCCAGGAGATCCCATCCTTACGCACCGTATCCAACGGTAGATCTTGGGCTTTCAACCCGCCAGCATAAACAGTCGTCGCGGTATTTAGACCGTTGACTGTGGCAGTAAGTGTCGCCGGCAACCCCGGCGTATTAGGATCGGTATTGATTTGATCAGCGATGGCTGAATTGTCCACTTGAAAAGTGTTCCCACGACCACTGGTGCTGGTCAGATCCAATAGATCGTTAGCGGACCAAGTAACGGGGTTAGTCGCGTCTGCTGGCGTTATGTCCGCATTGACCGTATAACTGAGATTGGGTAAAACAACCGCCGCCTCTGGTGTAACGGCAACTGCGGAGGCGCTGACCGCTTCTGCCGTCACCACGACTTTGGCTAAGTTTGAGTAGTAATAACCGGCATTGAAACTGATCCGCATCTGGAAATAATAAGTACCAACCGCCAATTGCTGACCATAACTAGGTCCATAACCGATTTTAGCGGCATAGAGATTACTCAAGGTTCCAGAAGTCGTCGAATAGCTACCGGCATTCGGATTACTTTGCCAAGTCACACCATCCGTGCCTAACGTCCACTGAGTCATCAAAACTTTGGGCTTGGTGAAGACATTCAAATCTAAGCCAGCCGCCTTGACGGACAAATCAACATCGCTACCCAGCGTGACATATTGTTCGGCCGGTGGTTGTTGGGTAAAACCTGCACGAATCGGAAAATTCAAAGTGATCAGTCCATCCGGACTAGGCGTTTGGACCCCATCTGCCACGGTTGGAGCGACGATAGGCTCCGATTGAGCGCCAGCGTCTGAGCGCGGTGTCGCGGTGGCATTACTAGTGCTTGCTGGGGCTGCTGGCACACCTGTTATTGCTGGCACTGTTCCCGTGGCAGCTCCATTCGTTGCAGCAGTCGTTGTTCCAGAGCCACTGTCACTGGCAGTCGCCCCACTTCCTATCACTGGTACCGCCCCAGTTTGCCCATTGGCGCCTCCTTGATCATCGGCAATAATACTTTGAGACTCACTATTCAACGCGACGCCACTCGCGTCTGTCTGACTACCTGCTGATGTATCCGGTAGAATGATCCTCGGCGTTGCCTGTAGCACTTGGGCTGCTGGCAGCGTCGCGGCAATAAAGCCATTGCCGAGTAACAGCGCCGCCACGAGTCCGCTAAGTTTCTTGTTCATTAAATAGTCCCCCCCGCGGTGCTTTACCATTTAATGTTTGAAATGAGACTTGATCTCCCGTAATCTGATACCAATAAAAATCAGCGCGCCAACCGCAACCAGTGCAAGTGCGAGCACGACCCATACCCACCAAGGCAGTCGCTTCTGGATCAATTGTTGATTGGTTGTTTTGGCGGTGGTCCGAGCGATCGTAAAGTCCCGTTGCAGATCAAACGTACTCGCACCAGAAACTAGCTTGATTTTCAAACGATAATCACCTGGGGCTAGACTCTTGCCTCCCGTGGCGAATTGATAGTTCAAGGTCGAGTTGGGCGCCATCTCATAATTCTGGTTGTCTTGCTGAAACAGCGCTTTGGTGGACCCGGCATGATAGAGCCGCGCCGTGATGTTGATTTGCCCAAAAAGGACAGGCATCCTGTTGTGGATGCTGGCCACGAGATCAGCGACCCCGCCGCTGGTTTTCGGCTTGACTCCGGTCAGACTCAACTTGGGCGTCAAACCGGCCTGCCCCGCTTCAACAACCATGACGGGCAAAGCCATGGCAAATTGGTTATGAATGCCCAATTGGTTTTTAGTCGCTGGCGCCCCGGTTTTCCGTTGGACGTAGATACTGCCTAAGATCGTCCCCACCAACGGTTGTGCTGGCATCGTCAACTGATAAGTAACTTGTTGACTGGTTGCCGGCGCTAACGTGATCGTCTTGACCGTCGCTTGATCTTGCGCCAGATCGGGTAACAGAAATGGTGCGCTCTTATCTGGGGCGGCGGTCGTTGGCGTATAGTTGACGACGCCTTGATCGGTGGTCGTCGCGGCAATCAACGAGACGGTCAACGCCAGTTTCTTGGTTGAACTGAGATTCTTGACGGTCACTGTCAACGGATATTGTTGTCCCGGCTTGGTTTTCAACGAGTAGTAGGACACTTGATCAGCGACCTGGCCCGCGCCAAACTGGGGAATGATCGTAAAATCCGCACCGGTATCTGCCGCTTTGACTTGACTGACCATCCCGGAACTTAGGGCAACAGCAATCAATACCACGACAATGCTGAGCCATTTCTTGATTTTCATCATGATCCCCCCCGGTTCATGTGTGAATCAATTTGTTGTGAATCAGTAGCTCCTGCCCAGCCGACCGCATCCCAACGGCTGGAGCCCACTATGTATGACCCAGGTGTTGACACATCTGGGTCAATGACAAGCCTAAGAGATCAGCTTGCTGGCGTTGCTGTTGGGGCTGTTGGTCCGTTCGAAGTCAGCGTCCAAGTCAAGCCGGCTGAATAGGTATCACCTTTAGCTAAAATCGCCTTTGGATTAGCGCTTAAGGCTAAGGTGTTGGCACTACCGTCGAAGCTGTAGCTGTAATCGCCATGGGTTGTCCCATCGCTCGTCGCTAAACTAACAGGTTGGCTACTATCTGCTACCTTAGTGGCAGTAAATGAAGGCCAAGTCGTGCCGACGCCAGCCAAAGTAATCTCAGCGCCGGTCAATGACTTTGCTGGCGTATTTGTTGTTGCAAATGGCGTCAACGCCGCTGACAAAGTCCAATTACTTGATCCTAAACGGGTATCCGAGATATTTAAGTCTCCAGTGACCGCTGCCGGTTTGCCGGTGAAGCCACCATAAATATCCGCCCCAGGTACTTCACCAAATGCGAAGCTTGGCGCTGACTTGATTTCCAAAATGCCAGCATCCGCGTTCTTTGGATCCAGATCCGTAACTGAGAAACTTGCTGTTGAAGTACTGGTCGTCGTATCCGCCTTAGCAGTTCTTGGTGCCAAAGCTAATGCACCAAGCACTGCCGCTGACGTAACGAGCCCTGCTACCCACTTCTTCATGGTATAAAACCTCTTTCCCTTTTCAATCCGATTGGAGTTAGACCATCCTCTAACTTCAAGGCAAATTATACATCATCATTTTAAAAGAGGTTAATCTTAGGTCCTGGATCCACCCCTTGATCACCATAAAGTTGGCTAGTTAAGTTCCCCCACACAACTCGTTCAAATATTCGATGAATCCAGCGTCAATCATAGCTAGACAGGCGTTATTCGTTCGATTCGTTTTATATTTTCTTGAAGATATCATGGTAAAAACACCAAATTATCGTGACGATCACTTTAAAGGAAATCGCTAAATATTATGCATTATTTTATAAGCTAGAGAAAAATCAATTGTGAGTCAGTCCCCTGAAAAAAACACCAGTTTGCGGTCAACTGACCACAAACTGGTGTCGGTACAAATTCTGTACTTAATGTGACAACGTGATACGAATAAAGTCGACCTGTCACCGAGGATGCTCACTCTAGTGCGGCGGCCACCGGCGTTCCTGTCGTTAACGTCCAATCGATCGTGGCCTGAAATTGCTGTTTATCATAGAGTTGCACATCACCGTTTTCTGGTAAAGCTAGTTGCGCGCCAACCTGATAAAGGCCACCAGTACCCGTGCCATCACCAGTTAGAATCGTGCTCAACGGTTGCGCCGCATCGATGATCGGCGCCGAACCATTGATTGTCGGCAAGCCTTGTAAAATCAGTTGCGGCCGTTGCACACTTTGAACCGCCTGGCCACTGCCGGTTTCTAAGCTGGTGAAATCCGTCAATGTTGCCGAAAGCTGCCAAGCAGCTCGCTGGGTATTGGCCCGATTGTCATAAACTTGGAGAAAGCGATTCTCCATATTCGTCGCCGTGGGCATTTGGGCTGGGTCGCCATTGGTCCCGTTATAAATCGTTGTTGGCCTCAAACTAGCAAAATCAAACATCGGGACTTGCTGCAACGTCAGTTGGCCAGGTTCCTCGACGGTCGGCCCGTCAATCACCCGGAACTCGGCATTATTCGTGAATGAAGAGGCATAAGTATTCTTACCTTTTTTGATTTCGATCTGCAACCGTAAATACATCGGATAACCCCGCTCTAGCTCGCTTTTGGCATCCTGCAATAATTGATCATTGGCCGGGATCGTCAAGATTTGGCTATCATTGAGTGACAGCGGGGTTGTCCCCTTGAAATCGCCGCTGCTGTGCACCACATTCTTGTAGGATGAACCCAGCTTCGTTTCGCTATATTTCCCCTTCCTGTCAGCTTTACTGACCTTCCACTCATAAGTGCTATCGGCAGCAATCGCCGCTTCTTCTTCCAGATCTTCCCCGTCGAAGAATTCGTTGACGTACTTGCTCAGGCCATCGATCGACCATTGAACCGCATTATTCGTCGCAAAAGCTACCGGCACCTCCTTGGCGCGTAATCCGCCAACACAAAGCGAGGCAGTATCAGATAAGAGGGACTCACCCGTTTCCGAATTGACGCTAACACTTGCCCGCAATAAATCAAAGGGCAATCCTGGCGTGGTCGTCGAACGGTTAACGGCACTAGCAATCAAGCTATTCGCCACCGTGAATTCGGTATGACGACCCTTATCTGGCGCAAAAGTAACACCACCGCTTGGCGAATCCCAGCTAACCACACTCGTTGAATCGGCTGGCGTCAGATTAGCCTTAGCCTCGTAATCCAAATCCGGAAGGACGACATTGGATTCTGCCGTAACAGCAATATCCTTCGCTGGTCGTTCACTTTCCAAAACGACCACCTTGGCCAATTTTGAATATCGAGTCGAGCTTAATGCGCCGTAGTCAACGCTCATTTGGAAATAATAAACACCAACGCTTAAGGATTCGAAATTATCACCGAAAACAATCTTGGCTGACTGTTTGTTTGTGACGACTGAACCGCTGGGTTTCACCTCCAACTGCTGTAATTCCCATTTGCCCTGACCGTCATTGCCTGCGCGATTCCACTCCCATTTATTGATTTTAACCATGACACTACCAAACAAGCCTTGGTAGATACCTGTTGTTTGGACGCTCAAGTCAACCTTCAGATCCTCTGCTTCGACCACGTATTGTTCCCCTTGGGGTTGGGTCAAGAAGCCTGCGCGCAAGGGAAGTAAAAGGACATTGATGCCTTTGCTGCTTGGCTTCTTATAGCCATCCCCTTTGGCCGGCGGATCCGGATCAGGCATTGGTGTTTCTTCAGCATCGTCCTCATCCTCGTCTGATTCAGCATCCGCATCTTCATCAAGATCTTCGTCTGGATCCTCATCTGGAGCTTCATTCGCATCCTCATCTGTGCCTGCATCAGGATCCGACTCATCTGGATCGACGGCCTCATCAGGTTCCGGTTCACCGGCCCCATCCACGTCAGTCCCCCCGTTCTCATCTGGCGTGGTTTCGTCCGTTTCCCCAGAGTTGTCACCGGTCTGCTCAGATCGATCCGTTTGTTGGTCCCCAGCAGACATCGCCGTCTCTGTCGTTGTGAGCGCCGCAGCTGCCGCCTGTTCCACCCGGCCCAGTGCCAGTGGCCCCGCCAGCAAATTGATTAGGAAAGCAATTAGAATTGTACGATCGATTACCTTGCGCATGGTGTTCACTCCTCCGAAAAGATTGGCAAATCGGTGTCATTTGATTGGATCAATCCCGTTGTTTCTTAGTACGTTTCCGCAATAACAGAATCAATAGCACGGCAATGACGAGTAGCAATCCGCCAATGATCAGCCATAGCCAGAGTCGCGATTGGGTGCGGTTATCGGTCTGCAATGTTTTCTCAACGGTTTGTCGTTGACCGGCCTTGATCGTAAAATCTTTGGTCAGCTGGAAAGTTTGAGCCCCAGAAGTTAGTTTCACCTGCATGGTGTATTTCCCCGGCGCTAAGGTCTGCCCACCGGTAGCAACATGATAGTCCATCGTTGAATTGGGCGCCATTTCATAATTCTGATCCGTCTGAGTCAAAAGCACTTTTGTTTGACCCTTTTTGGTGACCTGGGCGACTATTTTGATTTTGCCGAACATTACCGGCGCCAAATTATGCACCGGTGTTTTCAGATACGCCGCGCCACCAGAGGAATCCAGGCTGATCGCTTCCAGCTGTAATTCCGGCTTTTTGACTGGGTTGGTGGCTGACTTGAGTAAGACGGGCACCAGCATTGAGAACTCATTCAGAATGCCGATACTGTCTTCGTTTTTTTCCTGATCGATGCGGCGCACAAAGATGCTTCCCAAAACCGTGCCTTTGAGACCGTTCTTAGGGACTGTCAAGTCAAAGCTGATCTTCTCGACCGCGCCTGGTTGCAGCGTCACCTGTTTGATCGTGGCCCCATCTTGGACCAGTTCGGGCAAAGTCGTTGTCGCCGTTGCATCGCGTTGTTTCTTCGTCGGGTGATAATTGATCTTACCTTGATCGGTGGTCGTCGCTGTGACGAGGCGAATTTCAAATTGATGGGCCTGGTCAGAACTGAGATTCTGCAAGTTGACCGCCACCGGTAAAACCGCCGCCGGTTGAGCGAGATAACTAAAATAATCATCCGTTTCACTGCTTTGTTGATCGGAGAAAACCGGTGAGATCGTAAACTCCGAGCCACTGGTTTGCGCCGCGACTGGCCGCGCTGTCACCCCGATAACGGTCAGGGTGACCAAGCTCACAACCAGTGCCAAAAGTTTTTTCAATTTCATCACAGGAACCCCCCCAATTCAATTCCAGCAACTGCACATCATGATTTCTTCAAGCTGCCTTTCTCATAAAAATCCAGGCAAATGAAGTTACTTTGCCCGGACCGATGATTCAATGAAACATTTTCACTTTAGTGGGCAAGTCGCTAACGTCCGGTCAGTTCGTTCTGACTAAATCGCGGCGCTTACAATTCTTCGGCTACCGGCGAGCCAGAGGAAAGCGTCCAATCCAAGGTAGCCGCATAATGGCTATCTTCAGCGATCGACGCCGAAACATTGGCATTCATTGACAAGGTTGGATCGGTGATCGCCAAGGTGAAGTCCCCGTGATGAGCCGCATTATTACTCAAAACGGTGCCGGAACCGCCATCGCTCAAACTCACATTATTTTGGCCGATCACACCGTGTTTTGCCGTAAAGGCCAAGGTCGCACCCGTCAAGGTGTTGGTGCCTTCATCTTCGGTAAACGTTCCCATATTAAGGTCTAAATTCCAGTCAGCTTCCTTAACGCGGTTGTCGGCTACGATCAGGTCATCCGCCTGCTCGAGACCGGTATTGAACCCGTTGTAGATTTTACTGATACTCAGATTTCCAGCTCTGAAGGTCGGAACACTTTTCAAGACTAATTTACCACTGCCTGGATCTGGATCGGGGTCATCGGGGTCTCCGTCGACGGTGACAGTGAAATCTGCAGTCGATTCGTTGTTAACGTCATCAACCACCGCTTTGGTCGTTGTTGCAGATAAAGCTAAGGTACTCGCAGCGAGCAAAGTCACCGCTAATAAAGACATCGATTTTTTCATGTTGGATCTTCCTTTCATCTCCCGTAATTACGCCGGGCCCAATTCCCGGCTTCAGTGTATAATATACAGACAGGTAAGAAAGCCGTCAATTTAAAAAACCGCAAAAAACGAATAATTATAGATTTATGATAAGAAACACCAAATTATAAGTGACATAGTGTCACCAATAATAGCAGCGTTTTCATCGTATGGCAGTAGCTAATTATTAATTTTTAAAAATATTTTCTCTAATTCTCCCGCCAAGCCAGCTTGGCACGATCGCGAATGTTCATTCGCGATATTCTGGCGAAAGAGCTTACTTTAAATTATGCAAATGCACAAGTTGTCACTCCTGACTAGACTGATTTTATCCGATGGTGCGTCTCACCTTGAGTCACCCGGCGTTCCGCCCACCAAGCCCAGCCGGCACTAAGGACCGCTGTGAATAACACCAATTCTAGTAGGCACTCTTGCTGCTCTGTAGGAAGCGCCAGCCGCCGAGTCGTGATCAGGGTCATGAAACGCAGATTTGTCCAGCCAAACTGGACGCTGGCTAGGCACAACACCGCCATCGTCCAGCATTGTTGCAACAAACTGCCTAGCGCTGACAGTTGATACTTGACCAGAAAGATCCGCAACGACTGGCGAGGAAATGCTACTGGAAGCTGTTGGTTCAACCATTGATTTTCACTGCCAAGAAACAGCGCACAAGCCAAGATCCCAAAGAAGAATGTCGCCGACCATAGCGTTGCAACGAGGCCAACGACAAGCATTGGATACCGCCAAAATTGCCGCGATCTCAGGAGGCCAGGGCCGCACAGCATCCCTACAAGGTAAAGACAATAGATCGGCAAAAGCGTCGGTCGTTGAAAGCGTTGTTCACTGGCGAAGACGGCGTAGAGTAGTAATAGGTTCATCATAATGCCTCGATTCAAAAGCAGTATCGACCAGGGAAACCAACGTCGGCCCCAATAAAGTTGGAGCCCCAAGACGACCAACCCCAGCAACAAGCAAAAAAGACCGATCCCCTCCGTCACCGCTGGGGTCAACTTGATCAGCCGCGTCAGCCGCAATCCATAACAAATCAGCAGTAACGCCAGCAGGCCTAATTTCTCCGGCCACCCCAGCCGGCGCCGCGGCGCTGGCGCGGCTTCTTGTTGCACAGTGGCCCCGGTCGGTCCGTCACTGATTTCGTATTGAGACGGCAATGTTCGTTCCAGTTGGTTCGTGCTGCCAGCAAACTCTGGGAAGCGCCGCCCCAGCGAGCGAACCCCCAGCAAAGCCAAACCGTATAGCCCCGCCAACACCAAAAAAGCACCACGGAAGGTTACTTCCCAGGTGCTAAGTTGTTCGACGATCATCAAGATTATGAGTAAAACACCGCCCCAAAGCCAATGTTCAGTCGTCAAGAACGACTTGGGGCCGGTGCCCAATGTGGTCTTCAAGGCTAAGAAATAGGGCCACAGCCAGCTGGCGGCAAGACCTAACAAGGCGCCGCCCAAGGTACTGAGGAGCAGATTTTCAGGCCAGAGTAAGCATAAGGCACCCAGCAAGCCGCAATAATTAGCCACAACCAGCATTGGCGCCGCGGCTAATTCGATCCAGGCCGTCAAGAGAATCCCCACCGCCCGAAACGCATACAGCACGAGAAAAGGCAGGGCCAACCGCCAATCGCGATTCTGTTGATAGGCCACCAAACAGAAGAAATAAGGTAATATACAGCCAGTATTGGCCAACAAATTAAGAGCTCCCTCTGCGATCGTATTTTGTCTTGTCTGCATCTCTGGCGCTTCTTCCACATCGTTTGCCCTCATCATACGCCATTTGATCGGCATCCGTTCATCTGGGTTTGTCTTTTTGTGAAAGAATTAAACCGTTGGGCACATCTTGGAAATAGCGGTTGAAGATATCAACGCCATAGCTGGTCACCTCAGGCATCCCCGCCAGAATCTTAAAGGTTCGTTGACCATCTTGTTCTCGCTGGGCGCGCAAGAACAGCGTTTGCGCCTTGATGGTTGAGGGCAATAATTCCTCCAAGTCGGTCAAGTGGCTGACCGTTACCACCGTTTGCCCGCCCTTGATCAGTCCGGTCAGAATCTCACGGTTGATCAGCGCGCCTTCATGGGCATTGGTCGAAGCAAACGACTCATTCATCAAGAATAACTCGTGGCCTTGGGCTTGCGCCGTTAGCTCCGCAAACCGTTGCAGTTCCTCAACCAACTTACCACTGGTCATCTGCTGATCTTCTTCCCGCTTAAAGTGGGTCAGTACTTGCGTATATAAGGGCACGTGGCAAGTCTGCGCCAAAACGAAAAGTCCGGCTTGCGCCATCACTTGCGCCTGTCCCAAGCTCCGCAGAAAGACTGTTTTCCCACCTTGATTGGCGCCAGTGATCAAGGTCAACGGTTGCGCTTGAGGCTGAAAATCATTGCCAATCACGGCGTCAGCCTGTGCTTTTGCCAGCAAAAGTGTTAAATTCTGTAGCCCCTGAATTTGCGGCGACCCAATCTGTGGAAAAGTAATCGTTGTCGCTTCAGGCAATGCCGCACGTAAGCGCGTCACCGCAAGCAAGTAGCCTGCCTGCCACCGAAGTTCCGCGAAGAATCGCGCCAATTCTTGTGTGGTGTTGATCAACGCGACGACCAAGGAATAGGCGGCTTGTCCCAGATTACGCGCCGCCGCCTGATCGCTATTCTCATCCCGCTCCGCGATATAGAAATCGCTGATGCTGGTTTGATAACGGCTGGTCCAGCCTGTCACCATGCCCGCCAATTTCGACTGGGCCGGCAAATACTGCAACTCGGCGATCAGGCCAAGACACCCTTGTTGGAGTTGCGCTGGATAAGCATAGTCGTGATTCGTCGCGGTCAAGGCATTGACCATTTGTTGCATTTCCTTACGTTTGGCCGGTGCAAATTCAGTTTGCAACTCCTGCCAAAAGGCCTGAAAATTAGCCGACTGCATTTGCGCCAACGGTAATTTCAATATGGCGTTGATCCCATTTAAATAGGTCTGCAACAACTGGGTATTACTATAAAGTTGATACGTGACCGAACCCGTGTAGATCCCCCAGGTTACTTTTTGCGCCGCGGCTTGGCAGGCAACGACTTGATCGTAAAGTTGTTGGATCACGCTCGGTTGTTGCAGCGCCGCTTGGAACGCTGCCTGGCAATATTGCACCGCCGCCGCTGTTTGGAGCGGTTGACACAGCGTTCGAGGCACGATTTCCGCCAAGTAGGGATCATCTTGGCTCATTGCTTGCAAAGCGGGGGCCAGGGCCAGATCCGCCAGCAACATTTTCGCCGGCGCCGTCAATGCCGGTAAATCCGGCCATTGATCCTGTTGTCTGATCAGTCCAACCTTCATTGCGATAATCTCCCTTCCAGATCCACGGCCCGTAAATGATAGGCCTGCAACAGTGTCGTGGCGTAAGACTGCCCATCCAAGGCTTGCGGTAGCACCTGATAAGTCCTCGTCGTTGTTCCTTGGGCGACCTGGCTCATCATCGGCACCACCCCCGCATGATCACCCAGCGCCGTCAAGAATGTAATGTAGATCCCGCTGGCGTGCCGCGCTTGCAACAGATCCAGCACCTTATCGGCCAAGCGTTGGCCATCCGCCGCGGTCGTCGAAGAGAACAACTCGTTCATGATCACGAAACTATCCGCGGTCGTTTCCGCAATGATCCCATGCATCCGCTCAACATCGGTGGCCAGTAACCCACTGATTTTATTAGCCTGCTCGGCCCGTTCGAAATGGGTCAAAACAACTGGCTTCAATTTCAAACTTGCTGCCGTCCCCGGGATCGGCAGACCCAAGGCCATGAGATAATAATCTTCACCGACCATCCGCGCGTAAGTCGTCTTACCCCCTTGATTAGGCCCCGAGATCACGAGAAACGACTGATCCGCCGGCAAACGATAATCATTGGTCACCAACCGTTCCAAGTGCCCGAGATGTTGCAAATGAACCGCCAAGTCCCAGTCAAAGCTACCCTGAACCAGTTCCGTTCCTGAGGTAATGATCTGCGGTCGGCAGAAGCGCAAGCCCGCTTGAGTCAAGCGCTGGATCATTTTGGCCCAAACTAGATAAAATTGCAGTTCTTGCACCGCCTGCGCCAATCCCGGGACGAGATAGCCCTGATATCTTTGCGCAAAAGTGGCCAACTCCTGAAATTCGGTTCGATATAGATGTTGCAGCCGCAACAAAATCGAGGATTGCAGATTATCCAAATCGAAATCAGAACCAGGCCGGTCTAGTTTCGCGACTGGTGCGGCAATCGCGGTCGGGTCCGCGAACAACCCCTGAAAGCAAGCCGTGAAGGTCGCGGCGAAGGTTGGCGCCGGCGCTGGTTGAGCCTTGATCAAGACATGCCGTCCTTGAAATTCCGACCGGTAACTAATTTTGGTCAGTGTTTGTCCCAGATGATCGATGTCCGTCTGCAGCGTTTGTGTGGCCGCCGCCGCTAAATAAGCTTGTAATTCTTGGCGAAATGTCAGTAACCCGGCCGACTGGATCGGCAGCTGGGCCAACTGCGTGACGAAATCCCGCAGCGCTTGTTGTTCTGTTTGGACCAGCCGCAGGAATTGTTCTTGCTGATAGGGCTCCGGATCCAGATGGGGTAGTTTCTCGCGGCGGCGGGCCATCAGTTGCATTCGCCCAACGAACCGATCGACCGCCTGAAGTATTTCCGGTTGGGTCAAATCTCGGAAAATCTGCTGCCGCAACTTCACCAGCGCCCCCGTGGTCAAGGGTTGGTAACAATACGGCAATAGCGCCGGTTCATTGCCCCCACGATCTGCGCAAACAGACGTGAACAATTGGCCTAAATGTAGATCTTGCCAAATTGCCGCCTGCGGATCGCTGGCGATTGGCGGTGTCGCTGTCGCAAAAAGTAAACTCGTAAACATTTGGCTCCCCCCGTTTTTGTTACCTGTGACGAATGTGTCCGTTCGGACGGTCGATCAGCTCGATCGAATAAAACTGACTAACATTAGTGGTGAATCATAATTCGACGGAATTATGATTCACCACTTTTCTTTGTTTTGAAGTAAAGTGGTTATGAAGTTGACATGCCGTAGTGCTTTTTGACGCATTATCTGATGACGCCGTAAATAAAAATGAC
>NZ_RHOV01000036.1 GCF_003946655.1 Lapidilactobacillus achengensis
TTTGAGTTAGACTCAATTTTAAATTCATTAACTAGCGAATTGACTTCGCAAATGTTCTTTGTAGATAACGACCGAAATCGCTATCGACCCTGCACATTTATCGAAACTTTGTTCAGTTTTCAAAGGTCTACCTTGTCGCAACAGCAACTCATTTATAATACCATATCCGTCAAACACTGTCAACATTTAATTTGAAAGTTTTTTGAGAAGGAAATGATCAACGCTTAGAGCGCTGTGTGTTTCTTAAAAACGACAACTTAAATAGTTTAGCAAATCAAACCGCATTAAGCAAGCCTAAATCGCAAAAAAATCAAAAAAGTTCGGAGTGACTAAAATGATCGCCGTCAGACTAGTAACTCGCCAACAATTCCGTGCATAATTCGTGGGTCATCAAACTGGACGCGGAACTGACCGGATTGCTGGCGCCAGGTGTCGCGATTGCGTTCACGAAAGCTTGGATCAACGGTGCAAACCCACGGGCCGTCAGCATTGGTTGCCAGCTAGGCAGGCTTTGGGTCAAGGCGCCGGCGCTGGTACTGACCGTCAGCTGTTGCAAATCGCGAACGCAACTAATGCCGGTCGGTCGATGGAGCGTCAGCGTTTCTTGATCGACGCCCGCTTGCATATCCAACCAGGCACTAATGGATTGCGTGGCGCTGGTCAACACAATGCCCGCCTGCCGCAGATTGCCAGCTTGGTCGGCGACGACCTGGAATTTGCGGGTGCTCGCGGTCAGTTCCGCCGGGCTGATCTGGGCGGAAGTCAGCGCCGTATCGATCACGTGGGTGAACAAATCGAAAATCGCAAAATCAACTGGCTGAGCAGTTGCGATCCGGTTTTTCTCAGCACGGACCATGGTTGGTCGCACGCCGGCGCTGACTTGGACATTCAAACTGGCAAAGCGCCGGTTGAACCCGCAAGTCAGTAACAATCCCCGCGCGGCGGCCAAAGCATACAAAGACTGCACCTCGGCCAGATCGGTGCTGACCGGCTTATCGACGTAGACGTGACACCCCGCCAGCAAGAACTGACGGATCAAGGCGCCATGAGTGGCGGTCGGGGTATGGATGAAAACCGCGTCTGGCTGCAACGCCAGCAACGCCGCCACCGTTGTTACTGCCTGAGTGAATCCATAGCGCGCCTGTAATTGATTCAGCTTGACCTCATCGCGGGTGCACAACAGCCACTGCGCCTGATCCCGTAAACCTGCCATTACTGGTAAATAAGCTTTTTGGGCAATGTTGCCTAAGCCGATCACACCGATTTTCAACATTTAAATGTCCTCTTCTTCTATATAATGGTCGCACGCGATAAGATAAATAGTCACGCGCACAATAAGCGTCGCCTGCAACGACCGCCCCTGCGCAAGTAGCGCCACGCCCGCGCCCAGCAAACTGCCGCACCACAACTGAAACTATTGGCGCCAATAGTCAGTGACCGCCGCGCAACAGTCGCCCATGCGGCCGCGTCTCGTCATCAGGCCAACGTCCAACCGCACTACGATTATTATACTATACCCAGCTGCCCACAGTCAGAGAAAACCGTCCGGCACCACCGCAAACAAAAATGCCAAAAAAACGTTCCGCACGTAGCTGTCAGGACAACTAAGCGCGGAACGTTTCATTAACTTGCTTGCGACTTGCTTGAGAACTTGCTTAGCAACTTGCTTAACTTCTCTAACTTTCCTGCTGGTTCGTTTATTTCTGGCGAGAGCGCACGCCACTGGCTCACGATCGCGAGGCTAACGCACGGCGACTGGCACAGGTTTACTGCTGATAATCTTCGATGTTGATGACTTTGTCGATCCAGCTTTGATCGTAGAAGTCCAGTTCGTGAGTTACCAGCAAGGCCGCGCCGGGGAAGGATTGGATGCCTTTGCGCAGGGCGGCTTTGGTGGCGTCATCTAAATGGTTGGTGGGCTCGTCCAAAATCAACAGATTGGCCGGGATCATCATGATCTCCGCCAATTTCACTTTAGACTGCTCGCCGCCAGAGAGGTCCGCGATCGGCGACAGAACTTGCTGGGATGTCAAACCGGTCCGCGCCAAAACTTGCCGCAAAATCTTTGGCTTTTCCCGCGGATACAGATCCTGCATGTATTGCAGGGGCGTGGCCAATTTATGGGGCCATTGCAAACTCTGATTGTAATAGGCGATCTTCAGCGTGGGCGCCTGCTCGATCTCCCCGGCCAAAGGCGCCAGCTGCCCCAGAATGGTTTTCAGCAAGGTGGATTTCCCCACACCGTTGTACCCGGCAATGACCACTTTCTCGTCATTGGCCACGGAGAACTCCAGGGGCCGCTGGTTCAGCGGTTGCTCGTAGCCGATCACCAGATCTGTGGTGGTCACAATGATTTTGCTGGCGGTGGCGCTATGGGCAAAGCTGATCGTCGGCTGCACCAGTCGATCCGGCGCCTTCATCACTTCCACGTGGGCCAACTGCTTCTCCCGCCCCCGGGCCGAACGTGACCGCGAGCCAGCCTTGTATTTGCGAATATAGGCTTCGGTTTTGGCGATTTGTTCTTGCTGTTTCTGATAAGCACGGCGATAGGCCAAGGAATTGGCATCCTTTTGCTTGAAGGCTGCGGCCAAGTCGCCGGTGTAGCGGGTGATCTGACCAAATTCAATATCCAAAATACAGTTGGTGATCCCCTCGAGGAAATTATAATCGTGGGAGATCACCAAATAAGCACCCTTGAAGGCCCGCAGGAAATCCGTCAGCCAATCAATGTGCTTCGTATCCAAATAGTTGGTCGGCTCGTCCAAGACCATCACATCAGGTTGTTGCAGTAACAATTTCGCCAAAATGATCCGCGAACGCTGGCCACCGCTTAAAGCCGCCACATCATGTTCCAACCCCATATCGGTGATTCCCAAACCAGTGGCCACCGTTTCGATTTGCGTCTCCACGTCATAAAACCCAGACTCTTCAAGCCGTGTCTGGATCTTACCGGCTTTTTCCAACAGGTCATCATCGTAATTTTGACCATATTCTTCATATAACTGGTTCATCCGCGTTTCGGCGGCGTACAAATGATCGAAAGCCGTCCGCAGAAATTCCCGGATCGTCATTCCCGGCGTTAATTGGGCGTACTGATCCAAATAACCGATCTCTAACCCTTTTTGCCAGGTGATCTGACCCTCGTCCGGCAGGATCTCACCGGTCAGAATCTTGATCAGGGTACTTTTCCCGACCCCGTTCTGACCGACGATGCCCATGTGGTCTTGGTTCTCAACTTTAAAATTCGCATGGTCATACAGCGTCTTATCAACAAAAGCATGACTAAGATCGGTGACCGTTAATACACTCATAATTCAGACTCCTTAAAATTCGACTGTCTAAAAATATACCATAAATCTTGCAAAAACGGCAGTATTCCAGATTACAAAATCGTATTTTTCGCTATTTTTGTCATAAAAGTCCCCTTTTGTTACGAAAGTATTTCAAAAATCGGGCTTTATGACAATCAATTAACAGTGTGTCAGACGGCGCGCAAACTTGTAATGTGGCTGGTATTTCACTGTTATATTCACCCGTTATACTCGATAGCGTTGATAAAACAACAGGAACTATTCCGCAACACGTAAAGGAGTTTTTCATTTATGTCCGCACGTTTGAACACCAAGCATCTCACTCGAATCGCATTCACCTTTGCGATCATGATTGCTTTCTTCTTGCCTAACTTCAACGTTCTCGCCGCTTCTACTTTGGGTGATAGCACCGAAGCGGCGCCCGTTTATCCATCGAAACAAGCTGTCAACCAAGTAACGCTCGCAGCTCGGATCACCAAAGATTTGGACGCGACCAACGCCGCCCAAGATCGTTTGGCCCGCCAAACTGCCACTCGTGCCGCTCAACTTGCTTATCAGAAACAACAAGATGAGATCGCCCGCAAAGCTGCCGAGAAAGCCGCCGCTGAAAAGGCTGCTGCTGAGAAAGCCGCCGCTGAGAAAGCTGCTGCCGAAAAGGCTGCTAAGGCCGCTGCGGCAAAAGCTGCCGCGCAAAAGGCTGCCGCTGCTCGGGCTGCGCAAACCAGTTACTCAACGAGTCGTTCGACTTCGGGAACTTACCGAGGAACTTTCAAAATCAGTTTCTACGATCCTGCCGTTCTTGGTTCTAACATGGGTTATGGTGGCGTTGCCGCTAACTTGAGCATTTTTCCTCGGGGCACGCGCTTGAAGATCAGTATGTCTAATGGTCAAGTGCTTTACCGGACGGTCAATGATACTGGTACGTTTGCTTACAGCAATCCTTACCAATTGGACGTCGCAATGCCGAACAGTTCCATTCCTGCTGCTGGGATTCTCTCCGCTTCTGTCGAAGTTCTTTCCTAAGCAGCTGTCGTTACTAAAATTGAATAGTGTCAACTCGAGTCGCCAACTTGTTTGGCGGCTTTTTTCGTCCCTACGGCGAGCTAGGTTGGGGTTCTGGGGCTGTTTAAAAGTAGATTGGCCGCAGCTTGCGCTGCGAAATTCGGGGTGAGCTCGCTGTGGGCGTCACTTTGAGCTTTTCGGAAAACCACCGAAAAGCTCAAAGCCGAGCCTTGGTCTAAGTGGCAAAGCCACTAAGACCAATTTCACGGCGATCTCACCCCGAATTTCTCCGCTCCAGCCGCTCAACGTTATAACAGCCGTTTGAGCACTCACGCCATTTTGCAAGCTATTGTCAATTGATGTGGGACCACGCAATTGACGACCATGGTTAGTGGTCACAATCTTTACGTTGGTGACACCAGCATAGTCTGTCAGATAAACTGAGGCAAGTTCTTGGTGAATCAGCCGAATCTGTTGATGTTGCCGTACCACCCCCGAAAATCGGGTAATTGTTTGACCGCTAGCTTGCAAAAGCGCTTCGTCAAATTCTTTGCCTTGATTGCAGATAGGCTTAATTCTGTTCAGCAACCGGCTGGGACTGCGCGGCTCAGTGGTGAAATTGTCCTTGGCTGCTTTGCCGCCTAGGACAAGGCTCGATTTGAAGCCAATTCCCGCTTTTGGAATTGGCTTCAAACAACGCCCACCACGTTCGAAACAGAGTGCGAACCGACCCGGTCAGCTCATGAGCATTAGCCTAGCAAGGATTTTGGAAGCTGCGCTTTGCTTCCAGAAGCCTTGCGTAGCTAAGCGCAGGGAGCTGGGTCGGTGAGCACGTTTCCAGTCCGCAACAGCAGTCCCAGCCGGTTGCGCTCACGCACAACACACTACCACACCTGCAATCAAGCGAAAATCTACAAACAGAACCAGTGTTTTCCAACTTTTCTCAGCAATATTAATGTAATTCCCAGCGAGATTAGTTAAAATGAAAGCAAGAGCAAAATCAGAGTGCGAACCAGCCCGGGTTGCGCTTGAGCATTATCCTAGAAATCGTTTTGGAAGCCGCGCCTTGCTTCCGCAACAATCGTGTAGCTAAGCGGAAAGCGCTGGGGGTGGCGAACACGTTTCAAAAAGAGTGAGAGCCACCCCGGGTAGCTTCTGAGCATAGCCTAGTCAGGATTTTGGAGGCTGGGCTTTGCCTCCGGAAGCCTGACGTAGCTAAGCGGAAGAAGCTGGGGTGGCGAACACGTTTCAAAAGGAGGTCAAAAATGAGTGTTGATAGTATCACCGAGCCAGCGTTCATGAACGCATTGCTGAGCCTCACTGAGGAGCAGGACTTCCGTCAGATCACCGTTTCCATGTTGACCCGCAAGGTCGGGATGCATCGCCAAAGTTTTTATTATCATTTTCAGGATAAGTACGAGTTGCTGGCTTACACTTACCAACAAATCAGTTTCCACTTTCTTGATAGCGATCAGGTGACCTTCACCAATTGGCGGGTGCAAGTTGAGAAGATGCTGGATTCGATCAACAAGCATCAACGTTTCTATTTGAATACGGCGGCCAGTGATCAAAACACGTTATTGCTGACGTTCTCGCATGTGGTTAAGGCGCGGTTAACGGATATGCTGGAGGAGATTGATCCGGAGCAACATTTATCGCCTCATGATCGGGCTTTTTACGCGGAGTTCTTTGGTTATGGCTGTGGTGGTGTGTTGGTCGATTGGATCGTAGGTGGCTTTGCGACGCCGCCACAAGAAATCGCGGGCAAGCTGTCGCGGCTGGTCACGGACATCAAACACTTCTCGCCTTATCTCTAACTAAGTCCGGCTCACCTGATTAGCCTGTAGGTCACGTCAATCAAAAATCAACACGATAAAACACCCCACGGTCACGCGGACCTGGGGTGTTTTTGACTGATGAGAATGCTACGTGAATTCTGGTTTTTGAAACGTGCTGCGCCAGCCCAGCTTCTTCCGCTTAACTACGCTAGGCTTCCGGAGGCAAAGATCCGCCTCCAAAATCCTAGCTAGGTTAATGCTCAGAAGCTACCTGGGCTGGCTTCGCACTCTGGTTTTTGAAACGTGCTGCGCGCAACTGCTTTCTGCGCCGATACGCAATTTGTCACAGATTGTCTGCGCCAATCTGCAACAAATCGCTAGTCGTGCTCAAAAGCAACCCGTTGCGCTTCGCACTCTGATTCTTAATTTCCGGTCCAGGCTGTGTAGTCGTTGTTTTGGGCGTAGATGACGAAGTGTTGGTCGACGGTGGGATTTTCGAAAACGAAGCCTTGATTGGTGACATTCAATTTGTTCTGGCGCGTTTCTTCGTTATCGAGCGTCTCCTGGGCCAAACCTTGGGTGGCGCGAATTTTGTCCGAAACACGTTGGAGTTCGGTCGTCGAGGCGATCTGGTAGGCCGCCGCGCCAATATAGGCGTTGGTGCCATGAATGTAGTCACTGCTAATGCTTTCACTGGCGCCGCGATAATTCAGAAAAATCTGGACCATATCATCGAAGGTCAGGTTGGTTTTCATGTTGCTGGTGATGGCTTTGAGCACCTTTTGGAAATTAGCGAGGGTGCCGGTACTGGCGGTAGATTTGATAATTGCCGTGATGATTTGGCGCTGGCGCTTCTGGCGACCGTAATCGTTCTCCGGATCGTCGTAACGCATCCGCGCGTAAGCCAGCGCCTGTTTCCCATTCAGATGCATCGCTCCTTTGGTAAAACTGGAGCCACCGTAACTGAAAGCAAAAGGCACATCCACGTCAACACCGCCGACCGCGTCCACGATTTTCTCCAGGCCACCCATGTTGATGGTCACGTAGTAATCCAGCGGCACATTCAGCAACTGGCTGACCGTATTCATCGCCATTTTCGAACCGCCTTCACGGTAAGCCGCGTTGACTTTCTGGACGTTGAAACCGCTGGAGCCGACCATTTCCGCCATCGTATCCCGCGGCACACTGGTCAGTAAAACCTTCTTGGTGCCAGGATTGACCGTTGCGACGATCATCGTGTCCGAATTACCTTGATCGTTCCGGCCCTCGGCGCCAGTATCCGCCCCTAATAAGAGCACGGAAAAGGCCTTTTTCTGTTGGAAAAGCGCCGCCGATTTGATTTCCCCGGCGGATTCATAAGTCCCATTAAGAGCTTTCTTCGTTTGACCGTACAACCGCAACGCATATGCGCCCACGGCAAACGCCACGACCACAACGAGCAGACCAATGATCCGCCCCCAGCGTGGCTTCTTAACCCCATCATCTTCAAACGTCAGCAAGCGATTACGGCGCAACTTGCGCGTATGTTCCGTTCTTTTGTCCAAAATAACGACCTCCGTTATTAGCTACTAATAGATTAATACAGCTGACGACAAAAGACTAATAAAAAACGTCACCCTTACAACATCCTTAAGCAAATTGTGACAAAAGTGCAAGACCACGATGATCATTGTGGTGGGTTTGGTGGGTGTTGCGCGCGAGCGCAACCGGCTCCTATTCATGTTTTTTCGCTTGATTGCAGGTTTGGGTGGGTTTGGATGGTGACGCAACCGGCTGGGACTGCTGATGCGGACTGGAACGTGGTGGGCATCGTTTGAAGCCAATCCGCAAGCCCGGCGGCTTGTCTTCAAATCGAGCCTTGTCCTAAGCGGCAAAGCCGCTAAGGACAATTTCACCACTGAAACGTGTTCGCCACCCCAGCTTCTTCCGCTTAGCTACGTCAGGCTTCCGGAGGCAAAGCCCAGCCTCCAAAATCCTGACTAGGCTATGCTCAGAAGCTACCCGGGGTGGCTCTCACTCTAAATAGAGCCGCGCAGTCCCAGCCGGTTGCTAGGCAGCATTGAGCCTATCCGCAATCGAGGCGAAGGACTTGACGAAGTGGTTTTGCAAGCTAGTGGTCAAACAATCACTCCTTTTTGAAATGGTCCGGCAATATCAACGGATTTGGATTAGCGGAATGATATACTTTGCGTTGGTCTAATAATTTGACCCATTTCCTTAATAATCCTTGAGTTGGGAACGACGGATTCAGTTGATTCATCCAGAGCTTGCCTTAGTTCATCAGACAGACTGCTCTGGTGTCACCAATTTAAAGCTGGTAACCACTAGCCATGGTCGTCATTTCCGTGGTGCTCCATCAATTGGCAATAGTTTGCCAGGTGGCGTGAGTGCTCAAACGCCTGTTAAACCGTTGAGCGGCTGGAGCGGAGCGTGGCGTTGGTGGGCTGTTTGTTCGTCTGGCGGAAGGTCGGGCTGGGGGTGAGTCAGCCGCGATATTATTGTTGGCGATTTATCGCCTACAATAAGGCCGAGTTTTGAGATTTTCGGTGGGTTTCCGAAAAGCTCAAAATCGTGCCCGCCGCGTTCCACCACCCCCAGACCGACCTGGAGCCCCACCACATCTGCAATCCACCAACGCCACGCGCAGCGCAAGCTGCGGGCATCATCCTTTCGCCTGCGAAGTGCTGCGGTCATCATCCCTTCAACCAAGGCAAATCGCCGAAACTCACCACAATAAAGCAGACTTTTTCATTTCGAGGATTAACTATCTGGGCGAAAAAGTGTACGATATGATTAAGCGCCATTAACAAATATTCCAGGAGGTTTTTTCCATGGCTACAATCAAACAATTACCAGAACGACAAGAGGTTCCCGAGTCCTTAACTTGGGACCTAGGCTTGATCTATCCTGACGATGCCGCTTGGGAGGCGGATTTCGCTGAAGTTGGCGCGTTGGCTGACCAAGCGGCTGCCTTCCAAGGCAAGCTGGGTGCCAGCGCCAGTGAACTTTATCAAGGAGTGGTTGCCTTACACGCGGCTTTTCGCCGGCTGGAGAAGGTCTATGTTTACGCCAGCATGAAAAGCGATCAGGACACCAACAATAACCATTATCTCGGCTTAGACGCGCGCGCCGGTTCTTTGGCAACCAGTGTTTCGACAAAATTATCTTTCTGCGATCCAGAGATCATCGCCATTGATGACGCGACTTTGGCGGATTTTTTTGTCAGCGAACCGCGCTTGAAGGATTACAGCCATTTCTTCGATAACCTGCGGCAACAAAAGGCTCATGTGTTGGACGCCAATTCAGAGGCCTTGGTCAATGCGGCGACGGAAGTTTTCGGCGCCTCCCGTAGTACCTTCAATGTTTTGAACAACTCCGATTTAGAATTTCCTTTGGTGCAGGATGAAGACGGTCAAACCGTTCAATTATCCAACGGGCTCTACGGCACTTTGATCGAATCCGGCGACCGCGATGTCCGCCAAGACGCTTTTACCGGCTTGTATAGTGTTTACGACCAATTCCAAAACACGCTGGCGCAGACGCTTTCCGGCGAGATCAAGAGCCACAATTATTTGGCCCAAGTCCATCATTATCCTAATGCTCGGGCCGCGGCCATGAGCCAAAACAATGTGCCCGAAGTCGTTTATGACACCTTGATCGAACAGGTCAACAGCCATTTGGACCTGCTTCATCGCTATGTGGCGCTGCGCAAACGGATCCTCGGCGTCGACACCTTGCATATGTACGATATGTATGTGCCGCTGACCGGCGAGCCCCCGCTAAGTTATGATTTTGCCGCGGCGAAAGTCGAAGCCAAAAAAGCCCTGAGTATTCTCGGCGACGATTATCTGAGCCACGTGGATGAGATCTTCAACAATCGCTACATTGACGTGGTCGAAAATAAAGGCAAACGGGGCGGCGCTTATTCCGGCGGTTCTTACGACACTGCGCCTTACGAACTGCTGAACTGGCAAGATAATGTCAGCAACCTGTACACTTTGATCCACGAAACCGGCCACAGCGTGCACAGTTGGTACACCCGCCACAATCAGCCTTACCAATACGGCGATTATCCGATTTTCTTGGCCGAGATCGCCTCAACCACCAATGAAAACTTGTTGACCGAATATCTGCTGAAAACGCAAACGGATCCGCAAGTCCGCGCCTATCTGTTGAACTACTACTTGGATGGCTTCAAGGGCACCGTTTATCGCCAGACGCAATTTGCCGAATTCGAACACTTCTTGCACACAGCTGACGCCGCGGGCCAACCACTGACCGCCGAAGCGCTGAATCAGAAGTATGGCGCTTTGAACGCCCATTATTACGGTGACGCAGTGGTTTCTGATCCAGAAATCAGTTTGGAATGGTCACGGATCCCGCATTTCTACATGGACTATTACGTTTACCAATATGCCACTGGTTTTGCGGCGGCCTCTTCCCTCTCTGCCAAAATCACCAGCGAAGGGCAACCGGCTGTTGACAAGTATCTGACTTACTTGAAGTCGGGTTCCTCCGCTTATCCGATCGAGATCATGCAAAAGGCTGGGGTCGATATGACCAAGCCGGATTATCTCGAGGCTGCCTTTGCTGTCTTCGCGGAACGGTTGACGGAACTGGAACAACTGCTGGGTCAATGATTGCTTAAGGCTGGATAAAAGGAGGCTGTCCGCAGCTTGCGCTGGGCGTGGCGTTGGTGGATGGCAGATGTGGTGGGGCTCCAGGTCGGGCTGGGGGTGGTGGAACGCTGCGGGCACGATTTTGAGATTTTCGGAAGTACGCCGAAAATCTCAAAACTCGGCCTTATTCTAGGCGGCAAAGCCGCCAAGAATAATATCGCGGCTGACTCACCCCCAGCCCGACCTTCCGCCAACTAGTAAACGGACCACCAACACCCAGAGTGCGAGCCGACCTGGTCAGCTTCTGAGCATTAGCCTAGCAACTATTTTGGAGGCCGGTCTATGCCTCCAGAATAGTTGCGTAGCTAAGCGGAAGAAGCTAGGTCGGCGAACACGTTTCAACGCCACGCTCCGCTCCAGCCGCTCAACGTTTTAACAGGCGTTTGAGCACTCACGCCAATTGGCAAGCTATCACCGATTGATGGGGATCAACGCAATTGACGACCGTGATTCGTGGTTACAATCCTTAAATTGGTGACACCAGAATAGTTTGCTTGGTAAACTCGGACAAATTCCGGATAAATCAGCCAAACAGAATTCGTGGATTATTCAGTTATGGCGTGCAGATAATCCTATTTCCTGCCATGAAACAGTCCCACCAATTAATCCAAATCTGTTGGTGTTGCCGCACGAAGTAAAAGTGGTCAATTTTCGACCGCTTGCTCGCAAAAGCACTTCGTCAGATATCCAACTTCGATTGCAGATAAGCTCAATTCTGTTCAGCAACCGGCTGGGACTGCGCGGCTCAGTGGTGAAATTGTCCTTGGCGGCTTTGCCGCTTAGGACAAGGCCTGATTTTGAGACAAGCCGCGCACTTTGCGGATTGGCTCAAAACAGTGCCCACCACGTTCCAGTCCGCAACAGCAGTCCCAGCCGGTTGCGCTCACGCGCAACACCCACCAATCCCTGCAATCAGGCAAGAAACAAACTACCAAAAAGTTTTTCCAAAAAAACAATATATCGGAGGTTACCACCATGTGGGGAATGATCGCTACTTGGCAAATGGCACGCGATGGCGTGGCCACTGCCGCACAGGAGTTACAGCAACAAGGAGATGCCGGTGACGCCTTGGTCACGGCCATCAAAGACGTGGAAAACAATCCCGAATATGGCTCGGTCGGTTACGGCGGGTTGCCCAATGAACACGGCTTGCTGGAAATGGACGCGGCTTATATGAACGGCAACACTTACGGGATTGGCGCCGTGGCTGGCATTACCGACGTCAAAAACCCAATCACCGTCGCCCGCAAACTCAGTCACGATCATTTCAACAGTTTTCGGGTCGGCGCAGGCGCAACGGAATATGCCCAACAGGCTGGTTTTGAGCGGGTCAATATGTTGACGCCCGCCGCGGTCACAGCTTGGCAGGAGCGCGTCGCCGAGGTTGCTGGCAAGAATTTGACTCCTTATGACGGTCATGATACCGTGGGCGTCGTCGCGCTGGATCAACAGGCGAAAATGGTCGCCGGCACGTCCACCTCTGGGCTCTTCATGAAAAAGCACGGCCGCGTTGGCGATTCGCCGCTGTCTGGTTCTGGCTTTTACGTGGATAGCGAAATCGGCGGCGCCACCGCCACCGGGTTAGGCGAGGATATTATGAAAGGTGTGCTCTCTTATGAGATCGTGCGCCTGATGAAGTCCGGATTGACCCCACAAGCGGCCTGTGACCAGGCCACTTACGATTTCGACCGGCGGCTCAAACAACATTATGGCAAAGCCGGCGCCTTCTCCCTGATCGCCTTGGACAAGCAAGGCAATTGGGGCGTGGCAACCAATTGCGAGTTCACGTTTGCGGTAGCCACCGCCACCCAGCCGCTGACCGTTTACACCGCCAATCCTGGCCCCGATGACAGCACCACTTTTGTCGTGACTGCTCACTAACGACCGGCGCGCTTCAGTTTCGTAACGATGAATAAGAGAAAAGTCCCAGATGGCTGAGTAGCCAATTGCTACTCGGCTTTTTATTAGTGTCTTTAGACCCAGTTGAGCCCGCGAAGCGCGCGAAACAAAAAACCACCCGCTATGCGGGTGGATAACAATAGGGTTATACCAAAACGTCCTCCCAAGATATAGAATGGAGGTGTTCAAAGCCAAACCATTCAAAATTG
>NZ_RHOV01000037.1 GCF_003946655.1 Lapidilactobacillus achengensis
TCCTGAGACCAAGAAACTCCTTTGGGGTGGACATTTGTGGGCGCCAAGCTATTACATGGGGACACTCGGCAACATGTCAAAAGAGACGGTTGCCAACTATATTCAAAATCAGAGAACAGAAAGGGGCAAGGCGGGACGACCAAGCAAGCTAACTAGCGTTAGCAAGTGCAGGCTTTCCTCCTCTGACTAAAATCAGAGGTTTCCCGCCCAAAATTGTAATGAAAGTTAGTCGATTTCAAGCGTTTAGTGATGGTGTTTTTGCTATTCTGATTACGATTCTGGTATTGGAATTTCGTCTGCCGGATTATCAGAACGGCCATTTACTGTCCGCGCTATTACATCAATGGCCATTGCTGCTGTCATATAGTTTTTCTTTTTTCTATGTGGGCACTTTGTGGTTATTTCATCATGATTATTTCAGTTTGCTGCGGCGCCTTGATCGCGGGATCAACTTGCTGAATTTGTTATTGTTGTTCAGTGTTAGCCTGATCGATTATCCGACAAGTCTGGTCGCGACTACTCTAACCAGTGGAAATTCAGCGGATCTGCGAACGGCCTTTATTGTTTACGATCTGGTAGCATTGTTTATTTCCGCTACTTTCTCGGTGTTGTATCGCTATTTGCAAGATCACCCGTCGTTGCAACAAAAAGGGATCAAACCAGAATTATTTCGAGGTATCCGGTTTGATCCATTGCGGAGTGTTAGCATCTATTTATTGGCGATCGGCGCCACATTCTGGTCCCTTTGGCTGGGCGCCGTCTTGCTGGCTGCAGGAATTATTTTCCACTTTATTGCTTACTTGCATCTTAGTCGGCAAATGGGCCAATTGGAATCGCTTGGGGATTAGTCAGTGTCATCAGCCCGGTTGTTGTCGAGATCGTTGCCTGAATCAGTGTCTAAATCATTACCCGAATCAGCGCTCGTCGTTGTTGGCGTGGCGCGGGTCACACTGAACCAATTCATAAAGCCGTGATCGATTTCCAGAAGTTTGAAATCAAAGGGGCCGATCGTTGTGACTGAACCCACGGTAATATTGGGATAGTTTTCCATGAAGAAACCACCGACTGTGATAATGTCCGATTCTTGAAAAATGGCTAATTTATTGCGGAAGTAGCGCTCGAAATCATAAAGGGTGGTTTTGCCACTGACTTTAACGGTGCCATCGGGCTGTTTGATGATGTATTCATCGGAGACGTCGTCGATCTCATCGTGGACCGAACCGAAAAGCTCTTCATAAATATCTTTATCGGTCACGATGCCGCTGGTGCCGCCGTATTCATCGACAACCACCACGATCGGTGTTTGCTTCTTGATCATTAGGTCGAGGATTTCGTGGATCGGCATGCTTTCAGGCACGGTGATCAGCGCGCGTAAGATCCGGCTGATGCCCAGATTGCCATCGTTCTGGTCTTGTTGCACGATATCGTGGGCGTAGACATAACCGACTAAATTATCCTTGTCATTGTCGCGAGTGACCAACAGCCGGCTATACCCTTCGGACAAGTATACGTTCAGGGCCTCGTGAACCGTTTGTCCCACGTCAAGGACGGTCAGTTGGGTGCGGTCGGTCATGATATCCTTGGCGACCCGATCATTCAAGTCGAAAGCTCGTTCCATATAAAGTAAGTCGTTTTTGTCCAAACTGCCACCGGAAACGGCGATCTTGGACAGATTAAGAATCTCCGCTTGGGAGAAAACTTCATTTTCCTCTGAGGCGACTTTCATTCCAAAGAGCCGCACGATGCCGCTGGCTGAAGTATTCAATAACCAGACAAACGGGTAGAAAATCAGATGGAACCAGTAAAGCGGCGTTACAACGACCATCAAAACGCGTAACGGCATATCGATACTAATGTTTTTCGGAACGATCTCGGTTAGAACGACTTCTAGATAAGTCAGTAAAACGACCCCAATAACGGCGCCTAAAATATTAAGCGTCTTGCCAGTGGCGAAATGGGTCCAACCGAGGAAATCGATCAATAGTTGCTCAATGGTCGTTTCGCCGATCCAACCTAGAATGATCCCCGTCAGGCTTGTCCCGACCTGCGTTGTTGATAAGTACTCATTGAGGCGCTGGACCATATGTAACGCGCGGGCCAGTTTGCGTTGATTTCCTTCGTGCTTGGCCAAGAGTTCCTCGATTTGACTTGGTCGAGTTTGGACCAAAGCAAATTCAGCCGCCACAAAGAACGCCGCGACAATAAAGGTTATTAAAATGATCAATAGATTGGTGGAAATCGTATTTGTATTCAAAATCAAGCCCCGCTAGGATGAAATTATGATGTTGCTTGCCGTTGGATCGCCAGTTGCTTTTCACTGAACGGACTACCGGTAGTGATCACGTTGCTGTTACCTTTACTTCTATTCTAGCATTTTTTGCGGCGCTGTCATGGGTCAGGCCATCAGAAACTGAATCTGTCCCCAGGAAAAAAGGACATCCTGGGTCGATCGCGCTGGCGTTATGGCGCTATAAGCATGATTTTTGCCCGCCGGCATCGTGTTTTGGTTGCCTGGCGTTATAACGGAGGCTATAATAGAAGCAGACGATCTATTGATAAGTTTGTGATGGGGTGAATGAAATGCAAGAAGAGGCACAACAACCATATACACCGGCAGAGTTGGCCGCGTTACTTCATATCAGTGTACCAACCTTACGGAAGTATTCTTTGCTGATCGAAAAGGTAACGGGTAATAGTCATTATTTTACGCGGAATCAACAGAATGTTCGGGCATATTCTGAAAAAGATCTCGCGTCACTAAAGGAACTCGCAGAACTTAGTAAGCAGCCGAACATGACCTTACAGGCAGCGGCGGAACAAATCTATCGCCCAGTCCAATCGCAAATCATTACCGGGCTGAAGAAGAAACCAACGCCGGTGGCCAACACCGAACAAAATCCCGCGGGGACAGGAACGCTGATTCGCCAGCTGGTCGATGAACTTCGCTCAACGCAGCAACTGGTCACAAAGCTGGAACAGCGCGTTGCTAAACTTGAGGCTCAGCGCGCGCCGGCAGTTGGGGCAGCTAAAGTAGCCCGGGTCAGCGCCACGCTTGATCCAGAGGTAGACTCACGGCGCACCATGAAAGAACCGGCACCGCGAGTGGCACCATCACCGCAAACCACCATCAGGCCAACGACTACGGTCATCCCGCCGGCTGCAACGAAACCAGGCTCGGCGTCATCCTCGGAAAAGCCAGCGCCAACAACAGTCCCAGATCCCGTTGCGTCAAATGCTAGTCAGTTGAAGTTCACGGAACCTTTGCCAAGTGATGATCCCACGGCCGCTTCCGATGCGACCCATCATTTGGTTTATCAAGATGAGCCCCAGCCGGCTGATCCTGGTGTCAAAGTCTATGACAAGCCCCATGATTTGGCGGCGATGCAAATACCAGCCGAGAAGAAACAATCTTGGTGGCAGAAGATTCGCAGCAACAAGTAGGTACGCCACCGGCCAAGATGACAAATAGATAACAAAAACAACAACGTGACGGCAATTTGGTCACGTTGTTTTTACAAGTGGGGATTTACTTAAGGAATATGATATGATGACGACTCAACCGAATTTAAATCAACCTGGAACAATCGCGGTGGCTCTCATGGCCACAACGATCGCGGAATTGACCCAGCAATTGCGACAGCTACAAACCCTCACGGTCCGGCAACCACTAGTGATTGAGTGGCGGCTGGATGCGTGGCATGATTTGTCGGCCTGGTCGGAGTTGGCCCAAGCCAATCAGCAAATCAAGCAAGCCTGTCCCGACTTGCCGCTATTGCTGACATGGCGGACGGAACAACCGGGGCAGCCTGAGGTCAGTAGTGACCGCTACCAGGACCAAATGACGGATCTGATCGAGCATTTACATGGGGATCTTTGGGATCTGGAGGTTGCGCAAACAGCGGCCTTGGAGCCGCTGCGTCACTTGCTAGGTCCCACGATGCCAATTGTGTGGAGCCAACATTTCTGGCAGCCACAAACTCGTCAACAACTTCAACTTGCCTTGGTCCACGCCCAGACTTGGGCCGCGCCAGCCGATTATCTTAAAGTCGCCACTTGGGCTGCAAGTCCAGCGGATTGTCTGGCCTTGTTGGAAGCGACTTGGTGGGCACACCAACGACTGGCGCCGGCGTTGATCACCATGGCTATGGGTCCAGCGGGCCAAATCACCCGTGTTTTAGGACCGCTTTTCGGCTCTGCTTGGAGCTTTGGCGCCCTGACTGCAGTGGGATCTGCGCCGGGTCAGTTACCCTTACGCCGTTTAGACCAACAGTTGACCACGTTGACTGCCGCAATGAAAGGAAAATAACCAATGAAATCCACGAAATATCTGTTGTTCCTGCTTGTCCCCATCTTACTGTTGACTGGTTGTCAGCCGCGATCCAATTCTACAACCAAGGATTCCAGCAGTCAGTCCAGCACAGCCAAGCAAACCAAGACCAGTTCTAAGCAGGCCACAGGTAAAACGAACGCCAATGTTACGGCGCCAACTGCTCTGGCCCAGGTCCCCCTAGCCGGGATCTGGCACAATGATGACGGGGTGACGTTTACTTTCGACAATCAGGGTAAGTGGTCCTATGAGACTGGAACGGATGCTAAAATCAGCGGGACTTATCAATTGGCTGGTGTGGTTGGACGTGATGTCTTATTGAAACTGCATGGATTAGACCAAGACATTGGCTCGATCGGCAACTATCTCTGGCTGACTTTTGCTAAGGATAAACAGACAATCGATCTCGCTGGTTTTGGCAAGTTCCAACTGAAGGACAGTGCACTTGATCTTTCCGCGGAGATTCGGATACCCCACGCGTTCACCGCGAAACCGCAGGCGCTCAAAGAACTGTTAGTTGGGACTTGGATGAATACCGACGAGAATGCAGTCAATGCCATCACCATGAATTTTGATCCTAACGGTAGTTATCAGCGCTATCTGAGTGCGAACGGTCAAGTCGAGCAAGGGACTTATCGCGTTTCCCAGAGCCACAACGCCACCAACCAGGTGCAGATCAAGTTACTGACCAGTGCCGGGCAGGAGAAGATCCTGAAATTCACGAAGAATGGGGATCTGTCACAGTTGACCAGCGTTGATGATCCAGCAACAACCTACGTCAAGAATCTTGTGCCCCAATCAGCCAATTGATTCTTTGGTCTTGCAATTTAGTAAACCGTCAGGCGATCAGCTGGCAGAAGGATGTTTCGGACGGTCCTTCAGCTTGGTGATCGCTTTTTGATATTCTTGATCGATCTCAACGTCGGCGGGGGCCTCGCGTTGCCGAGCGGCTGTTAAGAAAGCAACTAATTCGGGATTACGGTACTCTGTTAATTCCACAACGGCCCAAGCGGCGGTGGCCCGCATAACTGGACGGACATCGTGCTCGATCACGGCCAACAAATGAGGAATCGCACTACGATCACGCAGATTGACCAAGGCAATCACCGCATTTCGTTGCAGTGGTTTCTTCCCGCGCCAGGAACCAGCCAAGGGACCAAACTTGGTCTTGAAGGTCTTGTTGGTCATGGTCAACAGAGGCACCAATTCCGGCATGGTTGCCTCAGGATCTGGTTCCATTTCAGGATGGAAGTGGAAATTCTTTCCTTGATTGAAGGGACAAACAATTTGGCAAATATCGCAACCATAGATCACATTACGAATCATGGGACGAAACTCGGTGGGCATCAACCCCTTCGTTTGTGTTTGGTAGGAGAGACAACGTTGCCCATTTAGGCGGCCATCACCTAGCAACGCTTGCGGCGGACAGGCGGCGATGCAACGCTGGCACGTGCCACATTGACTGGCTTGCGGTTGATCTGGCGTAAACGGAATATTGGTGATGATCTCACCTAAATAGACATAGGAACCAAATTCCTCGGTGATCAGGAGACCATTACGGCCGATGAATCCCAATCCGGCTCGTTGGGCCACGGCTACGTCGATCAGCTCACCGGTGTCGACCATCGGTTTGAAATGCCAGTCTGGGTCAGCCACAGCCAACGTTTTGATCGCGGTGATCAACTGGTTCATTTTGTCCCGGAGAATTTCATGATAGTCGTTGCCCCAAGACGCCCGCGCGAACTGGCCCCGCTTATATGTCGTTCGAGGTGGACGGGTCGCCATTTTGGTCGGATAGGCGAGCGCAATAGCAATGATCGAGCGCGGCTGGTCAAAAATCAAAGCGGGATCCAGCCGCTCATCTAAGTTCTGATGTTCAAAACCAGTCGTGTGACCGGCCGCCTTTTGGGCCAGCAAACTTGGCCGCAAATGCTCGAAATCCGCGGCAGTGGTGAAGCCGATCTTGTCGATCCCGATCGCCTTGCTGGCAGTGATAATCGCTTGTTTCAAGGTGTTTGTTTCCATTTTGTTCAGCCCTCTCTTAATCTTGACCTCGATGGCGGCGGGCCAACTCGGGCACACGCCGTTGTAGTAAAGGCAACAAATAACGATTCATTAACCAATAGCCAATGGCGGTTGCCAGACATAAAGCACCATCAAAGGCCAGCCCCTGGGCATAATATACCCAGAAATGGGGTAAGTGATAGAAAGGCACGTTTAAAAGCGCATTCCAGAACCCGAAGCTGAACGCTAATAAAGCGGCAACAAAAGTTTGCGCCCAGCGTTTGTCTAACCAATCAAGATGGAGCGCGCCCCACCACAACAGAAAAATCAAGGTATAGGCCAGTAGCTGAAACAACGTCCAGGGACCGACACCAGTACGCAAGTTGCTGGCCAATACTGCAACCAGCATCACCAACCAGCCAGAGGAGAAGCCGGCGAAATCAATCAGGAGCAGATAGAACGCCACCGTGAAAGAGAAGTTGGGCAAGGGACTGGTGATTAAGCCGAGAATGACAGCCAAGGCTGCCATCATGGCGAGAAATGCAATTCTTTTTGCAGGAAGATTGACCATGGGACCATACTCCAATCGAAGACAAATTAATTTGGTAAAAGTGGGGACAAAATTTGAAGTTTTCCGGTTTTTAAGGTACAATAAGAAATGTAAGTAGAGCGAACAAACGTATCTGAACAAAAACGCCAAAGGGAAATCTGTTTACCAGCCCACACTTCACAGTTTGTTCACACAATCTTCATAATTTATTCATACATAGTTTCGATCAGCGGCGCGCTTGCGGCGCTTTTTTTGTGCGCCGATTCGTCACGAGTCGCGGCCAAGTAGCCCTGATCTGACTGAATTATAGCATATTTGTTAAGATGGGAAAATCCGGTCAACCTTTGGTCACCCCAGGCTCACCCGCCGATCTCGAGGCTCAAGGGACATGGTTGCGGTTTTAAATTATTGGGGTTGGCCGATAATTCTTCCCCAAGAGTTCTAGACCGTCTTGTTAACACAAAAAGGTATCGATGCCTCCAAGTGCGCTACTTTAAGTGACTGATCCGAAGACCGGCGAGTTGGGGATCGCTGTCCCGATTTGATGACACCCTTAATTTACCGGGAATTCTAGACCCGGAATTACCGATCCAAGCGAGTCATCTTCAAGATGCGCGGCCGGAAGTTCGGCTCTTTGTCAACTGGTGTTGAAAGATAGTTTTTATTCTTCGAGGATTTCTCAGTAATGAGGAATCTTTTTGTTGTTGTATCGATTAGTTGAATGTGATCAGTGCGAGCATCACTTTATTTGAATTGAGTGTAACCTAAATAAACATA
>NZ_RHOV01000038.1 GCF_003946655.1 Lapidilactobacillus achengensis
GCCCCACTCAAGATGAGATTTCCCATAACGTAAGTTAGTAAGACCCCTCAGAGAATATGAGGTAGATAGGCTGGGTGTAGAAGTACGGCGACGTATGGAGCTGACCAGTACTAATCGGTCGAGGACTTGACCAAAGGTCAAAAGAGTTGCAAAACGGTTAAAGCAGTGACATAGGATCCAGTTTTGAGAGAGCGAAAGTTCTTTCAAAGTAAAGAGTGTGGTGGCGATAGCAAGAAGGGTACACCTGTTCCCTTGCCGAACACAGAAGTTAAGCTTCTTAGCGCCGAAAGTAGTTGGTGGGAGACTGCCTGCGAGGATAGGGCGTTGCCACGCTAAGTGAAACCGAGATTAAATTCTCGGTTTTTTTTGTGCTGAAAATCAGAGGCTGAGGTCTATTGAGGTTTAATTGAGGTTTAATGGGTTCAATGGTGTCTCTGACCGCTGTTAACGGCTTTTGCGGGATTAATTTTGACAAAGCGGTTGTAATCGGTGGGCGCGCTGGGTATGATAAAATAAACAGCGATTCTGACTGGTCGCAATACGATGAAGGGTGGGCCCACCGTGGAAAAGGCACCATTACCTATTTCAGCTTACAAAATGGACTTGTTGATCGACACTTGTTTGATGGCAGGCCGAATCATGATCGAAAGTGGTTCCGAAATGTATCGCGTTGAGGATACGATCACCCGGATTGCTTTTAACGCTGGCGTGCCCAACAGCGTTGTTTACACGACGCCGACTGGCTTGTTCTTCGGCGTTAAGGGACAACCAGTGTCTGAATTCCGTCAAATCAATCAGCGTACAATCAACTTGGAAAAGGTTCAGCGGGTCAATACGATGTCGCGGAAATTTGCCGAACATGAAGTGGGACTGTGGCAGTTGCACACGGCTTTGGAGGAGATCGATCGGCATACGGACTTTTTTCCCTTGTGGTTGCAAGTGCTGGGGTCAATGGTGGTCAGCGCCATGTTCATGGTGCTCTTTTCCGGGCAATATGACTGGGTTGATTTTGCGGTGTGCGGGGTGATTGGTGGCGGCGGCTACTTGATCAACTATTACATTAGCTTGTGGACCAAGGTCAAATTCCTAGGTGAATTTCTGGCGGCGTTAACGATTGGGATCCTGGCTTATGGGGCGGTTCATTTCGGGATCGGGCGCAATATCAATAATATTTTGATCGGCGCGATGATGCCGCTGGTGCCAGGGGTGCCTCTGACGAATTCGTTGCGAGATCTGTTCGCGGGGCACTTATTGACAGGCACGGTGCGCGCGGTGGAGGCGTTTCTGACGGCTTGCGCGATCGGGACGGGCATCGGTCTGATGTTCCGTTTCTTTATGTAGGAGGTGTCCAGCATGCCACTTTGGGTAATTTTTTTGATCCAGGCCGCTTTTAGCTATTTGGGCACCGCGGCCTTTGCCATCTGCGTCAATAATCCCCGCCGTGCGCTGCACGCCTGTGGACTGTGCGGCATGGTCGGTTGGCTGGCTTATTGGACCGTTTTCCAACTCGGAGCAGGTCGCATGATCGCCAACGTGACCGGTTCGCTTGTTCTCGGGATCATGAGTCTGATTTTCGCTCGCCGGAAAAAAATGCCGGCAATTCTATTCAACATTCCGGGGATCGTGCCGCTGGTACCAGGCGTGACAGCGTACCAGGCGGTTTACGAAATGGTGCTGGGCAGTGTCGATCAGGCCATCGTCTATTCGTTTCGGGTCGCCATGGTCGCCGGCGCGATTGCCATCGGCTTCATGTTGACGTCGCTCTTCGCTGAGGTGTGGACGCGGATTCGACGGCGGCGGCAACAGTCGAAGCCGCCGGTGATCACCCCGACAAAAACGACCTCGAAGGATCAGTAGCTGGTTGGGTGGGCGGTTGGTTGCCCTGATTTGTTTGGCGGAATTCTGTCTCTGTTCCGGTTCTTTGCGCTTGACTGCGGATGTGCTGGGTTTGAGTTGTGACGCAACCGCCTCAGGACGTTTGTCGTGGCTGGAACGCGGTGGGCACTGTTTTGAGCCAATCCGCAAAGACCGCGGCTTGTCTCAAAATCAGGCCTTATTCTAAGCGATAAATCGCTAAGAATAATCTCACCGCTGAGCCACACGTCCTGAGGCGGTTGCTAGGCAGAATTGTACCTATCTGCAATCGCGGCGAAGGATTTGACGAAGTGCTTTTGCAAGATTGAGATCAAACAATTACCCACTTTTTTGGTGGTACGGCAACATCAACGAATTTGGGGACGTAAGTGGGTACATTTCGGTTAGTGCCGACAGCCTTATCTCACTTGCTTAAACCAATTCTGGTTGGAAACCGACCAATTCAGTTAGTTCACTGAGATCTAGCATTGTTTATCAGAAAGACTGCACTGGTGTCACCAATGCAAAAATGATGACCACTAACCACGGTCGTCAATGGCGTGGTTCCCCATCAATTGGCAACAGCTTGTCAGTTGGCGTGAGTGCTCAAACGGCTGCTATAACGTTGAGCGGCTGGAGCGGAGAAATTCGGGGTGAGATCGCCGTGAAATTGGTCTTAGTGGCTCTGCCACTTAGACCAAGGCTCAGCTTTGAGATTCGCGGGTTTTGCGAAGCTCAAAGTGACGCCCACAGCGAGCTCACCCCGAATTTCGCAGCGCAAGCTGCGGCCAACCTACTTTTATCAAGTCCCAGTCCGAACTAAAGCAATCCCGCCAAACCGCTATCCCTCAGTCTATTTTTGTGGTAAAATAAAGCCATGCGATGAGTCGAGCGCCCATTTTCTGGGCAAACGATCGTGGCGCGACTTCCGCCTGCTTCGCATCAGGTGGCTCGCCGGATTGCGAGTGTCACGTTCAAGGAACGTTGTGGAACGAACCTTGATTGGCGAGTCAGACTCAGCCCAGTTGTTGAGCCTGACCGTTACCACACTGAAGCGATTTTCCCTCGGGAAAATCGCTTTTTTTGCGCGCAAGTAATCTGAAAGCAGAAATCGTGGTCAAACTCCGAGGAATCATTGCTCGTAACTGTTCAAAATTCGCCCACGGGTTGCGCTGTTACATGTTACAATGAAGTCAAAAGGGAGTGAGCGGATGTTTGACAATATCGATTTGAAGCAGTTGACGGAAGCGGAATTGGATGTGTACAACTACATTCTCAAGAACCCCAAGGCGGTTCAGAAAATGACGGTGCGGACACTGGCCCAGGCTAGCCAGACGTCAACGGCGACAATCAGGCGGTTCTGTCGGAAAATGAAGCTGAACGGGTTCTCGGAATTGAAATACCTGATTCGCGATCAGTTGCTGCATGAACAGAAAATTTATCCCGCCTATGACATCAACACGCCATTGACGGATTTCTTTACCAAGGTCTCGCGGGATGAATTCGAGCATCAGATCTGCCAGTGCTTGGCGCTGGTGCGGGCGGCCAAGACGTTGGTTTACTTCGGGATCGGTAGTTCGGGGAGTTTGGCGGATTATGGCGCGCGCTTCATGTCCAACGCAGGCGGGTTGGCTTATTCGATCACCGATCCGTTCCAACCCCGCTATTTCGGGAATTATGATCTCCATGATACGCTGTTGATCGTGTTGTCGGTTTCGGGAACGACTGATGAGTTGGTGGTTCGCGCCGGGAATTTCAAAAGTCACGGGGCCAAAGTGATCGCCATTACCAATCACGAGAATTCGCCGCTGGGGCGGTTGGCCGATGTGACAGTTTCCTACTATATGCCGGAACGCGTGACGGACGATCATATCAATTTGACCACGCAAATCCCGGTGGTCTATCTGCTCGAAACCATTGCGGAACGCTTTGTTGACGGGGAATAACGCCTGTTTTTGTCACTTGTTACAGCAATGGAACACGTAACACCTACGGAACTTGTAACCGTTTTCATGAAATCACTTCTCTTTCGTACCCTGACCCGCTATAATGTGTTTGTAAGCGTTGGAAAACGCTTGCCGTCATTATATTGTGTCATTATGATTGTGTCACATCTATTGGGTTCACATCTATTATAGAGGAGTGGTTGGAATGAACGATTGGATCAACAAGCACATCTTGCCTGGGGTCATGCGCTTCGTGGCAACGCGGCCGATCAAAGCGCTGCAGAGTGGGATGTTGTATGTTATGCCATTTACGATCATCGGGTCGATTTTCCTATTGTTGGGGAATCTGCCGGTTGAATCGTGGAAGGTTTGGATGGAAAGCACGGGCATGGTGCCATATTGGAATGTGGCTTATAATGCTTCGTTCGCCATCATGGCCTTATTCGCTGTTATCGGGATCGCCTATTCTTACGTTCGTGAGGAAGGCTTTGAACCATTGCCAGCTGGTTTGCTGGCGGCAACTTGTTTCTTGATGGTTATGCGTCCATCAAACCCTGTCACTGTCGGCGACAAAACATTGGCGACAGCGGCGCAAATGGCGCAAACAACTTTCATCGACCGTGACTGGCTTGGTGGTAAAGGGATGATCGCGTCGATCTTGATCGGCTTGATCGTGGGGGCTGTTTACAGCTGGTTCTTGAAGAAGAACTTCACCATCAAAATGCCTGAACAGGTGCCAGCCAACGTCTCCGCTTCATTTACCGCTTTGATTCCTGCGGCCGTTTTGATTACGGGCTTCATGTTAGTTTACCTGTTCTTCGACAAGGTCACCGCGTCAACGATGACCGAGTGGATCTACAAAGTGATCCAAACGCCATTACAAGGGTTGACCGACTCCTTCGGTGGGATGCTGGCCATTGCCTTCTTGGTACCATTCCTCTGGTTCTTTGGTGTTCACGGGGCCACGATCGTTGGTGGGATCATGGGACCTTTGCTACAAGCCAATGCCTTGGCCAACCAAAAGATTCTCGATGCTGGCAAGGCTTTGACCGTTGCTAATGGTGGCCACATTGTGACACAGCAATTAATGGACCAATTTATGACGGTAACTGGTTCTGGGATGACGATCGGTCTGTTGATCTTCATGTTCTTCTTCGCGAAATCAGCGCAGTGGAAGACATTAGGTCGTTTGTCGATCGCCCCAGGGATCTTCAATATCAATGAACCAATTTTGTTCGCGGCGCCAATCGTTTTGAACCCAATCATGGGGATTCCATTCTTCTTGGCACCAATGGCTTCCGCAACCTTGACTTGGATCGCGTTGCGGTTAGGCTGGATCCCACTATTCGGCGGGACCATGGTTGCTTGGACCACGCCACCAATTATTTCTGGCTTCTTGGTCGGCGGTGTGCGGACCGCGCTCTGGCAAGCCTTGATGCTCTTCATCACTTTCTTGATCTACTTACCGTTCGCCCGGAAGCAAGATACGATCTTGTACAAGCAAGAACAAGGTGAAAGTGACCAAGAAATCGAAGCCGACGAAGCAAAATAGCAGGCTAGGCAGCAGGACATTGCTCCTGCGCTCCAAGGAACTAATCCGATATAACCCAAATTAAAAAAATACGCAAAAAAATAATTTTCAAAAAAATCCAAAAAAGTATTTCCAAAAATACTAAAAAAATACCCATTCAAAAAATACCCACGACAAAAAGGAGGCCGCCGTTTACAGCAATGTAGCAGCGCGCCTCTTTTTTCAGAAGAGCAACCGAGGTGAAAACGGCCTGAGCCAGCAGTGCGGGCCGGCTTGATACCACGAGGTGAAATGGGGCGCAACACTTTTAATAATGGGACTTATCTTGTCACAATCAATGTTAAAATAAAAGCGAATAGCGCCGTGACTGGCGTGATCACGAAAGAAAGAGGTTGGATCAATGGCAGAATTACGCAAAGATTTTCTTTGGGGCGGCGCAGTGGCCGCTCATCAATTGGAAGGTGGCTGGCAAGAAGGCGGTAAAGGGGTCAGTGTGGCCGACATTATGACCGCCGGCGCCAATGGTGTGCCGCGGCGGATCACGGCTGGCGTGCTTCCTGGGGAGAATTATCCCAATCATGAAGCCATCGATTTCTACCATCATTACAAAGAAGATATTAAGTTATTCGCGGAAATGGGGTTCAAATGTTTCCGGACGTCGATCGCTTGGACCCGGATCTTCCCCAATGGCGATGAGGCTGAGCCCAATGAAGCTGGGCTGAAATTCTATGATGACCTGTTCGCGGAATGCCACAAGTATGGCATCGAACCCGTGATCACTTTGTCGCATTTCGAGATTCCGTATCATTTGGTGAAGGAGTATGGTGGCTGGAGTAATCGGAAAATGATCGACTTTTTCGTGAAATTCGCCACGGTTTGTTTTGAACGCTACCGGGGTCAAGTTAAATATTGGATGACCTTCAACGAAATCAATAACCAAACCAACTACGAAAGTGATTTCGCGTTGATGACCAACTCCGGCTTGACGATGGATCCGCATAAAGATATGGAACGGGAAATGTACCAAGCTAGCCACTATGAATTGGTCGCTAGCGCCTTAGCCGTCCAAAAAGGTCATGAAATCGATCCGAATAATCAAATCGGCTGCATGATCGCCATGGTGCCGATCTATCCGCTGACCGCTAAACCCCATGACATCATGGCGGCGGAAAAGGCGATGCAAGCGCGGTACTGGTTCGCCGACGTTCATTGTAACGGTCGCTACCCTAACTGGTTGCCGGTGTATTTCGACAAGCGCGATTATCAACTGGATATCACGACGGAAGATTTGGTTGCCTTGCAGCAGGGCACCGTGGATTATATCGGCTTCAGTTATTACATGTCCAACTGTATCGAAGATCACGGCAATGGCCCAGACTATCACTATGATGAGGCCAACAACCACACGCAGAATCCTTATTTGGAAGTGTCCGATTGGGGTTGGGCGATCGATCCTGAAGGGTTGCGCTATGGGATGAACTGGTTCAACGACCGCTATCATCTGCCCCAATTCATTGTGGAAAATGGCTTCGGCGCGATCGATCAGGTCAGCGCCGATGGCAAGGTCCATGACAGCTATCGGATCGATTATCTGCGCCGGCACATCGAACAGATGAAGTTGGCCGTCACTATCGACGGCATCGACCTGATGGGTTACACACCTTGGGGTTGTATCGACTTGGTGTCCGCTGGCACCGGCCAAATGGACAAGCGTTACGGCTTTATCTACGTGGACAAGAATGACGCTGGTGCAGGGACTTTGGCGCGGTCGCGGAAGGATTCCTTCGCTTGGTATCAGCGGGTGATCGCCAGCAATGGCGCTGACCTGGGGTAATAATTCTCCGCTGGCAATTCGCTTGGAATGAATGATCAAAATGCCGCTGGCCGGTCAGGCTCAGCGGCATTTTTTTGTGGCCGCAGCACTGGACTCTTGGGATAGTTTGGCCGCAGCTTGCGCTGCGAAATTCGGGGTGAGCTCGCTGTGGGCGCTGTTTTGAGCCAATCCGCAAAGGACGCGGCTTGTCTCAAAATCAGGCCTTGTCCTAAGCGGCAGAGCCGCCAAGGACAATTTCACGGCGATCTCACCCCG
>NZ_RHOV01000039.1 GCF_003946655.1 Lapidilactobacillus achengensis
GCAGTTTCAACAAAGTAGTAGTCGCCTGGCTTCAGGTCATCAACCTTAATCTGACCCTTGGCATCGGTGGTCAAGCCACTAGCAACCTTCGTCCCGTCCTTCTTATGAAGATCAAACACAGCGCCCGCCAGGGCTTTACCTGTATCACCATCGGTCTTTGTTAGAAGAACGCTTCCCAATGCTTTCTCATCCGTTATTGAAACCTTTACTTGGATATTGTTTCCATCGATAGTAAAAGCATGCTGTGTTGCATCTAGCTTATATCCAGCAGGTGCCTTTGTCTCAATAACATAATAGTCACCAGAATTAAGACCAGTGTAACTTACAGTGCCATCTGATTCTGTCTTAAGATCTGAAGCAACCTTAGTCCCATCTTTCTTGTAAAGATCAAATACCGCTCCAGCTAAAGGGCCTGAGCCATCAGCATCAGACTTCTCAACCGTAACTTTTCCTTTTTGATTAGTTTCCGAAATAGAAACGTTATTATCATCGTTTGCATCACTATACTGAAGGTTAATTTCCTTACCATTGGCCAAAATGGTAGAGATTACATACCCATCTGGGGCCTTTGTTTCAACTAAAATATACTTCCCAGATTTAAGATTGTTCCAAGTAATACTGCCAGATGCATCTGTTGTGCCTTTGCGAAGCAACTGTCCCTTTTGTCCAGAAACATCAGACCAAAGTTCAAAAGAAGCTCCAGAAATTGACTTTTTGGTATCAGCATCACTCTTGGTGAGAACAAGATTGGTGTTCTTACCAGTTGCCGACCCGCTATTGTTTACTACTGCCGTCGATCCACTGGTATTGTTATCAACATCTTTTTCACCCTTACCGGATATCGATGCTGTATTGGTCAACGTATCATTAATCTTTGACGAGTTAATCAATGAACGATAATGAATTGAGTAAGCCGAACTGATTTCGTTTGCAAAAGAAATCTTCAATGTCTGCTTACCCGTCGCATTATCAGTTTGTAGGTCCAGCGAGTAGTCCTTATCAAGTACTAATGGATTGCTCGTATCTTCAGTAAAGGTCCCATTAGAAGATACCTTTCCTGGATAGACTACAATTGAACTTTCATCGATGATCTGGTTGTCAGAAGGCTCATCGGTAACAACCGCATTACTGAAGGTTGACTGTGCCTTGTTGACCCATAAAGTCCATAAAGCATAAGCAGAGTTTGCTGGATCTTGTTTACCGCTTTTATCCAGAACATTGCCACTGTTCGGCACTGTCACCTTAGCCGTCAAATCACTAGACTTCCCGCTGTTTGTGTAGGTTGCTGTATTGTCATAGGACTTCTGATCAATCACCTTACCTGAAAGGCTAGTCTGGTAAGTCAATACATAAGCTTTAGCGCTATCCTCTGGTAATTTTGCACTAAGTTGTTTCTTATTATTGTCAAAGGAAATATTAGCAGAAGTAACTTGTGCACCTAAAACATATGAACCATCTACCTTAATAGAAGCTTCGTATAGCTTGGCACTATCTGCAACATAGTCTTGGTCACCAATGATTGGATCAGTGATGGAAGCGTTGCTAAGTTTACGTTGATTGTAGTTAACAACCACAGTCCAAGTAATTTGTTTTGAAACGGCATTGTAACTTCCGGACTTGGTACCATCATTTTTAAACTCAGTCTTAGGAGTAAAGTGGTCTTTCCCTTCATTAGTGTGTTTGCCACCATCTTTGTCTTTCCAAGTCGCCTTAGCAGTATTAGTCCATGTACCACTAGCTGGAAGGCTATTCGTTTCAAAGGTAGTTTTATAGCTCAACGTATACCAATTTTTAGCATGGTCTTTGAGCGCGCCTTCAAAAGTAACTTTAAACCCGTTACCATCGGGGTTAACAGTATAGTCTTCGCCTTCTTTCAGAACCTTTTTAGTATCTTTGTCTGTTAGAACATCTGTTAGAACAAAAGAGCTATAGTCCACAGTCAGTCCATCCGGAACCGGATCAGTCATCGTCCAGTCACTCATATCCTGACGAGCCTTATTGATATCGAAATTCCACGTTACAGTCTTGGCGTTATAATCAACGGCTCCACGAGACTTAGTTAGGCCCTGCTGGTCGGCTTGCTTTTCCCCAGGATTCGAAGTTTTGCCATTGCTTTCTACAGAGTTACTAATTTTTTCTCCATCAGCGTCTATTGATTTTGTGACTTGCGATTGATATGAAATCTTGACTCCCATGTTGAGCCCATTGGGGAAGGTAATCGTCATTTCGGTTCTAGCTTCGTTGTAAGCTACCTGATATTGATCGGAACTGATAGCATTACCAGCCTCATCAACTATTGAAAGCTTGTTGTCAGTAGGAAATATTTGACCTTCAGATAACTTATCTACTAATTTGGTGTTGGCAGGCAGTGCCTTCTCACCATAATTGTAGTCAATATGCCAGTTATACTTCTGACTGCCATTGCTATCCGGACCATCATAGCTCTTACTTAAAAGTTTACCGTAGTTTGCATTGACAGTCGCACTTGCTGGATAGTCTTTACCGTTATTAGTTAAAGTAGCCTTGTTCGTAAAGGTTACTTTTCCACCATCATCAGGCAACTTGCTCGAGTCAATGTCGCTAGTGTATTCGATCTTGAAAGCCTGATAGGTATCCGCATATGCACCAATAAACGTAATTTTTCCATTTTCAACCTTGTAATCTGTACCTTCTTTAAGAGGATCGCCAGTTTTAGTCACATTCCCATTCAGATCAACTGTTAAGGGATATACACTAACCGATTTCAGCGTGGTTGGCACAGTGTTGGTAGTATCACTTGGCATAGGATCAGAAATCGTTGCATTCTCTAGCTCTTGACCATTGGTATTAATTGTAACGTTCCACGTAATCCCAGTCGGATTATTTCCAGATGTGTTAGCGCCAGTTAGTTGACCAGTCTTTGCGATGTCGTTACCACCTGATGGCTGAACAACAATTGGTATCGTTACCGGCCCAGTAGTCGTGTCAATGACAATGTCTTCTTTGCCAGACGATGAATCACTGCTGATGGTAGAAGTATAACTAAATGTCCCTTCAATGTGGTTCACGTTTTCAACATCACTGTTAAAGGTGAACTTAACTGTGCCATCAGCAGCTATGCTATAAGTTCCATAGTCACCGAGGGTTCCCGTACCTGGTTTATAGGTAACTCCTTCAGGTAACTTAAATGAGAAATAGTCACCATCTTTTACTTGGTATCCGTCTTTCAGCTCATCCGGAATTGCCCACGTATATTGAAAATTAAGATTGGTATCTTTTCTCACTTGTGTGGGATCAACAGTATTACCTTTGCTATCTGTGAATTCAATATTTGCTCCGGTAATGATTGTTCCTTTGGAGTCATCTGGCAAATATTGTGAGATATCATTGCCCTCAGCACTCTCAGAAATTGTCTTTGCGGTTTGGCTCTTCGACGCAACACTAGATGCAGCCTTGCTGCTAACATTGGCTGAAGGTTTATCATCTTTTGCTACTGAGGTAGTATCAGACAGTTTTGCAGTAACGTTTTGACCATCCGTTGAGAAATTGACAGATCCTTCTAAGGATGAAGTGTCTGTGAGGCCTAGTTGGATCGTTGCTGTTCCAGAAATATTGCCAGCCAAATATAGCTGTAAGTGGCTGTTTGAATAGGAGTATTGTCCAACAACCCTATGCGCATCATCAACAATGTTGGCATCGGCGGTCTCTTGTAGTTGCTGATCACCTGAGAAGGATACTGAAACTTGCTCTTGAACAATTTCATCCGTTGAGTTGTTTAGCGAAAGTTTCAGTCCAATTGTTCGCAATCCAGGTGTTTCCTGAGTAGCCTCTAAAAGTTGAACAGTCTTGGGATCATTAGTACCGCTAGAGCTAGCCGTCACCGCCCCTACAACTTGTGCCGAGGATTGTAAGAACAGCAGAAGCACTAAAACTAAAGCATATATTTGCTGTCCAATTTTCCTTTTATCCATGTTTTTTACCTCTTTCCATGGTTGAGTTTCTACCCCTCAATTTATACGTGATAATGTGAACACCCCACTTTCTTGAAATTCGAGTTTCCGCGTCTAACCATATGTTAATTTATATTACTAACCTGATGTGGTTTTGATTACGGTTACACACTTTAAATATACCAGGCTTCCACCGTTTATTCCAGTATGTGTCAAGTTTTTCTCGGTTCTCTATTTTTGGGTTACTTATTGTTAGCTTAGTTCAAGTCGTTCATTGCACGTGCGAAGCGACCAAACGATGTTCCTGTAACTCCTTGTGCGTTGATCACACCGGCTTTTACCCCGACATGGGCGGAATGCTTGCCTACCGCAAACAGTGCCCATAGTTTGAAGTTAGGCGCAATCACGATTTGCCCATTATCTGTTAGCCTCTGGGGCGCATTAAACATGGTTGTTTGGCTTAGCGAACGCTCCAACTCACCATTTTGCTCGGCATCGATTATCATAAGCATGGCCTTAAGGCCAGTAATGCTCCAGCTACGTCCTTGTTTCTTCAAACGATACGTGTATGCGCGATGGTTACTTTCACAACTGCCAAGACCACTATGGCGCCACTGAATAACCGCGAGTGGCTTGATGCTATCCCAGTTACGATTCAAGTAATCTCGCAAGCGTTTGATATTATCTGCGACGTCGTCGCGATAATCTCCGTTTGTTGCATTGATTCGGCGGTATCTAAGATCATCTTCACCTGTGGCTTATCCGCTGCGAACACTGCTTGTCTAAGCCGCTTCTTTAGTGGCATTGGCATCAAACTGAAACGTTCTTTGAGTTTGCGATTCAAGTGATAGGCATCAAGTACGTGAACATGCTGTTCCTTAGTCGGTGAGAACACTTGAAAAGCACTTGGCTCATAACCACTCCCATTATCACTTCCCGTAATAATTTGTGTGTTCTTGCAGTCGTAATGACTGTCTAAATACTCTGACATCTGTTCGAAAACCAACCGGCGATTCAGCCCACTAATGATGTATCGTTGCTTTAAAATGTGTCGTTTCCCGTTCAGAATAACCCCTTCACTGACTTGAAGTCGATGTACCATGACCCGCAGGCCGTGTTTGATTTTCACTTGAAACGCATCACCTTCGATGAACAGTTGTGTCGTACAGGCTTTCTCATTTTTCTGCTTTGGGGCGGCCGCTTTGCTGGTGGCTACTTCAATAAGATCCTCACCAATCTCTTGATAGATCTTATCCACCGTCTGAAAGCTCATTGATCCTGGTGTGAAAGCCTCAACAGCGCGAGACACCGTGCGCAAAACCGCATGCGAAGATAGACTGGCAACTCTGGCCATTAAAAGCGGGGAATAGCGCCTACTCTTTGGAATTCCCAGAGCTTCATCGAGCGGATAACGTGGCTTTCCAGCACCATCACGAACCAGCCGACGGCTGAATACCAATGTTCCGAATAGACATTGAATCGTCCGCTTATCCTTACGAAGAATCGTCCAATCTTTCCCTAAACATAGCTCATCATCGAAGACCTCAATTGCTTTTGAAACCGCAGCACACACGAACTCCGCTAGCGCGGGAATCATTTCTGCTTCAAATTGAATAAATGATTGATTAGACTTCAAAAGTTCTGTTGCAATTGCTATAATTGAGTTCATAGAAGACCGCTTCTCTCTTTTTTGTGTCTGGTAACTCAATTAGAGGGCTGCGGTCTTCTTTTGTCAACTTTATCTTTAAATAATTTATTCTTTGACATTGACCTCCTGAGTAAAACTTTACACTAAGTTTATTCCACTTGTATAACAATGCGTTCAAACGTAACCTAAAAACAGACGCTCCATGTGTTCGACTGAAAAACTGGTTATTCAGTATAAGTCCAAAAGGCGCAACAGCACCCACGACTTAAACGGCATCGATTGAAAGCTGCAAACCAAACACGCTTACGGCCATCTAACAATTTAAGGACCTGCTTCAAAAAATCAAAACTATAGACATTCGCAAAGGATAAAGAACTGGAAGCTTGTTTGCCACGAAATTTAATTCACAAAGAGTAGCCATGTTACGGATAGCGTATACAAAAATGCCGCAAAGCATCCGAAAAGGTTTGGCTCCATCCTAATTTTGGAAAATGATGGGTGGCTTCATCGGTAGATCACCGTTAAGCACCTCTAAGAGGCTCTTGTCGATGTCGCGCTAAACCGGCATGGCAGTTCTGGATGTACCCGCTTATATCTGTGCACAAAGCTATCAACGCTGCGGATTCGAGGAGACACTCTGAGCACCACCATAAGCTCTGCGTAGAATTCTGAGCACTGCTCTAAGTGTGTGCTTGGGCAACACGAAGCACTGTTCTTCTCGTATACGGCAACACCGATTTCGGCAAAGTAACGCCGGTAGTGTCTGCCAGCACCACGGATCTGTTCGGTATTGCCACGCCTGAGTTCACGGCTAACCGTAAACTTGTTGCGATAAATCTGCTCGGCGGTTTGAACGATGACAAAAGCAGCTTGATGGAGTGCTTAAAGCTTCCCCCCATTCGTCTAAACTGAGTTATTGATGTTGTCCTGTCGTGCTAATCTGAGAGTGGGTCATGATGACTCCTTTCTTATATGCATAAGGTGCTTATAAGCAAGGTTATCATGGCCTTTTTGGCCTAGTCTATCAGCTTTTGCACTTCAAGTGTAAATGGCAATCGTAAAATGTAGGAAAGGGCGTGCGGACGTTTTTCTGGACTTTCACCTTCAGGAAGCCTTGCTCTGACGGTATTCTTGCGGGCTTATTCCTCCTAAAACTTTTTTTCTTCGCTTAGTGTTATACCACTCGATATACTGATTAAGTTCCTGAGTAAAGTCATCTAT
>NZ_RHOV01000004.1 GCF_003946655.1 Lapidilactobacillus achengensis
ACTGTGGCACGTACCACATCCGTGATCACAACGCTGCTAAAAATATCTTGGCTAAAGGCTTAGCCCTTAACTAAGAATCACAGTCCGTCTGGCAACCTGCGGACTCTAAAGGCTTTGGTAATTAGCACGTAAGACCTGCTTGCAGGCGACGGCTGTATCTAAGCAAATTGTGGTCGTGTCGCCGTTAGGCGATGCTCTCACAAGCCTGTGACTTTAGTCACGGGTGGTTGACGGATGCCCTGTCATTCTAAAAATAGAGTTCGAATCGACACGAAAGGGAAAGTTGCTATCCTCAACTTTCCCTTTTTTGTGTTCTGTTACGATTAATGGTGTGCGACTAATGTGCCGAAATCTGATTGCCCCGCTACTTTAACCAAGCTGGCGTTTGCAATTCTCTCAGTTCGTAGTAGTTAGGTTTGCTGGTCCGATTGAAAACAACCACGCATAATTTTTGGCTCGGATTCGGAAATTCATGGACTTCACCTTTGACCTTGGTATACCTGATGACCGTATCTCGGGTTGGACCCATCACGATTTCATAAGTCGGTTTATTCTGCTTGGCAATTTGTGCCCGAACAAAGCGATCACCCCTGACACCGAGGAAGATACCGAAAAGTAAAACCAAAACAATCAGAAGAATTAGATCCCCTTTATCCATGTTTCTCTTTTTTCCCATTTCTCCAACGCCCCTTCTGTGATTGACCATGGTGTGAATGAGCGCACCTCGATGCTGCCCATTGTTTCATTGCCCTAGTTCAGGTGGTCAACGATACTGAATTCGAATCCATTATATCACAAAAACAGCTGATAAAAGCTAAATATCATCTTTTTGGCGCAATCGATTTATTTTTATCATATAGAAGAAGGCGGCGGTGAGTTATGGGCAAAGGCTTCATTACAATTGCTCCTGAATTCTGGCGCCGTTACCGGGAAACGCGTGCTGAGTTCTAGCGCTATCTCTTGATCCGAACTCAGGGGCCAGACTTTTCAAACCCGTGGGTAGGTGGTTCCTAGCCGAGCATTGATCCGCGAGTTGATTACGACTGCTTTTCCGAAGCTGGTTATGATCAGCAATTTCTGGACTTCTGATTATCAGAAGTCCGCTACTATCAAGGCTTTCAGCGGGCAAAGCACTGATCGATCGACCAGTGAAGGTTAGTGCCAACCTTGGCCTTCTGCCACGTCGGCTTGATTTCGCTGAGTTTACGAAGTATCTCTGTAAAAAAAACGAACTCAGAAGATGAGTTCGTTTGTTGGCACCGTTATTCAAGCCGTTGGAACAGGAAGATGATTGCATTTAGCGGGCTCTGGCCTCTAATAAGCTGACCCTTCCAGAAGCCGAAGTTAACATTTCGTGATGCTTAACTGGTAGCTTGAACCAAAGCTTCTTAATTCAAGCTCAAGAGAACTGGGATCGGGACGGTAAGCATTTCTTGGAAATCACAACCTAGTCAGCTATCCCTAATTTGGTCAAATCGACAATTTCATCAAACAGTGGCCGGGTATCAGCGCGCAGATTATGGGTGACCATCACCACGGTTTTATCAGGTTGTTGCAAAATGTTCTGCTCGATCCGCAAGGCGGTGTCCGCGTCCAAGGCGGAGGTGATCTCATCAAGCAATAGGATCGGTCGGTCGCTCAACAACATCCGGGCCAGCGCGATCCGCTGCATCTGCCCACCAGATAAATTAGACCCACTGTGGCGCAAGTTGGTTTCCAAACCAGCGCTGAGATCGCCTAAGAATTGATCGATTCCACAAATCTCGCAAACAGCGGTTAATTTCTCCGGCGTCACTGTCCGCCCCATGACAATGTTGTCCCGTAAACTAGCCGCGAAAATATAGGGATGTTGATCAACGTAAAGCATCTGACTTTGGATCGCGTCTTCGCTGAGCTGGCGATAATCAACGCCATCAATACTCAGCTTGCCTTGGTATTCCTCATACATGGCGAACAACAAATTCAGGATCGTCGATTTCCCATAACCGGAGGGGGCGATCAAGGCGTACTTCCGCGCCTTGTCGATCTGCAAACTGAAGTCACGCAAAGTTGGCGCCGCTTGACCAGGATATTGGTAAGTCACCCGATCCATTTTGAGTTGCTCGTGAAAATCAGGTAAGGTCACCTGCTGCGGGGTAGTGACCTCATCTGTTGAGATCTGGAATTTCTCCAAGATCGGTTTGGTCGAACGCACGCCGACGATCGAGAAACTGAAGGCCGTCAAATTACCGAAAATCACGCCGCCTAAGGACGAGCAAGTAATGATACTACCGACCTTCATCAAGCCATTATTCTCACCGCAGATCGTCATCAACCCAATTTTACTTTTGGCGAAGAAGTGGGAAGACTGCGCTACTTGGCGCTTGATGGTCTGCTTTTGTCCTAGAATATAAAGGGCATTATAACCGTCAAAAACATCGGTCACTTCTTCAGTCAACTTCTCGTTGGCCTGACTGAATGCCCGGGAATGCTTCTCCAACGGCTTTTGTAGAATCTTAGGTCCTAGGATCATCAGCACAGACAGCGCCATGACTAGGAGCAGCAGACTGTAATGGTATTTCACGATCATGTCGCGTTTACGAGGACCGCAGTCAGTGTCTGCAAGGAATCGAAGATGTTCTCAAAGCCCTGGGCATCCACGATACTAACGTCGTTGGTCATCCAAGAAACGTATTTCGCGGTGTCGTTTTCCTTGACCTGAGCGTATTTCAAGCGGTTGATCCTTTCCATGGTGCTGTTGGAATACGTCAGCTTGGCGTCAGGGAAAATAAGCCTCAAAGCGCCTGAGTATGTTCCAAATTTAAAAAACATTAGGTACCATTATCTTCGCAGTAATACCATTTAGGATCAAATGAGCACCAATGGCGATTTTTGACTTGTTTTCAGTCCGGCATCTCCTATAATTATGTTAGTTGCTAAACAAGGGAGGGGATTAATCATGAGTACTGAAGGTATCATTGCCCTGGTAATCATTGGACTTATTTTAACAGCAGTTGGGATTTGGGAATTAGTGATTTCGATCAAGTATTTTCGAAATATCAAATCCGGCGCGGTCAAATCCAAAAGTGGTTTTTTAGGGTTCTCGATTTGGTTTAGTCTAGTTTTTGGTGTACTCTTTTCTGGAGCTGGCCTAGGAACCCTGATTACTGCAATCATTAATGTCACAAAATTATAGTCAAGGAAATAATAAATTGTGAACAAAAATTTGCTGAATTAAGCCAAGAGCGTTCCTGATTGGCTGAACCACCGGCGTACAGTTGGTAATGCCCTTGGTGATTTTATTGAGCGGCAATGGACATCACCAATAAATTAAGACGATAGGTTTTCGAATTTGTTACAGAAGAAGACTAAGACACAAGTTTAGTTTCAAAAATAAAAGCCTCAAAATTCCGAACTCTTCAGAATTTAGGGGCTTTTTATGTACCAAAAAAATCTGTCCAAGATACTAAGGGCAAACGCAACTTTCCCCATCTGGTGATTTCACGTATAATGAATAAGCTAAGGAAAGGTGATTCTATGTATAAAATGATTGTCAGCGATTTGGACGAGTCTTTGTTGAATGACGCCGGCCAGGTTTCGGAGCGGGATCGAGCGACGATTTTACGCTTGCAGGCGCAACAAGTTAAATTCGTTCCCAACACTGGCCGCGGGTTCGCGTCAGTGCAGGCCTTATTGAAAACGATCGGGACTTATCAACAACCAGATCAGTATGTGATTTCTTATAATGGCGGGGTGGTGGTGGCCAACCAGGCTAATCAAATTTTGCGCCATCATTATTTGCCTTTTGCTGTGGCCGATCAACTTTATCGCATGGCTTTGGCTGAGCCTGATTTGGGGATCCATTTGTACACGGTCCACCATGTCTACGTGCGCAATTTAGACGCTAATGAAGTGAGTTATATCAAATCTCGGGGTGTGGACGTTTTGCCCCTGACTGGCGCGGACCTGAGCGCCTTTGCAAAACGCCCGATCGTCAAGATCATTATGAAGAATCTAGATCCAGAGAAATTGGCTGCTTTTCGCGCCCGGGCGGAGCGCCAAGTCGCGGAACCCTTGACGGTGACTTATTCGTCGAATCGTTATGTCGAGTTCAATCCGGCCAACGTTAATAAGGGCAGCGCCACCTTGGAGCTGGGGCAAGCGCTGGGAATCAAGCCTGAAGAGATCATTGCTTTAGGCGATAATGACAACGACTTCAGTATGATCCAAGCGGCCGGCTGTGGTGTCGCCGTGCAAAACGCCGTGCCCCACATCAAAGAAGCCGCCAATTTGATTTTGACCGCCAACAATAACCAAGATCCCATCACGGAAATCTATCAACGCCTATTTCAATAAAGAGATTGAAAATAACGCAGGTATGGGGTCAAGATGAGTTCGTGGAGCTCAGGAAACGATTTGCAGAATCAAAGTGTCACAATTTCTTCAAATTTTATTCCCGCAAGAACCATAATTTGAACAAGAGCTTTTCAAACTTTCAGGTTATAGTTATTAACATAGAAAGCAAAGGAAATGCAAGAGCACTTGCCCGGTGCGCTGCAAGACCTTGTGATCTATAAACTCCAAACAAAACCCTAAACCTAAATAAGTCAGAATTGATTGCCCGTCAATGCTGACAACGTGCTCAGTGGTTGCCCGCCACGAAGCACATATTCGTCACAATTGCCCGTTGTGATGAAACAACCAATTAGTCGCACTTGCCCGGTGTGGCTAACAACCAAATTTTTCTTCATTTTTACTCCTCCCCTTAAAGAAAAGACGACCAACATCTTGCCCGGATGTTGGTCGTCTTTTCTGTTTTAACATGTTCGCTTCAGGAAAAAGTCAAGCTGGGGCGACAAAACCATATTCGACGATCCGCAAATAACGGGTCAGATCGGCCAACAGTGGTTCCATTTCCGCCACCGTGGTCACTTCTGGGTGGCTCAACAAATACTGTTGGAATTTCTGCAGATAACCGCTGGTGACATAATTCAAAACGGTTAAGGCATCGGTAGCTGTGATGCCTGGTTTAAAGGTCATTTTCGCAAAGACAGGTAGGACGAGCCGTTGGGTCAGATCCTGGTTCGCGACCATCATCTGCTCAACATACTGGCGACCACTGGCGGGTAATTGCTTGAGATGAATGAACCCATTCAATAATAATTGGAATTCCTGCGGGTATTGTAATTGCAGGCTGATTTTGTAGCGGGTGGCATTGGTGACCATTGCGACTAAATCGCCGGATTCCTGCCAAACTGCCTCGTCCATGATTGCCATCAGTCGGTCGTAAGCTTGTCGTAGCGTGGCCAAATAGAGTTGCTCTTTATTACCGAAGTATTTGAAGATCAGGCCCTTGGAGACCTGGGCTTTGGCGGCAATCGCGTCGACTTTGGTGGCTTGGTAGCCCCCACTGGCAAACAACGCTAACGCGGCCGCTTGCATGCGGGCTTTTTTGACCGGATCTTCTGGTAATCTTGTTCGTTTCATCATGTCTGCACTCATTTCTAATTGAAAATTTGATCGCGGCGATGATAGCCCCAACCGGCTATGATCAAGAGGACCACACTGAGGCCGATCATCACGCCTAAAACTGACCAATCTAAAGACTGTTGGGGAATGTTTTTGAACCAACCATAGGGTACAATCTTGACGACTTGGTCAGATAGTTGGAAGATATTTCGGAAGTACATCAGGACGAAACCAATGCCAGCGTAAGCCAACAAAAGGTGTCGCCACTTCGGCGCGAAAGCCAGCAAGACAGCGGCCACGGCGACGAACGCTAAAACCGCGACGCTGTTGGCAATGAACATTCGCCAGAAATACTTCGCCGCCACTGGCTGGGGCAAAACCGCCACATTTCCTAAGTATAACCCGAAAACACCTGCACCTAACGTTAGCCAACCGTTGATCAAGGCATAACCTACATAAGTGGCGCCTAGCCGGATGCGCCCGATTGGCTTTGCGGCGAACAATTCAATGTAACCCAATTGGCCGTCGCCGTAAAGACGATTGGCGAGAAAAAGCGCACGGATCACCGCGATTGTGACTAAAACGATACTCAAGGTGGCCATGAAGGTGATCACCACTTGATTGCCCGCTTGTTGACGGGTTTGGCTGCCGAGAATTTGCTTGATCATCGGATTGCTGTCGATCATGTCGGCTAATGTGTTGAAAATCGAACCGTACATCAGGCCAATGATCAGCGCGCCAATCAGCCAACTCCAGAAGCTGCGGGTGTCTGTTTTGATCAAGGCAGTCAACGGTCCGCGTAAGAGCCGACTTTTGACCCGACCATTGCGCACGGCGACCAAGCCGGCGCCGAGATCACGGGCATCACTGGCCCAAAAAGCCCCAGCGAAAAGAACGACGCTACTAAGCACCAATAAGCCCAAGGGCCACCAGTTATTCTGATAATAAGCGCCGGCCCGCTCCAGCCAGCCAAACGGCGACCACCAGTTGGCGCTGGGCTGGCTGACATCGATCGACATCCGGACCAAGTAGGCCAAGCCCAGTAACGCTAGCGAGCCAGCCATTGCCGAACGTGTTTCCGCCACGACTTGGGCCAGCAACAACCCAACCACGCCGAATAATAAACCGAAGGCGGCCGGTAATGTGGCCGTCAGCCAATCACCGCTCAAGTTGGCGCCGGTCATGTGGATCACCGACAGGCCGCCACCGACGAGCAATAAGGTTGCCAAATTGAATAGCAAAACTTCCCAAAATCCGGCTAGCAAGAAAGCGTGCCGGCCAACGTTTTTGGCTTGGAGCAGTTCAACTAAGCCCGCTTCCTCTTCACCGCGAGTGGCGCTGATGGCAATCAAGAGGCTGGCCAAGCCGTACATCAAGCTCATGAACACCAGCATTTCGCCGCTGAACATCACCGCGTCTGTCATCGCCACGTGCTCGGGAAAGTAGCCCAGAAAGGCGACCATCGCTGGTGTTTTCAAAGTGGCAATCAGCGATTCCCGCGCCGCTTCGTCTGGGAAAATCGTCCCGATCGCCGCCGCATAACCAACCATCAAGCCTACTAGACCCAGCAGCCAAAGGGTCAGTTTCAACCAGTCACGGCGCAAGTTGAGCCCCAACAAGCGCCCCGTTTGCGCAAAGTTATTTTTGAACATCACCGGTCACCTCTGGATCCGCTGCTTGATCGTAGTAGCGCATAAATAAGTCTTCTAAAGCGGGTGGGGCGATTTGCAAGTTCGTCACTGTCAAGGCGGCCACCGCTTGAAGCACCAGTGACAACGCCTCTGAATCCACCGCGAAAGTTGCCCGGGTCGTTTGGTGATCGATCAAGTGGAAATTGTGCACGCCGGTCAACTTAGCTAAGCTAGCGAGGTCACCCTGAGTGGTCACCGTCACGTTGGTCCGCGTCAAGTGCCGCATTTGCGTCAAGGAACCAGCCTCGATGATTTTACCTTGACGAATGATGGCGATGGTATCGCCCATTTTCTCGACTTCGGAAAGAATGTGACTGGAGAGTAAGATTGCCTTACCAGCCGCTTTCAAGCGTGCCACCTCTTGCTGGAAGATGTTCTCATTCAAAGGATCCAGACCGGAAGTCGGCTCGTCGAAAATATAAAAGTCCACATCACTGGATAAGGACGCGATCAACGCCACCTTTTGACGATTGCCCTTGGAATAAGTGCTGTTCTTCTTCGCCGGATCCAGATCGAAGGCTTGGATCAAAGCATCGGTCCGCGGCGTGTGCTGCTGACCACTCATCTTCAATAATAGGTCAATGGTTTGTCCGCCAGTGAAATTCGGCCACAAATAAACATCCCCCGGTACGTAGGCCAAGCGTTCATGAATATTGACGGCGTCTTGCCAAGCATCTTGGCCGAAAACAGTCACGGAGCCACCATCCGCCTTGAGCATACCTAAGATTGTTCGAATCGTGGTCGATTTGCCGGCGCCATTGGGACCGATGAAGCCCACGACTTCACCAGGGTTTACCTGTAAACTAACGTCACTAAGCGCGGTGAACTTGCCAAAGTTCTTGCGCAAGTGCGTGACTTGCAAAATCGGTTGAGCTGTCATGTTGTATCCTCCCCCAATCAGGTGGTTCTGGCCGCCTGATTTTCTAAAAACAGGATGATTATAATTCTTGATGACTGGTAAGTCAATGACTTTGCAGTCAATTTGATTTGGTGGGGATTCTGACTGTTCATACCAAGGTGGGCAAGTTAGTAGATGGGCCGCAGCTTGCGCTGCGCGTGGCATTGGTGGTGGATAGGTGTGGTGGGGCTCCAGGTCGGGCTGGGGGTGGTGGAACGCGGCGGGCACGACTTGAAGCTTTTCGGAAGTGCACCGAAAATCTTCAAGCTCGGCCTTATTGTAGGCGATAAATCGCCAACAATAATATCGCGGCTGACTCACCCCCAGCCCGACCTTCCGCCGGCAAACGAACGAACCACCAACGCCACGCTCCGCTCCAGCCGCTCAACGTTATAACAGCCGTTTGAGCGCTCACGCCAATTGGTAAGCCATCGCTAACTGATAAGGATCCACGCCATTGACGGCCATGGTTAGTGGTCACCAGCTTTAAATTGACGACACCAGTATAGTCGGTCTGATGAACCAAGGCAGGTTCTTGATGAATCATCTGAATCGGTCGGCTTCCAAACCAATGATTGTTAAGGAAACAAGCAGAGAGTGTTCAGCCTACGCAAAATATCCCGGTCTTCTAATCTAAATCAGTTGGCATTGTCGTACCACCCCAAAAGTGGGCGATCGTTTGACCGCTAGCTCGCAAAAGCACTTCGTCAGATATCCAACTTTGATTGCAGATAAGCTCGATTCTGCCTAGCAACCGCCTCAGGACGTGTGGCTCAGCGGTGAGATTATTCTTAGCGATTTATCGCTTAGAATAAGGCCTGATTTTGAGACAAGCCGCTGGGCTTGCGGATTGGCTCAAAACAGTGCCCACCGCGTTCCAGCCACGACAAACGTCCTGAGGCGGTTGCGTCACCACCAAACCCCACCACAACTGCAATCAAGCGAGTAATCAAGAATAGCAGCTATATTTTTCAAATCAGTTCAACCAATAAAGAATCGGTTTTTTTCAAGAAAAGTCAGACCTGCGCCCGCTTTGTTACGGCGGTTGTTATGCTATAATCAAATAAACACTTTGTCACTTGTGGAAGGATTTGGGAGGGTTATTGTGCTCGAATTAAAAGATATTAAAAAGTACTACCGCGTTGGCGAGACCGTTACAAAAGCGCTGGATGGCGTTTCGGTTGCTTTTCGTAAGCAAGAATTCGTCGCGATCTTAGGGCCCAGTGGTTCTGGGAAAACGACGCTGTTGAATATGATCGGCGGCTTGGATCAGTATGACTCTGGCGATATGGTCATCAACGGGAAATCGACTAAGAGCTTTAAACCGACGGATTGGGATGCTTACCGCAATAACTCGATTGGATTTGTGTTCCAAAGCTACAATTTGATTGGTCATTTAGGCATTCTGGAGAACGTTGAATTAGGTATGACCTTAAGTGGGGTCAGCGGCGCGGAGAAGCGGCATCGCGCTGAGGACGCGTTGATTCGGGTCGGTCTGAAAGATCATTTGCATAAGAAGCCGAACCAACTTTCTGGTGGGCAGATGCAGCGGGTCGCAATCGCCCGAGCGTTGGCCAATGATCCGGATATTTTATTGTGCGACGAGCCGACGGGGGCTTTGGATACCGAAACTAGCGTGCAGATCATGGAATTGATTCGCGAGCTTTCCGGCGAGAAATTAGTGATCATGGTCACCCATAATCCGGAATTGGCGAAGCAATACGCGGATCGGATCATTGAGTTCTCTGATGGGAAGATTCGGCATGACTCCAACCCTCACCAGGAACGGCCGAAGCCAGATCAGTTCCAATTGAAGCGGACGAAAATGAGTTTCTGGACGGCGCTTAATTTGTCGTTCAATAATATCCGGACGAAAAAAGGGCGGACGTTTTTGACGGCCTTTGCTTCTAGTATCGGGATCATTAGTATTGGCGTTGTGCTGGCGTTATCCGGTGGTTTCCAGAAACAGATCGATCAGACCCAGACGAAAACGTTGGCGAAATATCCGATCACGATCTCGCAGCAGGCGACCGACTTGCAGGCGGCTTCGGCGGAGCAGCAGAAGGAAACCAAGCAGCTCAGTGGCAAGGGCACCGCGGTCACCGCTAAGATCAGCATGCAGCAAAAGGCGATGAAGACCAACAAGATCACCACGAAATACCTGAACTATGTCAAAGATATCGATCCGGCTTTGAGCAACAACATTGGCTATACCCGCTTGGTGGGCATGAACCTGTTGCGCAAAGTCGATGGCAAGGTTGAAACGGTGACTTTTTCCAGCGCTAGTAGCAGTAACTCTGGCGCCGCGGCGATGTCGGCCTCAACTGGTTTAGGCAGCTCCTCGTTCCCAGAGCAACTGGATCAAACTAAGGAGAATTTCCTGAAGAAGAATTATCGGTTGTTGTCAGGGAGCTATCCTACCGCCGCCACTGACCTGGTGCTGGTGGTCAATTCGGATAACACAATCAATATCAACGCCTTGAAGAATCTCGGTTTTGACATCAATGATGGTGAGAAAATCGATTTCGATCAGCTGGTGGGCACCGAGATTCAGTTGGTCGGCAATGATGACTATTACACGGCGCTGCCAACGGGGAACTATATTCCCAATACAGACGTCAGCTCCTTGTATGACAAGAGTGGCAACCTCAAGCTCAAGATCGCCGGCGTGATTCGCGCGCGCAGCAATTCCAACATGGATCTGTTATCCACTGGCGTTGCTTACAGCGATAAATTGGCGCGGCAGATCATTGATTTGAACCAAGATTCCGCGATCGTCAAGGCGCAAAAAGCGACCGACGTCAATGTGATGACCAACCAGAAGATGGACGCCACCACGAAGCAGACTTTTTTGGCTACGTTAGGCGGCAGCAGTATGCCTTATAGCCTCATGATCTATCCGAATAATTTCAAAGATAAAGATGCTGTTTTGAAGTATTTGGATAAATGGAACAAGGGCAAGAGCAAGACCAATAAAATCACCTACCTGGATCTCGCCGGTACCGTGACCAATTTAACCGGTGGTTTGATGGACGCGATCACCTATGTGCTGGTCGCTTTCGCCGCGATCTCGCTGATCACCAGCATGATCATGATCGGGATCCTGACCTATACGTCAGTGCTGGAGCGGACCAAGGAGATCGGGGTGCTGCGCGCGTTAGGGGCCCGGAGCAAAGACGTGACCCGAGTATTCGACGCCGAAACCTTTATTTTAGGCGTTTCTTCCGGATTATTAGGGATCCTGATCGCCGAATTGTTGACCTTCCCGATCAATTCCCTGTTGTATAATCTGACCGATTTGAAAAATGTCGCGATCCTCGATCCTGTCCAAGCGTTGATCCTAGTTGTGGTCAGCACCATCTTGACCATGTTAGGCGGGCACATTCCAGCTAGAATGGCCGCCAAGAAAGACGCCGCGATCGCGTTGCGCGCGGAATAGTTGGTGGATTTCAATCGACTCAGAATAGTTTTCAGCTTTTAATGAAAATAGACGCTTGCCTTCGCCGGCAATTTTCGGCGCTAGTGGGAGTCTATTTTTGATTGGTTGTCGAAAGATAAAGCCCAGCTGTTTCCCCAAAAAAAGTGACACTGAATTCGGGCGGCCGTCAATTTTCAATTGAAAATGGTTTCATTTTGGACGGACTGCGGTATGATAGAAGGGAAAGAACAATGGCTCCGGGAGCGAGGTGCGGCTTCCAAAATTCTGGCTGGGCTAATGCTCAGGAGCACTACCCGGGGTGGCTCGCACTCTATCAAAACGTGCTCCGCGCAACTGACTTCTGTGCTTAGCTACGCTCTTGTTCCGGAAGCAAAGGACGCTTCCAAAACAAGAGCTAGGCTAATGCTCGAAGTCAACCCGTTGCTCTCCGCACTCTATCAAAATGTGCTGCGAGGTGCAGACCGCTGCGCCTTAAAGTATCAGATTGCCCAATCTGCTGCGCAGCTTAGTCAATCTGATAAATTAATGCTCACGGTCTAACCGCACCTCTCCGCACTCTATCTAATGGGGGTAATAAATATGTTTGAATCTGATGCTAAATTGATTGTGACTGGTTGGTTGGTGCAGGAGGATGTTGATTTTTTGGCTGAGACTGATCGGTTGTCGTTTTTCCTGTATCTTTATGAGTTGTTGGCGAAGAATGATGGGTTGCCCAGTGATTTCAGTGGGTTTACTTTAGAGCCGCTCTTAAACCAACCGCAATTGTTGAAGTATCGCGATGCTTATCGGGCTGATCCGGCGGCGTTCACTAAGGCGGCGGTGGCCGCGTATCAGCGGCAACCGCAACGGGTCAATGAGAGTTTAGCGACAATGGCTTATGTGCTGGTCAAGAATAATTCGTTGGAATTCTTGCAGGATTTCGTTCATGGGTTTGATTTTTGGCGGGGCTGGCAACGGAATCATCAACCGAGTCAGACTTGGGCGTTGACGCAACACGACCAAGAACGGATCGCTGAATATTTCGATCGGCAGGCTTAGTTTTTGTGTTTCAGAAGTGTCGTTGGTGTAGTCGGGCAAGTTAACAAGTTGGACAATTGGATCAGTCTGGAGAGGCCGGTCCTTTTTTCGTCAGGGCGATTCTGGCAGGTCAAGAATAAGGGTAGGGGGTAATGATTATGAAGAAGAAATGGATTGTGGCGTTGGGTTGGTTAATGGGCTTGGTGCTCTTAGGTGTGGGCAGTGGTGCGGCGCAACCGGTGGCGGCGACGAATTCCGCTTGGGTCGCCGATCACGCCGAAGTGCTGTCCCACAAGACGGTCACTCAGATCGATCGGCTCAACGATCAGACATTCAAGCAGCTCACAGGGCAGCCGCAATTAGCGGTGGTGACGCTTCAGCGATTGCCGAAAGATGAAGATGACATCCATGATTACGCCGTTGATTTGTTCACGAAAATGGGTGTCGGACATCAAGGCTGGGATAATGGGTTGTTACTCACGGTGGCGGTCAAGGATCGCAAGTATGATTTGACCGTGGGGTATGGCTTGGAGAATGTGATTCCTGATGGCGCGAAGAAGAAAGTGGTGACGAAGGCGGTCACGAAGCAGTTGAAGGCGGGTCAGTATGATTTGGCGATCAGACAGATGACCGCGAATCTGGGTACTTATTTGGTGCAGCGAAAAGGCAATATTTTAACGCCAACGCAAATGGCCGCCAAGCAGGCTGCCAGTAAGCGGCGCAAACAAATTATTTGGACGATCGTCTTGATCGTGCTGGGCCTCTTGGCATGCTTGGGAATCTATGCTTGGGTCCAATACGCGCGCAAGCAACGGGTTTGGCGGCAATTTGCCCGTGACCGCGTGGCGGCGGCTGATTTCGTACAGGCATATCCTTTGGCGACGGCGGTTTCCACTGCGGGTATTCAGAAAGAATTGGAGCTCCTGGATCACCTCAATTCGGCGCCGAAGCAGAACACAGATTACCAGGTGATGCTACAAGTGGTCTATCCAGTGTTAACCAAGGAACTTACCACGATTTTACAAACCAATTCGGTGTCTTTGACCAATCCAATCAGCGACTACACCTTGGTGTTGACGCAACCCGCCAAAGCCACGTTATTTGCGGTGCGGACCTTGGATGATTTATTAGATTTATTGACGCCGTTTGCCCAGGCTTACGCGGCGACAGAAACGCTCTATCAGGAAATTTGGCAACAATATTGCCAAGAGAACGGGGTGAACGCGGATCGGCAAGAGCACCTCTGGCGATTTATTCAGGGCCACGCCAATTATAATGAAGCCGTGACCGCGGCACAGGTCAAAAGAATGATCCGTCAGGTCGATAAAGTGATGGACGACCATGGGAAAGTCACAATCACCGAAGGCAGCAAAGGCAGTGACTGGCCGACTTGGTGGGTCGTTTACAGCGTTGCCAGTAGTCAAAGCAATAGTAGTTCTTCCGGTTCTAACGACAGTTTCGGCGGCGGCTTTGGCGGTGGCAGTACCGGTGGCGGCGGCTTCTCCGGCGGCTGGTAGTGCAAAATTGACGGTGATTTGGGGTCAACCATGTTAGAAGATGAAAGTAAGGAATGACGACAAACTTTAAACTAGGGCTATTTCTATTAGGCGGCGGGCTATTACTGTTGGCGTTATTGATTGTGGGCCTACTTTTATATCATCACCGCCAACGGGTTTGGCAACGATTTGGGCACCAGCGGCTAGTGGCAACTGATTTTCGCCAACAGTATCCTTTGGTCCGCTTTCTCGATCAGGGGGAGTGGCAGCCATTTTTGCAGGGAGCTAACGCGCCGAGTAGCCTAAAGGATCGTCAACTTTTACGGTTGGTTTGCTATCCGGCGCTTTGCTTAAAAATCAGTTGGCTCCTTGAACATAATCCAGTCGCCCACGCCTATCCCAGCGCCGATTATCGCCTGGTGATCACGCAAGTTCCGCCGCAACAAATTTTTGCGGCGCTAACGTTGTCCCAGCTGGTGCGCCAACTGGATCCGTTGATCGTTCTGATCAAGCCAACGATGATTCGTTATCAGGACGCGCTTTGGCGGTATCGCCAGGATCAAAATCTGTCGGATCGGCGGCTACGTCAATTGACCCGTTATGTTTGGCAACGGGTGGATTTCCACCAGGAACCAACCGTTGCCCAGACGCGGTTACTGATCGTGGCGCTGGCTCAACAGCTGGATCAGGAAGGGCTTGAACGGCCGGTGGAGCAATCGGGTAATGCTTTGTTTGAAGATCAAGCTCGCTTTCTCAGGTGAACCCGCGAGCAAAAGCCAATTTATCAATTCAAATGTCAAATGGTCAGACCATGCTTTGCCAGCGGCGGTTGCGATTGGCAAAAAGTAACGATCACGTTGAAAAAGCGTGATCGTTTTTTACTGGACGGCAGTTATGTTAGCGTGGCCTAATAGAAACCTTTATAAATGCTAAATATTTGTTTAACTTTTCCTTTAAACATGGTAAAGTAGGTGTGAAGGAGTGAATTTGATGATCGAGTTTTTTATAGGGCTGCAACCGTGGCAGCAGGCTCTATTGGGGACCCTCTTTACCTATTTCATGACCGCTTTGGGCGCGGCCTTGGTTTTCTTCTTTAAGGAAATCAAGAAAGAAGTACTTAATTACATGCTGGGCTTCGCGTCTGGGGTGATGATCGCGGCCAGCTTCTGGTCGTTACTTGACCCCGCCATCGCCCGAGCAGAGGAGAACGGCGATATCGCCTGGCTGGCCGTCGCGATTGGTTTCGCGTTTGGCGGCTTGTTTCTGTACGGCGCCGATCGGCTACTGCCTCATATTGATGGTGCTCGCAAAAGCACAAAAAAAGGTTTCCCTGATTACCTCAAGAAAACCTTCTTGCTTGTTTTTTCGATCACGCTTCATAATATTCCAGAAGGGCTGGCTGTCGGGGTGGCGTTTGGGGCGGTCAATCAGGCTGCCGACCCCCGCCTCGCTGTGTTAGCCGCGATCTCAGTGACGCTTGGCATCGGGATTCAAAACTTCCCCGAAGGCGCTGCTGTTTCGATTCCCATGCGCCAAGCGGGGACCAGTCGAACCAAAGCCTTTTTCTACGGGCAAGCTTCCGGCTTCGTTGAACCGATCGCCGGGGTGCTAGGGGCGCTACTCGTTAGCGCCATGACCCAGATTCTGCCCTATGCCTTGGCCTTTGCCGCCGGCGCGATGATCTATGTCGTGGTGGAAGAATTGATTCCCGAAGCGCAACAATCCCACAAAGAACACAGTCATATGGCCGTTTTCGGTGTCATGACCGGCTTTGTGATCATGATGATCCTGGATGTGGCGCTGGGGTAACCGTTTATATATATTTTGGATAATTAGATGCATAACAAAAATGGTCAGGGCTAGAAATGCCTTGGCCATTTTTGTTATGTTTTTAAACGGTACCACGTTTTATCAGTTTTGGTTTCAAGCAAATTTGCTTGATTGGTGCTTCTGGAGAAGTGATTCGTTCTTGGAGCAACGCGTATGCGGTATCACCCATTTCTAGGAGATTTGTTGCCATTACTGTCATCCGTGGATGGGTCATTCTTGATAAGTCAGTATCATCGAATGACAAAATTTTGACGTCGTGTGGGATCGAAAGTTTGTGACTTTGGAAATAATTTATTAGTGAATAGGCATAGCCATTATTCACGCAAAACCAAGCGTCGGGGAGGTCATCAAGCTGACGAATTGCATCAAAAAGAAAGCCCTGATTTTCTTTGAGATGGCAGATCGTCCACTCGGGTTTGGATTGAAAGTTGAGCTGCTTTTGTGCCAACTCGAAGCCAATGAAACGCTCCTGATAACTCGGAGAACGATCAATGTCACCGATGAAGCCGATTGTCTGTACTGAATTGGCTGCCAGAAATGCCAATGCCTCAATGCTGCCATCAATGTTAGCAGTTAAGACACTGTCAATATCTAAATTTGGCTGGTGATGATCAATTAGGACTTTCGGTGTCTTGATTGCTTCCAGTTTTCTTAAATATTCCGTTGAAAAGTAAGAAAGAATGAAAATGCCATCGTAGTTTCCCTGTTCAATTTGTGGTGGTAGTTGCAATTCTTGCTCCTGTTCACTTGAAATAGCGTAAATGTCGATTTGTTGATTGTTTTTGAGAATCTTTTCCTTAATCTCACTAAGGATAACTCCAAAAAAACTGTTAAGAGTCAAAGTCAAATCTGTTGTGATCAAGGCGAAAAGAGAACCGTTGTTTGTCACCGCATCGTTTGCTCGCTCGGAATAGTTATAGCCAACCTTTTGGGCAGTCTCGTGAACCAGCTCGCGAGTACGGACGCTAACTGTATCCTTGTTACGTAGTGCTTGCGAAACCGTATTTTTTGAAATTCCTAAACGATCCGCAATAGTTTGCATTGTCACTTTCATGAATTATAGCTCCAGTCATATTACTAACATTACCGTAATTATAATTTATCTTGACTTGGCAATCAAGTGTGCCGTTAAAAAAATATTAAAAACATTACTTGACACAATTACGATAATGTTATTATAATGTACTTGTAATTAATAGCGCTTACACTTTAGGAGGAGTTAAAATGAAATTCAAACGTCTCGCTTTATTGGCAGCGGTTTGTGCCACTACACTATTTGGATTAGCCGCTTGTGGTAGTAAAAGTTCGGAGCAATCGGGTGATAAAACAACCATTACTTTTTGGGCAGCACCAAATCCACCTCAAGTAAAATACTGGAAGAAGATGGCAACGGAGTTTGAGAAAAAGAATCCTAAGATCACTGTTAAAGTTTCGCAAATGAAAGAAAGCCCAACTTCTGAAGCAACAATTCAATCTGCCATTGCATCTGGTACTGCTCCAACAATGTCAGAAAACATTACTCGTAGTTTTGCTGCACAACTCGCAAAAAGCAAAGCAATCGTACCTTTGAACAATGATGAGAGCACTAAGAACTTAATGAATGACGTAGTTAGCGGTCGTAATATGACGAAAACTATTAAGAGTTGGAAATTCTCTGATGGAAATCAGTTCGTTGTGCCACTATATTCAAATCCAATGCTAGTTGGCTGGCGCTTAGATACACTTAAGAAAATTGGAATTGATTCAGTTCCTAAAACGTATAGTGATGTGCAGAAGGTTGCGGATGCTTTGAAGGCGAAGGATCCTAGCAAAGTTGTATATGCGAATCCGACAGTGGTGGACCCTACTGCATATCAACGCTGGTTTGACTTTTTCCCATTTTATGACGCTGCTAGCAATGGTGCTAGCTTTATTAATGGCACGAAATTTGTTGGGGATAAAGATGCTGGTGTAACTGTCTTTAAGTTTATGCAGGATCTGTATCAGGATAAAGAATTAATTACGAAGAAAACAACGGATCCGTTTGAATCAGGACTTTCAGTTATGAATATCATTGGACCATGGACATTCCCAAATTGGGCCGAAAAGTATCCGAACTTGAAGTTTGACGATACTTATACGATTACTAGTGTTCCGGTTCCAGACGAAATGGCTGATGCTGATAACGTTAAGACCTATGCGGATGCCAAGGGTGTTGTATTGTATGCAAAAGCAACAAATGCACAGAAGAAAGCCGCAATGAAATTCTTGAAATTTGTCATGAGCGACGTGAACAATGATGTATCATTACTTAAATTAACTTCATTGTTACCTGCACGTGATGATGCTTCCACCAATAGCGCTTTTAAGAATTACTTTGAGAGTAACCCAGAGATGAAGGTTTACGCTGCTAATGTACCGAATGCAATTCCAGCAATGGATAATGCAGATTACAATACACTACAAGAGAAGCTTGGCAACGATGGCTGGATTCCTGCAGTTACTGGCAAGAAAACACCTGAGAAGGCTTGGGCAGATATGGTAAAGGCAATTAAAGGAGCGCTGTAATCATGAAGCGTAGAAACAACAAGTTGGGCTGGCTGTTTACCAGCCCTTATCTTATTTTTACAACTATATTTTTCTTACTTCCGCTGTTCTGGTCTTTCTGGCTAGCGTTGACGAATTGGAATTTGATTTCACCAGAGATCAAGTTTGTTGGACTGGAAAACTTTATTGTTTCATTTAAGAATGCAAAGATCCATCAGGCCTTTTTCGTGACCTATAAGTTCTTAATTGTTTTTGTCCCGTTGGCTTTAATTTTATCTATGTTGGTAGCGGTGTTGGTCAATCGCTTACCGAAATTTAAAGGCGTTTTCTTGGTGGCCTTCTTTCTTCCATATCTTTCAAGTGGAGTTGTGACCTCTCTGATTGTTAAGGGAATTCTGTCCTATAACGGGCCAATCAGCACTTGGTTGCGAAATTCGTTTGGATGGGATGTCGACTGGCTTGGATCACCAACAGCCGCATTAATTGTTGTTTCTGTAATGATTGCATGGAAAATGTCCGGATATTATGGCTTGATTCTGGTTTCGGGATTGAACAGTATCAATACAGAAATTTATGAAGCAGCTGCACTGGACGGAGTAAATGGTTGGCAACGATTTTGGAAAATTACTGTTCCAATGCTATATCCCTCTCTCTATACAGTGCTGATTTTAGCGATTGGCGTCAGTTTCGGGATCTTTACGGAAGTTTATCAGTTAACTGGTGGGGGACCAAATGGTGCGACAAACACTTGGCAAATGGAGATTTATAATCAGGCGTTTGTTAACTTGAAGTCTGGATATGCGTCGGCCATTGCACTGATTGCAGCCGTTGTGACCTTCCTCTCCATTGGTGTTTTGCGCAATTTGATTGAAAAGTGGGGTAAACATTATGGTTGGAACTAAGAACAAAACGCTGAAAGTTACCCTAAATTATATTTTCACCATTGTGTTTTTATTGATTATGATTTTTCCGTTTATTTACTTGGTTCTAAATTCGTTTGCAAGTTGGGATCAGGTGGATAAGCATTTAATCCCAACAAGTTATTCCTTGCGGTCTTGGCAGTGGCTATTCAGCAATAGCGTAACTGTGGCGCCTGCACCATGGGTTCAGGCGTTTCTACACACGTTCATTGTTAGTACAATTACGGTGTTCTTGATGATGTTGTTTGCTGTTATGGTTGCTTATGCTTTGGCAAAAATCGAATTTCGCGGGAAGAAGTTGGTGGATAACTTCATTCTTTTCCAAATGTTCTTTCCAGGAATAATCCTTTTGATTCCACAATTCTTGTTGATTACAAAAGTGGGATGGATCGATACCTTTCAAGGGATGATCTTACCAACCGCGGTGAGCCTTTGGGCAATCTTTATGTACACCAACTTTTTCAAAGCAATTCCGGACACATTAATTGAATCAGCGAAGCTAGATGGTGCAACTGATATGCAAATTCTATTCAAGATTGTTGTACCAATGTCAAAATCGATTACAACAGTTATTTTCCTATTCCTTTACACAGAGAGATGGACAACATTGCTTTGGGATATGATTGTTTCGAAAAGCGATAGTACTGTGACCTTAAATGTACTGATTTCACAAATGTTTGGACCATACGGAACTTATCCTGGACCCATGTATGCAGCATCAGTGCTACTAACTTTACCGTTGATATTACTGTTCTTGCTGTTCTCAAAGAATTTCCAGGAGGGTATGCAATATACCTTGAAATAGGAGGTCAAAGCGAAATGAAGACGATTGATACTTTGTTGGAGAGCTACCGACGGCAGAGAAAGACATGTCAAATTGAAAAAATGGTGTTCACAGGCGTTGGAGATAGGGACGTCTATAATACGTCCACGCCATTTGAATTGAATCATCAGATTTTGATTGCCGGCCGTGTTGAGCCGCGCGACAGCGAACAATCACAAACAGTATTGTTCAGGCAGGTTTCCCAAAATAGATTTGCGAAGATCCCAGATTTTTCTTTAGCACTGCAGGATCCATTTATTACACAGATAGATGGTGAAATATTACTCGGTGGTGTTCAAGTAGATTGGTCACATGATTCTGGTCCAGTTTGGCGAACTGAATTTTATCGACTGAATTCGGATTTATCAACAGATTTCCTATTCGCCGGTCCTAGCAAGATGAAGGATATCCGTTTATGTCAGTTGCGCAGTGGTCAAATCTTAGTACTTACTAGACCGCAAGGCGGACAGGCTGGTGCGGGTAAGATTGGATTAGTGATTGCCCAAGGCATGGAGGAACTGTGTACGCTTGATTTGAATACAGCACCCTTACTTGAAAATAATTTTTCTGAGGGAACTTGGGGTGGTGCAAATCAAATTGAACAGATTTCTAAGAATGTTGTTTATGTCTTAGGTCATATAGCTCGAATGGTTGGCGATAGCAATCGTAACTACTATGCATTGTCGTTTTATATTGATCTCGAAGCTAACACTATCTTTGGTGAACGTATCATCGCTGAACGGAAAGATTATTTGGCTGGACCGTGCAAACGCGATGATTTGGCCGATGTCGTCTTTACATCTGGACAAATTGTTGAGAGGGATTCCGGGAAGCGCTGGCTGATGTGCGGAACAAGCGACTGTGAAGAACAAATTATAGAGTTTTATAATTAATTAAAGATTAATAGGAGTAGGTTTTATTATGGTCAAAATAGAAAGATTTACGGCTAATCCAATTATTTCACCTGAAGATGTCAAACCAATCAATGATGGTTTCGAGGTTATTGGAGCTTTTAATGCGGCAGTGGCGCAATATAACGACGAAACAATCTTAGTTTTGAGAGTGGCTGAGCGTCCTGTGAATAAGGATGAAAATAAAATCTTGATTCCTGTTTATAATTGCCAGACGAAAACAACCCAGGTTATTACAGAATCAAATCGTGATGGTCGTTTCGACACGAGTGATAGTCGTGTAGTCAAAGAAGCTAATGTGAACCATGATTTTAAATATCTGACATCGTTATCATATTTGCGGTTGGCTAGAAGTACAGATGGCGTTAATTTTTCCATTGAAGATCATGCCTTTGTATATCCACACAATGAGTATGAAACATATGGGATTGAAGATGCACGGTGTACAAAAATCGGAGACAAGTACTATTTGAATTTCAGTTCTGTTTCTCCGCGTGGAATCTGTGTTGAATTGATTTCCACTAGTAATTTTGAATCATATCAGCATGAAGCCATTATCTTCAATCCTGATAACAAAGATGTTGTGCTTTTTCCTGAGAAAATCAAACAACGCTATTATGCATTGAATCGCCCCACTGTTAAGTCGACGGGTCACAATGATGTTTGGATCAGCTCATCACCGGAACTGCATTCATTTGGAGATCATCACTGGCTATTTGCCGGTTCTGAAAAAGGTTGGGATAATGGCCGCGTGGGTGCTGGCCTGCCTCCAATCAAGACTAAGTATGGCTGGCTTGAAATCTATCATGCCGCGGATAAATCATCTAGATATTGTATGGGGGCGATGCTACTGGATTTAGACGACCCAACGAAAATCATTGCTCGTTTACAGAATCCAATTCTAGAGCCTGAAGCAATCTATGAAAAGGAAGGCTTCTTCGGAGAAGTCGTCTTTGGTTGTGGCTACGTTCAGCGTGGTGATGAAATAACCATGTATTACGGTGTTGCCGACACTTCGGTTGCAGGTTGTCGATTCTCGTTGAAAGAGGTTTTGAAAGAATTGCTAGGTGATCAAATTGGCTGATTGGCAAGAAGAAGTTGAGAAATGGCGCAGCTTTGAAGCACTAAATCCCGAGTTGAAGCGCGATTTGGCAGAGCTTAAGAATGAAGCAGATTTAAAAACTAGTTTTGCAGATTATGCGAGCTTTGGGACTGGTGGCATTCGTGCAAAGCTGGGTGTAGGTACGGCAAAATTGAATCTATATACGATTGCAAGAGCAACCAGTGGATTAGCTGATTATATTAATGAAGTTAGTACACGATCGAATAAAAGTGTTGTGATCGGGTATGACACCCGTCATCATTCACGTGATTTTGCAAATGTTGCAGCAAATATCTTAATTCGACAGGGAATCACGGTTTATTTAGCCGATCATATTATGCCCACGCCTGAGCTGTCATTCTTGGTTCGTCACTTCTCGGCTAATAATGGTATTATGATTACGGCCAGTCACAACCCGGCAATCTACAATGGTTATAAGGTCTATGATGCTGATGGTGGACAAATCACCTTAGAAGCGGCCACACAGATTGTCCAACGTATTCAGAAATACCAAGATCCTTTACACCTCCCTGTTGAAACAGCCCTTACAGCAAATAAACGATTAAAAATTCTTGACGGCGAGATCGAAGCAGAGTACTTAAAAAAACTAAAAACAGTCACGCGTAATTCGGAACTGACACATAAATTTGGAGATCAATTAAAAATCGTTTACACGCCATTACATGGTACTGGCGGTAAACTCGTGACTACCGGATTAGCAATGGCCGGTTTTACTCAGGTGATGCCAGTTGAGAAGCAAATGCTCGCCGATCCTAATTTTTCAACGGTTGAATATCCTAATCCGGAATTTCCAAGCGCATTTGAGCTCGCAATTGAAATGGGAAAGAAGGAAAAGGCCGATATATTGATAGCGACTGATCCTGACGCTGATCGAATGGGTGTTGCCGTGAGACAGACCACAGGCGAGTATCGATTGTTGACGGGTAATCAAGTTGGCGCTTTGATGATTGATTATTTAACTCGAAATTTATCTGACAAGCAAAAGGAGACACATCAATACCAAGTTGTTAAGACGGTTGTCACCTCTGATTTAGGCGCCGACATTGCTCGGAGCAATGGCTGCAATGTCAGAGAGACCTTGACGGGCTTTAAGTTTATAGGTGAACAGATTGAAGAAATCGAACAAGAACACAGCCGTGACCAATATTTGTTTGGCTATGAAGAAAGCTATGGGTATCTGATCGAGCCTTATGTTCGTGATAAGGATTCAATACAGGCTGCTTTACTGATATCCGAAATTTCTTTAGAATTGAAGCGACATGGGAAAACACTGGTTGATCGGTTAGAAGACCTCTATCTAGAGTATGGTTACTATCAAGAAAAGTTGATCACTAAAACATTTGTGACCGAGCACGATAAACAAAAATTCATCAAAAAATTAGATCAGTTACGAGTTGAAGTTCCTGAAAAAATTGCTGATTTAAGTGTGGAGAAGATAGAGGATTTTGAGACGTCGCACTGTTTGGACATCGTAAATAATCGGACAGTGATGATCGATCTACCCAAATCGGATGTTATTAAGCTAGTGGTTGAGAATAATTCGTGGATTGCAATTCGTCCATCAGGGACCGAGCCCAAGATAAAAATTTATTTATCCGCGCATGGGCAAAGCAGAAAGTCGGCTCAAAAGATCCTGAGTAGTTTTGAACGATTTGCGGACGATTTTCTTGTAAAGTAAAGAAGTTATAAATTTTTGAAAAAGGAACACAGTGAAAAGGGACAAGGAATGAGCGTTGATTCCTTGTCCCCCTTTTTTTGTTTCTGGGAATTCTCTATTGATTTAGCTGTGGAGGATCATCCTCGTCCATTTGGTCGTAGATGGTCGTTTTTTGTTTTTTGCGAAAAGTGCATAGGGGTGTTACTGGGACTTTAGATATTGATGAACCGAACCTGTAAGATATCCATATTCATGGAAAGATCAGAGACTATATCAGAAAAAGCGACTCCTTTAGGTAAATCTAGGAAATAAATACTTGTACAAATATTTGATGATGGCGATGAGTCGGCACGAAAGCTGGAATTATCGATGAGAATTTTCTTATCCTTAAAGTACTGATTCAAAAAGAAGATGGTTTCTTTTCTATTTACATATTTTAATTCCATTTTCTTGAATGTCCTAATTCTTATTACCTTTTTTAAAATTACAAGTACCAGTAAAACAATTGAAGTGCCAACTAGTGCAATATCATAAAACCCCATTCCAGTTGCTAGGCCTAAACCCATCGTTGCCCAAAGTGATGCAGCAGTTGTGAGACCCATAATAGAGTGACGAGTAACGACAATTGTTCCCGCGCCCAAAAAACCTATCCCGCTTACTGCCTGGGCGATCAATCTTGCTGGGTCGGATCGAATGATTCCCGAAAATGCAGGAAGGTCTTTAGAAATTGATAACGTTTCGGTGACAATTCCTTGTTGTATTAAGGCAAGCAGACACGCCCCCACACAAACTAAAATATGCGTCCTAATTCCAGCAGGATGATTTTTTTGTTCTCGATCATAGCCAATCAATCCGGCTAGAAAAGTAGCAATAATTAAGCGTATAGCAATTTCTGGCAATGTTAATTTAAGCATATAACCTCTCCTTGTAAGCTTATCATTATTCTTATTCTACCTATGATGGCGAGTAAATCAATCTGTTTTGTACTTTTTTTTTATTTTATCAAAATCATATTGTATTTTTCCTACAAAGTGCTAAACTGACTATTGAAGGCGCTTTACTAAGGCTTAGGAGGCTGTTCATGAAAGAAGAAGATTTGGTTAAGCAATTCAACTTGATATCACTTGCGGGGTCGGCAAAATCATCCGCGTATGAGGCAATTGAGGTGGCACAAAAGGGGGATTATCAGCGGGCAAAAGAACTGCTTAAAGATGCTGATGATATTTTAGGAAAGACTCACGATATTCAAGTTGAAGATATTCAGAACTTAGTCGATGGGAAAGAGGTTGATCCAGTTAACCTAATCGATGTTCACGCACAGGATCATGTGATGTCAGCAATTGAGGTACGTAATCTAGCCGAAATTATTATAAATATGTATCAGGGCCTAAGGAGTGAATTTAAGAATGAGTAATTTTTTAAAATGGGTTGAAGATAAATTAATGCCACCGATGGCAAAATTATCTGAAGTTCGATATTTGCGTGCTATTCGTGATGGTATTGTTTCTACGATGCCACTCATAATGCTTGGTAGCTTGTTTTGCCTGATTGCACAGTTTCCAATTGCAGCATGGACAAAGTTTATCGCGCCATATGTCCAAATGGTAATGCTCCCATATCGGATTAGCGTCGGACTAATGGCGGTTTATGTAGCCTATGGTGTTGGCTACTATTTAGCAGAATCGTATGAACTAGACTCACTTTCAGGTGGTATCTTGTCAATGGGGACTTTCTTAATGTCAAACCTCCCTGTTATGGCATCACTTACAGAAAAGCCGAAGACTGCGTTAGGCTTTGTACTGCCAATGACGTATACTGGTGGCTCTGGTATGTTTATTGCTATCCTGTCAGCCATCATGGCCGTTGAAATCATGCGTTTTTGCAAAAATAAAAACATTACAATCAAGATGCCCGAACAGGTTCCGGAATCTGTTTCTCGTTCGTTTGCAGCAATTATTCCTGGTGGTGTTTCCATAACGATCATGTGGCTAATAACGGCCGTTGGAAATATTAACCTAAATAAGATAATTATGGATGCCTTTAAGCCAATTATGGATCTTGGAATGAACTCGTACCTTGGTGTTGTTATTCCAACTCTATTAATTGCATTACTCTGGTCGGCAGGTGTTCACGGCGTTTCAGTTATTGGTTCGATTTTACGCCCATTCTGGCTTGTATTGCTTCAAGAGAATATGGATGCAGTGGCCGCAGGTAAAGTGGCACCCAATATTGGCGTTGAAGGTTTCTACTCGTTTGTTTGGGTTGGTGGTGCCGGTGGTACATTAGCACTTTGTCTCTTGTTTATGTTTACGTGCAAATCTTCGTATTTAAAACAAATTGGTAGATTATCTTTTGTTCCCGGTTTGTTTAATATAAATGAGCCTATTATGTTTGGTGCACCAACAGTATTGAATCCGATTTTGGCGATTCCATTTATTGTAGGACCGTTTATTACTTCAAGCTTGGCTTGGTTTGCGTTACACTTTAAGTTAGTCAATAATGCATCGGTTATTGTTCCGTTTACAATACCTTCACCTTTAAAAACATATTTTATGACGAACGGTGATTGGCGAGCCATTGTTCTAGTTACAATTAACTTCTTTATCTATTTGGCGTTATATTATCCATTTGTTAAGGTTTATGATCGTGAAATGCTGAAAAAAGAAAGTGGAGAGGTAGAGGCATAATGATTCAAGTATTATTTGTTTGTTCGCAGGGTATGTCAAGTGCCATCGCAGAGAAGGCGCTTCTTGAGGAAGCTAAGAAACAAAATGTAGATCTTGACGCACAGGCAGTGAGTACTCAACTTGTGGAGAAGGCACTGAATAAGACAAAGTTTGATGTGCTTTTGGTTGCACCACAAATTAAGCATCGGTATTCCATTATGAAAGAGTATGCAGATGCTCATAATATTCCGGCAGTTCAAATTGAGCCAATGGCATATTCACCACTAGGCGGGAAGAAATTGTTGAAAGAAGTTCAGGACGCATTGGGAAGGTAGCTACAATGAGAAAACGAATTCTGTTATATGGTGATACATCCTTTGGTGGGGCCAAATATTTTGCTCAGCAGATTGCTACACTGAACGGTGTGCGTGGGTTTGCAAAAAAGGACTCACAAAAAATCACTGTTGAAGCACAAGCAAATCAAGACAAGCTATTAAAGTTCGTTGAGCAAGTTTCTAAGGGCAACCAATTTTTTAAAGTGACCAAAGTGGAAGTAGCAGATATCGAAGACGTTGATGGCGAAAAGACGTTCTCCATTAAATGATTGGAGACAATTTTATGAATTTTTTTGGAATGTTGCTCTTCTTTTTAATGGTATTGGTCGTTGGGTCGCTATTATATAAATCAAAGTTTTTGATGAAGACTCCGATCACGTTTTATGTCACGTATTCATTATTATTTGTTCTTTCTGGAATTGGAATCATCGTTTCATCGAAAGAAACATTACGGCTTATTTCAGTTTTTATACTTGCGCTGTCGTTATTCGTACTTTATTTGAAACTGAATTCCGTTTTTAGAAAACGGCTTACGTTGATGGAGGCGGGTAATAAGAACAATATCAAAATCCAAAAAAAGTAATTTATCGAAGGGTGACTGATTATGGATGTCCTAAAAATGATTGCTCAATCAGATAAATTGATGTCGGCTTCAGAACGAAAGGTCGCGGATTTCATTCTACACAACCCTCAACAAGCGGTTACAATGACAATTGATCAAATTGCTTCAGAGGTGAGAGTTAGCACAACGACAGTCAACCGATTCTATAAAGTGCTTAATGTTAAGAGCTTTTCAGAGTTCAAGATAATGCTGTCATCAGCGGTTGCTTCATCGGCCTTGAAGGGAAAAAACACCAGCGAGATTGATGATATATTCTATAAGGATTTGGAGAAATCCGACAGTATTGATGGGATTGCTGATAAATTAATGAATAACACATTAAAGGCTTATCAGGGCACAATTGCTAGACTTGAGAGTAGTGTGGCCGAAAATGTTTGTAAGACGATGTTTGAAGCAAACGAAGTATTCATTTTTGGTGTTGGGGCATCAGCATTATCTGCGGAGAATATGGTTCAAAAGTGGAACAGAATCGGGAAAAGATTACAGTATTCACCTGACTTAAATATGTTGTTAACACAAATGGTTACAGCAAAAAAGCCGGCTTTGCTATTTCTGATTTCTGACTCGGGAGAATCGCCGGATTTAATATACGCTGCAAAATATGCGAAATCACACGGAATACAGATTGCCACGTTAACGGGACCCTCAAATAACTCATTGTCAAAAATTGGTGACTACCAACTTCAAACCGCATTGACGTTTGAGGGCGAGTACCGAATTGCAGCGACAATATCACTTTCGGCCCAATTCTTTTTGATAAATATTATTTTTTACAGATACGTAAATCTTTTCGAATATGATTCGGTCCAGATGTTGGAACAGACACATGACTCTCTGAGTAAATTTAAGAAAAGTATTCGGATTATAGAGGACAAAAATGGTAAATAAAATAGGGATTTCAATATATCCCAATAGAGCAAGTTTTGAGGAAAATAAACAGTATCTGGAAGTTGCGAGAAAATTAGGATTCAAAAGAGTCTTTACCTCCCTGCTAGAACTCAATGACAATCAAACTTTAAATGAATTTAAAGAGATAAACTTGTTTGCAAAGAAGTTAGGGCTAGAAGTTGAAATAGATATTAACCCTAGGCTGTTTAAGAAACTTGACATTTCTTATAATGATCTCTCTTTTTTTAAGGATATGGGTGCATGGGGAATAAGGTTAGACCAAGGCTTTACCGGTAAGGAAGAAGCTCAAATGACATACAATCCGTATGATTTGAAGATTGAGATTGGTATGAGCTCAACACCGGAACGAATTCGGCAAATACTGCAATATAATCCAAAAATTGAGAATTTGATGGGATCACATAACTTTTATCCGCATAGATATACCGGATTAAGCAAGGAACACTTTGATTATTGTAATGATGTTTACCATCAATGCAGTGTTAATTCGGCGGCGTTTATTACTTCCCAAGTTGGAAAGCAAGGTGCCGCAATTATGAATGAAGGGCTATGTACACTTGAGTTGCATCGAGATTTATCAATTGATTCCCAATTTAAATTTTATCAATTAACAAATTCAGTAAATGATGTACTGATAGGCAATGCGTTTGCAAGTCAGATAGAACTAAAAAAAATATCGGATTGCATGAGTGCGCCTTATCCTTCGCTTAAGGTCAATATTGAAAAGGGAATAACTTCGTTAGAGCAAGAGGTTTTAACCGAGAATTTACATTATTATCGGGGAGACGTATCAGATTATCTGATTCGATCAACTCTGACTAGGGTGAAGTACAGAGATAGAGATTTTCCTGCTCACAACTGTAATGCTACAATTCAAAAAGGCGATGTATTGATTGATAATAACGGATACGGTCAATATAAAGGAGAAACACAAATTGCTTTAAGGAGTTTCCCTAATAATGGCAGAATCAATGTGGTTGGTCGAATTGATTCGGATGACGTTTATTTGTTGGATTATCTAAAACCCTGGTCGCATTTTAATTTTGAAGTGGTTGACTAGTTGTGAGTTGGATTTAAGGAGATATAAAGTGTGTTAGAAGACTTGTCAACAGAAAAATCAAATCCTAAAACAATGTCGCTAGATGAAATGTCGACTTCAGAAATCCTTTCAGAAATGAATACCGAAGATGCTTTAATTAGTCGAGTTGTTGGGTCACAACTAAGAACCATTAAGAAAGTTGTTGACGATATTGTTTATTCACTAAATAATTCTGGTCGCTTAGTTTATATCGGTGCTGGAACAAGTGGACGATTAGGTGTCCTAGATGCGGTTGAATGTGAACCAACCTTCGGAGCAGGCGAGTCTGAGATAATTGCTTTGATTGCCGGTGGCCCTCAGGCGATGTTTCATGCGCAGGAAGGAGCAGAAGACTCCGAAGCGTTGGGACGTGAGGATTTAAAAAAGATTAATCTAACTGAAATGGATACGGTTGTTGGCATTACAGCCAGTGGTAGGACGCCGTATGTTATTGGTGCGATTAATTATGCAAAAGAGATTAACGCAAGTCTTGCTGGTATTACATGTAATAGAAATACCGAGATAGCTAAGATTACTCAGAATTGTGTTGAATTAAATGTAGGGCCAGAAATCCTAACAGGATCGACAAGATTGAAGGCTGGATCTGCTCAGAAAATGGTTCTGAACATGTTATCAACGGTAAGCATGATAAAAGTAGGTAAAGTTTACGGTAATTTGATGGTTGATTTGCATGCGACTAATGAAAAACTAATAGACAGGGCGATTAGAATTATTAAGGATACGACTGGTGTTAGTAGTTCGGTAGCTTTAAGTGAATTGAAGAAAGCTAATGGTAGTACAAAGGTTGCCATCGTTGCCTTGTTGCGGGATATCAGTCCAACGCGTGCCCGCGAGCTGATTGAAAAAAATGGTGGTTTTATTCGAGGTATTGTTAGATAGAAGAAGAGGCTAGGACACAATTCTAGTTTCAAAAATAAAAGCCCCAAAATTCCGAACTTTTTCGGAATTTTGGGGCTTTTTATGTAGGCATAGAAACCATCTTCTGGTAACCTTAAATTCGACGAAAAAAATAAGTGTCAGGAGTTGGTCTCTATGTTTAAACAGTATAACAATAATCAAACCACTTTATCAATCCCCCCTTGAAATTAAAGTCAACGATCAACACGTTGTTCGCATTATTAGCTTGTTTGTGGACTCTATTCCGGATGATCTTATCCCACAAAGGGTAAACGCTCAACGCGGCCAGCGGCCGTATGATCCTCGCTTATTACTTAAAATGTTACTATTTGGCTATTTGCGTAATGTTACTTCCGCGTCAAAGCTAAGGGAAATGGCGGAAGAAAATATTCCGATGAAATGGCTCATTGGTGATCCCGATGTCACTCCCAGTGCCCGAACGATCAATCGTTTTAGGTCATCCAATACCGCGGCGACATTAATTAAGCAAATGTTTCTGCACTTTCGCTTCATGCTCCAGCAACTTAACTTGATTACAGATGAGGCGCTTTTTATTGATGGTACAAAGATCCTGGCCGATGCGAATAAGTATAGCTTCGTTTGGCGTGCCTCTGTGGAACGCTATGAACCCATCCTCGATCAGAAAGCCAATGAATTATTTGATGAACTCATTCAAAATAATATCAATCTCAATGTTGACGCTGATGACCCTGATATTCTCAATAAGATGAAAAGCGCCGCATCTCAATTGGAACAGAAGGTCGCAGAGCTGACAACGGCCATCGATTCCGAGGCGGTCAAGCCTGGCGGCTCACCAAATAAGCGGCTTAGACGAAAGTACAAGCACTACCTTCATACACTGAAAAAAGACCTCATTCCGCGTAAAACTAAGTATGTTGAGGCTCGTCACCTTTTCGGTGATCGAAATAGCTTCTCAAAAACTGACCATGATGCCACTTTTATGCGCATGAAAGAAGATCCGATGATGAATGGTCAGCTCAAGCCAGGATACAATGTCCAAATCGGCACGCAGTGCCAGTATGTACTCTACTATTACGTCTGCCAACGGCCCACAGACCAGCGAACGCTTGTACCTTTCCTTGAACAGGTCGATCACCACTTTAACTATATCGTTGCTGATGCAGGATATGGTAGTGAATCTAACTATGATTACGTCATTGATGAGTACGGAGGTATTCCACTCATTCCGTACACAATGTACTTAAAAGAGCTCTCACGTAAATATCGGAAGGATATGTCGAAGCGTCAAAACTGGTTATATGAAAAGACTTTAGACCGTTATACCGATGATCACGGCGTCCAATTTGAAAAACATCGGGACTACTATCGAACAGATAAATACGGGACAACGAGGCACTTCGTAGAATATACAGCAGTTAATGCAGATACACCTGAGCTCTATTACTACGCGAATACAGATGGTGGTAACCTCCGTCGTATCAGCGTTAACCCACACTGGGAGGATCTGAAGAATTCCGTCAAATCTAACCTCAGTGCAGACAAGACTGCTTCGATCTTCGCCAAACGGAAGTTTGAAGTTGAACCAGTTTTTGGGAATATTAAAACGAACATGAATTTTATGCGCTTCTCAGTACGTGGAAAACGGGCAACCAATAACGAAATGGGATTGGTGTTTATGGCCGCTAACCTAAAAAAACTGACGAAGTCATTATTAAGCAATGACAACCTATTGGCAAAATTTGAGCGTTTTATGGCGCTCTATTTGTGTACCCCAAAAATAGATCTGGCCGAAAAAAAGAAAAAAGATCGAACATTCCCAAGGAAAACAGAATGTTCGATCGTCTTTATTTTTAGATTGGCAATTATGGCCGAGCCTCTTTTCGCATAATTAATTTCAATATTTTCATATGGAGATGGTAACCATGTCATTTATTATTGGCATCGACAGTGGGGGGACTCATATTGTCGGTCAGGCTTTTGATAAGCAAGGTGAGGTTGCGGCAGAAGCGTATGGCGGCGTTGGTAATATTTTGCTTAATCCGCAAGAAACAATTGCCGATTTGAGAGATGTATTGAATCAGCTATTCCATAAATTGTTACCCGACAATTGTGATTATATTTTGATCGGAATTGCGGGTGTTGAAACAACGGGAAATTCTGAGAATATAGCACAAGAAATAGGCGCCGAGTTTGGTACTAAAACATATGTAATCAGCGATGCCCAGTTAGCATTGCTGAATGGTCTTAAAGGGCATGATGGCACATTGATCATTGCTGGAACGGGATCAGTTATCTATGGTCGTCAGCAGCGCCAGTTGATTCGCTGTGGTGGCTGGGGTAATCTTCTCGGCGATACTGGGAGCGCCTATAAGATTACGGAACAAGCAATGAGAATTATCCTGCAACATCACGACTTGGGGAAAGAGAGTAACTTGTTACCAACGATACTGATTTCGTTGAATGCTGCTGATGTCAAGCAGGCTGTTAGAAATTATTATTCGACCTCTAGAAAAGATATCGCGGCAATCGCAGAGGAGATTGCCGCCGCCTCTGAGCACGGGATACAAGATGCTACTGACGCGCTATCCCTTCAAGCAGAGGCGTTGGCGACCGAAGCCTTGGGTCTTTTTGATCGCTATGAACAGCCAATTCCGAAGAAGATTGCTCTTTCCGGTTCTGTTTTAGTTCACAATGCATTTTATCGACAAACGCTCGTAAATCGACTGCGTCAAGTTTATCCTGATATTTCTGCATTTGTTGTTCAGACTAACAATGCACGCGGGGCTATTTTCTGGTCACGGTGGCAAACGAAATAAAAAAATTTTTCACGCCCGAAATCGGTATATACCAATATCATTTTTCCCGACATCTTATAGCAACTAGCTTGTCTTCGTTTGGAATCAAGCGACCTAAACCAGTTATCGTTTTCCGGGTCAAATGGGCGTTTGAACGCCTTTATTTCAAGTATTACAGCGGTTTCTCAATTGATTCTGGTGTATAATGTTTTTTGTAAATAAGCTGTCTCTGCGGTCGGATCAAATGACTACCGCTGGCAAAAATCAACGAAGGAGATTATTGATTATGACAATGCGACAATTAGGCTTATCGATTTATCCTGATCACAGTACTTTTGAGGCGGACAAAGCCTATCTAGAACTGGGCCACAAATATGGTTTCAGCCGGATCTTCATGAGTATGTTGGAGATCAAGGGTTCTGTTGAAGAAACTAAAAATAAATTTCAAAAAATCATTGATGTTGGCAATGAGTTGGGCTATGCGACGGTTCTCGATGTGGCGCCGCGGATTTTCGAACAACTGGGGATCAGCTATGACGATTTGAAATTCTTTAGCGACTTACACGTGGCTGGGATCCGTCTTGATGAAGGGTTCAACGGCGCGACTGAAGCGATGCTGTCTTATAATCCTTATGGCTTGATCGTTGAATTGAATATGAGTAATAATGTTGATTACCTTAACAACATTATTAGCTACCAAGCCAACACCCCATTCCTTTATGGTTGCCATAATTTCTATCCTCAGGTTGGGACTGGGTTACCTTACGATTTCTTCATGGAATGTACCGAACGCTTCCGCAAATTTGGCATCCATACTGCCGCTTTCGTTGCTAGCCAAGTTGGCGATCAAGGTCCATGGAATGTTAATGACGGTTTGCCTACCTTGGAAATGGATCGCCGTTTACCAATCGAAGTGCAAGCGAAACATTTATTCGCCAGTGGTGGCATTGACGATGTGATCATTGGTAATGCTTACGCTTCTGAGGCCGAATTAGCGGCCTTGGCGCGGATCGATCGCTATCAAGTTCAATTCCACATTGATTTCGTGGATGCGGTCAATGACATTGAAAAAACCGTGGCGCTGAAGCCACAACATTTCCGTCGTGGCGATATGAACAGCTTGGTGATCCGTTCGACGATGCCGCGGGTTACTTACAAAGACGTTCCTAACGCGCCGCATGATAACACCGAAGAATTTCAACGCGGTGATATTCTCGTCGGTAATGATGACTTTGGGATTTACAAGAATGAACTCCAAATCGTGCTCGAACCGCACAAAGAACCCCGCAAGAACAAGATCGGCAGTATCTCACCTGAAGAATTGATCCTGCTGGACTTCATTAAACCTTGGAGCAAATTCCGCTTCATCGACTAATTGATCATAGTTTTCAACACCAAGAATTCTAGACCCTAATTTCTAGAAAAAGCTGACCATCGTTGATTTATTTGACGGTGGTCAGCTTTTTTTGGACTTTCGTTGGCGATTGATTTGAGTTGGCGTTCAACAACATCATTTAGACGCAGATTAAGGCGATGAGCGGGGGCAAGCAGACGCAAGGATTGCTTTCGCAAGCACACGTTGCTATTCAGTAACAGCATTTTCTTATAACATGATCTTATCGGATTAAGAAAGTGAGGTGGGTCATGTTATTTGGGCAGGTTGTTAACAATGTAACACAGTGCTTTGCTATTGACGCTTCGAGCAAAGTGGGTTCTCGCCGCAAAAGCATGTATAACAATTTTGGTGAAAACAAAGTAGATAGACATACTTGAATAATTTTCAAAGGAACCGTGCTCGAAATGCTGACTTTTTCCGTTAAGCATTATAATGGGGCTTTCTTTTACCAAAACACACAGACGGTCAAGAATGTAAGCACCACTAATCAGAAAATCCAGGTAGTATATGAGTAATAGCTATCGGATTATCTTCATAGGTGTAAATCAAAAAAGATTGAGGTGGTCTCAATAATGAAAAAGAAGACAAAATGGATTCTTCTATCGGTCGGGTTGCTTCTTCTAATCGGAGTTCTCGTCGTTCCCGCGTTAACTCGAAAGCCGCAGACCGAGGCCGTTTACCTTCGGGACTTAACATTCAGCCGTTCAGAGCAAGCTGAAACAATTGATGAGGCATTCATTCATCAAAAGATTGGCGTCGTCACCGAGAAAGTTCCTCGTTCCCAAAAGCTCAAAACAAATGGCACATCAAATTTTATTTCCCAAGGAACAAAGATTTATCTATATGCTCCAAAAGAGGCAACCGATCAAAACTCCAGTTTTTATGGTGCAGTCTATAAAGACAAAAACGAAAAGTATCAATTACTTATCTGTCAAAGTACGGAAGAAAACGCACGTAGATTCTTTTCTCTCTACCAAGATTATTTGACGGTATCTTATCATGATTTTCTTGCTAGTTTAAAAAAAGGCAACGGTATCATCGAAAAACAATAGTTTCTGATTGTCAATCCTCACTAAGGTGGTCAACTGAATGTGGTGCGCATCACCTATCAACGCTTGACCACGTGAAAAAAATTAAAGGAGTCATCCGCACTTGCCGGGTGGCTCCTTTGTTTACCCTTTCAACCTTGGAAAGCGACGGCTACAAAAGCGCTTTATTTACAATACTTGGTTTGCTACAATTGAAATATATCAATTTCTAGAATTGGGAGAAAATAATAAATGAAATTAGGGGAACGGTTACGATTCTATCGCAAAAGGGCAGCACTATCACAAGATGAAGTCGCCCAACAATTAGGTATTTCCCGCCAGGCTATCTCGCAATGGGAAACAGGAAAGAGTTATCCCGATTTAGACAACTTAATCTTATTAGAGAAACTATATGGATTTAATCTTAACGAGTTAATAAATGAAACGGAGAAACCGACAACAGTACCGCCAGTTAATGTCAGCGATCTTTCTAATGATTCCAATTCAGCGCAGTCCATTGTGAAAGAACCTGTCATCATCACTGAACAGTCCAAGGATTCCCGGAGTATTCTGCTCTTAATTCTTTCTTGCGTTCTCTTTCTGATTGCGCCGTTTGGACTGGTCGTTGGCCCATTTGCTTTCTGGTACACCAAGAAAGTAACTCATTATCGGAAAATCATCTACATTGTGCTAGTGTGTGCGATGTTATTCAATATTTATGTTATCTTCAGCTTTATTTTTGATTCGGTTGGCTGGGGTATCACTAGCTATCAATAGCCTGCTACACTACATGCAGACTCTGATTAGGAATAGTAGCGGTGCAAGAAACATCATAAGCTATTAGTGCCAGATGATAAACCCCTGTCCATTGCGCTTTTGTAGAGCTTATTATTCCTAGCTCAGATGATTTAAAGCTACCGCTTGACGTTTTTTTAAGAAATTTGTTGAAACGGACTATTTTGTCATTACTAACCCTAATTTCAACACTCAATTCAAACAAATTACCAAATTGATCAATTACTTCCGCTGGATGTTTCGCTTGAACCAATTGCGTCAGTCACAGGTGAATCCTGCGAAAGTGCGGCTCCAATATTTCGTTCAACCGAAGCATCTACTTTGTCTGTGCCAATAACAAGTAATAAGCGCCCAGAGTGATAAATTGCTTCATAAATTGTTCTTTCAAAATGGCGCTAACGCAATATCACAATATTCGCATTACCTCAAGCTAAAACGCAATCAATCTCCCAGCTTTGCCATCATTGACAAAAAGTAACATTGCACTATGATGAACTATATCAAGGCGTTTATTTTGCACTGCCGAACCGGAAACCTAAATCGGAAAATCTCAACACGGGCGCGTTGATCTAGCCTTGTTATCGTTCAGGTGGGCGGGCGTCAGCCTGAAAAAGTGGGAGGAATGAGCCAAATGAAACGAAAGACAAAACTTGGGTTACTTGGGTTCATGTTAGAAGTATTGCTCAGTCTCTTGATTGGTCCGAATCTGATTCATGGCGAGGAAGATCAGGCTGTTTATTTGAAGGATCTAACCTTCTTAAAGGCGGCAGACGATGAAATGGCGAATGAACAGTTCGTTCGCCAGGAGATCGGCGAGGTCAATTCACAGGCCAATCGCAGTCACCCTTTGAACAATAATGGCGAGAGTAATTTCCTGAAGCCTGGCACGAAGCTGTATTTGTATGCGCCGGACAACATCAGTGCTGAAGGGGCGGGATTCTACGGCGCTGTTTATCGTGATCGCCAAGGTCTGCATCTGCTAAGCTGCATCTCGTCGAAGGAAAACACACGGCAGTTCTATCATCTTTACGGCAAGTATTTGCACGTTTCCTATCAAGACTTCGTTGTTACCAGCCTGCAAGAAGGACAAGGGCGCATTCGCCAACATTAACAACACAAACAACCAACTATTTGAATATCACTCGACAGTCTGTCATCGCGAGATGGCAGACTGTTTTTTGTTTGTCCGCCAGCTTGTCTAGACCGTCAAAGTCGATTCTTGTCTGCTTTTTGGCGGACAGGCCAAGACTATCAATTGCTTCCCATCAAGAACGATTCTAAGATGACACTGTCTAAAGGTTGGCGCCCGCTAACCTTGACCAATCCATGGATTGTATCGGTGAGACGCCTGCCTTCGGGGGGAGTCAGACGTCTTTTCTCTGTTAAGGGGGAGTTTTACCATGAAAAAAAGAACATGCAACTATCGGCAATGTTTGGCCCTGTTGGCCGGCGCCTTGCTCGCCACAGGCAGTTGTCTTCAGGCGCCAGGGCTGCTCGTTCGCGCGGCGAATACACCAGAAACGGCCACGGTTGTCCAGCCGACGACCACAGATCCAGCCACAGCAACAGGTTTAAGTGTGACCAGCTCGTCAGCGGCGCCAAATTTGCCAACGACGCCAGCAACGTCGACCGCGTCAGCAACATCAACCACACCGACCGTCACAACGACGCCCACTACGCCAGCTCCTTCGTCCGCAACACCGACAGCGCCTAGTTCACCGACAACAACTGCGCCTACTTCAAAGCCAGCGGCAGCAACGACCACGACCACTTCAGCTACGTCAACCACCACGCCCTCATCAACGACGCCTAGTTCTCCTGCCGCCGACACGATCGAGCAGCCAGTTCAATTCACAGATGCCAATTTAGCGGCGGCCATGGCGACAGCTTTTGGGGTCAAACCAAACCAGCTCACTCCAGCTGTCGTGGCTGCGCGTACTGGCTCGGTCACCATTACCTCAACCATCCCGCTCACTTCTTTAAGTGGCTTAGAGGTGCTCCAGAAATTGCCGGCAGCCACGAACTTGTCGTTTACCGCGCAAATCGCGATTCCCGCACAACGAAATGCCAGTTATGATTTTAGCCCCTTAGCCAAAATCAGCTTCAACATGTTGTCCTTACGCAGTCAATACTGGGGGCTACTCAACGATCAATCGACGTTAAGCCTGACGCAGGGCGCCGCGAATTTGATCTCCTATATCGAGTTAACTGGCAATATCGCCGCAGCGGGCCAGCCGGAAACCATGTATCAGGCCAATCCTAACGGACTCAATAATCATCAACTGACACTGTTGGGTCCTTGGCTGACCACGATCGCGAACAACGGCCACGCTGATCCGTCCAATGAAATCAGTCTTTCTGACAACTCATTGACCGATTTCAGTCCGCTAAAAGGCATTACCGCCAGTGACGCTTATGTTTTCGCGGTTGGTCAGGGCTATCTCAACCCCACACCACTGAATGGCGTCGTCGGTCAACCTTTGACGTTCACCGCCAACGAGGTGGTCGGGATCGATGGTCAGGTAATCAATCACACCCCTTACTATTCGTTCAACGCTAGCGCCGATCACTCCTTGGCTGCCATCAATTACCTTGGTAACGGCCAATATCAAATCACTGATCCCGTGCCTTTAACCGACAATCAGGTCCACGAATTCACCTACGGCTACCTCGGCTACCTCCGCGATCCCAATGCGGTCAATAGTGCTTATATCAATCTGACATACCCCAACGAAGTTCGGCTGAGTTATGATGGCATGATCTACCGGAAAATCAACTGGCAAGCCAATCCGACGGTGACCATTAATTATCTGGATGAAACTGGTCAACCCATTCAACCCGCGCAAACCCTGGGCCAAGGCCAGAAAATTGGCGCCGCCTTCGATCTACGTTCCAACACCCAAGTTGCCGGCTATCAATTCGATACTATTAAAAGTGGCGCCTTGACTGGCACCTACAGTCAAGACCCGCAAACAGTTGATCTTTATTTCCAGAAGACGCATGCGCCGATCAAGCAACCCGCCAGCATCAAACCTCAGGCACCGACGCCAGCCAAAAAACCGACCAACATCAAGCCACAAACACCTGTGCCCGCCAAGCAACCCGGCAAGGTTGTTCAGACTAAGAAACACGGCGTCAAGAAAGGTCCGCTAACCGTCACCAAGAAAATCAGTCGTCCGGTCACGCCGATCGTGGGTCAGCGCAGTAACGTAACTTCAACGAAACCTGTTGCCCAGACCGCCGTCACGCCAAGCGTCACCAAGAGCGCGAACCTACCGCAGGCCAATGATGCGGTCAATCAATGGACCCAACTGTTATTGGTTGCTTTAGGCAGCGTCGGCCTACTGGGGGCCTTGCTACTGCTGCGGCGACTAAAGCAATCAGCGCGCCATTAACTTATCAACATTGAAAGAAAGCACTAACGGCCAGCCGTTAGTGCTTTCTTTCGGTAAAGTAGCCACACGTTGCCCGTGATTTTGTGTTATCCGAAGCAAAACACGAACTATAATTTTATTAATTATTAAATAGTTTGGTTTTTACGTTGATTTCTCGACTGTTTTCCGCTATTATAAAATCATCACATTGAAAAGGGGAACAATATTCATGGAGAACTTCTTTAAACTTCGGGAAAACCATACCAAGGTCAGTACCGAAGTGATGGCAGGGGTCACCACCTTCTTCGCCATGTCCTACATTCTTTTCGTCAATCCGGCTATTTTATCGTTAACAGGAATGCCGAGTCAGGCGGTCTTCCTCGCGACGATCATCGCCAGCGCGGTCGGAACTTTGATCATGGGTCTGTTCGCCAACGTGCCTTACGCACTGGCACCGGGTATGGGATTAAATGCGTTCTTCACCTACACAGTTTGCTTCGCGCTTGGGTTCACGTGGCAAGAAGCATTGGGGTTGGTTTTCATCTGTGGACTGATCAATATTTTGATCACGGTCACCAAGATTCGGAAAATGATCATCAAGGCAATCCCCGAATCTTTGCAACATGCCATGGGCGGCGGGATCGGCGTCTTCATCGCTTATATTGGAATCAAGAACGCGGGCTTCCTGCAATTCACTTCTGATTCTGGCAACATTCTCAGTATCAATAATCAAGCTTACAACGCCACACAATCCGCCTACAAAGGCGGCGTAACCAACGTGGTGACCGGCGGCGGCATCGTCCCGGCCTTGGTCAACTTCACCCAGTCCGGCGCGTTGCTGGCTTTGGTCGGCTTGGCAGTGATCATCGTGCTCCTCGTCAAAAAAGTTCCCGGCGCTGTGCTGATCAGTATTTTGATCGCGACGATCATTGGAATTCCCATGGGCGTAACCAATGTGCATGTTGACGCGATGAATTCCTTGGGCAATTCGATCCATGAATTAGGCACCACTTTTGGCGCCGCGTTAGGTGCGAAAGGGCTGGGCTCCCTCTTCGCCAGCGCGGACCGCTTACCATTGGTGATCATGACGATCATCGCGTTCAGTTTCTCCGATACTTTCGATACGTTGGGCACCTTTATTGGAACTGGTCGCCGCACCGGCATCTTCTCCGCCGAAGATGAGAAAGCCATGGAAAACGGTTCTGGTTTCTCTTCTAAAATGGACAAGGCACTCTTCGCCGATTCGATTGCCACTTCGATCGGGGCCATCTGCGGGACCAGTAACACCACCACTTACGTCGAATCCGCGGCCGGAATTGGCGCTGGTGGTCGGACCGGGTTGACCAGTGTGGTCACCGCCATCTTGTTCTTACTCAGTAGTCTGTTCGCCCCTTTCATCGCCATCGTTCCCACGGAAGCCATTGCACCAGCATTGATCGCCGTTGGGGTCATGATGATGGGCGCCTTCAAGAACATCGATTGGGATGATCTGACCGAAGCGATTCCCGCATTCATGGCCTCAATCTTCATGGGACTCGTCTACAACATCTCCTACGGGATCGCCGCCGGCTTCATCACCTACTGCTTGATCAAGGCCGTTACCGGCAAGGCCAAAGAAATCCATCCGATTCTCTGGATCTGTTCGGGATTATTCATCCTCAACTTTGTCATGATGGCGCTGATTTAAACGGTGCAAATAATTACTCCTTAGGTTTCCGCATTAACATTTATTGTTGTGAACGTTACATTTGAATTGAGAAAACCGCAAATGACCAAACTGTTAAGGACTTGACGACCTTAGCCAGATGTTGGTTACTTGCGGTTTTTTGTTCAGTCTTAGAATGATTCTCGATGGATAAATAAATTGATATTTTCATAAAGTAAATGTAGCTCAGGGTTGTTTGATAAATAGCTATTTAGGACAGCACTTTCGTCAATTCCTTGGTAGTACATATGTGTAACAGATGAATTGTTCTCGACAGACATTGCTGTTTGCAGGTAGTCCTGGAACCTGGTGACAGAAGCGCGATTTAGTTTCTCAATTTCCATTTCAACGCCCATGTGTAGTTGCTTTGCTTTTTTTGAAGTTTCGAGGAGCTGTTTTATGGGTAATGTGTTGTCGAAGGCATAGCCAGATTGATAGATGGCCAAGTCAAAACCTATTTTCTGCCATCGTTCGTAACCTGCAGCCTGATAATAGGGAATCCAGATGGTTATGAGACCTTTATTGCGAATGTAATTCGTGACTTGTTTTAGAATTCGTTCCATTTCAGGATCGTTATTATCCATTTCTTCTGTAAACCAGTAAAATCCGCGTAGCTTCAAATTATGAAAATCACTATCGTGGAATCTGCGCATTTGTTCATCGATCATCCATTGGATTGCTACGAAGCGATCCTCAGATTTGGTGAAATCTCTTGTCTTTCCTACGAGCTTGCCGAAATCGACCACTGAACTTTCAGGGTAGAATAGCGGAAGAAACAAGGATACTTGATAATTTTCAAGAAATAAGGCCTGCTTGGCAATGGCCACAGCGGTGTTCAATGCGCTGATATTAAGATTAGGTGTAAATTCATTTTTGATAAAGCCGAGCCAATCTTTCTTCGTCAGGTGGCGTTTACTTTCACCTTTGTATAAGAAATCAACGTAAGGCAACATGATAAATGAGTCAAACAACGTGTTCATAACTTTTCCGTTCTTGAGATAAGCAACATGAGGTAAATACCAATCGCAAGTTCTTCTTTCCGTAACTTTGTTCGCTGTTTGACTCGGCAAATAGGATAGAAAAGTGTCTTTGAAGCCAAATGTCTTATATGTGGCATAGGCGTTTGGTCGCATGGGTGTCGTGTCAGGACTTATTTTTTTGGTTGATCGGGTGGCGATTTCACCCAAAATTTCGATTTCATCGATAAAAACGTGTGGAGCAACATCAAAAGCAATTCTTACATAGCGGGCCGTGAACGTATCAGAAAAAAGATCCATCCGACGAACAATATCATTTCTTAGTAGACTGATGTAATCTGTGCCCCGAAAAACTGACATCCATTCCTGGCCATTTAGAGATAACGATACGGTTACAGTATGAGGCGGTAAAATTCCTTTAGAGATTTCCTTAAGAAAGCCAATGCGTACCGCTGAAACTCCGATATCGCTGCCGAAATCAAAAATCATTTCGCGGCCTTCGCCACGCGTGAATCGAAACCAAGGCCGTTGGCTATCGTTGCCCATTGAAGCTGATTTTGCCCAAACGCCATCTGTCAAACTACCGTTATTGGTAGTCGAGGGACAATTATCTGAATGAATTAGTGAATTAAACATCGGGCTGACATCTGGGGTTAGGAGTGGTGCCAGTTCTCTTATCGTGCAGTCCAAGCCATAGTTTAGATTATTATAACGGCGGCCGTTCGCGTCGACTTGAAGTAATTCCTTCTTCATTATTGAAAATGAGGCTGGATAATCCGTCATGCCCATCACATTCCTTAAGAAAACAATAGGGGGAACGATACTTGAATAGTTGTTCTGGTTGTTCGGTTGTCACACAAATCATAACAAAAATCGGGAGTAAAGCAACACTAATGAGTTAGGATTGGTGGCCCAATATGGGGGAAATGCCATTATGATTGTAAAACGGCAGAGGCAGAATAGAAATAAAAGTTTTCGCATTAAAAATATTGCAAAAATTCTTTTTGTATGATATCATTTTCACTGTTGAACGATATTTCTTTAAATTATTGATGTGCTGAGGTAAAGTAACCACTCTCATGTTACGAAATAACTTTGTTAGCAACAATAATAACGGGAAAGAGGTTGATGGTGATGGATCTGGAGATTCTCAGAGATAAGCTGATTGTATCTTGCCAAGCATTGCCCGACGAGCCCCTTCATAGTAGCTTTATAATGTCAAGAATGGCACGTGCAGTAGCTGCCGCAGGAGCGACGGCTATTCGCGCAAATTCAATGATTGATATCTTGGCAATCAAAGAAGAGATATCCTTGCCAATCATTGGCATTATCAAACGGGAATATGAAGGATCGGATGTTTACATCACTCCAACAGTTCGAGAAATTGATCAATTAGCAATATGTAATGTGGAAATCATTGCGATGGATGCAACTACAAGAAAACGGCCGAAACAATCGCTATCCGAAATCGTTAGGTATACCCGAATGAGGTATCCCGATGTTTTGCTCATGGCGGATACTTCCACTGTGGAAGAAGCACAAAATGCCGAAAAATTAGGCTTTGACCTAATTGGGACGACAATGCATGGGTATACGGACTATACACGAGGGCTAAATATTGCAGATAATAATTTTTCATACCTACACGAGATCGTTCATGCTGTGCATACGCCGGTAGTTGCTGAAGGTAAATTAAGTACACCCGAAATGGCCAAGCACGCTTTAGATGTTGGCGCGTATACTGTCGTTGTTGGTTCTGCGATAACGAGACCACAACTTATTACTGCTCATTTTGTTGATAAAATCAATAATATAACAAAATAATTTTTTTGCCGTTAAGCGAAAATAAAAATTGCATAAAAATAGTTGCAAAAAAAGTTATTGTGTGCTATTTTATTTAATGAGAGCGGTTACAACAAGCGGCGAAATAATTTTTTGAGATATTATGGCGACAAGAATATTGGAGCAATTGATTTGTTGTGGGTATGGTTTGGTTACAAAACGGGAATTAACTGGCTATGAGTGTTTAAAAGACCAAATAATATGAAATGAACCTGAAGGGAAGGCAATTATCATGAAGAAAAAGTTAGTTCTAGCTTTAGCGACATTAACGGCGGCTTTTCTACTTACTTCTTGTGCGAAGGGGACCGGGAATGCCACTAAATCGAGCAAGACAACGGGCGAAAAAACAATCACATTTCAAGTATATGGCAAAGAAGATACAGAGCCGACATCGGTCTTTATGAGATCGAAGAAGTGGGCAAATGATTTCAATAAACGATATAAAGGGAAAATTAAAGTGAAAGTGACTGGACAACGTGAACCGCAGGATACCTTAACTGCAATATCAGCCAGTTCAACACCGGATATTTTCAATAATTTTTGGAATAACACGCCACAGTGGGCATCCTCACATGCGATTTTGGATTTAACGGACTATATCAAGAAGTCAAAGATCTTTAATAAGTCCGATTATCTACCATATTCACTAAAAATGTGTTCAACTCCTGAAGGTGTTCAGTACGCTGTTCCGACCTACACAGAATCCTCGGTATTAATCTATAACGAGGATGTGCTTAAGGATGCCGGATACAATGAACCACCTAAGACACTGGATGAGTTAGTTGAGATGAATAAAAAAATTTCCATTATTAAGAACGGTAAGATCGAGCGTGCCGGATTCATTCCGAATCAGCCTTGGCTAGATAATGTTGCTTGGCCAGTTGCTACGGGCGCGGAGTGGGTTGATGGCAAGGGTAATGTAACGTTTAACACAGATAAAATGAAGAAGGCCTATTCCGTTCAAGTTGATTTGCTAAATGATTTGGGTGGCTATAAAAATGTTGAGACGTTTGTTTCTTCGATTGGCAAGATTCAGGAAGCCTCAGATCCAGTTTTAAATGGGAAAATTGGCATGATGTTGGTTCCGGATGGATGGCTAGCCTCTTACAATAAGTATGGGAAGAACGTTAATTGGAAGGTTGCACCGTTTCCAAGTGATACAGGCGAGAATATGATTACGATTGGAACGTATTGTATTAATGCTAAGACTAAGAATCCAGATGAGGCTTGGACGGCGTTAGAAGATTATTCCAGCGAAAAATCAATTAAAAAGTTCTTCTTGGGTGGAGATTTTAATAATGGCGCCATCTTTGCTCGCAAGAGTGCAATCAATGCGTTAGCTAACGATGAGCAGTATCCAGAACAAATTAGAACAGTAGCAAAGGATCTTGAAACAGAGAAACTAAGAGGATTTGCAATTACTTCATATACGAACGAGTATCTGGACGAGATTACTAAGCAGATGTCGGATGCTCTTGCAGGGAGGCAAACAGTCGATCAGGCTGCGGAGAAAATCCAAAAAAATATTGAAAAGGTCGCAAAGAAATAATTTAGATATTAGATGCAAATCAAGTTGTAGCCAGTTGGCTGCAACTTGATTTATAAATAGATCTCTGTATTATTTCCGAAGTATTAGTTTACAACCGTGAGGTGAGTGCTGTGAAAAATAACTGGCTAAAAAAGGCGAAGGAAAGCGAGGGCTGGATTGGCTTCTTGTTTTCAACGCCATGGATTATTGGCTTTTTGGCCTTCCAACTGTATCCGATTTGCCAAGCAATTTATTTGAGCTTTACCGAATACAATTTGTTTGATGATGCGAAATGGGTTGGCCTTCAAAATTATGTAGATATTATCTCGGATGAGAATGTCCTTCTCGCATTGAAAAACACGATTTATATGGCCGTGATTGGTCTTCCGATTACGATTGTTGTTTCGATTGGGGTCGCAGTGTTACTCAATTTGGGTATCAAAGGGCTCTCTTTCTTTAGAACAATATACTATTTGCCGTCAATTGTACCGCTTGTCGCAGCGGCTTCAGTTTTTATCTGGGTATTGAATCCCGAATTCGGATTTCTTGCTAAGGCATTTGCGCCGTTCGGAGTGCGGGTACCGTCCTTTATTACAGATCCCAATTTTACTAAACCAGGGCTCATAATTATGGATAGTTGGCGTTGCGGACAAACAGCGATTATTATTCTGGCCGCGTTACAAGCTATTCCGAAGTCTCACTATGAAGCAGCAGAGCTGGATGGTGCCAGTCCATGGGCGCGATTCATGCATATTACTCTGCCGGGTATTTCACCTACATTATTGTTTGTTTTCATTACTGGTTTAATTGGTAGCCTGCAGTATTTCACGCAAGGGTTCGTATTCTCATCAGTTTCAAATAGTGGTTCAACCTTAGCGGGGTATGGTCCTGCTGGATCTTTGCTTTTTTACGCGACGTACCTGTATAACTCTGCTTTCAAGTATATGAAGTTCGGCTATGCCAGTGCATTAGCGATGGTTCTCCTAGTTCTCATTATTATCCTAACATTAATTACTTTTGCTATCAGTCGTAAGACGGTTAGCTATGCAACGGAATGAGGTGAGTAAGATGCAAGATACTGCGGTTTTGAAGTCACTTAAGAGAAGAAAAGCAGTCAAAAGAATTATTCCCTACATTATCATCTCGCTGATTGCTGTTATTTTCGTTATGCCGTTACTGTGGATGGTTAATACCTCGCTGAAAAGTTCAACGGAGGTGTTCTCAACTACTTCTGGGTTCTTTCCCAAGGTACCTCAATGGAGTAATTATGTTAAAATCTTTCAACGAATGAAGATAGCTCTTTATTTGAAAAACACTTTGATTACTTCGGTATTACCAACACTTGGCCAACTACTGGCTGCACCGATGACGGCCTATGCTATCTCCTTGGTTAATTGGCGAGGAAAGAAAATTCTCTTTCCATTGATTCTCTTGACAATGATGATTCCTGGGCAAGTTACACAAATTCCACTTTTCGGAATCTGGTCACACCTAAATATGATCAACACCTTTGTCCCCTTAGTGTTACCAGCATTCTTTGGTAGTGCCTACAACATCTTCCTATTACGTCAATTTATGATGGGCTTACCTAAGAGTTTGATTGAGGCAGCGAAGATTGATGGCGCTGGCCAACTTCGCATCCTTTATCAGATTATTTATCCCTTGTGTAAACCGGTATTGATTACAATCGGGTTAATGACGTTCATGGGGTGCTGGAATGATTTGATGACTCCATTGATATATTTGTTTGATAGTGACAAGTTAACATTGGCGGTAGCTCTACAGCGGTTCTTGAGTGATGCCAACAAAGAGTGGGAGCTCTTAATGGCTGCATCGACAGTCTTTACGGTACCTGTAATCGTTATGTTCTTCTTTGGCCAGAAATACTTTATTGATGGGATTGTGACATCAGGACTCAAGTAGTTGTTAGGACTCTTTAGAATGTAACTAGTAATACGCCGTGATGGAAAGAGAGGGCACAATATGTTTGATTACGATAACAAACTAACGAGAATATTCTCAGCAATTTCAAATTTGATCGTCTTAAATTTCTTGTTCGTGGTGACCTCACTACCGGTGATTACGATAGGAGCTAGTTTGACATCGGTATATGCGGGGGCTTTGAGTATTATTCATGGTGATGGCGGTTCAATTAGCCGAATTTATTTTCGATCTTGGCGAAGAAATTTTGGTAGAAGCACGTTGTTATGGTTAGTTAGTGTGCTTGTTGTAGGTGTTTTGATTATGGATATGTTTTTCTTCAAAACATCGCCGCTGTTTACTACCAAGCTTTTCTATTACTTTACAATACTATGTTTAGTTAGCGTAATTACAATCGTCATATACCTTTTTCCAATACAAAGTAGGTTCTATACGACCTTCGCAAATTCGTTTAAGAACGCGGTACTCTTTATTCTCGGATATCCAATTGACGCATTGATTATCATTCTATTAACATTTGGACCAGTTCTAGTTCTGGCGTTTAACTTTGAGAAGATGTTTTTGGGGTTCCTGTCATATTTTGTACTTATTGGATGTTCATTGAATGCGTATATTGCCTCGTTTGTCTTCAATAAAATTTTTCGAAGCTATGAAAGCTTGATGCCAACAAATACAAATGACTAGGCAACAAACTCCCCCTCTATCATGGGGGATTTGTTTATTAATCAGAAGAGGGTGAGGTCAATGAAGGAAAGCATCAAGATTTGCGTACAGCTCGCGAATAATCGGTTCATTCCTTTGGATAGAGAAGATGATCATTGGAGTAATGGATCTGGCTCAATAATTGTTTCGCTTGGAGAAAAAAAGAATGTCAGCAGCCTGTCTATTAGCGCATCTATTCCTATAAAACGAATCCAACTTGTCCTAGAATCTAACATTCCTGAATATGCACTTTATTTTGGCGATGACTTTGAGCGCTCCTATGGAACGTTGCACTGTGAACCGATGGACGAGGAACGTATTATGCACTGGTATTTCGTGGCAAAAGCGGAGAACCGGTATTCATGTTGGGGAGTCCGAACAACCGCAAATGCGCTTTGTGCTTGGCAGGTAACAACAAACCAAATCATCCTCTGGGCCGATATACGAAACGGCATTGACGGCATTGATTTACAGGGAAGAGAATTGCATTGTTGTGATATTGTAACGAGTCAGATTGTTTCTTCAGATGAATTCTCGGAAGTTCTCAAACGTTTTTGTCAGCAATTATGTGATGCGCCTTTCTCGCCTTATCAACCCTTTATTGGAATGAATGATTGGTACTATGCCTATGGCGACAATAACCGTGAGCTGATCATAAATAATGCTAAGTATGTTCGGAAACTCTGTGGGAGCCACGCCTATCAACCTTGGGTCGTAATCGATGACGGGTGGGAGAGCGAGTATGATCAAACACTAGGCTATAATGGTGGACCCTGGCAAAAAGGAAATCAGAAATTTGGAGATATGGCAGAGGTAGCTAGAGAGATAAAAGAAATAGGAGTGCGACCTGGAATTTGGTTTAGACCATTATTATCTAAGCAGATAGACCGTGAAGCTTTTCTACGCTCGGAAGGGGAATACCAAATACTGGACCCTAGCCATCCGAAGGTTTTACAAATGATTGCAGCAGATATAACTCGCTTCACTTCGTGGGGATATGAGCTGATCAAGCATGATTTTACAACATATGACATTTTTGGTGTTCAGGGGCAGCGAATGACTCTTAATTATTTTAACTATCCAGTTTCATTCTATGATAAGTCAAGAACAACTGCAGAAATAATAAAGCAATTGTATCAGACGATTCGTACCGCTGCTGGCCGTTCGGTTTTAATAGGGTGCAATTCGATTTCACATTTTTCTGCTGGGGTTTTCGACATTATGCGGGTAGGTGATGATACGAGTGGTCGTTACTTTCAGCGGACTCGGTCTCGTGGCGTCAACTCATTAGCTTTTCGATTACACCAGAATAATGTTTTTTATCAATGTGATGGTGATTGTGTTGGCATAACAGCGCGGTTACCATGGTCAAGGAATCGAAAGTGGTTTGAATTATTAGTTGCAACCAAAACGCCGTTATTTATCTCGTGTAACCCCAAAGATATATCGCAAGATACTGAAAACGACATGATTGCTGGAATCGATAAGTATTTAAGCGAACCGAATTCTGGTCATGTCATTCCAATCAATCTTGGGAATTCACGCTATCCATCGGTTTGGCGAAATGCCACTGCTGGTGAAATAAAGAAGTTTTCATGGTTCCAAAATCCTCGAGAATTTTATGACTCGTTTCCATATGATTGAGAATTGATAAAATGTATATCGAGGAGGTAAACAATGGCCTACTTATGTTTTGATATTGGTGGTACAGCAATAAAATATCGAATCTTATTGGAAGATGGCAACCCAGTCACTTCATTGCTAGAAACGCCAACTGAAGTCACTAAAACAGATAATAATATTGTATGGCAGATTGTGGACATCGCTAAAAGAATTGTGCAAACAAGCGGAGTTGTCATTAATGGTATCTGTATTGCGACCGCTGGGGTTGTTGATCCTCGCAAAGGCGAAATAATTTCAGCGGGATATACGATCCCGAATTATACAGGGGCAAAAATACGAAGCACCATAGAACGCGAAATGAAGTTGCCGTGTTCAGTTGAAAATGATGTAAATTGTACGTTACTGGGTGAGCGTTGGAAAAATCGCTATCAGTACAAAAATATTTTTTGCATGACGATTGGAACCGGAGTTGGTGGGGCTTTATATCTTGATAATCGACTTTATCGGGGAACCCAATTCAATGCCGGCGAAATTGGTTATATTCCTTGGAAAGATAAGAAAGATTTTCAACAAGTTTGTAGTACCCAATCCCTTGTTGATTTGGTTAATTTAAGAACAAAACAAGACTTTAAGAATGGCCGTGAAATAATGGCCGTGCTCAGGGCGGGCAGCAGTCACTTTGTTTTCTCTGCATTCGAGGAATGGTTTGCAGAAATTATGAACATGTTGAGTATTATTGAGTGTATCATTAATCCTGAGGTCTTTATTATTGGTGGCGGAGTATTTGCACCTTTTCCGGGCTTCCAAGACCGGTTAAACACATTGATTCAAACAAAAACGCGGGTTACAACGCCTGTTTTATTAGCTAATCAAGGGAATAGTGCTGGCCTTTATGGAGCACTATATCATTTTCAACACGGAGGCTCCTCAAGATGACCATCATTCGAACAATCGAACAGAACTTTAACACATTGGCCGAAAAAGAACGGCAAGTTGCGCTTTTTGTAATGAACAATGCTTATAACGTTAGAAATATGAGCATCAAAGAATTAGCCGACAAAACCGATACCTCTATTGCGACTGTGACGCGTTTCTGTCACAAGGTCAATTGCACGAGTTATGCAGACTTAAAGATGAAGTTGACGATTGCGACGACGGCTAACGAACCCGCTAAACCGGCAATGCCTGATGACAACACTTTAGATGCAATTAATAATTTTTATGAACAGGTCATTATTAGCAGCATTCAGATTTTTGATGAAACAATAATCCAAGAAGTTATTCGTAAAATTAAAACGGCACATCGAATCTTTATTATGGGAATAGGAAGTTCAGGGTTAACAGCACGAGAATTGGAGTTTAGACTAGGCAGAATGGGACTGACCGCATTTGCTTGTACGGATTCTCATACTATGAAGATCTATTCTTCCCTGGTGACTGCTAAGGATGTCGTTATCTCGATCTCAATTTCAGGCAATACAACTGAGGTTGTGGAGGCGACAAAGTTGGCAAAAAAGCAGCAAGCAAAGATTATTGCCTTTACAAGCTTTGAATCCAGCGAACTAACAAAAACAAGTGATGTCACAGTACTTGTATATAATGCGTTGTTCCTAAATCATGAGTCTTTTATCAATTCACAATTTTCATTGATGTATTTGATTGATGTTCTTTCGACGTACCTGTTGCGAGATAAACGATATGCTAAAAATCTTGAACGGACAGTGGGGGTTGTTCATCCCAATAAATGATGGAGTGAATAAATGGTGGCAAACAATTTGATGATGCGCCAAGAGTTTCCTGATCCGCAATTTGAACGTAAGAATTGGATGAATTTAAATGGATCATGGGATTTTTCTTTCGATTTTGGGAAGAGTGGAGAAACAAGGCGCTTTTTTGAACGAAAGAGTTGGAAACAAAAGATAAACGTACCATTTTGTCCAGAGAGTGAACTTAGTGGGGTTCATTATCTTGATTTTATGTCTTCGGTTTGGTATCACCGCTGTTTTTCGATTAATGCGGATCAATTGAAAGAGAAGGTGTTTATTCATTTTGGCGCAATCAATTATCGTGCGCAAATTTGGGTCAATGGTGAAAAATGTGGTGATCATCTTGGCGGATATTCATCGTTCTCTTTAGATATTACAACCTTTGTTAAGGCAGGAGAAAATGATATTCATATTTGGGCGATAAATGAACCTCGTAGTGGTCGTCAGCCCTGTGGTAAGCAAAGCAGAACATATGCTTCGGAGGGCACCGCATACTCTCGCGTGACCGGAATTTGGCAGACGGTGTGGATTGAGTTTGTTCCAGAAGATTATGTCAAATCAGTTAAATTCACACCAAATATTAGCGCACAGAGCGTCGGCATTGAAGTCGCAACTGTTGGGACTTGTAGCCACCTTGACTGTGAAATCTTTTATCAGGGTCGGCTATGTGGAGAACGTGTTATAGATATCAGTGGAACAACTGCTGTCTTTGAAGTTTCACTTGATGAATTACATCTTTGGGAAGTTGGCCACGGTCGGCTATACGACGTCCACCTTAAACTTGGTCAAGATGAAATTTATAGTTATTTCGGGATGCGGGAAGTCAGTCTTTCGGGAGAACGGTTTTTGATGAATGGCCGGCCAATTTTTCAACGATTGGTATTGGACCAGGGATATTATCCTGAAGGGCTTTATACGGCAGCGACTGAGCAAGAATTAAGTAGAGACATTGAATTAAGCTTGGCTTGTGGCTTTAACGGTGCACGTTTGCACCAAAAGGCATTTGAACCCCGTTTTCTATACCATTGTGATCGTCTGGGATATATAGTTTGGGCAGAGCAGGCATCGTGGGGGCTAGATTATAGTAGTCCTGCAGCCTTAGAGCATTTCTTGCCAGAATGGTTAGAAATCATGAATCGTGATATCAATCATCCGGCAATTATTGGGTGGTGTCCGCTGAATGAAACATCTCCATATCGCGGTCGGAGCCCACGCCCGGAGCTTACACGATTTGTTTATCAAATTACTAAACAGTTTGATGTCACGCGGCCATGCATTGATGTGAGCGGATTTGTTCATACTGAGAGGACAGATGTTTATGATACACATGATTATGCAGCAGATCCGCAAACATTTGCTAAACACTATCAAAAATTAGATCAGAGAGTCTTATATGATCCGCAAATAGCGCGAGAAATCAACGTGTGCGACCTACCGGTATTTGTCAGTGAATATGGCGGTATCCCTTGGAATGTGGGAAGTCAAGGGTGGGGTTATGGTAATCAACCTGAAAGTAAAGAATTGTTCATCAAGCTGTTTCGAGATTTGATGGTGCCGCTTCTTAATAATCCGGGAATTATTGGTTTTTGTTACACGCAGCTCTATGACATTGAGCAGGAGAAGAACGGACTCTTTACCTTCTCGCGTCAGCCTAAGTTTGATTTACAACTAATTCGTCAGGTCTGCAATCAACACGCCGCATATGAAGAAAGCCTAGAGGCAAACAAGGATGAGTGATCAAGACATGCAGATTAAGGGAAAACACTATCGTTTCACAGTACTCACATCGTCGTTGATTAGAATGGAGTATTCGCCTTCAGGTCGATTTACTGACGCTGCCACGCAAGTTGTCACTAATCGGAATTTTCCAAAGCTAAATTATCGCTGGATCGATCGACCCGATCTGCTAGAAATCATAACGGATAAGGTCCACTTGTATTATGATAAGAGGCCTTTTTCAGCTCAAGGGCTATCCGTTGAACTGAATAAAGAGTTTTCCTATTTTGATCGAGTCTGGCATTTTGGTGATCGTGATTTGGACACGTTGAAAGGAACAGCACGAACCCTAGATGGTGCAGATGGTGCGGTTACTTTGGACGAGGGAATTGTTTCTAGGCATGGGTATAGCATTCTGGATGATTCCACGTCATTTGAAGTTTCGACGGTGGATATGGATGATCAACAGATCAGGCTAACGCCGCGTGAACGAGGAGCAATTGATCTATACTACTTCGGCTATCAGGATGATTACTGCCATGCAATTGTTGATTTTTATCACCTCACGGGGAATCCGCCGTTGATTCCGCGGTATGCTCTAGGAAACTGGTGGAGTAGATTTTGGCCATACACTTCGGATAGTTATCTTGAGCTGATGGAGAAATTTCGTAAAGAAAAAATCCCGCTTTCAGTAGCCGTGCTGGATATGGATTGGCACTTGGTAGATATTCCTAAGAAGTATGGAAATGGTTGGACGGGGTATACTTGGAATCGCAAACTCTTTGCTGATCCGCCAAGATTTCTTAGTCAGTTACATCAACTACGGCTCAAGACAGCCTTAAATGTTCATCCGGCCTCGGGAATAAGGGGCTTCGAGGAAGCATATCATCAAGTCGCACGGAAACTTGGTTTGGACGAGGGCGCTGAAGAAACAGCAAAATTTGATTTAACGAATGATAAATTCGTTAAAACATATTTTGATGATGTGCATCACCCATTGGAGGACCAGGGCGTTGATCTTTGGTGGATCGACTGGCAGCAAGGTGGGCTCTCTCGAATTGAAGGACTAGATCCGCTTTGGTTGTTGAACTACTATCATTATCGAGACAGCCAGAGAAAAGGACTGGGTCTGATTCTTTCGCGCTATGCTGGACCTGGGAGCCATCGTTATCCATTGGGGTTCTCTGGGGATACAGTAATTAGTTGGAAATCGCTAAACTTCCAACCATATTTTACGGCAACAGCTTCCAATATCGGATACAATTGGTGGAGTCATGATATTGGTGGTCATATGGGAGGGATTCATGACGAAGAATTATTGATTCGCTGGCTACAATTTGGTGTTTTCAGCCCAATTAATCGGTTACATGGAACATCCAGTGATTTTGTCAATAAAGAACCTTGGAACATGGAAGCGCCATATCGTCAGTACGCCATAAGAATTCTTCAGGAGCGACATCGCTGGGTGCCTTATCTGTATACAATGGATGTTCGCAGTCATGAAAAGGGAATCCCGTTAGTATTGCCGTTGTACTATCTAAACCCAGATAAAGAGGAAGCCTATCATAGTCCCAATGAATACTTATTTGGAAATCAGGTAATGGTCGCGCCGACGACATCGGCAATTGATCGGTCTTATCGTTATGCAAAGACGAGTGTTTGGTTGCCTGAGGGTACTTGGTTTGACTTTTATAAAGATTGGAAGTATTCAGGCAATACAAGAGTGGAGATGTACCGAAGAATTGATGAGACACTCGTTTTCGCAAAGGCGGGAGCAATCATTCCACTGGCCGCGCATCCAGACAATGAATTTGGCGTGGAATTGCCTGAAACTGTGGAATGGCATATCTTTCCCGGAAAGAATAACATTTTTACATTGATCGAGGATCAAAAAGATCAACGAAGTAGATCAACTCTAACCGTGAACTGGGCAGAGGGGAAAGTGGAGTTGGCTGTAGCTACTGACTCCTCGACTTTTGCTAAGGAGCGGAGTCATATTCTTTGTTTTCATGCTGTGAAGGCTGATTCGGGATTGAACTACAAGCTTAAGATTATTCCGGGTGAGACACTAGACATTTCCGGCTTTAGTATGGCAAAGAACGCTGATATGTTACCTGAAATAAAGAAAAGAATGAAGAATTCGTGGACTGGGACGACGCAAAAAGAACAGTTGTGGGCATTGCTGAACCAAGAGCAATCACTTTTCGATCAGATTAACATTCTCCGAAATCATTGTGATGACTTTCTTTTCGGGATGCTGTACGAACCACTATTTATTGCACAAAGTTCCAAATGAAATAAAAAAACTCGATTCACACCTGTATTGTGGTCTCTGGAAATTACTGAGTGGAACTAATTCCAGAAAATCATGACATGTGTTGAATCGAGTTTTTTATCAATTCAATTCCGTGGCGCCTAGTCCATCACCCACAGGCAATTCAGTAACTTCGGACTTGTTCAACAGATCCTCGGTCAAGTGCGCCTCATAGAGTTGTAGGGAGTCGTAAGGCTGGAAGTAGAGCGTTTGGGTGGTCAGGTCAACGAGGGAACGATATTGCGTGTAATCGACGCTGCCGTCATCTTTGATTTTCACGCCGCGAGGAATCGTGACATTGTCTAGAATCCGGAAGAGGTTGACCACATTCTTCTCGGTAGTGTCGGCGGCTTCGATGTTGCTGAGCAGATAGCTGGCGCGAACGAAGCGCTCAGGCGAGGTGTAACCGCCAGGTAGCCCGAACGTGCCAGAGCCAGGGCCGAAAGCGTTTAGCTTGTAACCGTTGATCTCACGATTAGGAGCGCTATGGGGATTCAGCGGTAAGTAATTGCGGAGGTTCGTCAGGTGCCAATTGAAATCAGGACTGTTGGCCATGACTTTAATAGGATCATCAATGATCTGCAAGCTTTGGTCCTTGGTTTCGATCACCACGGTGGCGCCGCTCAAGTCACTGAGAATAAAGTGCAGTGGCGAGGTCACTTTCAAAAGTGCGCTGGGCGCGTCCACCAAGCTGATTTGATCGATCGATGCGCGAACATCGGCGATGCTCGCCATTTTACCTAAAACCCACATGATGAATTCATGCGGCGCCAATTGGCCGGCTTTTCCGGACATAGGCTGGGCGTATTCAGCTTCACCGGCGAAGTAAAGTTCGGCCATTGCCAGACCCTTCTCATTGACGCCGTCAGCGACTAGATAATCGCCAAGTTTACGTCCGATACCAATAAAACCATAATCGAAATGAAAATGTTCGCCTAATTGGGAAGTCCATTCATAATTCCGTGGGGTGACCACTGGCCGACCTTTCAATTCGGGGCCGAAATCCATGGTCCGACCCAAGAAAATATGTTGATTCTCTGCGATATAACTAATACTTGTACACATGCCAATTCCTCCTCGATCAACACGTCTGACCGTGACACTTTGTCATTATTGATCTTGCTTTTATTCTAGCACGATTTGATCTGAGCGACTATTGATTACAATTAGGATAAGTGTTTTATTTTGATTGGGCGGCAGGGGCGCTGTTGAAACGGCTTCCCGCTGAGGGGGCACAGCATATTCCTTTTGGGGATGAGATGGCAATGTCAAGCAAAAAAGTTGATACAGTAAGAACCCAATTTAGCAGCTCGGCTAAGCCTTCCCGGGGTCACCAATATCGAGTTGCGGACCACTAACCACAGCCGTCAATAACGTGGCGTCGAATCAATTGGACACAGCTTGCTAGTCGGCGTGAGAGCTTCAATGAATAAGATACCATGAGCGGCTGGAGCGGAGAGAATCGGGGTGAGATCGCCGTGAAATTAAATGATAGCGTGGAACACAACGGATTGCTTTTGAGCACGACTAGCGATTTCACTGGATTGATGCAATCAATCCAGTGAAATTGCGTATCGGCGCAGAAAGCAGTTGTGAGGAACGCGTTTTTGGCGGCTCCGCCACTTAGGACAATGCTCCGCTTTGAGATTCGCGTGGGCTTTGCGAAGCTCAAAGTGACGCCCACAGCGAGCTCACCCCGATTCTCGCAGCGCAAGCCGCGGACAAGATAGAGACGTGCTGCGAGGTGCAGACCGCTGCGCCTTAAAGTATCTACTTGCCCAATCTGCTGCGCAACTTAGTCAAGTAGATAAATTAATGATCACGGTCTAACCGCACCTCTCCGCACTCTGGATTTGAAACGTGCTCACCGACCTAGCTCCTTCCGCTTAGCAACGCAACTATTCTGGAGGCAAAGACCAGCCTCCAAAATCCTGGCTAGGTTAATGCTCGAAGTCGACCCGGTGCGCTGCGCACGTTTGCCAGTCTTTCCATAAATGTATTTGTTGTCGATAGAGGTAATTACTGATATAATTACATCGAAGAGGTGATAAGGATGACTGTCAAAGCGCGTATTCAGGGGAACTCCATGATGATTACGATACCGGCCAGTTTTAAGGTCTCCGAGAATACTGAGTATGAAGCTGTGCTGGACGAGAACGGGATTATTTCGTTTGTTCCAGCACACAAGAATATCTATCAGGACCACCCTGATTATGATTTTAGGAAAGCAATTTCAGAGCTTGATCTTGGTGATAATGCTGGATTAGTGGGTAAAGAGAATGTCTGGTGAATTGATTTTTCCGAAGCAGGGTGATTTGATTTGGATTGATGCCGAGCCGCATGCTGGGCATGAATATGGTGGTCATCATCCCCAAAATAATAACATTCGTCGACCGATGCTAGTCGTTAGTTCAACCGTTTATAATGAACGCACAGGAATGGTGGTTGGCTTTCCGATAACCTCTAAGATTCCTAAAGGGTTCCCAGCTGCGTTGAGTGTCAAAGGTGTTAAAATCAATGGTTTTGCGATTACCAGCAATATGTTGGGGTATGATTATGCTGCTCGTAATGGTGAGGTTGTCGATCACGTTAGCAAAGTGTTACGTCTCAAAGCTTTGGCAGCGGTTAAGGATATTTTCGATTTTTACTGAGGATTATGACGGATTAACTATCTGATTAATAGCGCAAAAAAGCTGAAAGTGGCGTTGGCCGCTTTCAGCTTTTTTGAAACGTGTTCGCCACCCCCAGCTTGTGCCACTTAACTACGCTAGGCAGCTGTCAAACAATGATCCACTCGGGGATGATACAGCAATGTCAAGTAATAAAGTTGATGCAGCAAGAACCAAATTTAGTAGCTCAGCTCGGCTAAGCTTTCCCGGGGGCACCAATATCGAGTTGCGGATCACTAACCACGGCCGTCAATAACGTGGCGTCGAATCAATTGGACACAGCTTGCTAGTCAGCGTGAGAGCTTCAATGAATAAGATACCATGAGCGGCTGGAGCGGAGAGAATCGGGGTGAGATCGCCGTGAAATTAAATGATAGCGTGGAACACAACGGGTTGCTTTTGAGCACGACTAGCGATTTCACTGGATTGATGCAATCAATCCAGTGAAATTGCGTATCGGCGCAGAAAGCAGTTGTGTGGAACGCGTTTTTGGCGGCTCCGCCACTTAGGACAAGGCTCAGCTTTGAGATTCGCGTGGGTTTTGCGAAGCTCAAAGTGACGCCCACAGCGAGCTCATCCCGATTCTCGCAGCGCAAGCCGCGGGCAAGATAGAGACGTGCTGCGAGGTGCAGACCGCTGCGCCTTAAAGCATCTACTTGCCCAATCTGCTGCGCAGCCTAGTCAAGTAGATAAATTAATGCTCACAGCCACCCATCCTCGCGGAGCACTCTGGCAAAAAAGCCCCTGCCCAAAAAATTCAGGCAGGGGCGATGGAACTTTAGGCCTCTAAGGGCTCCAGTTTCAGCATTTCGTATTGTGATTGGTAAAGTTGGTAATAAAGTCCGTGTTGGTGCATCAGTTCATCGTGCGTGCCGTGTTCCATGATCTGGCCACCATCAATGTAGAAAATCTGGTCGCAGTTTTTGATCGTGGATAAGCGGTGGGCGATGATGAAGGAAGTGCGACCTTTCAGTAGGGCCAGCAAGCCAGATTGTAATAATTCTTCTGTCTTGGTGTCAATGCTTGAAGTGGCTTCATCCAGGATCAGGATCCGCGGATCAGCCAGTAAGACGCGGGCGAAGGCGACCAGTTGTCGTTGACCGGCAGAAAGGGTGCTCCCGCGTTCTTCGACTTTAGTTTGGTAGCCGTCTTTCAATTCGCTGATGAAATCGTCAGCGCGGACGATTTTGGCGGCGGCGACGACTTCTTCGTCGGTAGCGTCCAGCTTGCCGTAACGGATGTTATCCATGATCGTGCCGGAGAAAATAAAAGTGTCTTGCAACATGACGCCCATTTGTTTCCGGAGCGAGGACAGGGTGACATCGCGCACGTCATGATCATCGATCTTAACATCGCCCTCGTTGACATCGTAGAAGCGACTCAACAGGTTGATGATCGTGGTTTTACCAGCGCCGGTCGGACCGACTAAGGCGACGGATTGACCTTGGTCCACGTGGAAATTCACGTCGGTCAGGATATTCTTCCCAGGTTCATAGCGGAAGTAAACATGATCGAAAGTGACATGACCTTGGATCTGAGGCAGGTTCTTCGCTTGAGATTGGTCTTCGATCTCTGGCTTTTCATCTAGGGTTTCGAAGATCCGTTCCAAGTAGGCGGTGGCGGTGATCAGCGAGTTATAGAAGTTCCCAATATTGATGACGGGGTTCCAGAAGTTGTTGATATAACCGATGAAGGCGATCAGCGTCCCGGTACTAACGTCAACGCCGATATTGCGGATCCCGACGAAGTAGATCAGGCTCATGGTCAAAACGGCGATATTTTGCACGCCGGGCCAGAGCAGGAACTGGATCTTGACCGCGTGCATCCAAGAGGTCCGGTAGGCTTCGTTATCCTCGTTGAAGATGCGGAAGTTTTCCTTCTCCCGAGCGAAAGATTGGGTCACTTTGATCCCGGAAATACTTTCGTGGATATATGCGTTCAAGTTGGACTGCTTGTTACTGAGGATCTGGTAGGCTTTCCGTTGCCGATCTTGGATAAACCAGACCATGATCACCAAAACCGGGATCAAGATCAAGCTGTACCAAGTCAGACGCGCGTTGATGGCGAACATGAAGATCAAGGTGATGATCACGTTGAAAACATCGGAAATCAAGTTGACCAAACCGTTCGACAGCAGATCACTCAAGGTGTTGATGTAATTGACCACCCGAATCAAGATTTTGCCGTGGGGCCGATTATCGAAGTAGGAGAAGGACAGGCGTTGTAAATGCTGGAAAATATCCAAACGCATATCTTTCAAGACATCTTGGCCTAATTCGGTGATGTGGTAGATCCGGTAGCGCAGACACCAGCCAATGAAGAACAGTGAGGCGGTAAAGAGGCCGCCGATCAGCCATAATTGGCGATAATCCTTATTGGGGATGATCGTATCAATGGTGATTTTAGTGAAATATGGTCCTAACATCCCGGCGACATTGGCGAGAATGATCACGATCAAAATCAGGTAGATCTTGGTCATATAAGGTTTTAAATAGTGAGCTAGTCTTTTGTAATCATGCCAATTGAACTGTTTCGTCAGTTCTTCATCGACGTTTGATTTATTTCGTGTTGCCAACTTGCTCCCCCTTTTCTAAGCCCAGTTGTTTCTGGAAAACTTCATAGTATTTGCCGTGTAGCGCCATCAGTTCATCATGGGTGCCGTGTTCAACCACACGGCCTTTCTCCATTAAGAGAATCTGATCGGCGTCGCGGACAGATGAGATCCGGTTGGCGATGATGAAGGTGGTCTTCTTGGTGGTCATCTTACCTAATTCCTGTTGGATCTTGGTTTCGGTCTCCATATCAACGGCCGAAGTCGTATCGTCCAGGATCAGGATCGACGGGTCCTTGGCCAAGGCACGAGCCAGGGAGATCCGCTGTTTCTGACCGCCAGATAAACCGACGCCCCGCTCGCCAACGACGGTTTCATAACCTTCAGGCATCTTCGCGATAAAATTATCAGCGTCCGCGATCCGCGCCACTGACTGCACGTACTGTTCGTCTAAGTGCGGCCGACCGAAGGAAATATTGTCCGCGATCGTGTTTGAGAAGAGGAACACATCCTGCATGACCATAGAAATATTGTCCCGCAATTCGCGGATCGGATAATCCTTGGCGTTGCGATCATCAATCGCTACTGTGCCGCTCGTCGGATCGTAGAAACGCCCGATCAAGTTGACTAGCGTGGTTTTGCCAGAGCCGGTCTCACCAATGATGCCGACTGTTTCACCTGGTTGCGCGGTGAAATTGATGTCGGTCAAAACATGGTGTTCTGGGTCGTCAGCGAAATGGAAGCTGACGTGGTCAAATTCAACCTTGCCTTGGACCCGGACTTGGTTCTTGGCATTGCGAACTTCAATCTTGGGTTTGGCCGCCAGCATTTGCCGAATCTTGACGCAAGAAGCCAAGAAGCGCTCCACATCGTTGATCAGCCAGCCACTCATCCGCATGGGCTGATTGAGCATCCATAAGTAGCCGTTGAAGACGACCAGGTCACCCAGCGTCATTTCACCCTTGATCACCAAATAACCGCCGAAAACCAGCGCGATGACGCTTAAACTGTTGGCCACTCCATCTTGCCAAGGCAAGAAACGTTTGGAAACGTTAGCGGCGTCCATGTTGCGTTTCTTGTAATCTTCGTTATGCTCGTTGAATTTCTCGATTTCGAAATCCTCACGCACAAAAGCCTTAACGACACGATTACCACTGATGTTCTCTTCCACCATGGAATTTAGCCGCGAGAAACTCTGCCGGATTTGGAAGAAGACCGGATGTTGCGCCCGCGCCATGGCCTGAGTCAGAAAATAGATCACTGGGGTGACCGCCACTAAAGCCAGGGTCAGTTTCCAGTTGATCGTGCCCATAATAACGATCGAAACCACAAAGTAGAAGATGCATTCCAAAACTTGGTAGCTGACCCAAGAAACGAAATGGCGAATCGCGTCGGTATCCCCAGTCATACGGGTCATAATGTCACCAACACGAGTGTGATTAAAGAAGTCGAAATCCAACTCCTGCAACTTTTTGTACATATCTTGACGCAAATCGAATAGGGTGTTCTGGCCGGTTTGTTCGAATAAGATTTGATAAAGATAGCGGGTGATCGTCCGCACCAGCGTCGCTCCAATCATGACCAGCAAGAACGGCACGAGTAAACTATCCTTATTGCCGTCAATGACCTGATCGACGATTTGCCCCATAATATATGGATTGACTAAAATCAAAGCCGTACTGATCAAGAACAAGAATGTTGCGATGATCAGCTTGCGTCGGTTAACTTTGACATACTGCCAGATCCATTGAAAATTATTCATAGATTTGAATCCTCCAATCTTCAAGAGTCTATTATCAACGTTTTTTTTGAGATTGGAATGGTCAATGCTCGTCAAATTAATGTACAATGTTATACGTACACCTATATCAACTGAAAGGGGTCAATCAGATGAGTTATGCCGACGCCAAAACGTTCAATCCTGAGATTCTTTACGCCTATGATCCCTGGAATAAGGTCGCGGGTGGTTACAATTTACACAGTCACGATTTCCTGGAGATCAGCATCATGCTGGAAGGCCAAGCCCACTATTTCATCGATGAACACTGGGTCGATGTCCAAGCTGGTCAAATCATGCTGTTCAACCCGGGCGTGCAACATGCCGAACAACAACGGCCAGACACGTATTCCCACCAACTTCATTTGGGCATCAAGAACATTTCCCTCCATGGCCTCCCCCGTAATTTCCTCCCCACGAAGAAATCGCAACTAGAAATCGGTGAGTATCAATATAAGATCATTGACAAAGCTTGGCAATTGGTCGGCGAAATCGACCAACAAGACGCGGATTACCAATTGATCAGCAAGGGGATCATCATCGAGATCCTAGTTTATATCCTGCGGGGCTTAACGATCCGCGAGGAGAATTACATCAAGCCTTTCTTATCCAAGACCGAAAAAAAGCAGAATCACCTGGTGGACAGCGTGATCTACTTTTTGGAGAACCATTATACGGAAGATATTACCTTGGAGCAGCTGGCGCGGGACAATTATGTCAGCCCCGCCTACTTATCGCGGATTTTCAAAGAGGCCACGGATATGAGCCCAATCAACTACTTGATCCAGATCCGCTTAAAGAACGCCCATGCGCTGTTGAAAAATGAAACCGATACCACCGTCAAAGAAATCGCTTCGGCGGTGGGCTACGAGGATGCCTATCATTTCAGCAAGCTCTTCAAGAAATATTACGGCGTCTCACCGTCGCAGGTGGAAGATAAATAGGAACGCGCTTGAGCTGTTTGTCAAAAAAGTTTGCTACCCACGCTGGGAGGCAAACTTTTTTTGCCACAAGTTGGGCCCAGACAAGCGTGCTTGGTCGCGTGGTCTGAGACTGCCCACAGCATCGGGTTTAGCAATCGGGATACTTCGAGTCGCACGAACGCGAAAAAGCAAAGGGGGCAACTGGCTTATTAACAGTTTTTATTTTTTGTTATGGTCGCTTCTAGGATGGAATTAAAATATTTTTTTATCTGAATAATTTTTTTGAAAATATTAAAAAAATAAACAGATCTACATTTATGGAAGCGAAACCAATCGCCTGGCAGTGCCGACTTTTGTCGTGTTTGGAGCATGGGTGTTTAATCGCTGGGAAAATGATGATTAAAGCCATAATTTCATCTATCTCCAACCAAGGTCCAATTCACAGATGGGATATTTTGTGCTATTGTGGACAACAAGGAGTGATTCATATGAGAATTGGAATTCCCAAAGAAATCAAGAATAACGAAAACCGAGTTGGCATTACTCCTGCTGGCGTGCAAAATCTCGTGCAGGCCGGCCAAGAAGTCGTAGTGGAAACCAATGCGGGACACAACGCTGGTTATACCAACGCTGACTATCAAGCCGCTGGCGCGACTGTAGCAACTGCTACAGAAGCGTGGGCTGGCGATATGGTGATCAAGGTCAAGGAACCATTACCTGAGGAATATCATTTCTTCAGACCTGGCCTGATTCTTTATACTTACTTACATCTGGCGCCAAATCCTAAACTGACCGCAGCGCTATTGGAAAATGAAGTTACCGCAGTTGGGTACGAAACCATGCGAGGCAAGGATGGCGGTTTGCCAGCTTTGAATCCTATGAGCGAAGTTGCCGGACGCATGGCCGTTTTGATCGGCGCTCAATTTTTGCAAGAACAGTATGGTGGTAAAGGTGTGTTACTGAGCGGCGTTCCTGGCGTGCGCAAGAGTCACGTGACCGTGATCGGCGGCGGCACTGTCGGTCTGAACGCGGCCAAAACCGCCATGGGTCTGGGGGCTCAAGTGACGATCCTCGATATCAATCCGGCTACCTTAGCGCGGATCGACAATTTGTTCGATGGTCATATTCAGACGCTCTTCTCGAACCCCGCCAATATCGCCCATTCAGTCAAACACGCGGACGTGGTAATTGGCGCGGTCTTGATTCCAGGCGCTAAGGCACCGAAATTAGTGACCGATGAGATGGTGGCAGCGATGGAACCTGGCTCAGTCATGGTCGATATTCCAATCGATCAAGGCGGCATTTTCGAAACCAGTGACCATGCCAGCACCTTCGACGACCCAATCTACTTGAAACATGACGTGATCCAATACGCGGTCGCCAACATTCCTGGCGCCGTGCCGAAGACCGCCACTGATGCGCTGACCAGCGTCACGATTCCATACGCGCAACTGATTGCCCAACAAGGCATCTCTGAAGCTGTCAAAACTAACCCGACGATCGCTTCTGGACTCAACACCTATCGCGGCCACATTACCGCTGCCGCCGTAGCTAGTAGCCTAGAACAAGCTTATGTCGATCCCCTGACTTTGGTCTAAAACCCGATCATAAAAAATAACAAATCGACCCCGAACTTCACTTTTATCAGTGAAGTTCGGGGTCGATTTTTGCTTATTTTAAAGTGGTGCTAGGCTTACGCGCAGAATGGTCTTTCGCTTCTCCGGCGCAACTCGGCGAAAGTCAGACAAATAAATCTCTTTGTGCGCCTTACTGGTGCGCTGATAACCCGCCTGCTCAACAAATGCGCCCAAGCGCGCGAAACTAGCTGGCTCATCATCAAACGCGCCCTGGTGCAAAATCATCCCCACCAAGCCTTCATCGCGCTCAATCAAAGCCACCTGAGCCAATTCAGCTGGTGTCAACTTCTTGGCTGCCAGCGCCTGCGCCTCGGCAAAGACAGCGGCGGTTACAAAATCTGGCTGCTTGATCATGATCGTGTACAACAACTGACTTTTGTCCAACCCGACAGCCTGATAATCCGCCGGTAACGTCCAGAAACCCTCCAGTGGATAAACCCCATAATCAAACGCTCCCGGGAAATCGATCCCTTTTCGCGGCGCCATTTTGATCGTGTAACTCAACGTATACAGCGTCTGAATCGCCGCGCTGAACGCCGCATTATCGTTCGGGTCACCTTGCCCCTTGATCGCCAAGAAACGCTGCCGCGGCAACGTCACAATACTAGGCGCCTTCTTAGTTGGATAGATTTCTTTCTCGCTGGTTCGCCATGAATAGGTTGACATGGTGGATTACCTCCCTGGGGAATTAAATATGCTTGGGAAAAGACTTGCCCACGATCAATTTTGTTGGAATTGTAATTGTTGGATTTACTATTTGTTCATGATTAATTAGCTTGGTGAGTAAGCTTAGAGCTTTCTTTCCCATTTCCGTTTCATCCTGCTGGATATGTGTGAAAAATGGTATTCCGTATAGTGTCTTTGGCGCGTCAAAACAAATGATTTTTAAGTCTTCGGGAATTCGTAGATTGATTTTTTCGGCCGCGTATTTGATAGTTTCAGCCACTTCGTAATTGAGCGCGAATATTGTGTGTATGTTAGGTCGTGCCTGCAAAACGTGGACCATATTACTTACATCATTATCAGAAAAAGAATGTGGTGAGGAGTAAATATTGGAAATCCAGTTCTCTTTTGGGATTCGCAAGGATTGATCCGTGCAAAAATCTTTTATTTCCTGAATTCGTTCATGTTGAACGATATCGTCTGAGGAACCGTACATTATTGAAATGTTTTGGGGGCCATTATTCTCGAGAATATACCTCATTACAGCCTTAACAGCGCCACGATTATCAGTTTTTATTGAAAACTGTTTATCTAGATGGATGCTTAAATCAATGAAGACCAAAGGAAACTGGTCGATGACCAGTTGAACGAGTTCACTGTTTAGATACTTTGACCGAGCAGGTAACACGATTATGCCATCAACATTTTCTTTTTCGAACTTTTTTATCGTGGCCTTCTCATTTTCAACTTGGTCATGGGTAAGCGCGAATAACACTTCGTATTGATCGGAGCTGGAGTCGAGAATGGACTTGATTAGGTCGATGCCATAGTGTGGATAAAAGTCGGTAAAAATAAAACCGATTTTCTGTGGCTTAGTTTGATTCTCCTGGTTGATTAGGGCTACTTCGTCAGAATTAACGAAGCTTCCCCGGCCTTTTTGACGTGTAATAAGTCGATCATCAACTAATAATTTCATAGATTTCTCAACGGTAATCTTACTGACGGAGAACTCTTCGGTTAGTGTTGCAATGTTTGGGAGCTTGCTACCTGCTGGATAATTGCCATTTAATATCTTACTCTTCAGGGATTTGTATATTTCTAAATATAGCGGCTTACTCATTGCTAGACCTCTTTCATTATTTTATTTTTCGTACACTGCCTGAATCAACAATTTCCGTTTCGATCAATCTTTTTCGTAGCTTTGGCTCGTGGCGGTTGAGTATTTCGTTCAGTAATTCAACGCTTTCTGTAGCGATTCTTGGCTCGTTTTGTGCAAGATGGCTCGCATTTGTACTGATAAAAGATGATTCACTTGAATCAAAGGCAAACAAGGAAATGTTTTCAGGAATTAGCAGGCACAATTGTTTGATTGCTTCTTGCGCAATCCCAGCAATATGGGCGTCAAGCGCTATGACGCAAGTGGGTCTATTCGTGGTGATAGCGCGCTTCACTCGATCGACATCAATTGCTATCCGGGTAAAATCATCTTTGTAGGTACTTCGAACTATTCTGCTGATATTGTCTGATGAAATTGGTGAGTTGGTCCGCCAATATGCTTCACTGAAAGCCTCTATTCGTGTTTCGAGTGTCGTATTTTTTAAGTGCTCATATCCAAGGATTAACACATTAAAATGACCGTGATCAATTAGGAAATCGGCGCTCTTCATTGCCCCAGTATAGTGATTGGAGCCAACAAAATAAGAATCGAATCCTTTAAGCTCCCGGTCTAGAACAATGATGGGAAACTTGTTATAAATTTTTTCAATTAGAGTGGCGCTGTAGAAAGGCTGTTGTACTGGCTCGATTAATAGACCGGAACAACCAATCATTGATAGTTCGTTTATCAAATGTGTTTCCTTGCTTTGACTTTCGCCGGAGAATCGGACGATTAATTGGTACTCTAAGTGTTCGCACTCGTGAACAAGTGACTCTAATAGAATAGTACCATAACTATCAGTTATTCCTGATAAGATTAGACCAATTATTTTTGGTGATTCTTGGGCTAACACTGCTTTTTTAACAACACTTCCTATTCCTGGGGTGCGTTCAATGATTCCGTCATCTGATAGTAATCTCATTGCCTTTTGAGAAGTTATACGACTGACGCCGTATGTATCTGATATTTCCTTTTCGGTAGGCAAGAAATCCCCTATTTTGTAAGTCTGATTATTTATCTGCTTTTTTAAATCATTATATATATTAATGTACATGGGAAGCTGCATCAAAAGATCTCCTCAATAAATGATATGTAATACATGTCATTTAATTATTTAAAAAAATATCACTGAAAGCGTTGACAAAAGCTGACTATTCTATATAATCAATATTGTAAGCGATGAGGTATTGAAATAAAACCACGCAATACCATATTGCATATATATTATAATACATTATCGGCCGATTGTGTAATTTTTTAGAGGAGAAGGGCAAGAAATGAAGAAATTGTGGAAATCATTAGCTTTAGCAACTTCAGCATCTGCACTATTATTTTCTCTGTCAGCATGTGGTTCAAACGGGAATAAATCATCCGGGGATGAGAAAGACGGCAAGTCAGTTACTATTTTGACCGAAGATCATAGTGATGTTCGTCCGAAGAGTAAGGATTTATGGATGTGGAAAGAATATGAAAAAATGTCCGGCGTCAAAGTCGACTGGACTGAAGTAAAGGACTTCGGCGAAAAGAAGAATCTACTTCTTTCTAAAAAAGAACTACCAGATGCCTTTTATCAAACAATTTGGACAAACGATGAGGTTGTAAAATATGGTACTCAAGGAATCTTCCAGCCGTTGGAAAAATTAATTCCTAAGTATGCGCCAAATCTCAATAAGATTATGAAGAAGTATCCGGATGTAAAGAAAGCGATGACAACACCGGATGGTCATATCTACTCTCTACCATATCTTTCGATGGATCCGATGAGTGGTGGTCGAACATTCAGATTATACATTAACCAAAAATGGCTGGATAAGTTAGGCCTGGAAGTGCCAAAGACAACCGAGGAACTTAAGGAGGTCTTGACACAGTTCGTTACGAAAGATCCAAACGGTAATGGCAAAGCAGATGAACAGGGTTGGTATATGAACTCTGGTGAGCTGCCTAACAGCTTTGAAAAGATTATCGATGCGGCATATGGGTTAGACACCGCTGGACGTACTGCCATTGATAATATGATTTACCTTGACAATGACAAGCTACAATTAACCGTTAATTCAGATAAGATGAAAGATGTTTGGAAATACGAGAATGATTTATATAGTAATAAACTTATTTTCAAGCAAGCTTTTGCGGGCGTTGACTCAGATAAATGGGTAGCGGATGCTTCCAAGGATGTTGTTGGACTTTGGTCATGGGTTAGCCCTGAAATGATTGGTGAAGCCGTTCGTGACAATTACACGCCAATCAATATTATTGAGGGACCGAACGGTGACAAAGGACTGGTTTCTCAACCACCAATTATGGGCACATCGGCATTCATGATTACCAAAGATGCAAAGGATCCTAAGGAATTGCTGAAATGGGTCGACTACTTCTACAGTGAAGAAGGATCTGAGTTTGGATTCTTGGGTAAAGAAGGCGTGACCTATCATGTTGTCGATGGGAAAAAGGTTTATGTTGATAAAATTCTCAATTACGATAAAGGCGCGCAACTGGGTTCTTATCAATATATGAATAACGTTTATGCTGGTTTCTTCCCATATCTTGAATTACCTCAAAAGACAAAAGAAGAAGCTTGGGGTGAAAAACCAATTGAATATACGGATTTCACTGATGCGGATGTGCCAAAACAGTTGTTACCAGATTTCATGTCTACACCTGAGGAATCAAGTGAAATTTCAACTATTATGACTGATATGAGAAATTACGTTGAACAGGCACGGGTTAAATTTGTTACTGGTAAATGGAATTTTACAACAGACTGGGATAATTATGTAACGCAGTTGAATAAGATTGGTGCCGATAGACTACTAAAAATTCGTCGTACACAATATGCTCGATATCAAAAGAATTAACCACGATTAACTATTAGACGAAGCCTGAGGTGGAACAGTACCTCGGGCTTTAGTTTTCTGTAGGATGTCTAAATACGGGAGATTTTGAGATGACTAAATCAAGATGGAAATATTTCAAGCAACATAAGTGGCTTTACCTCATGCTTGCGGTGCCGATTATCTTTGTACTGATTTGGAATTATTGGCCAATGTATGGGGTCGTTATTGCATTCAAAGACTATTCACCAGCTTTTGGTATTCTTGGTAGTCCCTGGGTTGGATTAAAGCATTTTAAGAGATTTTTCCACTCATATTTCTTTGGAAATGTCATGATAAATACATTACGGGTCAGCATTTACAGCTTGCTTGTTTCAATCCCATTACCAATTATCTTGGCGCTAATGTTCAATGAGATTCGGATAAAATGGTTCAAATCTACGGCGCAGACAATTTCATATATTCCAAACTTTATTTCTGTTGTTGTCATCGTGGGAATGATTAATTTCTTCTTTGGAACACAAAATGGGGCAATTAATACGTTACTAAGTGCGGTAGGCCTAAAACAGATTGATTTCTTAGGATCACCTGCTTGGTTTCCGCATCTGTATGTTTGGTCAGGTATATGGCAGGGTGTTGGTTGGGGAACATTAATTTATACTGCGGCGATGTCGGGAATACCGCAGGACCAGTATGAGGCAGCATATCTTGAAGGTGCGACTAGACTGCAATGCATTAAGAATATTACCATTCCAGCCATAATGCCAACAATTGTGATCTCAGCAATCCTTGCAACGGGTGGGATTATGGCAGTGGGATTTGACAAAACCTATCTTCTTCAAAACGCATCGAACTTATCGACTTCTGAAGTTTTATCAACATACACATACAAAGTTGGTATTATCAATGGCGAGTATAGCTTTTCTGCGGCCGTTGGTCTTTTCAACAATATTATTAACTTTATTATGCTATTCGTTGTAAACAAGTTTGCACAGAAAGTCGGAGAAACAAGTTTGTGGTAAAGGATGGTATTGATAAATGGCCAAACAATCAGCTATGCGCTATACGAGAACGAAAGGTGATAAAGTATTTGATGTTGTAAATGGTGTCCTAATAACCATATTTACACTGATTGTTCTTTACCCACTCATTTTCGTTATTAACGCGTCGTTCAGTGACCCTACGAGAATTTATGAAGTGCCATTACTACTCTGGCCAAGGGGCTTTAACTGGCGTGGTTATACTGAAATATTAAAAGATAAGGATATATTGATCGGTTTTAAAAATGCCGTCGTGTACACGGCATTGGGGACGGTTATCAATTTAGTTGTCACAACGCTTGGCGCGTACCCCCTATCTAGAAAAGAACTAAAAGGTAAAGGGTTCTTCACACTATTTTTTACGGTTACTATGTTCTTTAGTGGTGGATTGATTCCAACTTATTTAGTCAATCAGCAATTAGGAATCATCAACACAATTTGGGTTATGATTCTTCCTGGAGCGCTTGGTGTCTACAATATGATTTTAATGCGCACTTATTTTCAACAGAACATACCTAATGAACTGGTTGAGAGTGCGTATATTGATGGTGCGAACGATATGCAACTTCTGTGGAAAGTGGTTCTACCATTATCCACACCAATTATTGCTGTTATGGCGATGTTTTATGGGGTTGGGCGCTGGAATGACTACTTCAATGCCATGATTTATTTACAGGATCGATCCAAGTTCCCACTCCAGCTGATTTTACGAGAGATTTTGATTCAGGGGAAATTTGGTGATTCGGCAAATCAGACGTTACAAGGTAGTGCTCAAGCCGAATTGATGATGATTAAGCTAACGCTGAAATATAGTGTTGTTATTATTTCAAGTTTACCAGTTTTACTATTTTATCCAGTAGTAGCAAAGTATTTTGAAAAAGGGATTCTAGTTGGAGCTATTAAGGGGTAATAACATGAATGTCAATAAGATGTACCAAATTATCGAAAGCATTTATTACATGATGAAGCTCAATGTTTTGTGGATAATCTACGTTTTAAGAGGTGGCGTTATCTTTGGCGTAATCCCTTCAACACTTGCTCTATGTTCCTGCCTAAGAAATGAGATTCGCCACAACAATTCGGACAAACTTTCGGTTGAGTATAAAATCGAGTACAACAAGGTGTTTAAGGAAAGCCTATCTTTGCTTGTCCCGTTCGCTGGAATAGTATTGTTGCTCTTATTCGAGGAGGCGTTGTTGAACGGGATTGGCACAACTAGTCTTGTCTTGGAAATCCTAATTAAGGTGTTTAGAGCTATCATCGTGATGACAGTCGTTTTCTTCTTTCCGACATATGTTCATTTCGAGCTACACGGCATTAAGATTTTTCTACAGCCGTTTCTTTTGCTATTTATTTGTCCGGTTCAAGTGCTTTTATGCATTGTTGTGATTGCAATTGCGGCCACGTTATACTTCATTAACCCATTACTTGTTATCTTTTTAGGTGTAGGATTTCCGATGTACGCAATCATGCATATGATGATAAAGAAATTCGATAAGATGCAAGCTAATATTCCATACATGAAAGAGGTATAGAGTCCTGTAGCCGCTTTGATGCTTATATAAAGGCCTTTTTAAAAGAAGAAGGGGAAGACAGAATGGATATTAAAAAGATTGATACTCGTCATGCGACACAAAATAGATTTGAGCTTTCACGAGGAAATAGTTTTCCGTTTACCGGATATCCTTTTGCGATGAACTATTTTTCTCTTGAAACAGATGCTGGAAACTGGTGGTTTGATCCGCAAAGCCAACACTTTCGTGGAATTAGACTGACGCATCAGCCTACTATGTGGGCGGGTACAAAAGGGGATTTTTGTTCATTAAGAATCCTGCCGGTAACTCAGGAAACGCAGGGGTTAATGGATGTCGCGTACAATTCTCGTAAATCAGAGTTTCACCCTAATGTGTTATCAATTTATCAAGATGTTAACGAATTAACTACAAAAGTAATACCATCTGAATTTGGCGGAACGATGCTCCTGAAAGGGGCCAGCCGTGGTAAAGGAATAATCTTGAGTTTTCCAGCGGCGGGTAAATTAGATATGAGTGATGAGTGTGTGATACGGGGACGAGCGCAACAAAGCAGCGTACGAAGTGAGGCGCCGCTCGAGCTATTCTTTGAGATCTCGGTCAGCACGAAAATTAGTACCCGCCAAGATATTGATGAAGAACACACTCAATTCGTTTTTGAGGGGGATGAGATTGAACTACGGATAGGGACCTCATATATTAGCTATGAATATGCCCATAACAATATCCCTAAGAAGTCGGAGGAAGAACTTTATCAGGATATTACCGATTGTTGGAATCAAAAATTAAATAAAGTTCTTGTGAACGACTCTTGCGAGGAGCGAGTCAGCACATTTTATCACAGCCTTTATCGAGCGTTTCTGTATCCGCAAAGGATGTTTGAATTTGATAAAGATCATAGACCGGTTCATTTTGACATGCATTCCGGACAAACTAGACCGGGATATCTATATACAAATAACGGGTTGTGGGATACAGCACGCACGGTTTATCCACTCTTCTCACTAATTGAGAAAGATGAATTTGAAAAGATACTTGAAGGATTTCTAAATGTGTATCGCGAAGGCGGATATTTACCAAAATGGTTAGCTCCAGATGATGGGGGTGGCATGCCGGGTAATTTAATTGATACTGTTATCGCAGATGCCGCACAGAAAAATATCCGATTGGATCTTATGCCAGAGTTTCTGGAAGCGATGATTCATTCTGCTGAAGATGTTAGTCAGGGTTTACCTTTAGGACGAATATTCTGCAACGAATATAATCGGTATGGATATGTACCCTCTGATATGAATGAGTCGGTGAATAATTCTCTTGATTATAGTTATAGTGATTATTGTATTTACGTCGTCGCAAAAAAGTTGGATCAAGAAGCGGTTGCTCAAAAATATTGTCAACGAGCAATGAACTACAGAAACTTATTCTCACCCGAAGATGGGTTTATGGTAGCGCGTGACCGAAATGGTAAGTTCCGGAGCCGGTTTGATCCGTATTCATGGGGAGGTGACTACACGGAAGGCTCTGCCTGGCAATCAACTTTTGCAGTTCCCCAGGATATTCGTGGATTGATTAATTTGTATGGGGGAAAGGATGAGTTTGAGAAGGTCGTCGTGAAGTTAGCTAATAGTGATCCTAAGTATCATGTTGGGGGATATGGTCACGTGATACATGAAATGGCAGAGATGGAAATTAATAAATTTGGCCAAATAAATATTGGTAATCAACCGAGCTTCCATTTACCATACCTGTATTCCTTTATTGGAAAGTCATTCTACATGCAACCTCTTCTTAAACAAATCATGACTAAACTATTCAATAGTGGCTGGGAGGCATACCCTGGGGATGAAGATAATGGCAGCATGGCATCGTGGTTTATCTTTAGTTCACTTGGATTTTACCCATTTACTGCTGGAAGCAATCAATATGTTATTGGCATGCCACTATTCGATAGGGTAATCATCACTCTTTCATCCGGCAAAAAGTTAACAATTTTAACTGAAAGAAACAATGATCAGGCACAATTTATCGATTCTATTCTGATAGATAATAAGCCGTATGTTGAATCATACCTGAATCAGGCGCTGTTTGAGAAAGACACTGAGATCAAATATACGCTAGGAATTGTTCCCAACCCAAGATGCATTTCCAGTGCGTCAATCCCATATAGCTTAAGCGATGCTGAGAAAGACACTTCGATTCTGGTCTGATTTGCTTGACTTAATCATTTATTTACCGTATTAAAATTATCTGGTTTTTCCAGCAATAAAGGAGTGTTACCATGTATTCACGTATTCCATCCTATCCATTGATCACGCATGATCCATATTTTTCAATTTGGTCGCCGAGTGATCACCTTAATGACGCTCAAACAGTGAGCTGGACGGGTAAGGCGATGCCGCTCAATGGCACGATTTCGGTTGATGGCACGGTATTTCGTTTTCTTGGCGATCGCCAGTCGTTGCCGGTAATCGAACAAGTTTCCGCCGAAATCACAGCTACTCAAACGCGGTACACCTTCAGCAATAGTCAGATTGAACTTGGGGTTTCTTTTGCCCAGCACTTTGATCTGAAAGATCTACAAAGTATTTCTGAACCCATCACTTATCTTTCATTCGTGGTACGTTCACGAGATCATCAAGCACATGATGTTCATCTTGAGCTTGACTTTGATGGCGCTATCACCTATGAAAGCTTGACGGATAATCGTTTGATTACGCGCCAGTTTGAGATTGGTCAGACGCAAGAAGTTTTCTTAGGGAAAGCGCGCCAAACGCCGCTAAATTCGTCGGGCGACCTCATCAATATTGATTGGGGGTATCTCTACCTAGCAACGACTTTAAGCGCGGATAGTCAGGTGAGTGCTTATCAGAAGTGGAATCAACAAGGCTTGCGCGCGCAATTTGATTTGTCAACGGCGAGCGAGAAGAAGGCACAATTGCTGGTTGCCTATGATGATCTGCATGCGATCAATTACTTCGGTCAGGCCACCAATGCTTATTGGAAACAAGCGGAGCCTTCAATGCCAGCCTTGTTGGATAAACGTTTACAATCGTTTGATGCAATCGTTAATGATTGCTATCGAATTGATCAACAGATCGGTCAACTGGCAGCGACAGTGGGCGCGGACAATTATGAGTTGATTTGCGCAACGGCTTATCGTCAGGCGATTGCCGCACACAAGCTGATTCGCGATGAGAATGGTGAAATTGTTTTCTTATCGAAGGAATGCAATTCGAATGGCTGTATTGGCACTGTCGATGTGAGCTATCCATCTATCCCCTTGTTCCTAGCGTTTAATCCAGAGTTAGTGGCGGGTATGATGCGACCTATTTTTCGTTTCGCAAAATTGCCGGCTTGGCCGTTTGACTTCGCGCCCCATGACGTTGGCCGCTACCCAGATGCCACCGGTCAAGTTTATGGCATGAATCGGCCAGATGATGTTGATGATGGAACGATGCTCCGCGAGTATGATACGGTGGGTGAGTATTACCAATATCCAGCCAATGCCGATCTTTATAATTTCGATTATCAAATGCCTATTGAGGAAAGCGGCGATATGATCATCATGGCTAGCGCGGTTGAGTTGCTTCAAGCTGGTGACTTTCTCGAGCAACATTTTGACCAATTGTGGCAGTGGTCGAAGTTCCTAGTAGCTCACGGTCAGGATCCAGAAAATCAACTATGTACGGATGATTTCGCTGGGCATTTAGCACATAATGTCAATTTGTCATTAAAGGCAATCGTTGCGTTAGCCATGTTTGGTAAAGCATTATTAACGGCGGGAATCCATCAGGACGAGGCCAATGAGCTGATTACGCAAGCACGGAAGATGGCGGCAATCTGGACCGAAACCGCTCAGTCCCAATCTGATACTCGGCTGGCGTTTGATCAGCCTGACTCGTGGGCACTGAAGTATAACCTGATTTGGGATAAGCTGTTCGGCTTAGGGCTGTTTGACGCTCAAATCAGCCAAAAAGAAATTCAACGCTATTTGCAACAATTGAATGATTACGGCACACCTTTGGATAAGCGCGCTACTTACACCAAGGTTGATTGGCTAATGTGGGTTGCTTCACTGACAACAGAGCGGCATGATTTCGATCAATTTACTCAGTCAGTGGTTCGCTTCCTAAACGAAACGCCAGATCGTCAGCCGTTCTCAGATTGGTATGATACGAAATCCGCTAAGATGGTTGCCTTTAAGAATCGGTCGGTGATTGGTGGCGTCTTTATGCCAATGTTGGCTAAGATTTTGCAATCACAAGCATAAACGTCGAAAAAAAGCACCTGTTGGTGCTTTTTTGCTGGTTAGTCTACCGGAGTTGGCTTATAGTTACTCTGTGAGAACGGATTCAGAATTTAAGGAGGTCGAGTATGTACTCAGAAAAGAAGATCAAGCAACAGCTGGGGTATTTGCAGGCGCAGGTCTATGGCAACTTTGCAACGGTGAGTGACTTGCAACTGTGGCAGGATCAACGTGAAGATCATCGGCAAGTGCCAGTGGACGCGGCTTGGCAGGCGGTGACTTTGGGGTCTGAATGGTCTGGACGGGACACCTATTATTGGCTCCGTTTCCAGGTGGTCGTACCTGAATTAGCTGAGCGACAAAAATATGTTATTCATTTGGATTTGGGTCGGACTGGTGGTGGCGGCAATTCCGGATTTGAAGGACTGGTCTTCATTGGTGGGCAACCGCGGCAGGCCGTTGACTCAAATCATCGCGATATCTATTTAGACGCGCAATTCGCTAAGCAAGATTTGGTTTTCAGTGTTCTGATGTGGACAGGCTTGGAGGGTGGCGGGCCGCAACAGATCCAGCATTATCGGCTACAGCAGGTTGCGGCCGGTGTGCTGGATGAGCGGATTCGTGATTGTTATCGTTATTTGAAACTGATCAATGAAACGATTTTGGAATTGTCTGATGATGAGCCGTTGAAGTATGACTATCAACGTTTGTTAGATGGCGCGTTACGGCAGTTCGATTGGGGCGGGATGACCACAGCTGAATTAAGTGTCACGGCTGGTCAGGTCTTAGCGCAGATCGCGGCCTTTATCGATCAACATCAAGGTCAGAAGAAAGCATACTCGATCGCGGCGATTGGGCACACTCACATTGATGTGGCGTGGTTATGGCGCTTGAAACACACGCGGGAGAAGACCGCTCGTTCCTTTTCAACGGTTCTGGCTTTGATGAAGGAGTATCCGGATTACAAATTCTTCCACAGCACGCCACAGGTTTATGATTTTATCAAACACGACTATCCGGAACTATATACTCAAATCAAGCAGCGAGTTGCTGAAGGTCGGTGGGAGCCTGATGGGGGCACCTGGCTGGAACCGGATGCCAACATTCCGTCGGGTGAGGCGTTGACGCGTCAATTCCTGTATGGCTCGCAGTTCTTTAAGCAGGAGTTCGGCGTTAAACAAACGGTGTTGTGGTTGCCAGATGTTTTCGGCTATTCATGGGCTTTGCCACAAATCATGTTAGGTTTTGGCATCGATAATTTCATGACGACGAAAATCAGCTGGAATGATACCAACCGAATGCCGCATGATACCTTCGTTTGGGAGGGATTGGATGGGAGCCGGGTCTTGACCCATTTCATTACGACCACGGACGACAATGCAGATTTTCGCGACAGTTCCAACTGGATGTACACCTACAACGGCGAAATCACACCGCACACGGTTCTAGGCACCTATCACGTCTACGCTGATAAGCTTGTCAACAATGACCTACTGTTGGCTTATGGCTACGGCGATGGTGGTGGCGGACCAACACGGGAAATGATTGAAAACATTGAGATGATCAATCAATTGCCAGGGCTCCCTTCCATCAAAAACACCCGGGTCGACGATTACTTTAAACAGTTGCGGGCCAATATCAAGGCCAGTGGGCAGTCATTGGCGACCTGGAATGGCGAACTTTATCTGGAATATCACCGGGGAACTTACACGTCACAGGCTCGAGTCAAACGTGAGAATCGGCAGCTGGAGTTTGCGTTGCGGAATTTGGAAATCGCGGCTGCGACGGCGTTGTTGCGCCAACAGGTGGCCTATCCTGAGGCCGAAATTCGAGAGTTGTGGCAGATGGTTCTGCGGAATCAATTCCATGATATTTTGCCGGGTTCGTCGATCCACGAAGTTTACCAAGATAATAAGTTGGAGTATCAACAAGGATTTGCGTCGATCGCGCGCTTACAGCAGCAATTAGTCGCTGCTCAACTAGAGCCGCACGCTGATTATTACCACGCCAGCAACGTGAATGCTTGGCCAATCACCACAACAATCCAGGTGGCGGAGCAACGTGACGGGGTCTTCGAAACGACCGATCGCGTTAAACTCTCTAGTCAAAAAGTAACGATGGGCTATGTTGTGCAGGTCACTGTTCCGGCGTTTGCGACGACTAACTTCAAATTTGTCGCGGCTAAGGGCGAATCGGGCGTAGCGCGGTCGGCGGCTTCAGTCCAAACAGCGACGGTGATTGCGATTAGCGCTGCCCGCCAAGTTGAGAACGATTATTATCGGATCACTTGGAACGAGGCGGGTCAACTCATTGGCCTTTGGGACAAAAAAGCGCGCCGTGAGGTCATTACCACGGCAGGTGTTGGGAATCGGCTGACGGTCTATGAGGATCGCCCTACGGAATATGATAACTGGAACATTGATGCCGACTATCCGGAAAAGGCTTGGACATTAGCGGCGGATCAGATCGAAGTCTCCGAAGTGGGACCGCTATTACAGTCGGTGATGTTCACTTACCATTTCCACCATTCGACGATCAAGCAACAAATGATTTTGCACGCGGATAGTCCGCGGATCGATTTCGAAAACGAAATCGACTGGCACGATCACAATTATTTGTTACGGACTGATTTTACCGTGGCCGTTCGCGCGAACGAAGCGACCTACGATATCCAGTATGGTAACGCCAAGCGACCAACCACGGCCAATACTTCTTGGGAAGCCGCTAAGTTTGAAACAGTGGGGCATAAATGGGCCGACTTGTCCCAGCGTGACTATGGGGTCGCGCTTTTGAATGATGGCAAATATGGCTACCATATCACGGAGAACAACTTATCCCTGTCCTTATTGAAGTCCGGTGTTTCACCAGACACAGAGGCGGATCAGGGTCAGCATCACTTCACTTACAGTCTATTACCACACGAAGGCGATTTTGTGAGTGGGCAGGTTGAACCAACGGCGATGGTGCTCAATAATGGTCTGAAAGTCAACCGGGGCGAGATCCAAACGCAACAAGCGCTATTTGCCTTTAGCGGATCTGAAGCCGTCGAAGTTGATGCGATCAAATTAAGCGAAGACGGACACGCTCTGATTTTGCGGCTCCATGAATATACCGGCCAGAACACAACGATCCAAGTGTTGCCGCAGTTTGCCCACGGCGCGGTCCAAGCAACACGCTTGGACGAAACGCCAGAAGCGACACTTTCACCCGACGCTGATGAACGTTATCGTTTGGAATTAACGCCTTATCAGATCAAGACGGTTAGGTGGGAGATTGAGAAGTAAAGATTTGCCCAAGTCTGCATTATTTCTGTAGTATGATTCATGAAAGAGGTAATGAATTTGACGTTCAAAATTTTTGGTCATCGAGGATATCCAGTACGGTTTCCTGAAAATAGCCTGGAAGGATTTCGATACGTTGCGACACATGGAATATACGGAGCAGAAACGGATGTGCAGCGAACTAAGGATGAACAGTTAGTTATAATGCACGATGAATGGATTGACCGTACAACGAACGGACGTGGAATGATTAAAGACTATACGCTAGAAGAATTGCGTGAATTTCGGCTAGCAAATGGTGAACCGATTCCAACGTTAGCAGAATTTTTAGCTGTTTTTGTTGATACAGATATTCAGATTGATATCGAGTTTAAGACTAGTTTTAATCGCTATCTGGGAATTGAGGCTCAAACACAGCGGATGGTTGAGCGGGCCGGGCTTGCGCAACAGACTTTGTATTGTTCATTCAATCCAGACAGCTTATTGGAAATCCATAATATTGCACCACAAATGGAGCGCGCATTGTTGGTTGAATTACCTGAGTTGCCGGATTGGGGTCGTATCCATGGTATTGTTGATTCGTTGCACACACACCAATATTTGCCGGATATTCAGATTCCACAACGCATTTGGTCAGTCGACGACCCGAAGCAGATGCGAGCACAGTTACATTTGCCCTATGTGGATGGACTCATTACGAATCGCTTCGAACTAGCAAAAGACATGGTGGAACGTGAAGAACGATTGATGCGTGATGTGTAGGTAAACTTACGGAGTAATAGAACAATCATCTGAATTGCGTGGCGGAGACGAGTTGGTTAAGCACAATGGATATGCTTAACCAACTCGTTCTTTTTTGTCGCCAAATTTTTGACTGGGGTGCGATTCTTTCTTATACAGGACATTACCAACAAATGCTATCCTTTTTGACTAATTTTAAACCATATCAGATTTCGGCAACAATGCCTCCATTGTTTGCTTGTCATTAATAAAGGACCTCTAATTCAACAGTTCTTTGGAGGTAATGAAATATTGTCAAAAATCGTTGTGTTCATATGGATCCTGCCGTCTGAATTGCCAGGGCTGACACGAAAATAGATTATTCGTAAAAGCGCTTGCATATGTATATAACATGTTATATGATCATTATGAACTGAACAAAGGAAGAAGGGTAACAATGGATAAAATGACGTCTATTCTCGAAGATTAGTTTGTACCGGTTGCGGTTAAATTCGGGAATAATCGCTATGTGAAGGCCATTAGTAATGGCTTAATCATGACTATTCCACTGACAATTGTTGGTGGGATTAGCTTAGTTTTAGCCTCTCCACCGTATGATCCGAAGTTGATGCATGCGACCAACTTCTTTATGAAATTTATGGATGGCTGGTACAACTGGGCGGTAAGGAACAATTCTCAAATTATGGTCCCGTACAATATGACTATGGGCATCATGGCTGTATTTGTTGCGTTCTCGATTGCATTCTTCATGGCTAAAGAGTATCAAAGCAAATATCCGGATCTCGATCCATTATCTAGTGCTATTATTTCCACAGTTGCATTCTTTACGATTGCAGGAGTTCTTGATAAATCAGGTGGGATAGATATGACCTATCTTGGGGTAAAGGGGTTCTTCACGGCCATGTTGGTGGGGATTGCATCTGTGGAGATCAACCGTGTTCTTCTCAAACATAATATCCGAATCGTGATGCCCGATGGGGTGCCACCCGCGGTTAGTGCTACTTTTAGCGCGTTGATTCCAATGATTGTCAACGTTTTCTTATTTCATCTAATTAACATGGGAGTTGTATCTGCCTTTGGAAGTACGTTGCCACAGGCCATTATGAACGGATTAACCCCAGTGTTGAAAGGAACAGATAGCATTTGGTTTGTCATCCCAGTCATGTTGGTATGTCACCTTTGCTGGTTGGTGGGAATTCATGGCGGTTCAATTACTGGTAGCCTAACTACGCTGGTCTACACATCAAACTTAGTGGCCAATGCTAACGCACATGCTGCAGGGAAACCACTGCCTTACGTTATGACCGGACCGCTTTCTGTCTATATTGTTGTGATGGGTGGTGCGGGAGCCACGTTAGGGCTTGCGCTTATGATGCTATTTAGCAAAGCAAAACAGCTTAAAACAATTGGGAGAATCGGAATATTGCCTTGTTTATTTGGAATTAACGAGCCTATTATTTTCGGAACACCGTTAATCTTGAACCCGTTGTTAGCTATTCCGTTTGTTATTACACCTATTGTCAATACACTGCTAGGGTTCTATGCTACTGCCTTTGGGTTAGTAGACCGAGCTTTTATTAATGTACCTTGGACATGTCCGCCATTCATTGGGTTGCCGCTTGCCACGATGGATATGCGTGCCATCATCCTAGTCTTTGTCGTCTTGGCGGTTGATATAGTTATCTATTATCCGTTCTTTAAGGCCTATGAAAAACAACTTCTTCTTGAAGAGGAGGATAACATTGAAGTTGCATGATCTAGTTTCCGATTGACATCAGGTTGCATCAGGGCAACCAAAAAGCTCCTCGAGAAATTTCTCGAGGGGCTTTCGTTGGCTGTAACGAACCTATCAGGACTTGGTTTTGGATTAGCGGGATTGGTCTATATGAATTTTGAGTCGGTAGTTATCACTTCGGTGGTAAGCGATGGAATACTGAAAGGGCCGTCCGTCACTTAAGTAGTTTGTAGATTCAATTTTGAGGACGGCTGTTCCAGCGGGAACTTCGAGTAAAGCCGCAAGCTCATCATGAACAATATCTGGGAGAATTTCGTCATCGCTATCTGCAATGCGGTAGTGATCAACAGATTCAACATAACCAAAGATAGAATCTTCTAGAGCCTGATAAGATAAGTTAGGGAAGAGCTTAACTGGTAAATAACAGATTTCAACAATAATCAGTCGCTCCTCAAAAAAACGTTGCCGAGTTACGTAGTATACCTGGTCATCGTTAGAGAGTGCAAGTTTCTTTCGGGCAATATCATTTGGTCTTTCGACGCGAAAAGCGATGACCTTGTTCACGATGCCTTCGGGAACAAAGCTTGCGTGCAAGTCCTTGACCTCACTAAGTTCGTGTTCATAGCGTCGTTTGACAATATTGCCAAGTCCTTGGGCACTGACTACTAAGTGTTTTTCTTTCAAAATTTCGATTGCCTTGCGAACCGTGATTCGTGACACACTAAACTGAGTCATTAATTGAGATTCTGACGGCAGTAGTTCCCCGTCCTGATAGACATCCTTTAGTATCTGCTTTTCAAGCGTCTGTGCAATTGAGCGGTATTTTGGAACGCGTGGATTCATCTGCGAGCCTCCAATGGTTGTTAACTTATACTTGAATTGTACAAGACATTTATAAGATAGGCTAGTTATTTTTTAAAAAGAGCTTGCGCCCGATAGATACATGTTATATACTTGTTATGAAATTTAAGGAATTTCTTTGTATCAAGAATGAGGATATAAGTTTGGTCCATGGTTTAATGTCTTGATAACCGTGGACAAAAGAGAAATGATACTTAAAATGATTAGGTATTGGATGAAAGGTGACAGATTTGACGACAAAAATAATTTTTAACGCAGATGATTTTGGTTATTGTAACTCTGTTAACTATGCTATCTTGGATTGTTTCAAGGCAGGATTATTGAAGTCAACGACGTTAATGGCTAACATGCCAGGCTTTAATCAGGCCGTTCAGATAGCCAAGGCGAATCCAGCACTGGGGGTAGGAGTACACCTTACTCTAACCTGTGGTACACCGCTGACTGATGTTCCAACTTTGATTGTGCCAGAAACAGGTAAGTTTAAGCGTATCTCGTTTTACAATCATGGCGACTTTACGGTGAGTGAGGATGAGATCTATCAGGAGTTGAAAGGCCAGATCGAAAAGGTTATCGCAACGGGTATTTACCCAACTCATTTCGATTCTCACCAGCATATTCATACAATGGGAAGTGTTGTACCAATTGTGGAAGAGTTAGCGAGTGAGTATAGGGTACCAATTCGTAATCATGATTCGGTGCGTGGAACACATTTTGTGACCAGTGGATTCACGATGGTTATGGATGATTACTCGATGAGGATTACGCCAGATAGTTATGAATCATTACGTGATCAGTTTGTACACGACCTTGTGGAGGAAGCTACACAATATAATACTTTTGAAGTGATGACGCATCCTGGCTATTTGGAATATTTTGTTTTTCAGAATTCGTCCTTCACGACACCTCGGGCAATTGACGCAGCGTTCTTACAAGATCCTATTGTGATTAACGCGATTAAAAATAGCGACTTTGAAATTACCGATTTTAAAAACATTGGAGGGTCACATCATGAGTAAAGAAGCAGTGATTGTCGCAATTGCAGGTGGGGGGAGTACGTTTACTCCGGGAATTGTTAACGCGTTGCTAAGTGGGTTGGACCGCTTTCCAGTAGTAGAGATTCGTCTCTACGATATTGATGGGTCACGGGTCGAGTTAATGGGTGGCCTAATCAAACGGATCATTGAAATAAGTAAAGCTTTGATCAAAGTGATGGTTACCACTGATGGAAAAGAAGCTTTCACTGGTGTTGACTTTGTATTTTCCCAGATTCGTGCAGGCGGGTTGAAGATGCGGGAAGTAGATGAAAAAATTCCACTGAAGTATGGTGCGATAGGTCAAGAAACGTGTGGTGCTGGTGGCTTCTCATATGGATTTCGAACAATGAAAGCTTTTATTCCACTGGTTAAGATGATTTATTCTTATGCTCCGGATGCTTGGATTTTGAACTATACCAACCCTGAGTCGATTGTGGCGGAAATTATCCGCCGCACTTTTCCGAAGGCGAAGATCATCAACGCTTGTGATATGACAATTTCACTGGAAGAAACAATGGCTGAAAATCTGGGCTATAATCGTGACGATTTTGTCCCTGAGTATTATGGGCTGAATCATTTTGGTTGGTATCGCAAGATTTATGACAAGTCCTTACAACGCGATATATTGCCCGAAATCCTTGAGAAAATCTCTGGTAAGGGGCTGGAGCTCCATGAGTTTCAAGCTGATGATGAATCTTGGCAAGCTACCTACAAAATGTTGGGCCGTATGATTGCCGATTTTCCGGGATATTTTCCGAACAGCTACTTTGAATACTATCTATATTCGGATCAGGTATTGGCTAAGTCGGACAAGAACTATACACGAGCAAATGAAGTAATGGATTCTCGAGAGAGAGATGTTTACTCGCTGGCTCGGGAAATTCAAGAGAATCCCATGACGCCAATACCTAAAGCCGAGAAGAGCAAGCACGGACAGTACATTGTGGATATGGCCGTTTCTATATTGAATGACTCACATGACCGCTTTCTACTAATTGTACCAAATGAAGGTTCTATCGAGAATGTTCGCTCGGATGCTGTAGTTGAAGTTCCTGCATATGTTGGTGCTACAGGTGTAGAATCTATCACTATGGGGAAAATCCCAGACTTTCATAAGGGATTAATTGAGGCACAGTGCGCAGCGGAGAAACTGCTAGTTGATGCTTTTGTTGAGCAGGATTACTATAAGGCCTTGCAAGCCTTTACTTTGAATCAAGCAGTTCCATCAGCAACTGTGGCCAAGAAGTGTTTGGATGAATTCATTATAGCCAATGGAGACTACTGGCCGGAGCTTCATAAGTAGGTGGCCGTATGAAACTATATTTGGCCATTGACATCGGTGGTACGGCTATCAAATATGGCCTTATTAGTGCGCAGGGCGTCTTAGTAGACCGGCGGATAACTCCCAGTCTTGCGAGCAAAGGGGGACCAGCGTTACTTGAACAGGTGAGTTCGTTGATTAGGCAGTCGCGGGAGACAGCCGATGTGACCGGAATTGCGCTCTGTTCGGCAGGGCAGATTGATTCGGCCACTGGGATAGTTCGCTATGCAGGCCCAACGATTCCTCGTTATACAGGCATGAACTTGTTTGAATCGTTACGGCCGGTTGCAGCTGGGGTGCCAATTTCGGTTGAGAACGATGTAAACTGCGCACTGATGGCCGAACTTGATCAAAGACCGGGAGCGGTTATTATGGCTACCATTGGGACAGGCATAGGCGGTGCGATGGCATTAGATGGGCGGCTGATTCGTAGTCGCAATTGTGCGATGGGTGAGATTGGTTACCTTAACTTGCCAACAGGGAAATTTCAAGATTTAGCTTCGATGACGGCGCTGGTACATCAAGTTCAAATTGCATTGCCAAGTATACAATGGAATGGGCAGTTGGTATTTGAACATGCGACTGAACCGGTTATCCACAATATTCTGACTACTTACTTTGCAACCTTGGCCCAAGGTTTTAGACAGATACTTAGCATTTTTGCGGCGGATCAGTTGATTATTGGTGGTGGTGTAGCAGAGAATCCTCTGTTTGTTTCACGACTCAAGCATGAACTGAAAAAGCAGTTGCCAGAATATTTACGTGATACGCTCACACTTATGCCAGCAAAACATGGTAATGATGCGGGGGTGATTGGGGCGCTGTGCTGGCACTTGGATTCAACTGGTAAATGAATAATGGACTGGTGGGGGCATGAAGTGGCCTACGTGAATCTTTGCCCTTCATAATCGTATAAAGGAGCATAGCATGAAAAAAGTAGATTTTTTGACGCAAGTTCGAGGGAAATTGATTGTCTCCTGCCAAGCATTATCTGGTGAACCCATGTATGCCGAGCGTGGTGGGGTGATGCCGCTATTTGCTAAAGCTGCATTCCGAGCAGGTGCAGCGGCCATTCGGGCCAATTCTGTTCGTGATATATTAGAAATTAAAGCGGCAGTGGCTCTTCCTGTGATTGGCATTATAAAACGGGATTATCCTCCCGAAGCGCAATATATTACGCCAACAATGCGAGAGGTGGACGAACTCGTCGCGACCCAGGTCGAAGTCATCGCGCTTGACTGCACTCTAAGTAAGCGACACGACGGGCAGTCCATTAAAACGTTCATTGCAGCCATTAAAAAGAAATATCCAAGTCAGCTTTTGATGGCGGATATTTCAACTCTTGAGGAGGGTATACAGGCGTGGGAAGCTGGGGTTGATTTCGTCAGTACAACAATGAGTGGGTATACAGCAGAAAGTGTGGCACATGATGGACCGGATTTTCAGCTTATCCAAGACTTGGTCAATGCTGGAATCGACGTAATTGCAGAAGGCAAGATTCATACTCCTATGCAGGCCAAACGAGTGCAAGCACTGGGACCTGTGGCAATGGTGGTAGGTAGTGCGATTACACGCCCACTTGAAATTGCTACGCGCTTTGTTCAAGCGATTGAGGAGTAGCCGTGAAGAAAATTATCTATGTGCCGCTTGATGAGCGTCCGTGTAATTTGGAATATGTTCGGCGCCGGACTATGTCATTAGAACAAATTGAAGTGACTGTATTGCCAAGAGAGTTCTTGGGAAATAAAAAAATCGCCGGAGATGTGGTTGCTATTCGCCACTGGTTGCAAGAGATGATTCAAACAGCCGACTACCTTTTACTCAGTGCTGAAACGTTAATATATGGCGGTTTGCTACCGTCTCGGATTCACCATTTAGACCAGGCAGAAATTAAGCACTATCAGGATTTTTTGATTGCAATCAAACAGGCACGCCCGGAACTTAAGATTTACGTTGAGAATCTGATAATGCGTGCGCCACGATACAATAGCTCGGAGGAAGAACCCGAGTACTATCAAACATATGGTCAGCAGATTTTTGAATTTGGTTGGCTAAAAGACAAAGCCAACCAAGAAACGCTATCGATTGAGGAAACCGACACGCTCCTGCGACTTCGAGAAGTATTGCCAAAACAAGTAGTGAGTGACTATGAAACACGCCGTGCATTTAACGTACGAGTTAATTTTGCCAATCTTAAACTTGTGGAGTCTCACGTTATTGACCTGCTGATGATTCCACAGGATGACTCGGCCTTATACGGGTATACGGCCGTTGACCAACACGAAGTTTACGGCGAAATACGCCAACGGCGGTTGCAACAACGGGTATTGGTACATCCAGGCGCCGATGAAGCTGGGTATACTTTGCTAGCTCGGGCGATTCAGGATATTCAGCGGCGACCAGATAAAGTATATGTACTCTATGCCAGCCCCTTTGGCGCACAGATTGTGCCATTATATGAAGATCGGCCTCTATCAATCAGTGTTGAGGCGCACCTTTTAGCGGCAGGCTGTGAGATTGTGACTACTTCTACTGATGCTGATTGGGTTCTTGCTGTTAATACGCCAGGGGCAACCATGCAGGAAGCTAGCGCTCAAATCATTCATCGTGATCACACGTATGATACTTATCGAAATAGTCGTGCATTTGTGGCTGATATTACTAAACTACTTCGAGTAGGCAAGCCTGTTGCACTTGCGGATAGTGCGTATGCAAATGGTGGGGATTTAGAGCTTCTCGAAATGTTAGATCAAACCGACGCATTAGTATCATTAAAGGCATATCGTGGATGGAATACTAATTGTAATTCTGTGGGTAGCACAATTGGAGAGGCAGTGCTTGACCGCCACTGTACACAAACATCGTCGCTGTTATGGTCGGTACTTGATGATGGGCTATATCAGGCACTGGTTCGACAGGAAATTGTTCGAAAAGTATTACCTAACTTTGGCGGGGATGCCGCTCACCTTGTTGGACAAGAGGAGTTCATTGCCCAAAAAACGGTGGAATTTCTTAAGGATGAGGCGATTAAACGAATTCCGAATTTATACCATGGACAAGATTTTATAGTATCATTTCCATGGCATCGAGTATTTGAAATTGAGATAACCCAGTTATCCTACGGGCTGGAATATTCTGACTGAAATTGATTGGTTAAGTGCGCCGCGCGACAAACAAGGTATTATCCGTATCAACGGGTGATATCTGTTTTCGCACTTCAACCTTTTGTTTAAATTAAAAGAGAGTATCAATACCAGCGGATGGGTATTGGTACTCTCTTTTGTTGAATCATTAATTAGGTGCCAGTCTCGCCTTAAATTTGATGTAAGATGCGGTATTTCTGTGGGCACACACCAATATACTTTGAAAATAGTCGAGATAAATAGAAACCATTCGAAAGACCACATTTCTCTGCTATATCGTCTAATGTCCAATTTGTTTCGAGAAGTAACTTTTGGGCATGGCGGACTCTGACCATATTTCGGTATTCGATTGGAGTGTATCCAGTGGTACTTTTGAATTTTCTGGAAAAATAGCTGGGTGTGATACAAAGGCGGGCAGCAATTTCACTAATTGAGATCGCATCATCATTTGATATCTTACCAAGGAAGTTGATTGCATCACGAATCAAAGGGTCTTTGTATGGGATATTGAATTGATTGATGGCAGGATTACAGTTGGTTATTATTGCTAGCATTATTAAGTCTTGAAGAACGGTTTTCCTGTATTCTTTTGAAAAGCTAGATGTATCATATGGAAATTTACATAGAATTGCCGCAGTTGACAGGATGCGTTGCTTATCGATTAAGGTGACAGGGAGTGAATTGATGTAGGGGCTGTCACCGTGAAAAGAAAATCTGAAGAAATGGAAGGTAAGTTTTTCTTTGATACAGCGCTCAAATTCTACATAAGGTGGGCAAATAATAATACTCCCTCGACTTGCCGTCCCGGATTGACCTTGAATTTTATAATTACAACTGCCGTACTCAATCAAATAAATGATCCATTGTGGGTCGGTGTCTTTTTCGAGTAGAAAGCGTTGTTTCCCTTCCCAATATACGTATTGGTTAATCTCTGGATCGAACAATATTTTTCCTCCTAGGACAAAAAAGTATATATATTAACAAATACAGTCCATATGAAAGCGCAAACAATGTTGATAGAATTAGTATAACATAGCACATAAGGAGTGTGGGCAGTTGCTAACGTTTATTAAAAAAAAGGACATGGTTGTTATCGGAGGTGGGCTCGCCGGGATTTGCGCGGCAATTAGTGCAGCGCGACAAGGAAGGAGTGTTGCGCTAGTCCATAACCGATCGATGTTAGGCGGGAATTCCAGTAGTGAAATCAGAGTATGGGTCTCAAGTGCGACAAAGCATGGTGTGAATCGCTACGCGCGCGAGACTGGGATTATGGGGGAACTATTTGTTGAAAATCAGTATAGGAATATTGATGGGAACCCGTATATCTGGGATGCTCTACTTTTGGAGAAAGTCATTTCCGAAAAAAATATTGAGTTATTTTTGAATACTGAGATAACAAAAGTATTCATGGAGGGCGAATCCATTAAGAAGGTTTCAGGGAATACTTTAGGTTCAGAGCAAAGTATTGATTTTGAAGCACCGTTCTTTATCGATTGTACAGGTGACGGGGTAATTGGCTATCTTGCGGGCGCGGATTTTCGAATAGGACGGGAGGGAAAAGAGGAATTTAATGAATCATTAGCACCTAATAAGCCAGATAGTAAGTTGATGGGAAGTTCGCTGCTGTTTTACTCAAAAGAAGAGAATCATAAAGTGGAATTTATTCCACCATCTTTCGCTAAGAATATTGCGCAAACAGAGATTGCCAAAAACCGAATCATTCATGAAAAGGATAGTGGAGCAAAATACTGGTGGATCGAATTTGGTGGAGAGCTTGATGTTGTTCACGACAACGAGGCAATAAAGGGAGAACTGCTCTCACTGATATATGGTCTTTGGGATTATATAAAGAACTCTGGTAAATATAATGCTGACAACATGACCTTAGAATGGGTGGGAACGGTTCCTGGGAAACGTGAATATCGACGGCTTCTTGGAGACTATGTGCTAAAGCAAAGCGATATTGAAGAGCAGACTCTCTTTCCAGACACGATTGGTTTCGGTGGATGGTCCATCGACCTTCACCCTTCTCGAGGAATTTATAACGAGTCAGGTGGGGCATATCACTCAGTTGCAGATGGAATCTATCCCATTCCTTATCGAATGCTTTACTCGAGAAATATAGTTAATCTGTTTATGGCCGGAAGAGATGTTAGTGCGAGCCATGTTGCCCTGGGCGGAGTTCGAATAATGGGGACGTGCGCATTAATGGGCGAAGCAGTCGGCACAGCTTGTAGTTTGGCAGTTGAAAAAGAATGTTCACCGAGAGAAATTTATCAGCGCTACTTACCACAGTATTTGCAACTGCTTTTACGCAATGATGCATCGGTTATTGGCTATCGTAACCTCGATGCTGATGATTTGGCTAGAACAGCAGAAGTATCATCATCGGGGCATCTAAGGGAAATCAACACATACGTCAGTAATTATCGGAAATATAAGCTTAATCAAAGTGTTGCGGTAAGCTTCCCGGTAAACCCGAAACTGAGTGCTATTAATGTGCCGATTTCAGCTCGAACAAATACGACTTTGAAAGTTGAGCTATGGCAAACAGGAAAGCCACAGAATTATATTCCTCAAGAGCTGATTGATGAGCAGGAGGTTAAGGTTTCTAAAGGTGAGTTAAATTGGATTAGAATCCCATTTAATTGGAGTCCTGAACATGAAAAAAATGCCTTTGTTATTTTTAGATCCAATTCAGATCTAGAACTTCTTCTTGGTTGTGGAAAGTATCCAGGTGTATTGAGCTATGTAAACATTGCGATTGAAGAAATGAATCATCCTGACTTGCATAAATTCACTCGCGAATCACCGGTTCTGCATTGGACAACGCAACTTATTCATAATCAGAATTTTATATTTAATGTTGAAGATGAAACCGAGGCCTTTGTACCACAAAATATCATTAACGGATATGTCCGACCATATAGTGGACCTAATATGTGGACTATGCGATTTGGGAATAGAAGTGAGTGGGTACAACTCAAGCTAAACGGATTAGTGACGATATCAGAGATTAGACTCACCTTTGATGATGATGTGAACGAGGATTTAATTAATTTACACCATCATTATACCGAACACCCAGCAATGCCGGAGATAGTCAAAGATTTTCGAATTTTGTACAACCAGAACGGGTCTTGGCAAGAGTTATTAAACGTAACTGGGAATCATGTTCGCCATCGTGTTTTTAAGCTTGAAAACAGAGTTGTGACTGATAATATTCGGCTTGAAATCATGAACACTAACGGAAGTGAATTTATGTCGATATATGAAATAAGACTCTATGGAAGGGTGAAGAAATGCGACGAGGAATGAAATTAACAGATAAGTATGTGGGATATATATTGGTGTTGCCGGCGATTGCGATATTCTGTGCGATAATTTTGTATCCGTTTATCAATTCGATTTTTCTGAGCTTCACGAATAAGTCATTCGTCTCAAACGAATTTTCGTTCGTGGGTCTGCAAAACTACAAGAAGATATTTCTGTCACCAACCTTCTTACAAGCCTTAAAGAACACATTGATTTTCGTTTTCTTTGCAACAGCACTTCCGTTTGTTGGCGGACTTATTTGGGCAATTTTCTTGGACTTAAAGTTCAGAGGAGCAGGATTTTTACGTGGAGCAACGCTAGTCAATTGGATTATCCCAGGTGCTTCGATCAGTTTTCTGTGGGCCTTTATTTTTGATACAAATCGGGGGATAGTTAATGAATTCTTGAAAAACATTGGCATTGGTAGTGGCACATACAACTGGCTCGGATCTGCAGAGACAGCAATGATTGTCGTTATTTTGGCTCGCACTTGGCAAATGCTGCCCTGGTATATGGCATTCTTGACGGGTGGCTTACAATCGATTTCCTTTGATCAGATTGAGGCTGCGAGGATGGATGGAGCGAGCAACTGGACAGTATTGCGAAAAATTGTTATTCCCGGCATGAAACCGATAATGGTTATTACACTTGTTTTAGGTATTATTGGAAATCTGCAGCATTTCGATATACCGCAGGTACTAACAGCAGGCGGGCCTGCAGGGGCAACAACAATGCTTTCCACTTTAGTGTATCGTGAGGCTTTTAGTAGTTATCGAATGGGATCTGCAGCAACTATAGGTACAATTTGGGCGATACTGTTGGGCATATTCAGCTTTCTATACTCTAAGAAAGTGGCAAGAGATTAATCAATACGAATACGAGGAGGTGTGCCTTTGTTTGAGAAGAGTAGGGGATTTAAAGTCTTTATAACCATTTTTGCTATAGTGATTGGAATATTCATTTTTTTCCCACTATTTTGGATGATCAATACAGCTTTAAAGAGTCCAAGCAAGACATATACTGTTGATTTATTCTTTAGTAGCTTTACAATCGATAATTTTAAGAACGTCCTGTTTGATCGTCAGATTTTGACTTACTTGAGAAATAGTTTGTTTGTTTCGTTTACAAGTTCCTTTTTATCGACAATTGTGTCAATGTTTGCGGGCTTCAGCTTTTCAAAATTCAGATATCGTGGTAGGGCGTCACTTATGTCACTAATAATGATGGCTCAGGCATTTCCGCAAGCAATTCTGCTGTTGACATTATATACGATGATGCAAAAGCTAAGGCTTGATGGCAGTTATATTTCGCTAATGCTTTCGTATATAGCTTTCGTACTTCCGGTCGGGACGTGGACTCTAAAAGCTTACTTTGATCAATTGCCAGATTCACTAATTGAGTCGGCTAAAGTTGATGGGGCCGGTTGGTTTAGGATAATCTTCCAAATTATGTTCCCATTGGCAGTTCCGGGAGTGATCTCAACAGCGATATATTCATTTGTTTGGAGTTGGAATGATTTACTGTACTCGTTGACCTTGATTACCGAGGATGCTAAGAGAACGCTGGCACCAGGATTGGTCATGAAGTATATGGGCGAATTTAATAACAATTGGGCTGAGATGATGGCTGCTTCAATTGTTGTTTCAATACCGGTAACGATAATCTTTATTCTATTGCAGAAGTACTTCATCTCTGGGTTAACGGCAGGCGCAGTGAAAGAATAGGAGAGAATTGAGTCATGAAGAAAAGATTACTTGGCACGATGATATTAGTTGTTTCTACCATGCTTTTTGGGTGTAGCTCAAAATCAGGAAGCGAGGCTGGGACTTCAAAAGAGAGTTCGAAGATTGTTTGGGCAGGTTGGTCTGGCGAAGAGGAAAGCACAAAGCCATTTATTAATGATTTGATCCATAGCTATAATAGTGAAGCCAAAGATAAGGTTAAATGGGTTGGTTGGCCATGGAAGGATACCCAGCAGCAACTAATCATTAGAAACCAAGGATCGGAACAGCTAGATGTTGCACAAGTTGACATTAATATGTTTGGTGCATTAGCCAAGATGGGGCTGCTCGAAGATATTAATACGTTATTAGGAAAGAAAGAATTATCAAAAACATATGAAGGGTCTGCTTTAAAAGTTGGTCAAGTAGATGGGAAGCAATTGGGAGTTCCTTGGTCCGTTGCGTCTATCGGCATGGTGTATAATCCGACAATTTTAAAGAAAGCAGGCTATGATAATCCTCCCAAGACAATTGCAGAATTTGAAGACTGTATGGCAAAGATCAAAGCGGTAGATCCCGATATAATTCCATATGGTGTTGCGACAAAAGAAGAAACGATGGCGACAGACTTTCAGCCGTGGCTTTGGACTTTCGGCGGAAAGATTTTAAAGAACGGCAAGGTAACACTTGATAGCAGTAAAACAAAAGATGCAATGAATTGGTATAAAGAGTTACTAAAAAACAATTTTATTCAAATGAACATGACACGATTTGATGCACGACAATTATTTGCCGAGGGGAAACTGGCATTCTACGATGATGCAATATCTGCTAAGGGTGTTGCGATGCAGAATGGAATCTCTGAAGACAAGTTAGCAGAATCGATCCAGCCGATGGAACGTCCGGTTCTAAATTCAGGGGATGATCCTCAAGCGGCGATGTGGGGGCACTTGTTAGTAGTTTTCAAGAAATCTAAGAACAAAGAAGAAGCGCTCTCGTTTATTAAATTCGTAACGAGTGAAAAACAGGCACTAAAATATTTGAACAGTAATGGTATGCCTCCGGTAGTTAAATCGGCCTTATCAAGTGATGAAGTAAAGGCTGACACGTGGACCAAGTCATGGCTGGATTATTCAAAGACAGGGCAAAGATTAGAATTCACTGTTGAGCAAAATGGTTCAGAGCTCAATAATATTTTAGTTGAAGAACTTCAGGGTATTCTTCTAAACAAAAAATCTGTCGATGAGGGTGTCACTAGTGCCTCGAAGAGAATTGATGAAGCAATCAACCAGTAATAAATTGATAATGGGTGTTGCTATCGATGACAATCAGTTAGTGCTAATTATGGGCAAAGAACACACGATTTCTTCGGAAATCGTGTGTTTTCATATTCTCAACGCCTCATTTTCAATCTTTGCCTATACCGTAAATCATGATCGGCGTGATGACAAGCTTTTTTGTTGAGAATAATCATTGGCGTGTAATTCGTCCGCTTTTCAATAAGATAGTCCATTGTTGTGCGGAAGAAAGCATGGTACGCTGTCAAATAATCAAGTGAAAGCGCTCTAGGCGGTTCACTAACATGAAGAAGAAAGTAGATGAATGAAGTTGCGTGCTGATAAAAAATGGTTAGCGGATCCTGATTGTGTTGGTGTTAACACGGTGCCGGCTCGAGCTTACTATATTCCTTATAATGATGCGCAAGAGGCGTTAACGGCAGGTGATCGGCGGGATTCAAGTCGGTTCACTAGTTTGAATGGGACTTGGGATTTTGCGTATTTGCCGTCGATCAATGATTTGCCTCGTTCATTTTGGACGGCGGGGCAGTATGATTTCAAGACGCAGATCCCCGTGCCTTCCTGTTGGCAAAATCAAGGCTATGACCACCACCAGTATACTAACGTTGAATATCCCATCCCCTATGATCCGCCATTTGTGCCTGATGAGAATCCGGTGGGGCTGTACCACCGGCAGTTTACGATCGCGCCGGTGACATTTTCCGGCGGAACGCGGTATTATCTGAATTTTGAAGGGGTGGATACCTGTTTCTACCTGTGGATTAATGACCAGTTCGTTGGCTTTGATCAGGTTAGTCATGCGAATTCGGAATTTGACCTAACCGACTTTGTCCACGAAGGGGTCAATGAACTGACCGTTTTGGTAGTGAAGTGGTCGGTGGGGACTTACTTTGAGGATCAGGACAAATTCCGTTTAAGCGGCATTTTCCGGGATGTTTATTTATTGACGCGGCCGCAAGATCATTTGGCGGATGTGGCCTTTACCGCGGAACCGGATCCGGAAACGATCGCCGGCACAACGGCGACGGGGCAGTTGACTTTGCGATCTTGGTCGGGAAATTCGGTGGGCGCGGCGGTGACCTATCAGTTATACGATCATGACCAAACGTTGTTGCGGGAAGGGGTCTGGCAACAGCAGAATCTGGTGGTGCCGGTGCCGGACAGTCATTTGTGGACCGCCGAAACGCCGGTTCTGTATACTTTATTGCTCCAGACGGCCGCGGAGACGTTGAAATTCTCGGTTGGTTTTCGTCAATGGGCCTTAGATGACCAAGGCCGATTCTTGGTCAATGGACAGCCGGTCAAGCTGTATGGTACCAATCATCATGATAGCCATCCGGTTCGCGGCGCGGCGGTGACTTTGGCTGATCAACGGCGCGATCTGCAACTAATGAAGCAACACCATTTCAATGCGATTCGCACTTCCCACTATCCTAAATCGCCTGAATTTTATGAGTTGTGCGATCAGTTGGGCTTCTATGTGCTTTCGGAAGCGGATGTGGAATGTCATGGTGTTGGCGAGTTGTATGGCACCGCCGCCAATGGCGATTTGTTGGCCGCTGATCCAGCCTATCAGAGAATCATTGTCGATCGGGTCGAGCGCATGGTCGCGGCCGATCGCAACTTTGCTTGTATCTTTGGCTGGTCAATGGGGAATGAATCTGGCTACGGGGTGAACTTCGCGGCGGCTTTGGCGCGAACGAAGGTTTTAGATCCGACCCGGTTACGCCATTATGAAGGACTTTGCCACGCGCCTGAAGCTTATGCCAGCGTTAGTGATGTTTTCAGTGTGATGTATTGGTCGCAAGTCCAGATCGAGGCGTTTATGGCAGAGCACGCGACGATGCCGTTTATGTTGTGCGAATATGCCCACGCCATGGGGAACGGCCCAGGCGACTTGAAGATGTACGATGACCTGATGCAAAAATATCCCAATTTTATTGGTGCCTTTGTTTGGGAATGGTGTGATCACGCCATGTTGCTGCCTGGGAGTACACCGGTCACGCCGCATTATGGTTATGGCGGTGATTTCGGTGACGAACCTAACTTTGGTAATTTCTGTATGGATGGCTTGGTTTATCCGGATCGCCGGCCACACACTGGCTTGAAAGAATATCAGGCAATCCATTTGCCGATCCAATTGGTCAAGGTTGCTGGCCATCAATTGACGCTTCATAACCGTTTGGACTTTCTAACTGCCGGCGCGCGCTATCGGGGCTATTATCGTTACAGCGAAGCGGGACAGCCGGGTCCATGGCAATCACTTGATCTCAGCGATTTGACTGCGGGAACAACGCGGACGTATTCGATCCAGTCCCAGCCAGAGACAGCGGCCTTGGTGACGTTGGAGTGGACGCTAGGTTGTCAACGGGGCGCGCATCCTTGTCGCCAGGAAGCCCTGCAACAAGCGCTCTTAAATCCAGGGTCGCCCGCATCATCGCCGCGGGTCGTGGCGGAGCTTGCTGTCAATGATCCGATCCAAGTGACCACAGCGGGGCGGACGCTCACTTTTAGTGGTACTGATTTTACTTATGTTTTCGATTTGCGGCAGTTGAGCTGGCAACAGTTGATCAACCATAATCAGAATTGGCTTGCGGCCGCGAGTTCTTGGCAAATTTGGCGGGCGCCGATCGATAACGACCGTCACATCAAGCACGAATGGCAACAGGCTGGTTATGATCGCGTCCTGTTAAAATTGGATGATTACCAAGTCACGGAAACAGCGACGGCGATCACGCTGGCGGTCAACTTTGGTCTGACCGCGACGGCACGGCAACGGATTTTGAGTGCTCAAACGCTGTGGCAATTGGACTTAGCCGGCAACTTGAGCGCACAAGTCAAGGTGAAACGAGATCCAACCACACCAGTCTTGCCGCGCTTCGGCTTGACGTTCCCTTTGGTTGCCGCGGCCCAGGAGGCGACTTATTTGGGTTATGGCCCGCATGAAAGTTATCCTGATAAACACTGGAGCAGCCATTTGGGGCAGTTCACAACAACAGCCTTGACGAACTACGAACCCTACCAACGTCCGCAGGAGAATGGCAGTCATTTGGGCACGCGCTGGGTCCAACTTCAGCAAGCTGAGCGGACGTTAACGCTGCGCAGTCAGCAGCCTAATTCCTTTAGCCTGTTACCATATCGAACGGAAACACTGACCCAGACAGCCCATCTTTTTGAACTACCCCAGCCAAGTGAGAATATTCTAAGTTGGGACTTTAAGCAGGCCGGCGTGGGCTCCAACAGTTGTGGCCCAGAACTAGCGGAGAAATATCGTTTCGCCGAGACCGAATTTGAATGGGAGTTTAGTTTGGCCTTCGAATAGGTATATACTAAACGAGAGTGCGAACCGACCCGGGTAGATCCTGAGCATTAGCCTAGCAATTGTTCTGGAAGCCGCACCTTGCTTCCAGAACAATTGCGTAGCTAAGCGCATGGAGCTGGGTCGGTGAGCACGTTTCAAAACAAGAGTGTGAGCGGACCTGGTCAGCTTCCGAGCATTAGCCTAGCCAGGATTTTGGAAGCGGGCTTCGCTTCAGGAAGCCTGGCGTAGCTAAGCGGAAGAAGCTAGGTCAGCGAACACGTTTCAAAACAAGAGTGTGAGCGGACCTGGTCAGCTTCCGAGCATTAGCCTAGCCAGGATTTTGGAAGCGGGCTTCGCTTCAGGAAGCCTGGCGTAGCTAAGCGGAAGAAGCTAGGTCAGCGAACACGTTTCCAAACAGAGTGTGGCGCACGTTTAAAAAACGAACTAGAGATAAGTAGGATGAATCATGTTCAATGTCAATATCAAAGAGAATATCCAAGCAAGATACGCGACGTTTTCTGATCAGGAGAAGCGGATCGCGACATTTTTGCTAATGAAAGAAAGTCAGCGAATCGCTAATATTAGTGTGGCTCAGTTGTCCAAAGCGACGAACACCACGCCAGCGGTTGTGATTCGGTTTGTCAGTAAATTGGGGCTGAGTAGTTTCACCGAGTTGAAATTGAAAGTCAGCTCGCAAACGGAAGCAAGCACGGATCCAGTCCTACAGAAAGCCGTCCAGAAGAACAGCATCCAAGGTGAGGTGGAGGATTACTACGCCAGCTTGGTCAAAAGTACCGAAAGAATGACCGCGGATGCGGATTTGAAGCGGGCGCTGAAGCTGATTCTCAAGACGCCACGGATCTATCTTTATGGCGTGGGCAGCTCCGGCTTGACCGCCGCTGAATTTGGCCAACGCTTGCTGCAAATGGGATTAAGCGCAAGTGTTATTTCTGATACGCATATGATGCTGGCCAATAGTCTGGTTTTGCGGAAAACCGATTTGGTGATCGGGATCTCGGTTTCTGGGGAGACCCAAGAAGTTTGGAATGCTTTACAGATCGCCAAGAAGAATCAGGCGAAAATCATTGTTTTCACTGGATCGTCAAACAGCGGGATCGCCCAGTTGGCAGACGCGCGCATCGATGGGTATAACTCGCGCTTTGTCGGCGACGCGCGTTTTGTCAACTCGCAACTCGCTATTTTGTATCAAATCGATGTGCTTTCGGCGATGTTGCTGGAAGATGCCGAACTGCGTAAAAAAATGAGCCGGGCCAACGCCGTGATCGCCAAGAGTTTAGCGCAACCAGCCCCTGCTGATGAGCCGGACGTGTAGCCAACGTTTTTTGACTTTCAGAGGGATCTTTGTCAAGATAATGCTAAATGACTAGGCGGCTACTTGAGCGCCAAATATAACGGCCGCCAATGATTTAGTGAACATGGTGGCTGGGGAAAGAAGGAAGAGTGCGTGAGAAACAGGATAAGACAACGCACGCAGGCTGTGACGCTTGCCGGGAGCGCCGCTAGTTCGGCCGCTTTGAGTAAGTGCGGGAGGCGCCATGAATAATGATGAAAAAGCGATGCGCTTCCTTCTGCTTGATATTGGTGGCGCGACGATCAAGTGGGGCGTTGTTAATTTAGATGGGACTTTCTTGGCGCGCCAAGAAATCAAAACAGAAGCCGCTTTAGGCGGTCAACAGATTCTAACAAAGGTGAAACAAATCATTACGCAAGAGCGGCAAAACGGCGGCCTGTCCGGAATCGCCATCGCGACGGCGGGTATTATTGATCATGAATCCGGTGAAATCGTTTTCGCCGGCCCCTTGTTGCCGCAATATTCAGGAATCAACTTCAAGCGCTTGTTAGAGCGTCAATTTGCCGTGCCCGTGGAAGTGGAAAATGACGTCAACTGTATGGGCCTGGCCGAATCGATCAGCGGGGCTGGCGAGGCGGGCAACCCCAATCTGTGTTTATCCGTAGGCACAGGTATTGGTGGCTGCCTAGTGGTTGACCAACAGATCTATCGCGGCTTCAGCAACAGTTCTTGCGAAATCGGCTACATGAATCTTCCTGGTGGCGAATTCCAAGATATGGGCGCGACCAATGTGCTGAGCCGCCGCGTGGCCAAACAAATGGGGGAATCAATCGAGCGCTGGACCAGTCAGCGGGTGATTGACGCTGCCGCGAACGGCAATGAAATCTGTCGCGAAGCTGTGGTTGAAATGACAGGTGTTCTCGGTCAAGGCATCGCTAACCTTTGTTATGTGCTCAATCCCCAGCTGGTTATTATTGGCGGGGAGATCGCGGGCCATGCCAAGTATCTGAAACCTTTGATTGATCGCGCTTTGGGGCGGTATCTCCTGCCAATCGTTCGCCAGAATACAACCCTGACCTTTGCCCATTATCAAGACGACGCTGGGTTGATTGGCGCGTTTTATCATTTCATTATGAAACATCCCTATTTGGATAAGAGCGTGTAGTATTGGTGGTTAACCAGGGACGGGCGGAGCATGCTTAAAGAAGTAGCCCGCCCGTTACTTTTGCCCCGGGTTGTGTTTGTTACGCTAGATTAAAAAAATCGATTTTCTCTGGAGGAGATTTTTTAATGGCAAGTTTCCAAATCAAAGAGCAATTCTATTTAGATGACCAGCCACTGCGTTTGCGGTCTGGTGCGCTTCACTATTTTCGGATCCACCCTAGCCAGTGGTCGCAAGATCTTTTCAATTTGCGGGCCTTGGGGTGTAACACTGTAGAAACCTATGTGCCCTGGAACCTTCATGAGCCGCAAGAAGGTAGATTTGACTTCGCGGGGATCAAGGATTTGTTTCGCTTCCTTGATTTAGCTCAGGAACAAGGACTTTATGTGATTTTGCGTCCCAGCCCTTATATTTGCGCAGAGTGGGATTTTGGCGGTCTGCCGGCGTGGCTCTTGGCAAAGCCTAAGTTGCGTGTCCGGTCGACCGATCAGCAATATTTAATGGCGGTCCAACGCTATTACCACGAATTACTGCCGCGGTTGCAGCCATATCAAATTGATCAAGGTGGGCCAATCTTGATGATGCAAGTGGAGAACGAATATGGCTCTTACGCCAATGAGCATGCTTACTTGCGGCAATTATTACAGCTGATGCGACACGAAGGAATCACTGTACCGTTGTTTACCGCGGATGGCGCCTGGGATCAGGCTTTAGATTCGGGCTCGTTGATTGGTGATGATGTATTTGTCACTGGCAATTTTGGCGCAGATGTCACTAATAATTTTGACAATTTGGCGCAGTATTTCGCCCGTAATCAACGCAAGTGGCCGTTGATGTGTATGGAATATTGGGATGGCTGGTTCGATCAATGGGGTCAGTCCATCAGTAAGCGGCCACCACAAGAAGTTGCCGCTGATGTGGCAACGTTAGCCAAACGGGGCAGCTTCAATTTGTATATGTTTCGTGGCGGCACTAATTTCGGCTTTATGAATGGTTGCCTACAGGAGCAAGGGCAGCTGCGACCGCAAACAACCTCTTACGATTATGACGCTTTATTGGATGAGGCCGGCAATCCGACGGCCAAATATTTTGCGGTGCAAGAAGCATTGGCACAAACGATCCCAGGAATCGAACAGGAGCAGCCGCGATTGCGGGCGGCGCGGGCTTATGGTGAGTTCGCCCCAGATGGCGCACTCGATCTTGATCAGGCCACGCAACAACTGGCTCAAATTTCCAGTCAGTATCCTTTGACGATGGCCGAGATCGGTAGTGGTTATGGCTACTTATATTACCAAACCGAACTGATTAATTATCATCACCCGGATGAACTGACATTAGTGGGCTTGGCTGATCGCGCTCAAGTGCTGATCAACGGTGAAACCGTCGCCGTTCAAACGGAAAACGATCCACAAAAGTCGATCACGTATTCCGCCGCAACTGGCGCCCAGATTCGGCTAGGGATTTTGGTGGAAAATTTGGGCCGAATCAACTATGGTCCGGCCTTAAGCGCCCCATCTCAGGTGAAAGGGTTAGTTGGTGGGGTTCAAATCAATAATCATTATCAAAGTGGTTGGACCCAGACTGCCTTTGATTTCACCCCGGAAATGCTGGCTAGGTTGGTCTTTGCTAAGCCGACGGTCGGATCAAAGTTGGCCCAACCACAATTGACGCACTTCACCGTAGCTTTGGCGGAGATCGATGGGGATACTTACCTAGATTGCTCTGCTTGGGGCAAAGGTTGCGTGAGTTTGAATGGCTTCAATTTGGGCCGGTATTGGCACCAGGGACCATATCAGACGCTTTATATTCCTGCTGGTTTGTTGAAGCAACAGAACGAGTTTGTTGTTTTCGAAACGGAGGGCCGAGCTGTGACCCAACTGATTCTGGTGGAGCATCCAAAGACGAGCACGAACCATTAAAAAACGCCAATTATTCAAATGCGTGCATAAAATCGGTAAAATAATTAGCCCCGTCTAGGCAATCTGACTAAGATCAATGCCCGCGCTAAGGCAGGTTGCCGAAAAAATCAAGTCAAAATCAAATCGTCTAGACCATTTATTCAGGTAAATGGTCTTTTTTGATATATAAAACGATATACCAACTCATTGGTTAGGATAGTTGGCATACACAAAAAACGGTCAACCTATAATTTGTATACAAACAACCATGGTTTATGACTAAAGAATAAAATCTGTAAGCGCTATACTAGGTTTGCAATTAGTTGAAAGGGGGTTGAATGATGTCAGTCAATCAAGGAGCAGCAACGGGCGAGAGTCGAGAAACTCAACAACTTGAGAAGTTAGCGCAACAAAAGCGGCCAAACAAGTTTGTTAAAATGCTGCGCAACAACGGCACATTCATTTTATTCTGTTTACCTGGGGCGCTGTGGATGATCTTCTTCTTCTACATTCCCGTTTTCGCGAACGTGGTCGCCTTCAAGGAATTTCACTTCTCACCAAATGGGTTTATTGATAGCTTAATTACCAGCCCTTGGGTTGGTTGGAAAAACTTCGAGTTCCTTTTCAAATCAAATGACGCTTGGTTGATTACGCGGAATACCGTGCTTTACAATGTTGGGTTCATTACTTTGAACTTGATCATTTCCGTATTCTTCGCGATCGTGATGAGTATGTTACGAAATGGACGCTTAACTAAACTCTACCAAACTTGGATGCTGTTACCTTATTTCTTATCATGGGTTATCATTAGTTACTTCGTTTACGCGTTCTTGAGCCCTGACAAAGGGTTGATCAACTCGATGATCGTCGCCACGGGCGGTAAACGAATAAACTGGTACATTGAGCCGATGTATTGGCCATATATCTTGCTGTTTATCGGGACGTGGAAAGGGATCGGGTACAACAGTATCCTCTACTTCGCCACAGTCATGGGCATTGATCCAACCTACTTCGAGGCGGCTGAAGTCGATGGCGCTAACAAGTGGCAACAAATCAAGCATATTACTTTGCCGTCATTGATACCGTTGATGACCTTAATGACGATCCTTGCGGTTGGTCGGATCTTCTCCGCCGACTTCGGGTTGTTCTACAATGTGCCGATGCAATCGGGCTCGCTTTATAATGTGACGCAGGTCTTTGACACGTATGTCTTCAAAGGGTTGAAAGCGACCGGTGACTTAGGGATGTCCAGCGCGGCCAGTTTGTTCCAGTCAACGGTTGGGTTCGTCGTACTGATGGTCTCCAACGCGGTGGTTCGGCATATTGATCCAGAATCAGCACTATTTTAAAAGGAGGACTGACTAACAATGGAAGCGACACCACAAGAACCAAAAAAGAAAAAGAGCAGAATTAGCGCCGTTGATGTCCGGTCCTTCGGTAAAGGGTCAAATATTGTCTTCAATATCATCGTTTTCCTGTTCGCGTTATCATGCTTACTGCCATTCTTCTTCGTTGTCATCATCTCATTGACTTCTGAGAATGCTTTGACGGTCAATGGCTATCAATTATGGCCGAAGGAATGGAGCATTTCGGCCTACACATTCTTAGCGCAAAATGGCGCGCAATTACTTCGTTCCCTTGGTGTAACTGTGTTCATCACCGTGTTTGGGACGATTATCAACACAACAATCACCTCAACTTACGCTTATTCAATTTCACGGAGTAATTTCAAATTCAAACGCTTTTTCACGATTTTCTGCTTGATCACGATGTTGTTCGCGCCAGGGATGGTTGCTAACTATATCGTTGTGACGAACTTACTGCACTTGAACGATACGATTTGGGCCTTGATTTTACCAATGGCCATGAGTCCTTTCAACGCGATCGTCATGCGGACCTTCTTCAAGCGCCAAGTCTCAGATTCAATTATTGAAGCGGCGCGGATCGATGGCGCTAGTGAGACTCGGATCTTACTCCAGATTGTTTTACCATTAGCGGTTCCTGGGATCGCGACAATCAGTTTATTCGCGGCGTTAGGTTTCTGGAATGACTGGTTCAACGCTTTACTGTATATCCAAAATGATAACTTAGTACCATTACAGTATTACTTGATGCGGATCCAGTCCAACATTGAAATGTTGACCAAAAATCTTGGCGCGGGTTCACAGTACGCAAGCTCATTAGCAGCTGTACCAAAGGAAGCGACACGGATGGCCATGGTCGTGATCTCAACTGTTCCGATCGTCATTACGTATCCATTCTTCCAGAAGTACTTCGTTAAGGGCTTAACGATCGGCGGCGTTAAAGAATAGGTAACACGTTTTTTTAAAAAATCATTTCTACTCGGGAGGTAGCGAAATGAAAAAATGGCAAAAGGCGATGCTCGGTGTAGCATCAGTAGCAAGTCTGGCATTATTGATGGCTGGGTGTGGCAACAAGAAGAGCTCAACCGGTGATACGAAGGACGGCGTCACAACTTTGACGGTGTATCAAGTTGGTGACAAGCCGAAGAACTACGATCAATTGATGGCGAAGGCAAACAAGGTTTTTGAAAAGGAAATCAACGCTAAGCTGAAATTCAACTACATTGGCTGGGGCGATTTCAGTCAAAAAATGACCGTTATGGTGTCTTCAGGCGATGACTATGATATCGCGCGGGCAGACAACTATGCGATCAACGCACAAAAGGGTGCTTACACAGACTTGACTAAATTACTGCCGAAGTACGCGAGCAAGGCTTATAAAGATCTCGATGACGCTTATATCAAGGGCAATACGATCGACGGTAAATTATACGCGATGCCAGTTCAAGGTAACGTTTACGCGAACGCGAACATTGCCTTCAACAAACATTTCTTAGAGAAATACAATCTCGATATCAAAGACGTTAAGACTTATCAAGACTTGGAACCACTCTTGAAAGCCGTTCATGCTGGCGAGAAGTCAACCGTTGCTTTGGCAATGGGTAAAGGCTTCCACGTTGAATCAAACTTTGACTATGTTTCTGGTAATGGCTTGCCATTCGCAGTTGACTTGGAAGGCGACGGCACGAAGATCGTCAACCAATATGACTCACCACGGATGTTGAAGAACTTGAATACGATCCATGACTATTACCAAAAGGGTTATATCGCGCAAGACGCAGCTTCTGCTAGCCGTGACTACCCAATGGAAGGTAACACTTGGTTCGCTCGTCAAGAAACAGTTGGACCTTACGATTATGGCAACCAAGCCTTAAATAATTCAGCTGGTGGCGACAAAATCGAAGTTGCAGCGATCACTGATGACTTCAAGACAACTTCTCAAGCCCAAATGTCTAACTGGGTTGTTGGTAACAACTCTAAGCACAAGGAATTAGCTGTTAAGGCATTAGGCTTATTGAACAGCAATCCTGAAATCCTGAACGGCTTAGTTTGGGGGATCAAGGGCGAGAACTGGACTAAGACTGGCGATACAACCATCAAATTGACCAAGAACTTCGATAACAGCAAACGGATGCCTGCTTGGAACTTGGGTAACAACAAGATTCTTTACACAACTTCCGATACAACCGAAGAGATGATCAAGGATCGTGACGAATCGATCGCTAACGCGAAACAATCACCAATCCTAGGCTTTAACTTTGATTCTTCATCTGTTAAGACTGAATTGAGTAATATCCAGAACGTGATGGACAAGTACTCAGACAGTTTGAACACTGGTACTGTTGATCCTGCGTCAACCATCAAGAAGATGGACGCAGAATTGAAGACTGCCGGCTACGATAAAGTTCAAAAAGAAATGCAAAAACAATTTGACGCTTGGCGTAAATAAAACCATGCAATGATTTGGTGAAATAGGAGATTCCCAAGGCTGAGAAAGTCTTGGGAATTTTTTTAAAGGGTGGGGTGTTGATCCAGTCGCCCAGCAGTTGTCAGATCAAGTAGTGAGGAGCAGAAGTTACATGGAACTTTTAAATCAAGAACCGCAGTTGCGGCAGGTGTTTACAGAACTAACTGATCATTTAGCGACCTTACAGGCCATTCCTGCGGGGCAAATGATCGTCGACTTTAAACCGGATCAACGTGAGCTGGTATTACAGTGGGATGCGCAGCGGCAACTTGCGCGAATCAGTCTTCCTAAGTTGGTTTATTTTGGGCGGTTATACAGCCAACTGGTGGCGTTGGATCTGACGCGCGATCAGGCGCTGCGGGAACCGGTTCTTTTCCCCGAGGTGGCGTTTTCTCTGGATTTGTCTCGAAATGGTGTGATGCGATTAGAGACGGTGCGGCAATTTGTTCGCTATTTAGCGGTCATGGGGTATACGCATTTATATCTGTATATGGAGGATACTTATCAGGTCGCGACCCAGCCGTATCAAGGGTATCTGCGCGGGGCTTATTCGCAGGCGGAACTCCAGGCGATCGATGATGATGCGGCGCAATTTGGCATTGAAGTGGTGCCGTGTATCCAAACCTTGGCCCATTTGGATCAGTTGTTGAAATGGCCAGCCTATGATCAGGTTCGAGAGGATCAATCAACGTTGCTGGTGGACCAACCGGAAACCTATCAACTGATCAGCCAATGGTTGCGGCAATTGCGCGCGACGTTCCGTAGTCGGCGGGTCCACTTGGGTTTGGACGAGGCGAACGGCGTGGGGCGGGGGCAATATTTGCAGCACCATCCCTACCAGTCACAGCAGAAATTGATCAGTCAACACATTGCCAAAGTGGTAGACCTGTGTGAGCAAGCCGGATTGGCGCCGGAAATTTGGAGTGACTTTCTTTATCGCGCGCTGGATCGCCGGCAGGCACCGGGCTATTACGCGCTTGACGCGGATCTGGATGAGCAGGCAGCGGCCCAATTGCCCAAGGAAGTCGCCTATTGTTATTGGGATTATGGCGAGGCCAAGGAAGAAAATTATCGGATCCGGCTGCAACGTCATCGCCTGTTCGGGCCCAAGGTGCATTTCGCTGGCGGGGTTCATATTTTCGGTAATTTAGTGCCCAACTATGGCAAGTCTTGGCAGACATTAGCGCCAGCGCTGGCGGCTTGTCAGCAAGAACAAGTGACGCAGGTGATGCTGACGACTTGGGGCGATGATGGTCAGGAAACTTCGCATTGGTTGGCTTTACCGATCATGCAATTGTTTGCGGAACGCTGCTACCACGAAAAAATCGACTTTGCCCTGGGCGCTGAACGCTTCAGCCATTGTGTGCAGCCACAACTGTTTACCTCTTTTTTGCAGTTGGATCAGCTGAATGAAGTTCCTGGTGTGTTACCAGAGAATTATTGGATGGCCAATCCTAGCAAGTATTTATTGTGGCAAGACCCGCAAGTTGGCTTGTTCGATGAAGACCTGCGGCGCTATCAAGCGGCGACCGGGGTTGATCTGGCGGCGTATTACCAACAACAGGCGGCTCAATTACAACAATGGCCGGAAGCCCAAGGGGTTTGGACGCAAATCACCGCCTATTACCAGCGGTTGGCCCAAGTCTTAGCGCAGAAAAGTACACTGGGTCTGCGCTTGCGCCAAGCCTATCTTGCTGATGACCGGACTGCATTAGTCGATTTGGCGACGCAAGTGCTGTCACCGTTGCGGTCGCAGGTGGAAAAGTTGCAAGCACTCCATTACCAGATCTGGCAGGCGACCTATCGTCCCTTTGGTTGGGAAGTCTTGGAGGCGCGCTATGCCACCTTGGCGAGTCGGCTGGGGACGACTGCGCGGGCGATCTATGACTATTTAGCCGGCGATACCCAGGCGCTAGCGGCATTAGCGGCGCCGCGATTGCCTTATGGTGGCGCCACCCCCTTGACAGAACTAAGTGCGCCGATTTATCGTAAAATTGCGTTTACAGGATATAATTAAGAGAGTGCGGAGCGCAACGGGTTGACTTCGAGTATTAGCCTAGCAAGGATTTTGGAAGCGGTATTCGCTTCCGGAAGCCTTGCGTAGCTAAGCGCAGAAGTCAGTTGCGCGCAGCACGTTTCGGTAGAGAGTGCGGAGCGAGCCGGGTTGCTTTTGAGCATTAGCCTAGCACTTGTTTTGGAAGCAGCCCTTGCTTCCAGAACAAATGCGTAGCTAAGCGCAGAAAGCAGGCTTGCGCAGCACGTTTCAAAAAAGGAGTTTGAGAGAATGGTGGCTTTAACAGAAATATTGGCCAATTACACAGAGGCTTATGATCACAACGAGGCGTTGGTTTTTGACCAACCGGTCGTCAAAGCGAAATTCTATGGTCAATTCTATCGCTTTGAGAACTTTCAGGACACATTGGGTCGCTTCCAGACCGTGACCGCGTTACGCTGGTTGCCCAGTGATACCACGGAAACCACGCAATTGGCGTTTTATCATCATGATGATCCTCAAGTGGCGCCAGATGGGTTCCGGTTCCAAGTGACCGCGGCGCGAGAAGTTCACGTGAGCACCAGTAACCTGCGTGGGTTACGCTACGCCTTCGAATTGTTGGAAAAGTTGGTCAACGTTACGGCCGAGCAGGTGGTTCTACCACTGGTGACCGTCAACAATGAGCGTCCGTTATTGATTCGGGGCGTGATCGAAGGCTTTTATGGGAATCCGTGGCAGCAACAGGATCGGTTGGATGTGATTCGCTATCTAGGCGCCCATCAGCTCAATACTTATATGTACGCGCCGAAAGATGATGTTTATCAGCGGAAAGATTGGCGTCGGTTGTATCCGCAGGTGAAGTTAAGTGATTTCCAAGCTTTGTTGGCAACGGCGCACGCAGAAATGGTCGATCTTTATTATATGATCAGTCCTGGAAATGATATTGATTTGGCCAGTCAAGCCGATTTGGATGTGCTCTGCGAGAAGTTGGCGCAGATGATTGCCGTTGGGTTCAATCATTTCGGGTTGCTCTTCGATGATATTGATTATCATTTGAAGGGGCACGCGGCGGTGAAATTCGGAACTGCCGCCCAAGCGCACGCGTACTTGGCCAATTATGTCGATCACTTTCTTCAGTCACGGTTGGCGTCTTACCAATTGATCGTTTGCCCAACTGAATATGACAATGCCTTTGGTTCCAGTTATTTGAGAACGCTGACCCAGTTGCTAGACCCAACGATCGCGATGTTTTGGACGGGGCCGTCGACGCTGGCGGCGCAGATTTCCACGGCGGAGTTAGCGGGCATGGCCGCGGTTTACCAACGACCAATGGTGATTTGGGACAATGTGCCAGTCAATGACTATCAGAAGGATCCCGAGCTGTTATTCTTGTCCGCTTACGAGAACCGGACGGCCGCGTTAGGCGAGCCTCAATATCAGGTCCAAGGCGTGGTGGCCAATCCCATGTCAGAGTGGGAACCATCGAAACTGACGGTGGGGACGATGAGTCAATTCCTTTGGGCGCCAGGTCATTATCGGCCCGCCGCGGCTTGGGCATCGATCAGCGCCGAGCTTGTGCCGGCGGAATATCGGGCGGCCTTAGCGACTTATCAACGATTCAATCGTAACCACTTTACGCAAGCACCCCTGGATCACCGCCAAAAGCAAGCGATCGCCACAGATGATCAAGGGTCGATCACGGCGCAACTACAAGAATTAGCGGTAGCGGCGGCGACTTTGACACAAGGCAGCGCCCAGGTGCCCTTACTACGTGAAATGGCGCCTTGGTTGGCTCGCCCAGCCAAGGATCTGGCGTTGTGGCAACAACTTTGCGCGCATGACTGGGTGGCGGCGGCGCGAAGTCAGCGGGAGTTAGCGGCCTATCCATACCGGATGGTCACTGATCTGGTGGCGGCCTACTTACAACGGTGGCCATTACCACTGACCGATGATCAGCAACAAGTCACTCAGGGTTAACGGAATCTATGTTAAAATTACTTTAGAACTAGTTGCGCCAACATCGCCAGAAATTGCGTGTTGGGCGGCGACTGACAATTGGTAACTTCGGGCAAATATGATGGGAATGGTGTCAAAATGATCGCGACGACTTTGCAGCGTTTTTTTAACGGTGTGTATACGGTATTGAAATTAAGCCTGTTTTTCTGGGTGTTGACCCTCGCTGGTGGGGTGGTTTTAGGTTTGGGACCGGCGCTGCAAACAGTCAGTGATCTGTACGTGGCGCACCACTTTGAATATCAATTGATTACGTTCGCCGAGGCTTGGCGTGGCTTTAAACAGAATTTCAAGCTAAGCAACGCTTGGTTTTGGGTCGTGGCCTTGATTGCCGGCGCACTGGGCTACAATCTTTATTTGGGTGTCCAGATCAAGGGCTGGTTCTGGTTGTTCATTGATTTCATTATTATTTTCGTCTTACTCTTTGATTTGAGCGTCGGCCTCAGCGCCATGACCCTGCAGAGTCACTACGAGATTCAGTGGCGCAATTTGCTTAAATTGGCGCTGCTGCAATTCTTCCATAAATTCGCCCAGGATCTGCTATTGGTGGCTGGTTTGGCAGGGTTGCTTTTCCTCACGTGGAAATTCAAGGCGATGATTCTGTTCTTCACCGTGCCGTTGATTGTTTTGTGGTCAGACCTAGTCAATCAACCGTGGATCAAAACGATCGAGGCAACCATGGCGGATAACTCAGCTGGTAGCGATCACGCCGATTTGGGCAAACGCGCCGACCAGGATAAATAGGAGCGTCAACGATGTTCGAGAAATTGCGAGCGCAGCGGCGGACCAATAATTTAGCGCGGTTGGTGCGTCTGTATGCGGTGATTTTGATCATTGCCTTGACCATCGCCGCTAGTATTCTGGTGTTGATCCAAATGCGCAATTATAACAGCGATGTGAGCCAGGCCCGGGAGGCTAGTATCAATCGGGCCAGTGATATTTTGTATACCCGGCAACATGACACGGACACCAGCGCGGCCCGGTTGTCGGACTCCGCGGAGAAGTTGCGCAACTTGAATCACTTCTTCAGCGATTCGCCTAGCGCTTATTTGGAATACACCTTTGATCATGACATCAATGGCAGTTTCTATTATCTTCCCAATCAGTTGGGGTCGATTTTGCGCAACAATGATGATATCAAAGAAATCATTATCAATCCTGCCGGTGATAATCGATATTATGTGTTCAATTCGGCGGGCGGGCACGTGATCACATCCAAAAAAGCGCCAGATGTCCAAGGCGCTTTTACGGTCACTTCCAACCTGATCGATCCGACGAATCTGCGGACAGTGGCGACCTATTATCAAATTTACGATAATACCACTTTAAATGATCGGTTGGCGCAACTGACCGGGAAATATCAGGAGCAGCTTTTCGTGACCAGCTATAATGGTCAACAACTGTACCATTATGCTAGTGCGGGGGTGACCGCCGCAGAACAGCGCCGGGCGCGCCGGCGCTTGGCTCGCATCTTGAAGGGGAGTTCCTTTGACGCCCTGGAGCAGCTAAATGATCAGTTCGCCTTTCACTACGACTTGTTATCCGTCAACGGAGGCAACGCGGATTTCGTGATCATCGCGTTGAATAATCGCCGCAAACAGTTAGAAAATAATCTGCGGCGTGTTTCTTGGATCATTTTGGGCTGGGCGCTAATCACCACACTGTTGTTCATTATGTTGCGGCTGACCTTTAGTCGGTATCAGGAACAGTTGGGGCGGATCATGAAGGCGATGCGAGCGATCGGGAATGAGGAGCTGGCCTCGCGGGTGCCCGTACCGAAAAACGATGGCGAATTGCGGACCTTGGCCGATGGGATCAATGGGATGCTGGATCAGATCCAGCAGTACGTTCAGGAGATCTATCAGGTTCAAATTGACCAACAAGAGGCGAATATGCGGGCGCTACAGGCTCAAATCAATCCGCATTTTCTGTATAACACCTTGGAATATATTCGGATGAGTGCCTTAAGCGCCGGTGAGATCGAACTGGCGGATGTGATTTATAATTTCGCGACGTTGATGCGCCACAGTATTTCCACGGGCACAACCAACGCGACTCTAGCGGAAGAAACCCAATTCGTTGAGAAATACATCTATCTTTACCAGCTGCGTTTTCCGAAGCAATTGGCCTATCAGATCAGGCTGGATGAGGATATTTTACCAATGCGGGTGCCGAAGTTTACGTTACAGCCGTTGGTGGAAAACTATTTCGTCCACGGGGTTGATTTCAGTCGCGATGATAACGCGATCCGCTTACAGGGACACCGCCAAGATGAGGAAACGGTGATCATTGAGATCATCAATAATGGCGATCCGATCCCACCGGCGCGATTGGCGGAATTACAAACTTGGTTAGCGGCGACCGACCCGACGGATCCCACCGTTCTGACCCAAGAACCGGTCAAGTCGATTGGTCTGCGGAATGTGGCCGATCGGATCAAGAATTTCTATGGCACGAAATCACATTTGGAAATCAATAATAATGAGTATGGCGGCGTAACGATCCGGCTGATCTTGATCACGGGCTAAGCGTGTTCAAGTAAGCAGCGGCGAGCGCCACCAGCAAGAAAGCGAGGGGGAGTTCGATGTATCGGGTCATGTTAGTGGATGATGAAGTAATGATATTAAAAGGGTTACGGCGAATCATCGACTGGAGCGCGGCCGGCTTTGAAATTGTCAAAGTGGCCAGTTCTGGACAAGAAGCCTTGGATTTCTTGGCGCAACAAGCGGTCGATCTGGTGATCACCGATGTGACGATGCCGAAAATGAACGGGTTGACTTTGGTCAGTCAGGCCTTCGCGCAAGGTCATCATTTCTTGTTCGTGATCCTATCTGGCTATGATGAGTTTGACTATGCGCGAAAGAGTCTCCAACTAGGGGCGCTCAACTATTTGATGAAACCAATCGACACGCAAGAGCTGTCAAACACCTTGCTCGAGGCCAAAGAACGCTTGGACGCGTCACAAAAGCCGCAATATCCACAACAGCGGCTGCTAGATCACGCCATTCATGGTCAAGCAACAGACGCTGAACTGGTTCAATTAGGCCAAGAATCAGGGTTCGCCGATGTCGATCCCAATTCTTTCTATTTATTAGCATTCGTGGGTCTGGGCGGTGCGCAGGAGTTCATCAATTACCTGTTAAAAGTCAATCGGGAATGGTTTATGAACGCGGATGGCGCCCTCTATTTGTTGTTTGTCGGGTCCCGCTGGCAAGTTGATCAATTCCTGTTGAGCTTGCCGCGCGAATATGGCGCGCAAACGCAATTGATCGTGATGTCCGCCAGCTCAAGCGATTTTTCGGCGTTGGTGCCACGGTTTAACAGTGTCCAGCGCCGCATCAGTACCGCCAAGTTCTATGATCAGCGGCGCGGCTTGTTGCGCATCGATGAGCTGAATCGTGATCAGGAACAACATTTTCCCGAGTTGGATATCGCGCGCATTGACCAGCTGATCAACGCAGGCAATCGCGAAGAGTTGCAGGACTTGATCCAAGTGACCTTCATGGCGATGAGCCAAGCGCAGGCCGATGCTGATTATGTGCGCCAGGTCTCCTTCTGGTTCCTAGCGACACTAAATCGACGGCTACATTTCAATGAAACCTTCTACAATAACCAATTGGAATTGATCAACCAGCTCCATGATTTCAAAAAGATCCTTGACCTGAACCTCAGCTGGGTCGCCCAGTTAGAAAATTCAGCGATCCAAGATTATTCACCCAATGTCGCGGCGGCGATCCAGTATATTTACCTGAACTACCACCAGGATATCAATCTAGGACTGGCCGCGGATCAACTCCATTTGAGCAGTATGTACCTGGGCCAGTTATTCAAACAAGAAACAGGACAAACGTTTAGCCGGTTCTTGAACCACTATCGGATCGAGCAGAGCAAGTATTTATTGCGCAACACCAGTGAATCCGTCAGCGAAATCGGAATGGCCGTGGGATATAGCACGCCAAATTACTTCTTCCGCATGTTCAAGCAGGAGACCGATCAGTCGCCGAAAGAATACCGTCATGGCTAAAAAAAACGCTCCCGATTTCCAACCCCACGTCGGCTGGGAACAGTGCGGTACTGATCACGACGAAATTCATATAAAATTCACACTATGTTCCATATTAATTCATATTACCGTCTCCATTCGTTCGCAAAATTAGGTTATCATTATTAACATAGAAAGTAATAACACAACGTGAATAATCTATGAAGTTTCTCCAGCTTGATAGAGTTGTGTCAACGGCTTTCTACCAACCCAAACCTATATAATAATTGCTAGTTTTCTTCATTACTCCTTCCTCTATACTTAAAAATAGAGCCGAAACCTCACTTCCTGCCCAGAAGTGAGGTTTTTTGGTGTCTTCAGGCAAGTGCCGCTGCTATTTGAACCGACCTTGCGCTTGATTGCAGGTTTTTGGTGGGTGTTGCGCGTGAGCGCAACCGGGTCGGGCCATTTGTGCGGCTGGAACGCAGTGGGCGTCGTTTTGAGCCAATCCGCAAAGTGCGCGGCTTGTCTCAAAATCGAGCCTTATTCTAAGCGGCAAAGCCGCAAAGAATAATTTCACTGCTGAGCCGCATGGCCCGACCCGGTTGCTGAACAGAATTGAGCCTATCTGCAATCGAAGTTGAGTAGCTGACGAAGTGCTTTTGCAAGCTAGCGGTCAAAACCCATCACACTTTTTTTGTAGTACGGCAATGCCAACGGATTTTGATCAGGAGGTCGGGATATTTTGTGTAGGATGACCATCTCTACTCGTTTCCGTAACCAAACCTTGTGTGGAAGCCGACCGATTCAGTTAATTCACCAAAATTCTGCCCGAGTTCATCAGACAGACTGCACTGGTGTCACCAATTCAAAGCTGGTGACCACTAACCGCGGTCGTCAATTGCGTGGCTCCTCATCAATTGGCCATAGCTTGCCAGTCGGTGTGAGTGCTCAAACGACTGTTAAAACGTTGAGCGGCTGGAGCGGAGAAATTCGGGGTGAGATCGCCGTGAAATTGGCCTTAGCGGCTCTGCCGCTTAGGCCAAGGCTCAGCTTTGAGATTCGCGCGGGTTTCGCGAAGCTCAAAGTGATGCCCACAGCGAGCTCACCCCGAATTTCGCAGCGCAAGTTGCGGCCAACCTACTTTTAACCAGCAATTCAGCAACCCCAACCAAAAAACAGCCCCCGCTTCTCCATCAAGAAGAAACGTGGGCTGTTTGACGCGCAGGCAGGTCTAGTCGTCGTATTCTGAAATCGAGTAGGGCAGTTCAGCATCGGTCAGTTGATGCAAGCTTGGCGCTAAACCTAAGGTGGTGGTCAGCTCCCCGCCAGCCATCAGTTGCTCATAATCAAGATAAGTGGCAGTCACCGCTTGACCATTCAGACTTCGAGCTTGGACGAATTGATTTTGCGCTTCGTTGTTCAATGTGCGCAGGACCAAAGTTTTGTCAGCTGGCAAGTGCAGAGTAACTTGGTCGAACAGCGGGATCCCGAAAACAAATTGAGTTGAGCCCGGGGTGACCGGATAAATACCTAGCGCTGAAAGGACGAACCAGCCGGCCATTGAACCGTTATCCTCATCGCCAGGGAAACCTTGATAGCCGCTGTTGAAGGCTTGGGTCAGTAATTGTTTGACCAGCAATTGGGTCATCTCAGGGTGATCAACATAGGTGAACAAATAAGGAATGTGGAAACTTGGTTGGTTTGATAAGGCCAACTGTCCGAATTTCAGCGCGGCTAATTCGGTCATTTCATGGATCTCAAAACCATAGCCGCCAGTTTCGAAGGTGGCTGGCGTATTGACCAGCTCAACTAGTTTCTCGTAAAAGGCTTGTTTGCCACCATATTCGTTGACTAAACCTGCGATGTCTTGGTAAACCGCAAAACCGTTTTGCCAAACACTACCTTCGGTGAAACCGTGGCCCCATTGTAACGGGCGAAAATCAGGCGTGAAATTGCCTTGGTCGTCTTTAGGTCGGAGGAAGCCAGTGGCGGGATCGAACAGATGGCGATAGTTGCGGGCGCGCTCCCGATATTGTTTCGCCAGCAATAAATGACCGGCTTTTTCGGCGACGACGGCAATGCAATAATCGCTATAAGCATAGTCCAACGTGTGGTTGACGCTTTCGCCGTGGGTGCTAGGGACATAGCCGTACTTCAAGTAGTCGAGCGTGCCGCGGCGTCCGTACTTGTCGTCAGCGCTTTGGACGGTGGCGGCGTGGACCATGGCGTTCAAGAAGTCTTCCAATTGGTCGGGATTAAGCAGGTCTTTGCTGGCCGCGTCGGCAATCACGGCGTCGATCAGGGTACCTGGCATCATCCCGCGCTCGTCAGGGGACAACCATTTTGGCAAAAAGCCAGTTTCGTGATAACTGGTCAAGAAACCAGCCAACATGTCAGCCAGAATTTCGGGCGCGATCAGGCTGTAGAAAGGATAAACCGTTTTGTAAGTATCCCAAAAACCGTTATTTGTGTACAGAATTCCCGGTTTGACGGCGCGCGCCAAGGTGTCGTAATGATAGGGCTGTTCTTGCGCGTCAAGCTCGTAGAACTTCTGAGGGAAAAGGAACAGCCGATAGAGGGTGGTGTAAAAGGTTTTAACTTGGGCCGGATGGCGGTGGTCCTCAACGACGATCCGATCGAAGTAATCTTGCCAAGCCGCGGCTGCGCTGGCAGCTTGTTCGGCGAAAGTTGCGCTTTGTTGCCGGCGCAGATTAAGCTGTGCTTGGGCCAAGGACAAGAATGAGGTGGCTAAGGCCAACTCGTTGTCGGTTTCATTCAAATAAAAAACGAGTTGCAGGTCCGTTCCCGCAAATTCGGTTTGCGCTGCGGTGGCAATCTGTTCTGCTTGGTCGGTGGCGGTGCGGTAGCGCAACGGTTCTGCCGCGAACGAACCACTAAGCTGGATACTGAAATACATCGTGAAGTCGGGATCTTCACAGTCAGAGAAATTGATCAGCTGCCCTTGAAGCTGGCCCTGGTTACGATCGATCCGCACTTGGGCCCGTCCAGGCAGGGTCAGTTGATAACCCGCCTGGCGATTTTTCGGAAAACGGCTTTTGATCGTGGCGCCGTATGTGTTGGGCACCAAGGTCGAGTCGATGCTGTAATGTAAGTCATGCAGCTGCAATTTGGCGGGCGAGAAGAGGGCGTCTTGAGGTTCGAAGGAGCCAGCGTAGTCGTCGATGTGATCCGGGCCAACAGACTTAGTCACTGGCAGTAACAGCAAGTGGGAGAAGTCACTGACCCAAGGACTAGGTTGGTGGGTCAAGCGAAAGCCTTCGAAGCGGTGATCGTTGGGATTGAAGAACCAACTGCCGCGACTTTGGTCATTTTGAACGGTGTAATAATTCATGGCAAAAGGGACTCCGGTCAAAGGCAGGGTATTGCCATGGGAGAAGCGGTAGGTGTTATCGGTGCCTTGGCGAGTGTCGATCGATGAAATCTGCATAATATACTCCTTTTTTGTTGGTTATTCTTAGTTGTTGGGGTTGTTTGGCTGCGTTCAGCTACGTTTCTTAATGCTTTGCCGGGCGATCAGGTTAACGGGAACCGTGACTTGCTTGATCTCCGGATCGAAGGGATTGGCGATGCGTTGTTGTAATAGCGTCGCGGCTTGGCGACCGATCGTTTGGAAATCTTGGCGGATCGTGCTCAATTGCGGCCGACTGGTGGCAGTGCGGGTAATATTGTCAAATCCGATCAAGGAAAGGTCATCAGGAACTTTTAGGCCTTGTGCTTGGATGAAATCTAACACGTCCAAGGCCAGTAGATCGTGTTCGGTGACGATCCCCGTAATTTGATTCGCCGCGATGAAGGCGGGTAAAGCGGCGAAATCGTTCTCGGTCAGGTGTGTCGCTTCTTGCGGCGTGATCGCAAAGGTCAGATCCTGCTCCATGAGCGCCTGCAAGTACCCGAAGTACCGTTGCGCCACCGATGAATTCAGCGAATGGGCAAAGTGCGCCGTCGCTAGGAAAATAATGCGTTCGTGACCATTTTCGATCAGGGTTTGGGTGGCCAGATAACCGCCTTGGGTATTGTCGGCCACCACGGAAGGAATCGGCAGTCCCGCCGCGGTTTGATCGATCAAGACTAGTGGGATGTGGGCCAATGCGAATTTCTGCAATTGGACCAACTCGGCGGCCAAATCTTGCGGATAGTAAATGATGCCATCATATTTATCCGCGAAAGCCTGCGGATGATCGAAATCGAAGCTTTGATTTTCGATCACCGTCAATTCTTCCTGGTTGGGCGTTAAAACTTCCTTGATCCCGGTAATATAGTCACCTAAGCCAGATTCTGGCGCGAAGGGAATCACCAGCAAGATCTGGCCGGTTTTTGCCCGTAAACGCAAACCGCGGCGGACGAACGTACCACTGCCTTGGCGCCGTTGCACCAGACCAATGTCGGCCAACTCCTGGAGTGCCCGCTTCGATGTGATCCGGCTGACTTGGTATTGCTGGGCCAGTTCGTTTTCCGAGGGCAGTTGTTGGTTGGCCGGATAGTATCCTGACCAAATCTTAGCGCGTAAGTCCGCGAAAATCGTCTGATATTTATTCTGATTAGTGGCCATAGATCTTCACCTCGACTATTTGTAGTTGTTATGAACAATCATATATCATTTCTCCGTAAAAATAAATCTTTTTTTCGGAATTTTTACTGTTTTTCAGGTCTATTCATGATATACTTGGCTTGCAAAATAATATATCAAGTGGTGATAAAATGACAAAATCTTATGTAACGCCAGCCGTTCGCGATTTCGTGGCACATGTCAATGAACTTTGCGGACCGAAACTTCAGAATCTAGCGCAGATTTTTGATATTACCTTTACGAATACCTTAGAAACGACTCTTGAAGCCGACGAACACGACAATGTTTTCGTGTTGACTGGGGATATTCCCGCCATGTGGCAACGAGATTCCACCGCACAGTTGCGGCCCTATCTGATCATGGCGCAAACGGATCCGGCTGTGGCCGCTGTTATTTTGAAGGTGGTCAAGCGTCAATTCTTCAATATGGATCTGGATCCTTACGCTAACGCCTTCAACTTGACGGGCAATGGTCATGGTCATCAAAGCGACGCCACTGAAATGGGTCCATGGATCTGGGAACGCAAATACGAACTGGACTCCCTGTGCTACCCAGTGCAGTTGGCATACCTCCTTTATAAGAATACCGGTTTGACCGATCAATTTGACAACACCTTCGTTTCCGCTGTTAAAAAGCTACTTCACGTGATCGAAGTGGAACAACATCATGAAGAGGCCTCTACTTATCGCTTTGAACGGACCGAAGATCGTCCCGAAGACACCCTGACTCGTGATGGCTTGGGCGCGCCGGTTGGTTACACCGGCATGAGCTGGTCCGGGTTCCGACCAAGCGATGACGCTTGCGTCTATGGCTATTTAGTCCCAGCCAATATGTTCGCCGTCGTTATTCTGAACTACTTGAAGGAAATCTTCACCGAGATCGTGATCGATCCTGAAATTGCCAGCCAAGCCAACCAGTTAGCCACGGAAATCCAAGCCGGTATTGAGCGTTATGGCACGACCACCAACGCCGCCGGTGAAACCGTCTACGCATATGAAGTCGATGGTTTGGGCAACGCGGTGATTATGGATGACGGCAATATTCCTAACTTGATGAGCGCGCCTTACTTGGGATACTTGGCCGATGATGACCCAACTTACTTGGCCACCCGTAAAACGCTGCTGAGCCCGGAGAATCCTTATTATTACGCTGGTAAATTTGGCGCTGGGTTGGGCAGTCCCCATACGCCACCGCATTATATTTGGCCGATCGCCTTGTCGATCCAAGGATTGACGCAATCAGATCACGCCGAGAAGTTGCGCTTATTGCAGTTGTTGGCGCATACCACCGCCGGAACCAACATGATGCACGAAGGCTTTGATGTGGAAGATCCTCACAATTTCACCCGGGAGTGGTTCTCGTGGGCGAACATGATGTTCTGTGAATTATTACTGGATTACCTAGGCCTGTCCGTGAAAAAATAACCAGGTCTGTCCTTGAAGTTGCGCTTGATGGCAGAAGTGGTGGGTGTTGCGCGTGAGCGCAACCGGCTGGGACTGCTGTTGCGGACTGGAACGTGGTGGGCGCTGTTTTGAGCCAATCCGCAAAGATCGCGGCTTGTCTCAAAATCAGGCCTTGTCCTAAGCGGCAAAGCCGCCAAGGACAATTTCACCACTGAGCCGCGCAGTCCCAGCCGGTTGCTAGGCAGAATTGAGCCTATCTGCAATCGAAGCGAAGGATTTGACGAAGTGGTTTCGCAAGCTAGAGGTTAAACGATTTCCCGCTTTTGAGGTGGTACGGCAATGCCAACTGATTCTAGAGGCATGGACGCTATTCTTGAATCTGTTCTTGATGGCAGAAGTGGTGGTTGTTGCGCGTGAGCGCAACCGGCTGGGACTGCTGATGCGGACTGGAACGTGGTGGGCATCGTTTGAAGCCAATCCGCAAAGTGCGCGGCTTGTCTTCAAATCGAGCCTTGTCCTAAGCGGCAAAGCCGCCAAGGACAATTTCACCACTGATTGAGCTTATCTGCAATCGAAGCGAAGGATTTGACGAAGTGGTTTCGCAAGCTAGAGGTCAAAACAATCGCCCACTTTTTAGGTGGGACATCAAGGCCAACGGATTTCGGAAGTCTGGGCTTAGTTCTTAAATCTTCGTTTGATTTTAGGTGTGCTGGGGTTTGGATGTGAGCGCAACCGCCTCAGGACGTTTGTCGTAGGCTGAACATCGCTATTCGTTTCCGTAACAAACCGTGTGTGGGAACAGACCGATTCAGTTGATTCGTCAAGATTATGCCCAAGTTCATCAGGCAGTTTGCACTGGTGTCACCAATTTAAAGCTTGTAACCACTAGCCATGGCCGTCAATTGCGTGGATCCTCATCAATTGGCCATAGCCTGCCAATTGGCGTGAGTGCTCAAGCGACTGTTAAAACGTTGAGCGGCTGGAGCGGAGAAATTCGGGGTGAGATCGCCGTGAAATTGTCCTTGGCGGCTCTGCCGCTTAGGACAAGGCTCAGCTTTGAGATTTTCGGCGCCCTTCCGAAAAGCTCAAAGTGACGCCCACAGCGAGCTCACCCCGCCAGAACAAGCAATCCCAACCAAAGCTGCCGCGCCGCAGCGTTGCTGCGGATAATTTCAACATAAAGAATAATTGAGGAGAGATATTCATGACCAAGAAGAAAGTTTTCGTAATTTCGCATAGTCATTGGGACCGCGAATGGTACATGCCGTTTGAGAAACACCATTTACGTTTGGTGAAATTGCTTGATGAAGTCCTTGACTTGATCGACCACGATCCTAAATTCAATAGTTTCCAACTAGATGGTCAAGCCATTATTATTGATGACTATTTAGCGGTCCGCCCGGAAAACGAAGGCCGGATCCGCCAAGCTATCGCCGCGGGCAAATTGCGCGTTGGGCCCTTCTATGTCCTCCAAGATGATTTCTTGATCAGCCCTGAGGCCCACGTTAAGGACTTCCAAATCGGTCGCGCCACTGCGGAGAAATATGGCCCAATGATGGGCATCGGTTACTTCCCTGATACTTTTGGCAATATGGGTCAGACCCCGCAGATGTTGCGGTTGGCCGGGCTCGACGCGGTTGCCTTCGGTCGGGGTGTTAAGCCAACGGGGTTGAATAATCAGGTTTCAGAGGCGGCGTTTGAGTCGTCATTCTCAGAGATGAAATGGTCGGGACCAGACCAAAGTGAGGTCTTAGGGATCTTGTTTGCCAACTGGTATAGTAACGGCAATGAAATTCCTACCGATCCCGCGGCCGCGAAGATTTATTGGACGCAAAAATTGGCTGATGTGGAGAAATATGCGTCCACCGATAATCTGTTGATGATGAATGGGGTCGACCATCAGCCTGTTCAAAAAGATGTCACCAAGGCTTTGGCGGTGGCGCAAGAGTTGTTCCCAGATTACGAATTCATTCATTCTAACTTTGATGATTATCTGGCGGCGGTCAAGGCCGATTTGCCGGAGAACCTCAGTGAGGTCAAAGGCGAGTTGACGTCGCAAGAGACTGATGGCTGGTACACGTTGACCAATACGGCGTCGTCGCGAATCTATTTGAAGCAGAAGAACACGGAAGTTCAACATGAATTGATTACCGAAGCGACCCAGTTGGCGGCAGCCTTTTTGCCAGCGGCGCAATATCCTAAAGATCAATTGACCTATGCTTGGAAGTTACTATTACAAAATGATATTCACGATAGCATCACTGGCTGCTCGGTGGATGAGGTCCATCGCGAAATGATGACCCGCTTCGAGAAGGTTGAGGCAATCGCCCAATCGATTCGTGATGAGGCGCAAGCGGCGTTGACTGGACAAATTGACACCAGCGTTTTCCCAGAAGGGACCCGCCCATTCGTGCTGATCAATCCTAGCGATATGCCGAAGACCGGCACGGTCAAAGTGGAAGTCGAGTTGGATCGGGCGCTCTTTGCGGATGGGAGTCCAGACGCACAATTTGCGAAAATGCAGCTGATCGAGCAACGGAAGCGGCATTATCAAATCATTGACGCGAATGGTCAACCACAAAGCGGGCGCATCACCGACTTCACCACGCGTTTTGGCGCTGACTTACCGGAAGATCGTTTCCGCGTGCCGTACATGGCGGTTTATGCGGAAGTTGAGGTTCATGTGGATGAACTGCCTGCTTTCTCCTGGCAAACTTTAGCGCTCCAAGAAGTGAAAACGCCACGGTATTACGCGGATCGTGATCAGGGACGCATCATCACGAACGGTCATATTTTGGAAAACAAGTGGATAAAAGCAGAGGTCTCACCAGTTGATGGCAGTTTGATCATTGTGGATAAGCCCAATCAACGGACCTATACTCGCCAGGCGATTTTCGAGGATGTGGGCGATATGGGGAACGAATATATCTTCAAAGAAACCGCGGATCAACGACGGATCTACTCGACAGATCAAGCACCAGTCCTCCACGTTTTGGAAAACAACAGTCAACGGGGTGTGCTCGAATTGACCGCCACGCTGGAGATCCCAGTCGGAGCCGATGCCCAGTTAGATTACGAACAGCGCGCGGTCATTGACATTACCCACCGGCAGGCGCGGCGCAGTCAAGAAACCTTGAAGCTAGTGTTGCGGACCGAAATCACTTTGGATCGCGATTCCCGTCAACTCAGTTTCAAGGTCAGCTACAATAATCAGGCGAAAAATCACCGGCTACGTGTTTTGTTCCCGACTCAGATCAACAGTGGCGAAAATGAGGCTGAATCGATTTTCGAAGTGGTCAAACGACCAAATGTACCAAGTCGCGAGTGGGAGAACGAGACCAACCCGCAACGGCAACAAGCCTTCGTTAATGTCCATGACAGTTCGACCGGCGTGACCGTGGCCAATTATGGGTTGAACGAGTATGAAGTGCTGCCCGAAGATGGCACGATTGCCTTGACTTTGCTGCGTTGCACCGGTGAATTGGGCGATTGGGGCTACTTCCTGACTCCCGAGGCCCAGTGCTTAGGCGCCCAAACCGCCGAGTTCGCCTTGCTTTTCCATGGCGAGACAGAAGCAGATCGCATGACCACTTACCGCTTGGCCCGGGCCAGTCAGATCCCAGTCTTGAGCCAATGGCTGGAACGTCATCCAGGCGACCGAGGCACTACTGGCCAATGGATGAGCCTTCAAGCAGAGGATCACGCGTTTGCCGTTACCGGAATTGAACAAGATGCCCATGGAAAAATAATCGCACGCGGGTATAATATGAGTCAGACCGACAAAAAGGTGACGCTCAAACATGGCGCCGACACCGGTGAAGTGGTGGACTTCCTAGACCGACCAATGCCACTAGCCGCAGACACCAAACTACGCGGCGCCGAAATCCGCAGCTACCGATTTAATAAGTAGAGAGTGCGAGCCGACCTGGGCAGCTTCTGAGCATTAGCCTAGCAAGGATTTTGGAAGCCGCACTTGGCTTCCGGAATCCTAGCGTAGCTAAGCGGAAGAAGCTGGGTCGGTGAGCACGTTTCAAAACAGAGTGCGGAGCGCAACGGGTTGACTTCGAGCATTAGCCTAGCTCTTGTTTTGGAAGCCGCACTTAGCTTCCGGAACAAGAGCGTAGCTAAGCACAGAAGTCAGTTGCGCGCAGCACGTTTCAAAACAGAGTGCGGAGCGACCCGGTTAGCTTCTGAGCATTAGCCTAGCAAGGATTTTGGAAGCCGCACTTGGCTTCCGGAATCCTAGCGTAGCTAAGCGGAAGAAGCTGGGTCGCGCAGCACGTTTCGATAGCGCACGAACCACCTAGTTCCACAAGTATGTTTAGAGTGAAAGAAGGATTACCATGACACAATTATTAGGCGGCATCGAGGCTGGCGGGACGAAGTTTGTTTGCGCGGTCGGCGATGAAACCGGCGCGGTTATCGCCCGGGATAAGTTTCCTACTACCACACCTGAGGAAACACTCCAACAAGTTTATCGATTTTTTGATCAGTATGACGTAGCCGCGATCGGCGTAGGTTCGTTTGGTCCGATCGACATTGATCCCCAATCAGCGACGTACGGTCACATTACCGATACACCGAAATTAGCGTGGAAAAACTATGATTTCTTAGGCGCGTTGCAACAGCATTATCCTCAGGTAAAATTCGTTTGGACAACTGATGTGAACGTGGCGGCCTATGGCGAATATCTGAAGGGTGCTGGCGTCGGCAAACAAAACATTTGCTACATCACTGTCGGCACCGGCATTGGCGTGGGCTACATTTCTCACGGTCAGCTCTACGGTGGCCGCAGCCATCCCGAAGGCGGCCACATCATGATGCACCGCGCGGCTGGCGACGATTTCGCTGGCGTCTGTCCTTATCATGGTGACTGTTTAGAGGGGATCGCCGCCGGGCCGGCGATCGAACAGCGCAATGGCAAAAAAGGCCATGAAATCGCGCCAGACGATCCTTTCTGGCAAATCGAGGCCTATTACCTGGCGCAAGCCTGCATGACCTACACCTTGACCTTCTCGCCGGACATTATCGTCTTCGGCGGCGGCGTCAGCAAACAAGCCCAGCTCTTCCCGATGATCCGCGCGGAATTTGCTAAGCTGATGAACAATTATGTGCGCGTTCCTGACTTAGACCAGTATATCCAGCACGTGAAACTCGGCGATGACGCCGGGATCGTGGGCAGTTTGTTGGTCGCAGAAGACGCGATGAAGTAAATTGAATTTGAAAGTTGACGAGTAGATCACTTCGTTGGAGAAGATATCCCAAAGCGGATATCTTCTTTTTTCGGCTCTTCAGCAAATGGTGTTGGAAAAATGCCCCTAAGAAAGTTAAACGTGTCTAAATTGCATAAAACAAATAGGATCGTTCAATCGATTTCGGCGGCTTGTTAATATAAAAGCTGTATTATTCTAATTGGACATTATATTATCACTAGCAATTGTTCAATGATGATTCATTGAAATTCGGCCGGAAATCTATTGGGGAATCTGGTCAAGATCATGAGAGAGCGGATGCCTGCTTGATGACGATCAGCCAAGCGAGAGGAGGATGATGCGACGGGGTTGTTAAATGTGCATAAAACAACTTGACATTTTTGTAACCACCCAATAGAATTGTGGTTAATGACTGATTCCTGAATTTATATTTATAGTATAAATAAAGTGTCCAGACGTTCTTACTTATTGGGTGGGATCTGCTAGTCTAAACATATGGAAACAAGCTACGTTACGAAGTGGGGGAGCACAATGTGGCGGCGTTTTGTACATTATTTCAAAATAAAAACCGCTGACGATGCTAAAAATCGGCTTAATAGTCAGTCTGTTTCGCCACGGTTATCGGTTAAACGACAATGGGTTCTTTTTGCGTGCCCAATTATTTTCGCCGCTTTTTTTGGCGGCCAAACGAATACCCAAGTGACCGCGGTACCTTTTCCCACGGATACGACCAATAATTATCTGCTCGGTGTTGGCTCATACTTCAGCGCGTTTGCCGCAGATGATTTGGTCATCAATCCTAGTTCGATCACTCAATTTGAAGGCCGCTATGCCGGCAAGAATATTTCTGTGAGTACTGATATTTATAATTGGGGTGATACGTATCATTGGTTTGATCTTAAACGTTTCGCACCAGCCTTGGTGACCAACAGGGTGAACGATAATTTGTTTCATTTATTAAACACTGAAGCTATCATTAGACCAGGTTCTGATCCACAGGCGCCAACATATATCCAAGCGGTGATCAATAATTTAACGATCCCAACTGATCAATCGGTTGATAACGATTCGTTGATTTGGAAGCGCCTGATCGAAGTGCCAACCAATCAGGAATCAACGGACATGAAAGATCGGACCTATCAAAAAGTTGGTCAGGTTGATTATTTTAAGGATAATGCTAATTCAATGGCGACGGCATATCAACAGCAGACGGGGGAAACCATTTCCTTGGATCCGACGGATGACGACGCTAGTAATTACTTCACCGCGGCGGCTTCACAAATCAATGAGATTTCCAAGTATTATCAATCGTTTACTGCAAACCAAGAAGTTGTCGCGAATTTCACGCCTGCTAAAGCGGAGCCAGAAGTCACGGACGCGACTACCCCAGAAATTGGGGCAACCTTAAGTGGTGGTGATACCGCCGACCCGATCTTAACCATTAATTTGCCGGCCGACTATCAAACTTCCTATTCCAAAAAACCGCCGTTGATCTTTGCTAACCTTTCTGGCAAACCCCAAAATATAACAATCAATATTAATGGCTTGGCAACGGAGATGAATCTGAATGCCGAAGAAGAAGGACAGGGACACGAGATTTATCCCGCTTTCAAATATGCGCCCTATATTATCTTTAACTGGAATGGGATAACGGATACGATGTCATTTGGTTGGGGTGGTAAGTTTACCTTTAACGTCACTGATCAGAATGGCAGCGAGGTCAAGGCTGATGAAGCTACCAAGGCAGCCTTGAGCGAGGCAGGTCTTTCGGAAAACTTGGCGACTGGTGTGACGAATAATCAGGTACTGTCTAGTCGGATTCTTCATAATTTCCCTACGGCTACTACCAGCGACGGTAACTTTTTGTTGATTCAGAACAGCGATGCTGACGGTAACTTCTCCGGTAGCGTTTTGGCACCTAATGCCAGTTTCAAAATCGGTAATGCGCAAACCTATTTCTTTGGCAACGTCATTTCGGGTAAGAATGTGACGATTGAAAACAATATGAAACCAGTTCGTGTGATTTCGGGGAATTTCAACGTCAGTGAGCTACCCACGGACACTGTGGAAGAGATCGATCCGAACTTGCGCTTGACCAAGGTCACGGTATCACAGGGTGAGAAGAATACCTCGTCGGTTAGTTTCGATGGTAAAAAGGCTGGCGCCGAATATAACGCAGACTACTTGACCGGCCCCTTGAACTTGAGCCTATCTTTGCACCCCAATCAGATCGATTATCAAATTTTTTATCGGTTTCTGGCGGGGGCAACGCCAGGATGGCATCAGCTGGAATTGCCGAAGCACGATTATCAAGAAGAAACAAACGAGCTGACCGACTTCAAAGTGGCTGACTTAGCTGGTTATCAAGCAGGAATCCAGCCAACGACAACGACCAATGGTTTGTCAGCAAGGGAAGCGGCCTCCTTTGACCCGCTAACGTTGAAAGATGGGAACGGTCAGGTTCTGGAAGCCAAAACACTGGGTGTGCAATTGGCTAGGAACAATCAGCTAGAACTCGTCGTCGTACCCAAGCATGAGCTAAACGGGTCTAACGCAGTGATTACGGCGACCAACTTAGATGATTTCTTGCAGCGGACCGGTGAGAAGTATCCACCATTTCTTTTGACATTAAGTGAAGCGGGAAATTTGCAGGTGACCTTACCTAACTATTTCCCTTGGGTTCAAGAGACGACAGGCTCCTTCAGTGCACAATTACCAGTCACGATTCGCAATGATTGGAATTTACCCGTGACCCTTGATTTGGAACGTAATGAGGACGAAACATTACTCAATGCGCTCAAGTCAGATGAGTCAGGCACCTATTCGATTTTTGATCAGGACATCCAGGTACAGTTGGGGTCTGATTCAAATTCGTTAACCAAAACCAATCAAGTCTTCCCGGTCTTACCCACGGCCCCACCACAACCCTTCTCAGGGAACGTTTCGGTCAACTTAACGATTCCGGCAACGATTGCGCAGAAGTTGATGCGGCAAAAATACCGGGTGCCACTGCGTTGGACATTGTCTTACGAAACACAGCAGAAAACAGCAGACTCTTCGTAATTTAATATTATTTTGGAACAAATCAAGTCATCAAATCAATCACTATTATTGGAGGAATTATCATGAAAAAAATGAATCAGACAAAATTGGTAGCACTAGCATTAGCCGTCTTATTGACTGGAAGCGGGATCGCAATTGGTACAACAAGAGCGGCAGATGAAGATGCCGCGAATGAAAGTACACTAACCGGCAATTCTGTCGGCGAATTTGAGGTTACTGGTGGCGCGCTGAACTTGGTCAGTGTCCCTGATATGCGCTTCGCCTCGGTCACAGTCAGTGACTTACTCACTAAGGAAACAACCACAGCAGCTTATCAAGATGCGGAAGTTACTAAGGCTGATGCTAAGAAATCGAATGCGCTAACAGTTGAAGACTATCGAGGTACAGGAGATTCAAGTTGGAAAGTTACCGCACAATTAGGAGCCTTCACTAACGCGGATGCGGAGCCGATTGTGGGTAGCATTAACTATAAAGGTGATAATAAGGCATCAGGTAGCATTATCAGTGATAAAGCGACCGATGTTTGGTCAGGGGCGGTCGCTGCCACCAACGGGAGCGGTCAAGTGACGGCTACCACCGCAGCTGATGGGACTTCGTTAACGCTAGAAAAACCAGTAGGCAAGGTTCTGACCGGAAGTTATGATGCTGATATTACATGGACACTTAGTAATACGGCGAGCACCCCAACTGAGTAATCAGGTTGTTTAGCTTAACTTGAGAGAGAATAGGAATTTTATGGGGAAACTAAGGAAATATTTATTCGTCTGTTTAGCCATCTTAGCAATGTTGTTGATGCATCCTGGTCGACCAGTGCTGGCGGCTGATGGTGCAGGTTTTACGATGCAGGTTGTTGACCATCCCAAGCAGTATCGCCCAGATGTGACTTATTTTGACTTGTTGGTCAAGCCTAGCGAACAGGGACAGCTCTCTGTTCGTCTGCGGAACCAAACGGCAAAGCAGATCAAGGTAGAACTGGCTGTTCACAGTGGTTACACCAATGAAGCTGGTTATGAGATGTATGATCTGGCAAAGCTAGGAAAGCGTAGTACGGCTCCGTTCCAACTGAGTCAAATTTTCGGCGGGTCGCAAGTGGTTGAACTTGCTGGCAATGCTGATAAGGTAGTTTCTTTCGCCTATCAGATGCCAGACCAAGCCTTTACTGGGATTCTTGAGGGTGCGGTTTACGCCAAGAGCTTGGCTAAATCAGAGCGGCAAGAAACTAATCAGCGCGGTTTCTATCTCCATCAGAAATATGCTTTGGCATTGGGACTGGTGTTGCGCGAAGACGTTAAGACGAAAGTACGCCCAGAGCTGAAAATGGGTAAAATTAGCACCGCGGTTGACAGCACGGCTAGTTTTAGCCCGGCGGTGACTGCTAATTTAGCCAATGTGCAGCCACAAATCTTGACGGCGCTGACAATCAAGGGGCAAGTGCTTGATCAACAAGGTCAGAAACTTTATCAAACGAAGAAGACTGGTCTGGGCATGGCACCCTCGTCGAATTTCAACTTTCATATCGCCACCGACAATCAACGTTTGCAAGCAGGGAAATATCGACTGCGAATCGTGGCGACCAGTCATGATCAGAAGTGGACCTTCGAGCAGCCGTTTACGATTACGCGAGCACAAGCGGCGAAGGGCAATGAGTCCTTAGATGCGAATAAAAGGAATAAATGGGGTCTGCGAATTGGGCTGAGCTTGCTGGTGCTACTCATCCTTTATTTGATTTACCGATGGGGTAGAAGACAAGGCAGAAAGCAGCAACAACCGGTCTCTAAGGATCAGTCCTGAACCACGATTGAGCGAGTTCGGTCGGGCCTCGATCCAGTTCGATCAGTGCCCTGACCAATTTAATGACAACAATCAAATAACGCCGTACCCCATCCTAGTTCAGCTAGTTGGGTACGGCGTTATTTGGCTTTGTAAATATTATTATGAAAATATCTTAACCCGCAATTATTGAAAAACGGTTCTGACATTTTTGATTCCTTAATGGCATGACCCACAGCAACTTTCAAATGTTGCGTAACTAGTCAGCTTTAAAACATTCGCGTCGCTTTGACCGCGCGCTGCCAGCCGGCGTAAAGGCGTTGCCGATCCTGCGCTTTCATGACTGGTTCGAAGGTTTGACCAATTTGGAAGATCTGTTGTAATTCGTCGGTGTCCCGCCAGAAACCGACAGCCAGTCCCGCGAGAAAAGCGGCGCCCATCGCGGTTGTTTCTAGGTTCTTAGCTCGTTCGATCGGGATGTTCAACAAATCCGCTTGGAATTGCATCAGATAGTTGTTGTTGGCAGCGCCGCCATCAACGCGCAGGGCGGGGATCGGCAGACCGGTATCGGCGTTCATGGTGTCGACCACATCGCGGGTTTGGTAGGCCAAGGATTGCAAAGTTGCCTTAATGAAATCGTTCCGGGTGGTGCCGCGGGTTAGTCCGAAGACGGCGCCGCGTGCGTCGCTGTCCCAATAAGGGGCGCCTAAACCGGTAAAGGCGGGGACCACATAGACCTCATTTTGACTTTTCGAAGCGAAGGCGGCGGCTTCTGAGGCGGGGGCGGAGTCCAACAGCTGCATACTGTCGCGCAACCACTGCAAGGCCGATCCGGCTACGAAAACCGAGCCCTCCAAAGCATAATGAACTTGACCATTGATCGCGTAACCAATCGTGGTCAATAAATTGTTTTGCGAAATGGTCGCTTGCGTGCCGGTATTCATAACAATGAAAGAGCCGGTGCCATAGGTGTTTTTGACCATGCCTTTTTCCAAGGCTAGTTGGCCAAAGAGAGCGGCTTGCTGATCGCCTGCGAGACCGGCGATCGGCACAGAACTGCCGTAGAAATGGCGCGCCAGTGTTTGTCCGTAGATCTGCGAATTAGGGACGACTTCCGGCAACATTTCTCGAGGAATTCGCAATAAATCTAGGATTTCCTGGTCCCAGTCTAAGGTGTGAATGTTGAAAAGCATGGTCCGACTGGCGTTGGTATAGTCGGTGACGTGAACTTTGCCGCCGGTCAACTTCCAAACGAGCCACGAATCGATCGTCCCAAATAGCAATTCACCGCGCTCCGCTTTCTCTTGGGCGCCGGGAATCCGATCCAGTAGCCACCGGATCTTGGTTGCTGAGAAGTAAGCATCGATGATCAAGCCAGTACGCTGATGGATGAAGTCGTCCAAACCTTGCTGCTTCATTGCAGCGGCTAATTCGCTGGTTTGTCGCGATTGCCAAACAACCGCGTGATAAATGGGTTTACCTGTATTTTTGTCCCAGATCACCGTGGTTTCCCGTTGGTTGGTGATCCCAATGCCCTTGATTTGTTGCGATTGGATCCCAGATTCGATAAAGGCCGTGGCAATCGTTGATAAGACTGCGTTCCAGATTTCATTAGCGTCGTGTTCGACCCAGCCAGGTTGGGGGAAGAATTGGGTGAATTCTTTCTGAGCGTCGGCGACTTTATTGCCCGCGTGGTCGAAGATGATCGCCCGGGTGCTGGTCGTTCCCTCATCAATGGCCATGATATATGATTGACTCATGATTGTTATTCTCCTAGGTTAAGCGCCGCGCAGGGTCACTTATGGATTTATTCCGAGGCGACGATGTAATCGTTTGCACCGCCCCGCTTTCTATTCTACCTTATTTTACCTGATTCAAACACCAACGTTAAAAAATGTTATGCTAAAGCTAGTAAGTTGTAAGGAGAATAAAAATGACTGAGTTATATTTTGTCCGCCATGGGCAAACCGAAAACAATTTGAATAATCTCATGAACGGCGGCAGTGTTGACAGCCCTTTGACCGACAAAGGAATTCGCGGCGCTCAGGCTGTTGGCGCCTTTCTGGAAGCGACGACGTTTGACCACGTCTTTGTTTCCCCACAACGCCGGGCGCAAACCACGGCCAAATTGATCATGCGTGGCAATGATCATCCCGATGTGCCCACCACGATCCTCGAAGGGTTGCGCGAGTTTGACATGGGCGCTTGGGATGGACTCCCATTTACCGAACTCCCGCAAAATCAATTGTTTGATGATTACATGAACCATCCAGAACGCTATGATGCCAGTCAAACCGGTGGTGAAAGTTATCCGCAACTGATAATGCGCGGGCAACAAGCAATCAAGCAAGTCGTGAGCAGTGTTCCCCTGGGAAAAGTGCTGGTGGTCAGCCATGGCGTATTATTGCGCACAACCTTGAACACGCTTCGGGGCTATCCATTGGCGCAGGTCCGCACAGGGGAACCACTGGTGAATTGTAGTGTGACCAGGTTCTCGGCGCAACTTGATCAGCAGGGTGAACCTGTTTATCAGTGTTTGAGTTGGAATCAGCATGATTTTCTGGACTGATTGGGGCTGGGGGGATTTCTGTTCTTGAACCTGTGCTTGATTGCAGGTATGGTAGGGTGTTGCGCGTGAGCGCAACCGGCTGGGACTGCTGTTGCGGACTGGAACGTGGTGGGCATCGTTTGAAGCCAATCCGCAAAGTGCGCGGCTTGTCTTCAAATCGAGCCTTGTCCTAAGCGGCAAAGCCGCCAAGGACAATTTCACCACTGAGCCGCGCAGTCCCAGCCGGTTGCTGAACAGAATTGAGCCTATCTGCAATCGAGGCGAAGGATTTGACGAAGTGCTTTTGCAAGGTAGAGGTCAAATAATCGCCCATTTTTGAGGTGGTACGGCAATGCCAACAGATTCCAGAGGAATGGGCGCTATTCTTGAACCTGCGCTTGACTGTAAGTCTGGCGGGTTTGGTGGTGACGCAACCGCCTCAGGACGTTTGTTGTGGCTGGAACGCGGTGGGCACTGTTTTGAGCCACACGTCCTGCGGCGGTTGCTAGGCAGAATTGTACCTATCTGCAATATGGGCGAAGAATTTGACGAAGCGATTTGGCAAGATAGAAATCCAACAATTGCCCACTCTTTAGGTGGTACGGCAATGCCAACGGATTTGGATTAGTAGGTTGGTTCGATTTGCGTTGGTCGAACATCTTTAACTAATCCCCGAATAATCTTTGGGTGAAACCGACTGATTCAATTGATTCACTGAGAATCAGACCTGTTCATCAGGCAGACTTCACTGGTGTCACCAATTTAAAGATCATAACCACTAACCACGGCCGTCAATTGCGTGGTTCCCCATCAATTGACCATAGCTTGCCAGTCGGCGTGAGTGCTCAAGCGGCTGTTAAAACGTTGAGCGGCTGGAGCGGAGAAATTCGGGGTGAGATCGCCGTGAAATTGTCCTTGGCGGCTCTGCCGCTTAGGACAAGGCCTGATTTTGAGACAAGCCGCGTACTTTGCGGATTGGCTCAAAACAGCGCCCACAGCGAGCTCACCCCGAATTTCGCAGCGCAAGCCGCGGACAAACTACTTTCACTCCGCAAAAAAGGAGCAATCCCACTCAAACCCGCGAGATCGTCCATTCTGCTCTTGCAATTATGTTAAAGTTCTGTCATATTTAAGCTTAGTAGGTCTATCTTAACTCATTCGACAAATAACGATGGATAGGACGTAAGCAATGGCTGATTTAGTTTATCGCCAGCTTTTGGGCAGTCTTAAAGATAAGATTCTGGCTGGTGAATTTCCCAATATGAAGTTACCTGATGAGCGTTCGCTGAGTGAACAGTATGAGGTGAGTCGCAGTACGGTCAAGCGGGCGTTAAGCATTTTGGCCGATCAGGGCGTGGTTTTTAAGAAACGTGGTTCGGGTACGTTTATCAATCCGCTGTATTTGAAGAATGATTCGGTCTTCCATTACAATAATGGCTCTAACTTAGGAATTACCGACAGTTTCCAGATGAACGGGCGTAAACCTGGAATCAAGTTATTGAAATTCGAAGTGGTTCGACCAGATCCGGAATTGAAGCGGGATCTGTTCCTGAAGAATGATGACTTCGTTTATGAGATCAAGCGGTTGCGGCTGTTTGATGATGAGCCGTTCATGATCGAAACGGGCTATATTCCCATCAAGATCGTGCCGGAACTTTCGGAAAAGATCGTCTCCAGTTCGATTTTCAATTATTTGCAACGGGAACGCAATCAAGCGGTCACTAAGTCTTACTTAACGATCTCGGCGGAGCCTTCAACGGATGAGGATCAAGCGCAATTAGGCTTGACCCCAACAGAACCAGTGGGAATCATGGCGGGGGTGTTCTTCCTCGATGATGGGACCCCGTTTGAGTATTCGCGGATGCGACTGCATTATCGCTATATGAAATACAATACTTTTGTCACGTTAGATGATTGATCATGAGGCAAGAAATTCGGTTTTTATTGACGAATTTCTTGTTTTTTTTGTGACTTTTCGCAAAGATGACAGTTTTTGGACGCGATAAATGCTAAGCTAAGGGCAAAGAAACCGTTTCCTCGAATTGGAACGTATCAATTTTCAAAATGGTTGACTTTTTGACCAGATTTGTTATGATAGTGATGTTGAATGATGTTAAGTAAATTGTCATTAGGAGGCAAATTATGGATTCAGTTAAAAACAACGTTGATTATTCTTCAGCTGAATATCTCAATAAAGTTGATGAATTTTGGCGGGCGGCTAACTATATCTCAGTTGGTCAATTGTACTTGAAAGACAATCCGTTATTGAAGCGGCCGATCGTCGCTTCTGACGTTAAGGTTCACCCAATTGGTCACTGGGGCACGATTGCCGGCCAGAACTTTATCTATGCCCATTTGAACCGGGCAATCAATAAGTATGGCTTGAACATGTTCTACATCGAAGGCCCAGGTCATGGTGGCCAGGTCATGGTTTCTAACTCTTATCTTGATGGTTCTTATTCTGAGATCTATCCAGAAATCAGCGAAGACGAACAAGGGATGGCGAAACTATTCAAGCAGTTCTCCTTCCCAGGTGGGGTGGCCTCTCATGCTGCTCCTGAAACACCAGGCTCGATCCATGAAGGTGGCGAGTTAGGTTACTCACTTTCCCACGGTGTTGGCGCGATTTTTGACAACCCTGAAGTGATCGCGGCGGTTGTTGTTGGTGATGGCGAGGCTGAAACTGGCCCATTAGCGACTTCATGGCAATCAACCAGCTTTATCAACCCAATCACCGATGGCGCGGTTCTGCCAATCTTAAACTTGAACGGGTTCAAGATTTCTAACCCAACGATCTTGGCACGTAAAACTGACGAAGAACTGACCAAGTACTTCGAAGGGATGGGCTGGGAACCAATCTTTGTTGAAGGTGACGATCCTAAGAAGATGCACCCAGCAATGGCGCAGGCTGTTGACGCGGCTGTTGAGAAGATCGAAGCAATCCAACAACATGCACGGGAAAACAACGACGCAACACGTCCAGTTTGGCCAATGATTGTTTTGCGGGCACCTAAAGGCTGGACTGGTCCCAAAGAATGGGATGGTAAGCCAATCGAAAACTCCTTCCGGGCTCACCAAATTCCAATTCCTGTTGACCAATTAGATATGGAACATATTGATCATTTGGTTGCTTGGCTGAAGTCATACAAGCCAGAGGAACTCTTTGACGACAATGGTGTTTTGAAACCTGAAATCAAGGCGATGGCACCTAAGGGGATTCGCCGGATGGCTGCTAACCCAATCACCAATGGTGGTTTAGCGCCACGGCCAATGAAATTGCCTAACTGGCGGGATTATGTTTTAGATAACTCCGAACGTGGCAAAACGATCGCTCAAGATATGACGGTCTTTGGCAAATGGGCCCGGGATGCGATCAAGTTGAACCCAGATAACTTCCGGATCTTTGGCCCTGATGAAACCATGTCCAACCGTTTGGCACCGATTTTTGAAGCTAGCAGTCGTCAATGGGAAGAAAGCATCAAGGAACCTAATGATGAATTCTTAGCGCCAGCAGGTCGGATCATTGATTCTCAATTATCAGAACACCAAGCTGAAGGCTGGCTGGAAGGCTATGTCTTAACTGGTCGTCACGGTTTCTTCTCAAGTTACGAGGCTTTCTTGCGGGTCGTTGATTCGATGTTGACGCAACATTTCAAGTGGTTACGTAAAGCTGACGAACAAGCTTGGCGCAAGAAGTACCCATCATTGAATATCGTTGATACTTCAACTTCTTTCCAACAAGATCACAACGGCTACACGCACCAAGATCCAGGTATCTTAGGCCATTTGGCGGACAAGAAGCCGAAATTCATTCGCGAATATCTGCCAGCTGACGCTAACTCCTTATTAGCGGTGGCCAACAAGGCTTTTGCGAGCGAAGAGAAGATCAACGTGATCGTTGCTTCGAAGCACCCACGGCCACAATGGTATTCAGCTGATGAAGCCCAAGTTCTCGTTGAGAAAGGCTTGAAGATCATCGACTGGGCCAGCACTGACCATGACAGCGAACCAGATATTGTCTTCGCTGCCGCTGGGACGGAACCAAACTGGGAAAGCTTGGCTGCGATCTCGATCTTGCACAAGCAATATCCTGAGATGAAGATTCGCTTCATCAACGTGGTCGACTTATTGAAGTTACAATCACCTAAGATCAACCCACGTGGTTTGACTGATGAAGAATTCGACACTTACTTCACGACCGATAAGCCAGTTATTTTCGCTTTCCACGGCTTTGAAGGCTTGATCCGTGACATCTTCTTCGATCGTCACAACCGTAATATCAACATCCATGGCTACCGGGAAAATGGCGATATCACCACACCATTTGACATGCGGGTCTTGAACGAATTGGATCGTTACCACCTTTCTAAGGATGCGGCGCTGGCTGTTTACGGCACTGCAGCGGCCCAATTCGCGCAAAAGATGGATGACAAAGTTTCTTACCACAACAGCTATATCCGCGAACATGGGACTGATATTCCTGAAGTCGAGGAATGGCAATGGGAACCACTGGACTAAAAGACCGGGTTTTAGTTTAAGGGTGACCACCAAAATAGTTTGATCGTTTTAAACCAACTAGATTCACTCACTGTTTTTGTTACTCCTAATGTGTAAATAGCAAAGACGTCGCTTTCAGCCCACCACTGAAAACGACGTCTTTTTTTTGGCACTTGGGGCGATGAGCAGGGCTACTTTGTGAGTTCGCCTTTATCTCAAGGGTCATTAGTAATATAATTGACCAATGTGAACCTCTGATTAAACTAGGTCTAGAAACGGTCCATTGATTGAGAATCCGATTAGAAGGAGTGTCGAAATGGTAGAAATGAGTAAAAAACGGAAAGTAGCCTATTTTCTAGCGATTTTACTGTCGATTCTTTATCTCCTTTGGCGGGTCTGCTTCACGATTCCGTGGCACGCCAAGCCTGCGGTGTTGATCTTCGCCTTGTTATTGGTGATTTGCGAGATCATTTCAAATTCGACGGCCTATATTTTGATATACTTTCGGTTGACGGAAAAGAAGTTGCCCCCGGCGCCAGTGTCTTACTTACCTGCGGCGACTTTACCGGCGGTGGATCTGTTGATCGTGACTCATAACGAGGAGCCGGAACTCTTACGCAAAACAATCAATGCGGCGACGTTTATTGAATATCCAGGGCAACTGAATATTTTCGTGGCTGATGATGGTGATCGCCCAGCAGTAGCCGAATTGGCCGCGGCCTATCAGGTGGGTTACATTGGCATGCAGGACAATCACCAGGCCAAGTCAGGCAACATCAATCATGCCTTGTTGCAGCTCCACGCGCCGCTCTTTGCGATCTTCGATGCGGATATGATTCCCTATTCGACATTTCTGCAGGCGACCGTGCCGCTTTTTCAACAGAACTTCCAAGATTTGGCCGCTGATCCTGATCAGACGCTTCCGTTGGGTTTCGTCCAGACGGCGCAAAGTTTCTACAATGCGGACATTTTCCAATTCAACCTGTTCTCTGAGAAAATCGTGCCCAATGAGCAAGATTTCTTCTCGCGAGATGTCAACGTGCTGAATGGCTCGAATAATCATGCGCTCTTTACCGGGTCGAACACGGTTTTCCTGCGGCAGGCGATCGATGATGCTGGCGGGTTTCCCACGGATACGTTGACGGAGGACTTTGAACTCGGCGCGAAAATCAATATTGCCGGTTATAGTAGTCGGTCAACGGATAAACCGCAGGCCAGTGGGACCACGCCAATCAATTTACGTGGGGTCATGAAGCAACGGACGCGCTGGGCTCGTGGGGTAGTGCATAGCTGCCGTAATCTGCATATTTTTCTTAATCCGAAGATTGGTTTCGAAATGCGGTTGATTCTGATGAACTGTTATTTCTATTGGTGGTCGTTCTTTCGCCGGATGGTCTACTTGTTTGCGCCGTTGCTCTTCTCCTTATTTGGGATCATGGTGGTCAAAGCGAATTTCTGGACCCTGATGTTGACGTGGATGCCTGGTTATTTCTTGTTGCATTACGTGCTCAGCGATACCTCGGATAAGATTCGCGATGAACGCTGGGGTGAGATTCAAGAAACGTTTTTTGCGCCCTATTTATTTCTTCCGGTCATACTGGAATCGCTGGGTTTTCATGAGCGCAAGTTCAAGGTCACGAAGAAGACCAGCCGAACCTCACTGCGAGATTATCTGTTTAGTTGGCCTTACTATTTGTTGTGGCTGGTCCACCTTTTCGCTATTATCAAGTTCAACTACGGCAAGTATGGCTCGGAAATCCTGGTCGGTAGTGTGATCACTTTCTGGTTGATCTCGAATTTCATCAATCTGAGCTTCTGCTTATTTATCTCGATGGGGCGGCAAGTCTATCGGAAAAGTGAACGCTTTAAGCGGCGGGCCTCGGGGCAGTTACATCTAGGCCCGGCGTTGAAAGTGATCTTGACCCACGATATTTCTGAAGGCGGGCTGTCTTTTGCGGCGGTCAGCGACGCGGATGAACCGCACTTGCACGCTGGCGATGCGGTGCGCTTGACCTTGTATCATGGTCGGACGCCGTTAGACCTGCGGGGAACGGTGACGCGGGTGCAACCAACCGATCAAGCACCGATCTATAGTATCAAAACAGCGAAAATGGATCGAACGACCGAGAATCATTATTTACAGCTGGTCTATGATGGTGAGAATGAATTGCTGCCAGCTGAGCAGGACACCTGGATCACGGTTTTCGATGAACTTTATTTGAACGTGGTCATGCGGGGGCGTAAATTGCAACAACGCTTGCGGCGCCGGCCAAGTTCTAAACGGTCGCATTAGTGCACTGGCACGCTGGTCACTGGGCCAACTGGAACCGACGTGGTGCCTGTGCTCGTCTCAGGCTGATCGCCGATGACGAAGGGCAGCAATCACGGTTAAAAAAGGAAGGGGTGAGCGTTTTGCATTGGTTGGGACTAGTGGCGATCCTGTTGGCTTGGATCGGTTACCAATGGTTGTTACGGCTGGCAGGGGTGGATTTCTATGCGTCTTGGATCGTCGCGTTATTGGCCCAGATCATGGTCTTTTATGTCTTCGCGATGATTGGGCAACTGCGGCTAGGGATTTACCTAGTTGTCGGGTTAGGTGTTTTGATTTCGTTGGTTTTGTTTCCACTGGCACTATTTCGCAAAATCGACCTACTTTCAGAGGATATTCATCTGTTTGATCTCTGGATGGTGGCTTTCGGCATTGCGCTTGCCGGGGCCTTATTCTTGAGTCCCTTGATTCATTATGATAATTTCTCCCATTGGGCACTGATTGTCAAATTCATGACTTACACGGGGCATCTGCCGGGAGCTGCCGATCAAATCATCAGCTTCACTTCCTACCCGCCGGCAACAGCACTATGGTTAACCGAATGGACAACGCTAGTCGGTTACCACGATGGCGTCCTACTGGTGGCCCAATTTGGTTTGATTTGGAGCGCGACTTACGCGCTTTTCGCAGTTTTGCGTGATCGAACGCGGGCGTTGACAGCCATGGTGCTCTGCTTTGCGATTTCAATCGCTAACGTGTTCAATATTGCGATCCGGTTCAACAACTTGTTGGTCGATTATGTTTTGCCGATCGTTACCGCGGCGGGGATCGCCGTTTTATATGCTCATCGCGACCAGCCCCGCTACCAATGGCCCTTATTGGCGCTGTTTAGTGCGAGCTTGCTCTTGACCAAGAATTCTGGCACGTTCTTCGTTGTGGTCTTGGTCGGGTATGGCCTCTATCTCAACCTCAAGCGCCTACGCCATCAGGGCTTTGGCCGTCATTTGCGTGGGCTATTGGGCTATCTCGTGACGGTAGTTCTCGGTGTGCTGCCGTTCCTGTGGTGGCAACAGCACGTGAAAACAACTTTCCCCAGTTCGTCTAAGCACCAAATTGACTTTCAAGCTTATTTACGTCAGCTCAAGGGTGAAAGTGACGGCACCATGATGAAGATCACGACGAAATTTTTCCGCGCGCTTTTCGATCCGAGTACCTTGGCGCTTCAGGGCATGCTGTTAATCAGCGCTGCCTTATTAGTCGCGTGGATCGTGATCCGATGGGTCATCAAGCGTCGTAACCCGTTACTCAAACTGTTGATCGTGGTTGACTTAGGCTACTTGCTGTACGCCGTGAGTGTGCTGGCCATGTATCTTGTCTCCATGCCCCACGCTGAAGCCATCAAGCTCGATGGCCTGGAGCGCTATCTTGCCAGTACGGTGATTCTCAGCTTGTTTGTGGCGGCGCTGGCCTTGGCGGTGGAATTCGATTACGCCTTGTATGAACAGAATTTCGCCAAACGCGGGCTCCGTTCCTTCCGCTCGGTCAGCACCAAAACGATTTATCAAACGGTTAGCTTCGGCTTGCTGACGTTCTCAGTGATCATGATGGTTTCCGAGATCAATGGGATCGATCACATCAATGCCGTCAATCAGCGAACGCTGCCGGTCCAGCTAACGAAAATCTCGCAACCCCGCACCAAAGTCACCGATCAGAAGTTCCTGTTGGTTTATCCAGAGCCGGAAGACGTTGACAATTATTACGCGGGTCAAGTCGGCAGGTATTATTATTTCACGGATAAATTGGTCGGCCAAGAAGCGTTTCAGATGACGCCGGCCGCCTTCAAAACCATGATCCAACAGTATGATTACGTCGCCATCCCGGAACATCATTTGACCTTCAGCAAACTACTACGCAAGACATATGGCCAAACCGTGCGCACCGGCTTGTTTCGGGTAACGCCAACGGGTCTTCAGCGGATCGATCCGCAGGCCCGGCACTATTGAGGCCAACTGGCTAAAAAAACGCTAATGATGATCAGCCACGATTGCTTGATGTGCTGGGGTCGTTAGCGATTTTTTGGCGTGAAAAGAATTCTGTTGCGGGAATACCAGCGGATTTTGCGTATTTTAGATTAAGGACGATTTGAAGCTGTTTGGGGAGTAAGCGTTCTATGCTATACTTAACGTGGTATCAAGCTGTCCGGAAAGGTGGCAACGAAGATGAATGCAGCAACACTGAAGGCCTATTTTGAAGAATCTGGTCTGACCGTCGCGTTTATGCAGGAAAAAACGCATCAGAATTTTCCTGATTTTTTGTCTGGCGCAAAAACGCCAACCTTTAACCAGCTGATTAAAATTGCGCAGGTGCTGAAAATCCCAGTGGGATTATTGCTCCTAAATCAACCGCTTGAATCAAGGACGGAGCAAATCAATTTTCGTACGGTCAACTCGGAACATGTGGACCAACCTAGTAAAGAATTGTTGGATACAATTGCTGAGATGCGCACGAAACAAGACTTCCTACGAGGGGAGATCGACACCGAATTACCTTATATTGGACGGTTTACAAGCCACGATAACGAATTAGAAGTGGCTCGTTTCATTCGTCAGACTTTGATGATCAGTCAAGATTACTATCGGTATACAGATAAGACACATATTATTCAATACTTACGTGAGCGAATCAATCGGAGTGGTGTCTTCGTTTTCTTTAATGGCAAATATAAGGACAACACTCATCGCGTTTTAGATCCACATGAGTTTCGCGGATTCGTCTTGGTTGACACGAAAGCGCCGCTGATTTTCATTAATCAAAAGGATAGTAGCAATGGCCAATTATTCACGCTTGTTCACGAATTGGTTCATCTCTTTATTGCCGACGAGGAGATTCTTGGGCATCAAAGCCTGAAGCATGATTTTGATCCGACAGAGGTATTTGTCAATAAAGTGACGGCAGAGATATTGGTTCCCCAAGCAAGTTTCCTGAAGCAGTATCGTCAAACGCCGGAAATGGCCGCATTAGCGTCTTATTTTAAGGTCAGTGAATTTGTGATCGCCCGGCGCTTGTTGGATAATCGTCAAATCAAACAGGCCGACTACGATCAACTGATCGATGAATTAACTAACCATTACGAAGCTTTTCAGCTGACGCGAACGACCGAAAAAACCGGTGGTAATTTCAAAAATAATATTCGTTTTAGAATCGATCGCCAATTCTTTAACTATGTTCAAAATGCCATCAACAACCAACAACTATCATACACAGAGGCTTTCAATATTATTGGCGTCGGCTACAAGGGTTATCATATCTTGAAGGAGCGTAGATAGATGACGTATTTATTGGACACAAATATTTATATCTCTTTCTATGATCGCTATTATCCTAAAGAGAATTTCCCTTCTTTCTGGCGCGAATTTACAACTATTCTTAATGCGGATATCGTTATCCCCAAGGTGGTCGCCAACGAAAATATTCAAAGTGAATGGTTTGTCAACGAGTATTTGAAGAACCATTACCAACATAAATTGCTTGATCAACGGCTGTATGTTACCGAGTGGCAGCAGGTGCTGGAACATATTCAAGCCAGCGCTAATTATCACGATGAGGCTTTGAACAGTGATCGTGGTTGGGCGAATTTAAAGATTGCTGATGGCTGGTTGATTGCGATCGCTAAAAAGACCGGCTATACGATCGTGACGGATGAAGTCAAGAATATCAATCTCAACCAACAACATCCGGCCAAAAATTGTAAGATTCCTGATATTGCTCAGGATTTAAACGTTCCCTGTATCTCGATGCTTGAGTTTTTTAAAGAAATCGACCTGCGGGTTTAGCGAGGAATTTCTGTTTCGCCAGGCTTTTTTGCTTTTAAGCACGCTTCAGATCAGTACCGTAAAGGATTGAAAGAGAGTTACCTTTCAATCCTTTTTTATATATAAAAAATGTATCTTGTTTTTAGCGCAATGATAAATATATTTGAGAAACATTGCTGTAATAGCATATTGAGAAGATATTCCAAAATATATATATAAAAATAGTATAATTTACTTGCCTCGATAAGTGAAAGGGGTTACAATAATAAGCGTGATTGTGAAGTAGTATACGGAGGGAAAGCAATGGTTGAATTAACAGCGGCGCAATTGATGCTACATCAAATGGTTCAGGAGTTTAGTGCCAATGAGGTGCGGCCCCATGACATGGCGATTGATCGGGAACGGTCGTTTGGTTCTGATCTTTATCGGAAGCTGGTCGATACAGGCTTTCTGGGTCTAATGTTGCCGGAACAATATGGCGGTGCCGGGTTTGACGCGGTGGCGACGGCGCAGACGATTTATGATTTGGCCGTGGGCAACGCCAGTGTAGCGGTCACCCTGGAAGGTCACTACAAAACGTTGGATCAGCTGTTGAAATACGGACAACCATCCTTGCTGGATCGCTATTTGCCCAGCGCGACCCAGCGGATTTTCGCTTTCTCGATGACCGAACCCAGTGGCGGCTCGGATCATAGCACCTTAGGCTCGACGGCGGTCCGCCAGGGGGATCATTGGGTGCTCAACGGCAACAAAATCATGATCACCAATGGCGGACTGGCCGAAGTCTACTGTGTGCTGGTCAAAACCGCGCCGACTGAATTCTCGGTTTTCCTCGTTGATCAAGACATGCCCGGTTTTAAATTCGGTAAGCAAGAGAACTTCCTCGGGCTGACGGGGACGCCGATCGGTGAAATTTTCATGGAAAATGTTGTGGTGCCAGCCGACCATTTGTTGGGCAAGGTGGGTCAAGGCCATGAGATCGGCGACAATGCTCATGCGGATGCCCGCGTCTTAATGGGCGCGGTGGCGGCAGGAATCATTGAACATGAGCTGGAATTGGCGGTGGACTACGCGCATCAGCGGAAATCCGGCGGTCAACGCTTAACCGACTTACAGGCGATCCAACGTAAAATCGCGGACATCGCCTTAGCCAAAGAAACCACTGCTTTGTTGTATGAAGAAGCGGCGCGTCACAAAGCCAAAGGGCAACCCTATGCCGAAATCGCGGCGATGGCTAAGACCCACGGCAGTCGGCAAGCGGTTCGCGCCGGTGATGATACCCTCCAAATTTACGCAGGTTATGGCTACAGTTTGGATTATCCCATTGAACACTTGATTCGTGATGCGCGAGCGCTGGAAATCGCGGAAGGAACCGTGGAGAAAATGCGCGCCGAAATCACCCAACTTGAAGTGGCGCAGCGCATCTAAGTACTGGTTGCCTTTTGACACTGGACAACAGCGCTTGGCCAGTGGGAGCCGCGAAAAAAGTGTGAGCCGGCCGGATTGCTGCGCAACGTTAAGCTCATCACCGTCTGGGGAGTCGCTTTTAGCTCCTGGACCTGTGAAGTAGTAAAGTGGCAAAAGCAAGACCGACGCACACCATTCCAAAGGAGTATGCTTATGAAAATCGTTGTTTGTTTGAAACAGGTGCCGGAAACCAATCAGGTCAAGCTCGATCCGGTGACCCATAATTTGATTCGTCAAGGCTTGGCCGGCAGAATCAATCCCTTTGATCGCCATGCGGTGCAGGCGGCGTTGGATCTTAAGGCTCAGGTTGGCGGCGAGGTGATCGTGCTGTCGATGGGCCCCAATGATAACGAATATTGTTTGCGCGAAGGCTTGGCGATGGGCGCCGATCGTGCGATTCTATTGAGCGCGCGGGCTTTCGCAGGCTCGGATACGTTGGCCACAGGCTACACGTTAAGTCAGGCGATTCGCAAAATCGGCGCCGTTGATCTGGCTTTCTTCGGGCGCCAAGCGGTGGATGCCGACACTGGGCAAGTGGGACCGATCGTCGCGGAATTTCTCGGCTGGCCACAATTAACGTTGGCTAGTCAGCTGACTTGGACTGATCAAGGACTCCAAGGCGTGCGGCGTTTAGGAGCGTTGGCGCAAACCTTGGCTGTTCCTTTGCCGGCGGTTGTCACCGCCACGCGGGAGCTGAACGATCCTGGTTATCTGCAACCGCGACAAATCAAGGCGGGTTTCCAGCAACCGATCCTAACTTGGAACGAGGTTGATCTGGAAGCGGACCCAGCGCGTTTAGGTGTCGCGGGTTCGCCAACGGTCGTGCGCAAAATTCTCGCGCCCCAAACCAAGACGGTCCCAACCCAATATTTGAATCCGGATCCACAAGCGGCCGTCGCGGAACTGTTGACCGCCCTGCAAGCCAAGAATCTGCTTTAAGGAGGCGCACCACAATGACAAAAATTCCTGAGGTTTGGATTTTCGCTGAGCATCAGCAAAATCAAATCGAACCAACTGTGCTGCAATTGATTAGTAAGGCACAGGCAATCGCGCCGACTTTCAAAGTGGTCGCCGTTTTATTAGAAGCGCCTGACCAGCAACTTGAGCAAACTTTGGCCGCATACGGCCCCGACCAAATTTTGGCGGTGAAACAGTCCCAACTGGAACAGGTCGCGGATGTGGAGCAAGCCATGATTCTCCAGCAATTGGTGCAAGCCCGTCAACCCAATAGTTTCCTGTTTGGGGCCACGGCATTAGGTCGTTCCCTCGCGCCGCGACTCCAAGCCAAATTGCAAACGGGGCTGACCGCTGATTGCCTCGACTTGTATTTTGAAGACGAGCTACTGGTTCAAGTGAAGCCTTCATATGGGGACAACATCATGTGTGAAATCACTTGTCCGGAGCGTCGACCACAAATGGCGACAGTCCGGCCCAACACCTTTGCGGCGGTTCCCGTCGAAGCTGACCAAGTTTGTCAGGAGATTGAGGTGTTGACTGACCTAACTTGGCCAAAAGTGGCTCATTTCGACATTCTTAATGAACAAGTAATACCTACACCACCAGCGAGCTTGGCCCAGGCCGACCGGATCGTTGCGTTGGGTCGCGGCGCGGCGGATCCAGCCAGCGTGGCCACGGCGCGGCAGTTGACAGCGGCTCTCAACGCCCAACTGGGAGTGACCCGGCCGCTGACTGATGATCCCCAATTTGCCGTTAGCAATCAAATCGGCCAAAGCGGGCAAACAGTTGCTCCTGAGCTACTCTTTTGTTGCGGGATTTCTGGCGCGGTGCAATTTCTCACAGGAATCACCCAGGCGCAAACCGTCGTTGCCATCAATTCCGATGCGCAAGCGGCCATCTTCGGCGTCGCTGATTACGGCTTCGTCGGCGATGCCAAAGCCTTCATGACCGCCTTAAATCATGCGCTGCTCGCCAAGAACGCTTGATTCCAACTAGAATGGCCTAGATACATCTGAAAGCACTTGGAAATAATAAAAAGACAACAAATGAAGCACCAATAGAAAACCATCGCTGTCACAAAAACGACCTGATTCCGTTAACCATCTTGGAATTGGGTCGTTTTTTGTCCCGCGATTTTGAAACGTGTTCGCCAGCCCCAGCGCTTTCCGCTTAGCTACGCGATTGTTCCGGAAGCAAGGTGCGGCTTCCAAAACAATCGCTAGGCTAATGCTCAAGCGCTACCCGGGTTGGCTCACACTCTGTTATGAAACGTGTTCGCCCGCCCAGCTTCTTGTGCTTAACTACGTCAGGCTTCCGGAGGCGAGGCCCAGCCTCCAAAATCCTGACTAGGTTAATGCTCAGAAGCAATTCGGGCTGGCTCACACTCTTTTTTGTAGTAAGTTGGCGTATTCTCGATATTCCGCCTTGAAAAAGCTGTTCTTGGGAAAGACCAAATTGAGCGGATGACTGATGTGAAAGCCCGGAAATGTCAGGGGCCATAAGCGCTGCTGATCCAGTTCAGTGGCGACTAAATCGCGATAAAGGAAACTGAAGCCCACCCCGCTGCGTAAAACCTGGATGATCGTCTCCGGATCAGGCAGTTCGATTTGCTTCGGAAATTGATTCAAATGTTGATTTTGCGTAGCCAGAAAGCTGGTCAGAATTTCGCGACTGCCAGAGCCAGCTTCGCGAACCAACAAGGTTTCCTGGTGTAACTGGTCCCAATCAAATTGGGGCGCTTGGCTGAGTCGGCGCTGACCTGTAACGGCGATAAAGGGACTATTCCGCAGGAAAAAGGCGTCAAATTCGGTGGTGTCGAAATTACCTTCGATCAAACTCAAATCAATTGTGCCGGCGCGCAACCCGGCCAAATTCTCTTCGGTGTTGGTCAGCTTGACCGTGAGCTGGTCGTACTGCTGGCTAAGAACTTTTAACAATGGTGGTAAAAGGGTGTGACTGAGGGAACGCGTGCAACCCAAAGTCAGCTTGGTTGGCCGACCAGATTGCTGTAAGGCCGCTAGAAAATGCTGATTCTCCGTCATGATCAGGCGCACATAACGTTGCAAAGATTGGCCGGCGTCGGTTAGTTGGATGCGACCATGCTGGCGCGTGACTAATTGCAACTTCAACTCGGCCTCCAACGATTTGATCTGCTGCGACACCGCAGGCTGGGTGATGAATAACTCCGCCGCCGTTGCGGTAAAGGAGAGATTACGACTCAGATGATAAAAGGTCAAGTAGCGTTTATCGAGCATTAGAACCTCCGAGATTAGTTTATCTTATACCAACCTAACAAATACTAATTTTTACCTATTCAGTGCCTATGATACCATGAAAACAAAAATCAAAGGAGAATTCGATGAGTTTTAAAACATTACGGACGAAAAGCTTTGGCTATGCTTTTCTGATTACATTAAGTTGTTCCTTGTTAGGTAGTTTCCTGGGCAGTTTACCTTATTTATCAGTGATCGGCGCCTTGGTGCTGGCCCTGATTTTGGGGATGGTTTTTCAAGTATGGCCAGCCGCGGTTCAGGCCAGTAAGGCGGGCAATGGGTTGATCGCCAATAAATTTCTGCGTCTGGGGATCATTTTGCTAGGGTTCAAATTGAACCTGATCGAACTGGCCCAAGCCGGAGTCAAAACCATTGTTGTGGCGCTGATCATTGTCACGGGAACAATCAGTTTGACCTATTGGCTGGCGCGCAAATTTGGCGTTTCCCGGCAATTAGCGATCCTCGCGGCCTCGGGCACAGGTATTTGCGGCGCCGCGGCGGTGATGGGCATTTCACCGCAGATTCCTGCCGCTGACGGCGATGAAGCGCAAAAACATGATGACGAAGTGTTGGCGGTCGCAATCGTGGCGATTCTGGGCACGGTCTTCACCTTGATTGAGTTAGGATTACGCCCCTTGTTACAGATGACACCTACCCAATTTGGCGTCATGGCCGGCGGGTCGCTTCATGAAATCGCCCATGCCGTCGCCACTGGGGGCGCTAATGGCCCGGTTTCGTTGAACACCGCGATTATCATGAAATTGTCGCGGGTCTTGTTACTGGCGCCGGCGGCCTTGATCATCGGCATCTGGTATCAACGCCAAAGTAGCAGGACGAATGCCTCTTCTCGGAAATTGCCGATTCCTTGGTTCATGCTGGGCTTTATTCTGGCTTCAGTTGCCGGGACATTTTTGCCGCTATCCAGCGCGGTTTTGGCCGGTTTAGTCAAGTTGGCCTATCTGGTGCTGGGCATGGCCATGGCCGCCTTGGGCATTAGCGTGAATTTCAAGGTCTTCTGGCGCAGCGGGCGCAAAGCCGTATTGGCCTGCCTCACCGGGTCCGTCTGCTTGTTGGCTTTCACGATCCTCGTCAGCAAACTCTTCTTCTAGCCAGGTCAGCCCGGTTTCTTTTTTCAAAAAGCGCTTGCAATTAGTCGGTACCTTGGCATAAGCTGGTGATAGTGCGCAACTATCTTTATTTGGGAGGAATCATTATGCCGATTGTTTCACCTTCATTATTGGCCGCTGACTTATTCAAGCTGGGCGACCAGATCAAGCTCATCGAACAGACCGACGCCAGTTACTTACACGTGGACATTATGGATGGCCATTACGTCCCGAATATCAATTTCGGCGATAAAATCGTTGGCGAATTGAAGCAACACACCGCGCTGACTTTGGATTGCCATATCATGGTCAACCAGCCCGAACAAGTGATCATGGACGTGGCGGCGGCCGGCGGAGATATTCTCACGTTTCATCCAGAAACGTCCGCCCATCCTTACCGCCTGATCCAAGAAATCCAGCGCCTAGGCAAAAAAGCCGGGATCGCCTTTGACCCCGGGATCGCCCTGAGCACCTATGCCGACTTGTTGCCATTGGTCGACCAAGTATTGGTCATGACCGTCAGCCCTGGCTTTGGCGGCCAGAGCTTCCTGCCAGCGATGGTGGAAAAAGTCGCCGCCGCGAAACAGCTCCGCGAGGACAACGACTACCATTACGACATCGAAGTTGACGGCGGCGTCAACGCCGACACCGGTCAACAATGTGTCACGGCCGGCGCTAATGTCTTGGTCGCGGGCTCCTACGTGTTTAAAGGCGAGATTGCTGAACGGATTGAATCGTTGACGCGTTTGTAAATTGGAAAAAAGTATGGTCAAGAGATCATACTTTTTTATTTTGAGCCGCGTTTTGAAAACGCTTTAAAAGTTTATGCTAAAAAAGGCGAAATGTTATTGACCAAACATTCAAATTATGCAATAATGCATATGTAACCGGTTACTTGGTCCAAGTGGTATTCATAATTCGAAAACACAAATTTTTTTAGTAAAATGTGTAATCGGTTCCACATTTCGAAAGGAGCCTAATATATTGAAAAAAATAAAAATCGGTTTCTTGCCTTACCAACTATATTTGATTCTCTTGGCGTCTTATATATTTCTTTCGCTTAATCACATGATTCCAAATGATTTAATGGGAGCCATTGGCGTATTAATGGTCTTTTCATTAATCTTAGAGGAAATTGGAAGACATATCCCTCTTGTTAGGACGCTTGGAGGCAAGGTATTAGTTGTCACGTTTCTACCATCGTTTCTAGTTTATAAGAAATGGCTTCCAAACGATTCAGTTCAAATAATTAACGAATTCATGGATAATACAAACTTTTTGATGCTGTTCATTGTCTTTATCGTTGTTGGAAGCATGATTAGTATGAGTCGTGAGGTATTGATTAAATCTGCTTCAAAGATAATCGTTGCCCTGCTGACCTCTCAAATAATGGGTATCATTGTTGGCTGCGTTGTTGCCGTATTATTAGGTTTTGATCTGAAACATGCTTTTTTCTTTATTGTCGTGCCAGTTATGGCCGGAGGTGTTGGTGAAGGCGCACTGCCATTGTCCATAGGGTATTCAGCAGCCTTCGGATTATCGCAAGGTGATGTGTTTGCACAACTACTACCATGTGTCTTTATGGGTGGCTTGATTGGCGTAGTTTATGCGGGGTTACTTAATCAATTAGGATTGAGACGAAATGATTTGACAGGGTTCGGTGTGCTCGTAAGGGATACCACTTCAAATTCGCTCTCTGGAGAGAGCAAGAATGAAATGCCACATAAACTTGAGTATACACTTAGCGCGGCAACACTTGCGATTAGCATCTACTTCCTCTCAATTCTCTTGAAAAAATTTATTGGCTTACCTGTTCCAATTGTCGTTCTATTACTCGTGATTGCCATCAAGATACTGAATTTAGTTCCGAAAGAGATTGAGGTGGGAAGTGTTGATTTATATAGATTCACGGTGACTGCGATTTCGCCATTATTACTATTTGGCGTTGGGGTATCAATGACCCCGTGGGAAGATCTGATTAAGGTGTTTTCGGATTTTCGAATTGTTATTGTCTTATTCACAGTTGTTACTACGATCGTCATTGTTGGCTTCTTTATGGGGAGGCTGACTGGGTTAAATGAGATTGATTCAGCAATAGTTATGTCATGTTGTAGCGGACAAGGAGGAACAGGAGCACTAGCAATCCTAGCGGCTGGAGAGCGTATGCAGCTGATGCCATTTGCACAGGTGTCTGTTCGAATTGGAGGTGCCCTGGTAGTAATGCTAGCACTTAGCCTTGCGCGACTATTCTAGGATTAAGTTATTCTGGAACGATATGTAATCGGTTAAAAAGGCTATATGATGAGGAGAGTTGAGTATGGGTATTAGGGGAAAGATGAAGTTCATCAAGAGTAATTGGTTGTTATATGTGTTTTTGATTCCAGGGCTGGTTTATTTTGCGTTTTTTAGAGTTTGGCCGTTGATTGGAATGAAGCTTGCTTTTGAGGATTATAGGATTATCGGCGAGAATACTTTCGCAGGCTTGAAGTATTTTCGAATGCTTTTCAGCTCACCGACGTTCTTGTCTGTCTTAAAGAATACGGTTATTATCAGCTCCATGAAAATTATTTTTGTTTTTCCAATTCCAATAATCCTGGCTTTTATGTTGAACAGCAATCCATTTCGTGGATTGCGCAAAGGCGTTCAATCAATGATATATCTTCCCCATTTTCTTTCCTGGGTGGTTATTGCAGGCATTTGGATTAGTCTCCTGAATCCATCATCTGGTGGGTTTAACAATCTGCTAAACATTTTCCATCTTCCGTCAATGGATTTTATGACGCAAAAAGGTTCTATTAGGTGGGTACTTGTCTTTTCCGAAATGTGGCGAAGTGCTGGGTGGGATTCAATCATCTATCTTGCTGCAATAATGAAAATTAGTCCGTCATTGTATGAAGCGGCTTACATGGATGGGGCAAATTCTTTGCAACAAACTATCCATATAACATTGCCAGAATTAAGAAATACAATTATCACTGTCTTTATTTTGAATTTAGGGTTCTTTATGAATGCGGGCTTTGATCAGGTATTCAACTTCATGAACAATTCAGTAATCAGTGTTGTTGATATCTTGGACACATATGTTTATCGAATTGGGCTTCAAAACGGCCAATATTCGATTGCGACGGCAGCAAGCCTCTTTAAAGGGTTGATCGGTATGGTCCTTATCCTAGGAACACACTTCACATCTAAAAAAATTACTGGAAAGGGTGTCTGGTAATGGTAAGAAGAAATAGAAAATCTCTTGGCGTAATTATTAACTCAATCATTCTATTACTGATCGCAGCGTGTATGGTTATTCCAATCTTGAATATCCTTGCCCAATCATTGACGAGTCCTGACAGAATGCAAGATTTATCGGGTTTGAGTATCATCCCTAAAGGGTTCACGTTCCAAAACTATCAAATATTATTTTCAAATCCTCAAGTGACGAGAAGTATATTTATTTCAATATTTTTGACTGTTTGTGGTACTGCCTTAAGTCTGTTCTTAACTGCAATTACGGCTTATGTTTTAACCAGACCGTCCTTTGTTGGAAAGAACTTCTTCATGATAATGCTAATTATCTTTATGGTTTTCGAACCTGGGTTAGTACAGGAATATTTCGTTGTTAAGGACCTTGGCTTGATAAATTCGTTATGGTCAATTATCTTGTATCGCACAATTGACGTGTATTACCTAATTATTCTCATGCGTTTCTTTGAAGAAATTCCTGAGTCCATCATGGAATCGGCGGATATTGACGGTGCAGGACATTTTACTAAATTTACAAAAATTGTGCTTCCACTTTCGAAAACGGCGATGGCGACGATGGGACTCTTCTATGGTGTATTTCGGTGGAATGAATACTTTAGAGCTTCTATTTACATCAACGACCCAAGCAAGTGGCCACTTCAAGTGTTGATGCGTCAATTTGTTGTTTTAAACGATAACTCATCGATGATGAACTCGTCCGGAGCACTCTCAGCCGAGGTGCTAAAGAGCATTGATTTCAATTCATTAAAGGCTGGCACTATTATTGTTTCAATTATTCCATTGATTCTGCTTTATCCGTTTGTTCTGAAATTCTTTACTGAAGGGACGATGGATGGAGGCGTGAAAGAGTAAGTTGTTTAATACTGGGCTAATAAAAAAGGAGAAATAAAAATGAAAAAAACACTTGTTACTCTATTTGCTCTGGGTAGTCTCTTCTTTGCCGGAGGTTGTTCTAAAAAGGCTGCAACAGATGATACGAGTTCTAAAAATGGAACGGTTGAGTTAAAAATTGCGTATAAAGACGACAATGCAAGTAATAAGAACGCCACCAAGTATTATAAAAAATTAAGTCAAATATTGAAGAAACAAGGTGTTAATGTTTCGTTTAAAGTTGTCGATTTACCAAGCGAAGGGTACGCCGATAAACTGAATTTACAGATTTCAGGTGGGGATATTCCAGATTTGATTTATTTTCAAGGTGGAGATTCTGCATTTGCTGAACAAGGAATCTTGGAAGATTTGAGACCGTATATTAAGAAGTCCAAATATGTCAAGAATATTATGACCGATATTAATAAGGCTAGAATTGAGAACTATCCATACCTACTTTGGATCAAGCCTGCTACCGCATCTGTCCCAGTGGTTAAAGAAAGTGAATTAACTCAGGTTGATGGGTATGAAGACTTGGTCAAATCTCCAACAGTTGAAAACTATCAGAAACTATTAACTCAACTTATCGGGAAAAAGGATGGCAAAGGAAATCAAGTTAAGTTTGGTATTACGACTTCAGGAACCACACAAGAATTAGATAGCATCTTTGACATGGCGTTTGGTAATAATAAGACTTGGATCAAAAATAACGGGAAATATATGTACAAACGAGTTTCCAAAAATGAGAAGAATAAGCTAAGCTTCTACAAGCAACTATTTGATGATGGAATTCTAGATAATGAGTTCCTCACTAAGAAGTGGGATACCAAAGAACAAGCTTTCTACGATGGTGCGTCTGGTTCGATTTTGGGAACGTCAGGAAAAGTTATTGATTTATACGAAAATAAAGTAAATCAGTTGTCAAATGATAAACTAGTAGTTCTTCCGGCGGCAAGCGGTGATTACCAAGGTTTTGGTGCTACAGATCTTTCCAAAGAAACCAGAGGGATGGCAATTTCTAGTCAGTCAAAACACAAAGATTTGGCGTTTAAGGTTTTGGACTATCTTGGAAGTCCAGAAGGGCAATTACTTGATCGATTTGGTTTTGAGGGTGAACAGTATACAATCAGCGGTGATGAGCTCACATTGACTGATAAGGCAGCCGATTGGTATGCACGGTTCTGGGAACCAAGGAAGATCGATATTCCATACGAACTCAAGAAACCAGTATTAAGCAAGGTTGCTGAAAGCTCGTATGATGAAGTGGAAGAATATTATACACCGGATAATGCTTTTATCATGCCTGATGAATTGATTACTAAATGGGACGCGACTGAAAATCTTTACCTTGAATTTGCGGCTGATGTAATAACGGGCAAGAAGAGTATTGATAAGTTTGATGATTTTGTTAAGGATTGGAATAGTGCAGGTGGTAAGGAAGTAACAGCATACGCAAATAAGACAATTAAGGAATGAGCATAATGGAATTCAAGAAGAAGGTATTAGGTGTTCTATTCGGGACCGCATATGGTGATGCTCTTGGCGCAGTGGTAGAGAAACTATCAGCTGAAGAAATTCGAGAACAGTATGGAAAGGTTACCGATCTGCGAACCAAATGGTACAAATCCGATTATTCTCCTGAAGCCAGACTAAATCGAATGCGTGGATATGGTGTCATTACTGATGACACATTGATGACAATGGCCTTGGCTGAGACTTATCTTGTTAAACAGCGACATATTGATTGCTGGGATATGCGAGATGAGTTTGTCAGGCAGATTGTTTATACAAAACGCTATATTCCTGAATTCAAGAGGCAGGCCTATATTCAGGATAGACTATTCTACCCAGAGAAATATATTTTCCAACGCCATATTCTAGCAAACTGTGAACCTAGAGAGGGCGGAATAGGGAACATGGTTAACTGCGGCGCAGCGATGTATATCGCTCCAATCGGCATTGTTAACGCGGGAAATCCCCAAAATGCATATAATGAAGCGATTCTGTTTGCTTGTGGACATCAAGTTAGTTATGGACTTGAGGCGGCGGGGGTGCTCGCGGCTTGTGTTGCAGAGGCAATGCTGGATGACGCCACCATTGATTCAGTGATTCAAACAGCACTTCGCTTTGCTAAAGATGGCACCAAGGCGGCCATTTCTGCAGTGATTGAAACAGTTAAATCGCTGGAGCAGGATCAGATTCCCGTAACCGATGAATTGGCCGTTGTGAAATTACATGAAGCGTTGAAGTTATTCTCGCCAATGGGTGATGATGTGGCTAATCGTGAGGATAAACTAAATAAAGTAACAACCTATTATTCGCCTTCTAGAGTTTATAGTATTGAAGAACTCCCGATTGCGCTTGGCTTTCTGAAGTTGGGGAAGGGCGACTTTAATAAGAGCATTATTGCAGGAATTAACTCTGGGCGTGATACCGATTCAATTGGTGTGATGATTGCAGTGATTTGCGGTGCTCTATATGGTGATAGCATTATTTCTAATCAAGATAAATTACTTCTCGAAGAAGTTAACAAACAAAACTTTGAAGATGTGGCTGAGTCATTCTCTGAAGTTGCAAGTAAAATTATTTCAGATGATGTCAAAACCGCATTGCAGCAACAACAATTATTAGGATTGGAGATTGGCAGATAATGGATAATAGTACTGTTGAGAAGATTTACGCAGGATTTCTTGGGAAGTGTTTTGGGGTTCGACTAGGAGCACCTGTCGAGCCACAAATATGGACATATAAGAAAATCCGTGAAATTTATGGCAACATGGACCATTATACAAAATATTATAAAACCTTTGCTGCCGATGATGATACGAATGGTCCGGTCTTCTTCCACAGAATGTTATTAGAGAAGAGTAACCCGAAAGACTTCAGAGCTGATGATGTTGCGAAAGCATGGCTGAATTTTGGTCGTGAGAATATCGGGATGTTCTGGTGGGGTGGTAATGGGGTCAGTACCGAGCATACCGCATATTTGAATTTGCTAAAAGGCATTATCCCACCTGAATCCGGTTCAATTGCACAAAATGGTAAAGTTCTGGCAGAACAAATTGGTGGACAAATCTTTATCGATACCTGGGGATTGCTATTCCCAAACAATCCTGTGAAGGCTGCAGAGTTTGCGCTGAAAGCAGCGAGCGTTTCGCATGATGGCGATGCACTTGAAGGAGCCAAATTTATTGCCGCATGTATTGCAATTGCATTTTCAACAGATAGTATCACTGATGTTGTAGCACAGGCGATGACCTTCGTTGATCCTGACTCCACTTACTATAAGGTTATCTCTGCTGTATTAGAATTTCACGCAGAGAACCCTGATGACTGGTTTGAGTGTCGAGAATATTTGGAACAAGAATGGGGTTATGATAAATATGGTGGTGTTGTCCATGTAATTCCTAATGCAGGAGTTTGCATGATGGCATTACTTTATGGAGATGGAGACTTTGCACGCACAATTGAGATTGCCTCAATGAGTGGTTGGGACACGGATTGTAATGCAGGAAACTGCGGTACAATCTTGGGTGTACTAAATGGTGTTTCGGGATTGCCGGCTAAGTATAGGACACCAACAAATGATCGAATTATTACTTCGAGCGTAATTGGGGAATTAAATATTGTTGACATTCCAACCTTTGCTCGTGAGACTGCAATATTATCTTGTCAGCTCAACGATGAACCTCGCCCAGATTTGCTGGATCACGACTTTGAACTGGGCAAGATTGATTATGATTTCTCATTACCTGGATCGACTCATGGTTTTATGTCGGACAATTACTTTAAGACTGAGCTCCGCCACGTTGAGAACAAGGTAGGACATAATGCGCTGGGGATTCTTATTGATAGAATGGTTGAGGGCGATCAAAGCCATATCTTCACGAAAACATACTATCGGCGCAGAGATTTCAGTGACGAACGGTATAAGCCATGTTTTGCACCGCAAGTGTATCCGGGCCAAACAGCGTCATTCCAGATTCTTTTGGAAAAGTGGCAAGGTGGAAATCTGGTTGTTCGTCCATATGTTAAAGATACCTTCTCGGAAAGCTATTTGTACTTAAGCCCACAAGTAGTTGAGCCTGATCAACTGAAAGAGTTAACTTTTGAAATTCCGGATATGGCAGGCAGTTTCCCTGAAGAAGTCGGATTATTGGTGGAAACGGATTCTGAATTATCCAATCGTTTCTTTGGCCAATTAAATATTTGTTCGTTCAAAGTATCAGGGAAACCAAAATATTCAATCGATTTTTCAAAACAAAGCTATGAGTTTCTTAACGTTACTCCATTCGCATTCAATAACGGTCAACGGACCATTGAAGAAAATAAAATGGTTTTGGAATGTGATAAGGGGATGAGTTGCTTTACCGGCGATTACTATACTAAGGATATCGATGCTGAATTCATCTATCAGGCCGAATACGGGATGGAACATCAGTTCATTTTTAAGGCTCGTGGGATTCGACAATATTATGCGATTGGATTTGATGGCTACAATAGCATTAGTCTCATTCGGAACGATTTCGGTAGCAAAGAGTGCCAGCGTGTTGAATTTGCGTGGAAGTCGGGTGAAGAGTATCGAATGAGAGTTAATTCTCAAGGAAATGAATGTAAACTATTTATTAATGGTCAAGAAGTATTGTGCTATGATAAGATTGATGGGTTCCAGTCGGGAATGTTTGGCTATCGCATTGGAAAGGAAGGAAAAGCAAGAATTAGTGAAATCCATGTTCAGTAAATCTTGATAAACACATGGCAACAATTAGAGATGTTTCAAAATTAGCAGGAGTTTCTACAACTACAGTATCAAGATATTTAAATCAAAACTCATATGTCGGGAAAAAAACCTCTGAGAAAATTCAAAATGCAATTGACGAATTAAATTATTCTCCCAGCGCGGTTGCAAGATCACTCTCGACGAGTTCCTCAAATTTGATTGGGTTATTGTTCCCTAATCTGAGTAACCCATACTTCCCTCAACTTATTGACGGAATTGAAGGAGAGCTGAAGCGACGAGGCTATACAGTTCTTTTGGGTAGGTTAGATAATAAGGATGAATTTCCAAGTTATTTACGAACCTTTGAAAATAACAATATCGCTGGGATAATTTCGTCTGCTGGCATAATTCCGGCGCAAAAAGTAAGTGTACCGATTGTAGAAGTTGACCGAATTTCCCAAAATAGTAAATATTTTGTTACGACAAATGACTTTCTAGGCGGCTCCCTTATTGGGGATAATGTAGCTAGAACCGTTGGGACTACAAATATTGCAATCATCAAAGGGCCAAATACCAGCCGAAAGTCGATTGATCGGTTCGAGGGGCTTTGCTCTGTTTTACTGAAATATCCGGCTTTGAAAATTACTGAAATTGCATCGAATACTTTTGATATTAAGTTGGTTGACTCTGTTATTAAGCAAATATTTGATTTGGACCCTTTTCCAGACACAATCATTGCTCAAAATGACTTATACGCAATCGTAATTCTTCAAGAATTATTAAAACGTGGAATTAAGGTTCCCGAACAGACTCAAGTTATTGGATATGATGGGATCAACTTTCTTGACTTGATCTATCCAAGAATTGCGACAGTGGAGCAGCCTATTTACGAATTAGGAAGTGAAACGGCAAATTTAATGGTTCAAATTATCGAGAATTCAAATTTGAAAGAAACACAAATCCAATTGGATGTTAAGTTTTCCGCTGGTGCAACACTTCGTCCGACGAGAAAAGAGATATATCATTGAGCCAAGAATGGCGGGAATATTATATGACAAACAATATCGTAATTTTAGGCAGTATCAACGTTGATCGGATCCTGCACATTGCCCAATTGCCGCAGCCAGGGGAAACGATCAAGATGACCCAGCTGGACTTGGCCGCTGGTGGTAAAGGCGCCAATCAGGCGGTGGCGGCGGCGCGGTCGGGCGCGGCGACGACCTTTATTGGCGCGGTCGGGACTGACGCTGAGGGGCGGATGATGCATGAGCAGCTGGTGGCCAATGGAATCAATGTTGATCACGTGGCCCAAGTGGCGGATATGGTGACCGGGCAGGCTTATATTTTGTTGCAGGCTGGTGGTCAGAATTCGATCATTATCAACGCCGGGGCCAATGCGCTGGTTTCACCAGCGTTGGTGGCGCAAAGCGAGGCGGTTTTTGAACAGGCGGATTTCGTGATCACGCAGTTCGAAACGCCAGTAGCGGCGGCGCTGGCGGCGTTTGACAGCGCTCGCGATCATGGGGTGACCACGATCTTGAACCCGGCGCCCGCCAGCGACCAGCCACAAGATGACTTGTTGCGCTTGACCGATGTGATTGCGCCCAATGAAACGGAAAGCGCCCGCTTGACCGGCATCAAAATCACCGATGCCGCGTCGTTGACGGCCAGCGCGGCTTATTTCCATCAGCGCGGCGTCAAAGCGGTGATCATTACGCTAGGCGAGCAAGGTTCCTTCCTATCTTATGCTGGTCAAGAGCAGCGGGTGCCGGCATTTAGAGTCGACGCTGTGGATACGACGGCAGCTGGGGATACGTTTATTGGCGCGATGGTCTCGCAACTGCGGCCAGATCTAAGCAATTTGGTGGCGGCGATGACTTATGCCAGCAAGGCGTCCGCGCTGACCGTGCAGAAGCTGGGCGCGTTTCCATCGATCCCCACCGAAAAAGCAATCCAGTCGTTTGGTCAATCGGCTCAACAGCGCTAGTCGTGCCAATTAGTGCCAATTAAAGAGTCGCATACTTGGCACGCGATAAAAGTTGAATCTAATCACACTGATTCAAGCACATCAAAAAAATCTTCCGTCCAGCTCAGCGTGTTGCTATTGACGCTTGAGATTGAGGACAGAAGATTTTTTGTTCTTGGTCAACTGGTGTTGAAAGATAGTTCTTATCTTCGAAGATTTCTCAGTAATGGGGAATCCTTTTTATTCGGTAATTGAAGCCGTTAAACTATTTGAAGTGTTTAAAACGTTCGAGCAGCTGCTTGGCGGCTAGAATTTACTTGCCGTTGGGCGCTGCGGCCAAGGTCCAGGTGATGGCTGCGGCGTATGCGCCGGCGGTGGCGTTGGCTGGCAATTCCAGCGTGGCGCCGTCGCCAGCATAGTTGGCGTTGAAGGTCCCGATTGCCTTGTCGTCAGTCGCGTAGAAAATATTCGCGGCGGAATCGTTCAGTTCAAAGCTCGCAGGTGCGCTGACGGTGCTGTTGGCCGCCAAGGCGTCTTCGCTACTTTCGCCGTGCAATTTCGGGGTGCCCAAGCCCAGTTGCGCGCCGACCAAAACTTTCTCGCCGTCCTTGAATTCGCTTCGCGCGGCTGAAACAGACCAGCCTTCTGGCAGGACGACCCCAGCGTTGACCACTTGCAGTGTGGGCGTAACTTTAGTTGAGTTGACGGTTTGTTTCTTGCCAGTGATTTCGGTCTCATCGAAGAAAATATCTGGCGCTTGCGTTAATTGCAGTCCAACGGCGTTTTCCTTCAAGTTGATGCTGGCAGTGGTTTCAGACTTTTGCGGCTCAACTTCAGCGCGGGCCGTCGTCACACTGGTTGTGAAAATACCTAAAGTTAATGCGGCTAATAAGGTGATCGTTTTCGTAGCTTTCATGTTTTCCTCCTCAGGAATCTTAAAGAAATGTGTTGTTTGGTCGCAATCGACGCCGCAAAATCGGCAAACGCTACTGGTTACACGCCAGCGTGGTCAGCAAAGATCTTGACGCCGCGCCGATCAGCGATAATAAGATATTATGGGTGTTCGCGGCTGGCTACAAGAACTTGTATCTGGGAAAGCTGATTGCCAGTTCTTGCCTAGTGGGAAAGCTGATTGCCAGTTCTTATTTAGTGGGAATTACGCCGGGCCGCGACTAGTGGAAATTTACAGTCGAAATTTCGGCAGACGATCAGTTTAGGAATCCTGACTCGGATCATCTTGTAAGGTCCAAATGATCTGACCAGAATAGTTGCCCGCAACTGCATTGGCACGTAATTTCAGCAGAATGCCTTCATCATTCTGCCAACGGTCGGTGGCAATACTGGTGCTGTCGCGCAGATCAGTGATGTTCTTTTCGGCAACGATCAGCGGGGCGGTCAAGCTTTGTTGGTCTGAGCCTTCCACATAGACCATTTCCCCGGCCAAAATCCGGCCATCTGCCTGTTTCAAAGGTGTCGCTTGCGCCAGTAGCTGCCACCCGGTCGGCCGGTCCCCATGTTGGCGATCATCGAAAACTTCGATTTCCCAAGCCGACCGCCGAGAGATCAATTGTTTGTTTCCAGTGACTTGGGCGTCCGCGAAGGCGACATTTTCCGCGATCGTCCCGAACCGCAATTGCCCGGACATCAGAATGATCTTGATTGTTTTAACATTGCTGTGATTGGCGTATTTGTCCACCAAACAATAAGTGAACTCATTGACTCCTGGGCGCAACTGACTGGTGTTCAGCGCTTCATTGGCTAACTGGAAGCGGCCGTTTTGTTGGGACATGGCGCTGACCGGCTCGTAGGAAAGAAGTTGGCCATTCAAGGTGCGCTTGATCGCGAAATCGCTGTTTTCGATGGCAAGCGGTTCCTTGGGCGCGGTGGCCGTCGTATAACTGAACTCACCGTGAATCTTCGGCAGGGGGTCATTCTGAGAAACGTAGTACTCGAGGGCGGCATCATCGGTGGTTGTGATCAAACGTTTGGGATTCAGATCATAACGTGGCGTGGCGGTGTTCAACCGCAAGTGAGGCGTGTTGAACGCTGCTAACGCCGGTGCGACCGAGAAACCACTGTTGTGCAGATCGGCTTGGAGTTTGACCTTGATCGCCACTTGGTAATTATCTGGCGTCAAGGGTTCAACCAAGTGAAAAGCTAACCATTGCTCGCCAGTTTTCGGCTCTTTGTGCAGCCATTGGGCGTTAAGCGGGCGGGTTTTACCATTGGCGTGCCTGATCTCGCCTCCGGAAAGAAAATGTGTCTGTTTGGGCAGATCGATGTTGATGTCGATCTGTTCCCAAGGCAACAAACTGGGTAGGTAATCCAGACGATAGGTCGCCGTCAACAAATCACCAGTGTGCACAGATGTGTTGTTGCGAACTTGTTCCTGACGTGTCTCGTTGAACAACTCATTACGGACGAACCCGCGGACGCCGCCAGGTACACGATCAAGAATCAATTCGGTCCGCTCGTAATTATTGGACGAGGTGGTCGCGGTGAAGCCCCAACGCACGCGGCCATTGCCACTGGCGAACACTGACTGATCTAGGGGCACGGCCTGACTTTTGAACGAGGGTTTTAGCGCCCCGGTTTGCGGATCGCGGTCATCCCAGGAAAAGGTCATCATCTGCGTTTCTGGATCCCAGATCAGACTGACATGTTGCCAATCGGGACTGGTCAGATTCGGCTTCTCTACCAAGAGATTGCCATGGTTCATCGTGTAATAATACTGATTGGCTGAAAACCAGGGCCGATAGATCCGTTGTAGATAAGTCTCCTGACGACTGGGATAATTGGCGGCAATATGGTGCGAGCGACTACTTCCCGCAGTTCCCAAGTCAAAAGAATTACCCTTGCCCGGCGCGCCCGACCCGTTGGCTAGATTACCATGACTATCAAACTCTAAGGCCCAACTCCGCTGGATCGCCGATAAGGCCAACAACTGCGGATCCGTCTGGTTACTCGCCAGATCGGCGGCCCACACGCCCAAACTCTCACCACCAAGGACCGGCTTATTCATGAAGCTGGTGATCGCCCGACTGCCGCGCGTATCGTTCTGAAGCACAAAGGCGAAACCTTCGCCGGGATAATTGGAGTAGTTCGTGTTCCGCATCCAAAAGCCTAAATGCGTTTCCCGGTTAAGATCGAAGTAGGCGCCATCAGCAGCCCAGACCGCCCCGGTTTGTTGCGTGCCACTGGTCAAGGTGATCAGGCTCGTATTATCCGGCCGCGCCGTGACCCGGGCACTGTTGCTGCTGAAAGTTCGCGCGCTACCACTGATCAAGATTCGACTGAGATCGGTCCCGACTGGCATTGTTGGCGCAAACGCTCTTTCAGCGCCGAGCACCACGCGCTCCGGCAGCGATCGTAAGAGCAAGAGTCCCCAAAGCACCAGGATCAAGATGAAGCCCAGCAGCCAAGAGCGCCGTTGATTTTTTTTGAACATGACCGACATCTCCTTTCAATCTTTCATCGTCATCAGCACGGCTACTATTTCAGCAGCAATTGAAATTATACATAATCGGACTAGACCTGTAAATAATTTTGCAGTAAATATTTTTTCTGCTTGATGAGTTATAGTTATCTAAAAAGCGTCTATATCAAGCTATTCGGGCGGACACCATTAGCAATCAGCTTAGAGAACGGCAATTTGCTAATGAGAAATTAAGCTAATAATTATCCAAATAATATGCAAATACTGAGACTGGTTTGTCCCGCAGATCAGCCAAAAGGGAAGATGACTTTGTGTGATTGTGTTAGGCGGCGATTGCGCGCCGAATTTAGAAACCGGCAGGCTGGAAAACCGGACACCAAAAAAGCAGCGCTCATCCGAACGCTGCTTTAATATGGGTTATGCTATTTTAATGACGATTCGTGCTTGTCTAAGTTATGGGAGTAACAAAACGCAGCCGAGAACCGCCAGTTAAAAACAAATTAGGTTGCTTATGCGCCGGGTTATTCAACGAGTGTTTGAGTCGGGTTGGACTCTTCTTCGACGCCATTCTCATCGCCAGCAGGTGCTGTCTCTGGCTCTGATCCATCAGGAGCGTTACTCAAGCTCCAGTTCATCGTCGCACTGTAATTGCCAGGTGTTGCGGTTGAAGGAATGGCCAGCGTAATCACTTTTTCGTTGTTGTAGGTCGCCGTATAGGTTCCGATACCTGATCCAGCGATAGCTGTGAAAATTGGTGCCAGATCGCCGGTGAAGGTAAATGAATCTGGTGCGGTGACGCCAGCGTTGGCGTCTGCCGATTCCTCAGCGTTGGCGATGGCTGGCTTCCCAAATGTAAGCAGCGCGCCCTTCAATTCCTTGGCTGTTTCGCCCTCCGCTGGAGTGGTCGTAAATGGTGTGATTGAAGTGAAAACCGTCCAACCATCAGCTAAACCCGGGTTTACCACAGTGATTGGATCCGCTGTGTTTGCTGGAAGGTCCAGCGCCTTACCAGTCAGAGGCCATGTACCGAAATCCAAACTTGGCGCTGTTGTTAACTGAACGCCACCACCAACTATGAGTTCAACTCCCGCTGTAGTCGTGTTTTTCTCATCAGTAAGATCGTCTGCTTTGACGACACCAACGGAAACAGTACCTAATGCTAATACGGTTAAAAGAGCTATTGCTTTATTGAATTTCATTTTTGAATCCCCCTATTTTCTTGTCCTATACCTTACGAATAAAAAAATTTAGTTGTCGGTCCGAACGCTCACGATTTGATTTCCCCGATGATCTCATGGTGTGAAAATGATCGAAACCAACTAACTTTCCAAAAACGATGATTGCTGTTTCTTAACTATCTATACCATATCATATAACTTTAGAAAATGCACGTAAAAAAGTCATAATTAGTTCACTTTTTGCAAAAAATTTTTATTCAAAACTGATGCCCGGGTAATTGTGTCCTAAATACGAATTAAGTGTGAACTATATATGATTAGTGCTGATACTATGGTCAATGAATCGATTTCTTCGTAACAAAATCGTATACATAAATTAAGACATTTACGTATATTTTTTTATCTCAGTATTCATTGATCGATTTCGACTTCGACAAGGGGCTATTTCGTGAACGGACACTCAGACTGCCAACCAATTTCACAGATGATCAGTTGCGCGCTCACGGTAAGCCGACCCATTTGGACGCAGAGTAGGAGCCACTCACTTTTTCAAATTTAAAAAACCAGCACAGAGGATGGCTTCTCTGTGCTGGTACGAAGTGCTGTGAGTCAGACTCAGAATGGGTCTGGCAATAGGTTGTGATTGCATTGCGAGATCGTACGTTGTGGTTGCAAGTTGTCATCGAAGTTGGACTTGAAAGCCATGGTTGAGGTCCGTGCGCACAAGTTCTGCTAGCAACCTCAACTTCGGTAGCAATTAACTCGGCCCATCTGTAAGCGTCCAAGTGATCACACTCTGATAGCTGCCACCGACAGCGCTGGAGCTGATTCGTGCTTTGATCCCAGTGGCTTCAGTCCAAGCATCGGTAATGTTGGTCGTTTCTTCTTTGACCAAATTGGTCGATGCTTTTTTCGCGGCGATCGGCATGGGCTGATTGGGATCAGTTGGTAATAGTTCCTCGGAGGTGCCATCACGGCTGAAAACCAAACTGCCAGCAGTCGTATTCACTGTTTTACTGACTGGGGTGAGCGGTGACGCGGCGGCGCTTAGTTGCCAGCCGGAGCCTGTGCCACGGGTGTCGTGAACTGTGACGCCCCAATCGTCATTCCGACCGATCAGCATGGTCGCTCCGGTCAACTGCGATTGGGTAAAGGAACTGTTCTTCTCGACGAGCAGCTCGAGGATGCCAGTAACTTGCACCAGGATATCTTCGGACATGGCGGTATGACCAGTTTTATCGGTGACTTTGACCTTCAGGGTATAATTCCCCGTATTATCAGAGAATTTGTCTGGGAAGGCTAGGGTGAATAGCCCATCCTGAGCGGCGCTTCCATTGGTCCAAGTCGACGTTAGTTGCTGCGTGTCACTGGCGTTATTGTTATTGGTCAAGGTTGCGGTCACGGTGAAGTTACTATTGGTAGCCACCATCGGTTTACCGGCAGCGTCATTGTAGTGGGTCACAAACTTCGGGACCGGGGTTGCAGCGCCTTGCTTGATCGCAATCGGGTCATTCTGATTTGTGACTTCTTGACGAGTGACCACCAAAGGCTTGTTGTCCAAAATCGTGAATTGCGGCGAAGTGGCATTGGTCACCAAGTAGGAACCGGCAAATTGGCTTGTTTGGCTAGCGACCGTGATTGCTTTGGTGGTCGCGTTGATCGCCGGACCGGCCAAAACGATCTTAGCCCAAGGATTGTCAGCGGTCAGTGGGTGATCCAGCTCAATTTTGTAAAGATCATCGACGGTCTCAACCTCCTTGAGCACTTGATCGGGAAGATTGGGATCCGCGTAAACAATTTTACCAGCGTCAGCAATCAGATCAACGATTTCGTCATCAGGTAATTTCAGCGAGCCAATAATATCTGCCCAATCCTGGTTGCCGCCGGTGCGATTTAGGGTAAACGTATATTCCAACCGGTCGCCAGGCGTGACTCTGGAGCCAGTAATTACCGCGCTTTGTTGCGTTAGGTTTCTGATGGTCACGGCAGCATTACCTTCGACCAAGTTTGGAATTGATTCGAAGATCACCATGCTGTTTTGAAAGTTATTGGGACCCGTGGAGCCGGTGAAACCCCAAGTGACTGCCCTAATGTCCTTGCCGAACACTTCATCGAGTGGAAATTCAGTAGTCGTAGCCTTTTCACCTGTTCTAGGGCTTCCGTCGGTGGGGTTTTTATCATTGAAAGTATATGTCATCTTCTTTGTACCGGCATTCCAATCCAAGGTGAGATGATACCAGTTTCCGGATGAGAACATAGTAGAGGTGATGTTATTAAGAACACTAAAATGAGTCTGGGTCATGATGTCAATGGAACTCGACCCTGGCCAGATCGTCGTGTAAGTGAGGGTCTCAGGAGTATGGGACGAAGGTCCTTGCGCTGGCCAGTTATAGGCAATATGAGGAGTCTTTATATTTGGTTTACTGATTCTGTCCTTGTAGTAATCAAAGGATGAACCTTTATCAAATTTGAGGCCAACAAGTGAGTAAACTGGATTATTCGCATTATTCACATAACTATCAAATTCCAAAGCCCAACTATGCTGAATGGCGGAATCTTTCGTAGTTTTTTGACTGCCATCATTCTTATCTTCACCATAGACACCAAGCGATTGTCCCTGATTACTACTGCTGATGGCGCCAGTACCCCTGGCATCGTTTTGGAGTACCAAGGCCATTCCGTCTGCCGGGGCTGCTTGCGTGCCGAAGTTTAACCACATGGTGGCGGTTTGATCTTTGGTGAGGTCAAACTTATTTATTGCGGTTGACCAGACCGCACCTTTTTGTTTTTTGGCATCTGTGATTTGAACCACGTCGGTGTTGGGTACGGTGGTTTTGCCACTTAATATTTTGGCACTGTTTTCGGAGAAGGTTCCGGGAACAAATAAGTTATCGAGTTTGATGCCTTGTGGTGCCGTAGTAAATGCGTCCGCCTGCACGATCCGCCCGGTTGCCCCCCATGGCAAGGCGCCAGCGAGGAGCGCGGCGCTGGTGATCAGTGTGAGTAGGCGGTGGGTTAGTTTGTTGTGAAGTCGTTTCAAGCTGATCCCCCCTCATCGGCTATTTCGGCTCTGTCTTGTTTGTTGGTTCTTCGTCGTCTTTCTTCTTGCGCCGGAGCAGCAGGATGATCAAGAAGACGAGCAGTAGGATAATGACCACGCCGATCAGGATCAGCCAGATGGTGTAATTTGGCTTGGCTGGTTCATCGACGGATTCCTTGTTGAGTTTATTCGCTTCGCTATCAGTGACCACGAAGTCTTTCTTGAAGTTCCATTTGTACTTCTTGTTGTCGGCGGTTGCCTTCAAATATAAGGTGTATTTGCCAGGTTCTAGGCGGTAGCTTTCGTTGCCGATCGGTAAGGTGAAGTTACTGTTAGGTGCCATCGCCATGCCGTCTTTCTTCATGGTGACGTATTTCTTCTTTTGACCGCGCTTGGTGATGTAGGTGTCGACCGCGAAATCCCTCATGATCGTGGCGCGGTTATTTTGCAAGGTGGCGGTGATGTAATTGCGATAGTTGAATTGTTTCGGACTGACTTTCAATAGGTGTAGATCTGGTTTGACTGCCGTTTGGTCGCTATGCAATTGCAGACCGATCACGTAAGCGAATTGGTTGGTAATGGTCACGCCTTTCTGCTTTCGCTTTGTTCAGCGGTTTTCTGGGCGATGCGGATGCCACCAAGGATCACGCCGGAGAAAGTTTCCGCCGGGCTTTTCAACTTGATTGCAACGGTGGCCGAAGATTTGGCCGGGACCGTGACATTTTGCTTCGCCGAGACCAGATCCTCAATATTGTGTTTCAAGGATTTATCCGGCTTGGCGCCGTGGTTGCTATAGTCGATCACGCCATTGCGGTTGGTGCCGGCGCGGTTGGTTTCCACGGTGTAGTCGTGGGCCTGGCTATCCTGATTGTTGATCCGCACTTGCAACGTTTGCTCCGTGTCTGGCTTGACCAGCAAATCGAAATAAGTGACCTTGCTGTTGGGCATTTGGTTGTTCGGCAAGATCGCGCCCACGTTGTACTTCAAGCTCTCCGCCCGCGCCGTTGATGGGTGCTGCCCCGCGATTCCCATCATTGCTGCCAAGGCCAGCCCTAGGCCGAGCCAAAATTTGTTCAACTTCTTCATTGCAATTCCTCACATTCCCCGAGTGATTGATGTTCAACCTTTAATTTACCATAAAAAACGCAAAGTACCAGTGACGGCCACTTTGCGCTAGCAGATCAATTTGGCGCGTCTAATAACGACCAGTTCAAAGTGCCCACGTAATGATCGCTGGCGACTTTTGCTGGTAGCGCCAAGGTTAATTTCGCCGGTGTCGTGGCGTCATTCCCTAAGCCTAGAACCCAAATACCTCGTCCCTGTTGCGAGCTGGCTCGCACTAAGTTGACATAGTCACCAAGATAGATCTGGTCCGTGACTAACTGAGGCGCCGGACTAACATTATCGCTGGTGGTTTTCAACGTCGTTAGACCTTTGAAGTCCAATAATCCACTTTGCAAGATTGCGCCGGTTTGTTGACCGACGAGAAATTCTGGCTTCAGTTGCAGCACCCAGCCAGTTCCGCTGCCGCGTTGATCGGTGACCTGCACCATGGCCTTGGCATTCAAGAGCTGAGCGCTGACCTTGTTCGCGGCGGTTTGTTTGGCGAAATGTAAATTACTGGCATAATCCAGCGACAAAACTTCCGTGGAACCCGTGCCCTGATTAGCGGGATCTAGCTCATCGCCAGGGTAGGGCAGATCAGGATCTTGCGGATCGCGGGGCGCGACCGGATCGGTCGTGGCCTCGCTGATCAACGGAATCTTGGCCTCGCCGGTCAAGGTATCACCTTGGACCGAACGGCCATTAACCAGGAGAGCTGCCAACAAACCCAGTAAGATCAAGTCGTTCCAACGTTTGCGCATCGGCCACGCCCCCTTTCAAGCTTGCTTGGAACACTAGCGATGGGTTGATTATGGTTGTGGTAGCGGATTTGGAACATCGGTCAAGGTCCAAGTTAGCTCTGCTTTATACTCACCTGCGACGTTGTTCGCGGGAATCTCTAATTTAGCGGTGATTTCATCCGTATTGATCCCGATTCCGGCACCAGCTGGCGCGTAGAAAACAGATTTTGCGGCATCGTTGATCACGCCAGTTGCGGCTACCGCAGTATTCGCGCCGCCGCCACTATTATCAGCTGGTGTAGCCGCGGTAAAGGTTAGCACAGGACCGACTAATTTAGTCGTCGGTGTCGTCACGTCAGCGAATTCGCTGATCGCGACGGTGACCCCCCAACCAGCGGCGCCGCCACGGTTGGTGACTTGTAATAATGGGTCGCCAACAATATCAGCGACAGTGATTGGTTTACCGGTGATCATTTGTGTCCCAAAATCGAAATATGGGACCGTGTCCAGCGTGATCTGGCTATCGCCTCCAGTATCATCGAACGTCAATGTAGTATTCGCCGTTGATGTTTTTGGCGATGTGTCTTCAGCGCTTACCAATGTGCTGGCACTAAACGACAAAGCAAGCATAAGCGTGCTGAGTGTCGTCAATGTTTTATTAAATTTCATGATGCTTCCCTCCATAATTCGTGCGTCCAGTCGTCATCAGCCGCGACACTCCCCTAAGCGTCGTGACCGGCTGAATCATAAAAAAATGGTCTGATGTTGCCTTAATTCGGTGAACTTTCTAAAGTCCACGTGAGTTCCGCGGTATAATCACCTGCTAGATTTCCTGGTGGAATGGTCAGTTGCACCTGTTCCAGTGGATGATCCAATTGGAAAACGCCAATACCAGAATTGACCTCCGCGCTCAAAATCACGGAATCCGCCTGATTAACGGTGACCGCTTGACTAGTTGGATTGCGAGTAATGTCGTTGTTTGGTGTGACCGTACCCGCGCCTAAAGCTAATGACGCGCCTTTCAAAGTTTGCGGCGTTGGCGCCGCTGTTTGGAAATCACTGGCGCGGACTTTTACTTGCCAGCCCACTGGAACCCCTGGGTTTTCCACGATCAAGGCACCCTTGACCTCGTGGGCTTGGTAGGTGGCGCCCAGGGAGCTGAGTTTCTGTGCTTCGAAATCATAATCGGGCACTTGGCGCAAAATAATTGTGGCATTGGGATCCAAGTAGAGACCGATCGTCGCCGTTGAGATACCCGATTGGCCGTCCGGAGCCACTTCTGCTAGAACACTGGCGCTGCTTTGGAGACCGAGCCCTAACAAGAGCGCGCCAGTCCAAACAATTAGTTTATTTGCATGCATGTCGATCCCCCCTGTTCATCGTTCGGGGTGGCGACGTTGACGAAGTTCGCGGTCAATGATAATCAGCAACAAAACAATCAAAATCATTCCCCAAAACAAAACTGCTCGTTGGCGTTGCTCACTGGTCTGCGGCAAAATAATGTCGATCCAATCATTCTGACCACTGGTATCGTCCTGATCGTTGGCGCCAGGCTGACTAGGGTCGGCTGGGTCGCTGGGATCAGACGGATCAGATGGGTCGGCTGGATCAGACGGGTCAGATGGATCGGATGGATCACCGGGATCGGACGGATCTGTTGGATCAGTCGGATCAGTCGGGCCCCCGCCACCTAGATCATCCTTCGCCGTGATTGAAATATCATATTGACTGCTGGTCACGTCAGCTTGGCTAACCTGTCCAGCGCTCGTGAAAATCCCCCAACAAAGAAACAAAAATAAAAGCACAAAATTTCTTTTTCGCACACGACCCCCTCCTACAATGTGCTGAATCCTATTCTATAAATTTACCATATCATAAATTCTCAAAAAATACACGTAAAATTCACTTTTAGTGACTATTCGTAAATTGATTTCGAAAATCGAATTCATGCGGTCATTCCTTGTCCAGTGGTGAATTATTTGTGATGAAAAAGCGCTTTATTGTTTTGCTGAAAGATATTGGTCTGCTTTAATCGATTTTATGCAGTTACCTCGTTGACACCTAATGGATCATAGTAATCGCCCAAACAAAAAACCGGCCACTCCGTGATTCGGAGTGGCCGGTTGCTTGAGTGGACTTTATGCGTGAGTTTTCGTGATCGTTTGTTCAGCGTGAACTAGCGCGCAAGATCAGTTTGGTGCCCACGTTCAAATTGATCGGGGTTTCGCGGTCGGTTTCCAGACGGTCCAGTAACAGTTCGACACTTTTTTGGCCCATTAGTTTCGTGTCAACTTGGACGGAACTGACTTGGGGACTGAAATAGCGGGCGATGGTGGTGTCGTTGAAACCGATGATGCTCACGCGTTCAGGCACGCTGATCTGGGCTTCTTGGAGCGCATGAAGGGCGCCGATCGCCAGGGCGTCATTGGCCGCGAAGAAGGCGTGGGGGAGTTGCGGCCCCAGTTCGGTGATCGCCTTTTGCATCAACTTGTGTCCAGATTCAACGCTAAAAGGCCCCGTCAACACGAAATCGGGGCGCAGTAGCTTGTGGTCGCGCATGATATTGCGGAAAGTGTTCAAGCGTTGATCGGTCAGCTTCAATTGATGATCACTGGTCAATTCTTCACCGGCGATCATCCCAATATCCTTAATGTCCAGCGCCAGAAAATGTTCGATGATTTTCTTGACGGGGTAATGGAGGTTGGGGGTGACGCTGTCGAAACCGAAATTCAAGGTGTTGAAGTCCACGAAGATCGTGGTGAGACCAGTCGCTTGAATCGCCGTGATCTGTTTGGGGCTGAACTTCCCGATGGCGATCATGCCAGCGAAATCTTTGGCATTGGGCAAACTCTGCTCCCGGGTGAATTGTTGCACCGCATAGCCAGCCGCCTGGATCTTCTCCTCGGCGCCCAAGCGGATCGACAAATAATAGATATCATTCAGTTCCTCTTGCTCGTTGTACCAGGTCAACAAAGCGATTTTAGGTGGTGCTTTCTCGACGCGCCGTTTCTTCTTGGCATAGTTGAGTGCCTCAGCCGCGGCGAAAACCCGCTTCTTCGTTTCGTCAGTAACGGCCAGATCTTGGTCATAATTCAAGACCCGCGAAACGGTGGCTGGGGAAACATGTGCCCGAACGGCAATATCTTTGATCGTTGCCATATTGTTACCTCTTCAAACTAAATATTCAACTTAATTATATGATTATTTACTAAATTTTTCAAATACTACTTACACCAGGCGGTTGCCAACCCGCCTTTTATTTACTAAATCTTGCGTTGGCGCGGCTCGATGACTGGCCATGTCTCCCGCAAAAAAATTCCGGATCGCTTACTGAGAAAGCTTGCGCAGAATTGTGGCGAACCAGCACGACGATCACTGGCGCGAAGTCAACGGGTGGTTGCGTTGGGACTTGCTTGGCTGTCAGGCGAAGGACCTGGTGAAAAGGCGGGATTTTGATTGACAGCGAAGGGTGAGAATGGTATAACAAGAGTAAGGATATTTACTAAAAGTATTTTGTTTTACTAAAAAACATGAGGTGATTGATAATGGCAATTATGGTAACTGGTGGAGCTGGCTATATCGGTTCACACACAACGGATCGCTTGATCGAACAGGGACAAGATGTGGTAGTGGTTGACAACCTATTGACCGGACATCGGGCCGCGGTCAATGCGAAGTCTCGCTTCTATGAAGGTGATTTGCGTGATCGGGCTTTCTTGAACCGGGTCTTTGACCAAGAAGAAATCACTGGCGTGGTCCATTTCGCCGCCAATTCATTAGTCGCCGAATCAATGGCACAACCATTGAAATATTTCGACAACAATGATTACGGCTTTATTGTTTTATTGGAAACGATGATCGCTCATGATGTGAAACAACTGGTCTTCTCGTCGACCGCTGCAACGTTCGGTGAAGCGAAGGAAATGCCGATCACCGAAGAAACACCTCAGATCCCCACGAATCCATACGGTGAAAGTAAGCTGGTCATGGAGAAATTCGCCCACTGGGCAGATGTGGCCAACGGGTTGCGCTGGGTGGCCTTGCGCTACTTTAATGTGGCTGGGGCCAAAGCAGATGGCTCGATCGGTGAAGATCACCATCCGGAAACGCACTTGATCCCCATTGTGTTGCAAGTGGCCAGTGGCAAACGGGCTAAGTTACAAATCTTCGGCGGCGACTATCCCACACCAGATGGCACCAACGTTCGTGACTATGTTCATGTCATGGATTTGGCGGACGCTCATATTTTGGCTCTGGATTATTTGCAGGCAGGGCATGAATCCAATGCCTTCAACTTAGGCTCGGCGACCGGGTTCTCCAACTTGGAGATCGTGAAGGCGGCGCGGGCTGTAACCGGCGCACCCATTCCTTACGAAATCGCGGCGCGTCGTCCTGGGGACCCAAGCACCTTGATCGCATCATCAGAGAAAGCGCGGAAAGTGTTGCACTGGGCGCCGAAATACGATGACATTGAGAAAATCATTGCGACGGCCTGGACTTGGACGCAAAGTCATCCAGAAGGCTACGCCGATAAATAGTGGGGTTCTATCCACTCGAGGAGAATAAGAATGAAATTATCAGAGATCAATCAAGATTTTACCCGTGTTTTCAGCACGGAGGCTGCGGCCAATTACTTCGCGCCCGGCCGCATCAATTTGATCGGCGAGCATACTGACTATAATGGCGGTCATGTATTCCCGGCGGCGATCAGCTTAGGCACCTACGCGGCAGTGGCACCCCGGACTGATCGGACCTTGCACCTTTACTCCGCGAATTTCAAACAAGAGGCCGTTCGGGTCATTGATTTGGGCAACTTGGCTTTTGCGAAGGCTGATGGTTGGACCAACTTTGTTAAAGGTGAATTTGCCCTGTTAACACAGGCAGGACACACGTTTGCGCATGGCTTGGATATTTACTTCTATGGTAATTTGCCCGCGGCTTCTGGTTTGTCATCTTCCAGCTCGATCGAGTTATTGACCGGCGCGATCATTAATGATGTTTATCAATTGGGTATTTCCCAACTGGATCTGATCAAGTTAGGTCAACAAGTTGAAAATCAATATATCGGGGTCAATTCCGGCATTATGGATCAATTTGCCATTGGCATGGGCCGGAAAGATCAGGCGATTTTCCTGGACACCAACAGTTTGGCGTACGACTATTACCCCCTGGACTTGCCAGAACAGCGGATCGTCATTATGAATACCAACAAGCCGCGGACGTTGAGCGATAGTAAATACAACCAGCGGCGGGCAGAATGTGAAGCGGCCTTGGCGCAACTGCAACAGGTGGTGGCGATCGACTCGTTAGGCGATTTGGATACGGCCAAGTTCGATGAATATTGTTACGCAATCGACGACGAAGTGCTGTTGAAGCGGGCGCGCCACGCCGTTTGGGAAAACCAGCGGACAGTTCGCGCGGCGCAAGCCTTGAGTCATCATGATTTAGCGGAATTTGGTCGGTTATTGAACGCGTCCCACGTTTCACTGGAATATGATTATGAAGTGACGGGCACTGAATTGGATACTTTGGTCCACACTGCTTGGCAACAACCAGGTGTTTTGGGCGCACGGATGACCGGCGCGGGCTTTGGCGGCTGCGCGATCGCGTTGGTTCAACGTGATCAAATCCCAGCGTTCATTGAGAAGGTCGGGGCCGTTTACGCCGAAACGATCGGTTATGCTGCTAGTTTCTACGTTGCCCAGATCGCCGATGGTCCGCACAAAATCGCACAGGCTGAATTAGTGATCGAATAAAGTGGCCCAGGGTCGGGGGCGAACCCCGATCAGTGTTGAGAATGACTTTGATGGAATGGGAGTTTTGACAGTTATGGCAGAAACAAATTTGATCCCCGCTTTTCTAAACTGGGTCCTCAAATATAATTCACAGTACCAAGACCTAGATCGGGTTTATTTGCAGAACCATATTTTGACCTTGGTTGGTGGCACTGATCCGCAACAGGTCGTGGGCGACGCGGCCGATGAACCGATTGCGTTGGCCAACGGTTTGGTTGATTTCGCGATCAAACGCGGCGCGATCGGGACGACTTTGCCCGAACGGGATATTCTGGTCGCGCAACTGATGGATTTCCTGACGCCACTGCCTAGCGCGGTCAATCAGCGCTTCTGGCAGCTGCACGAACAACAGTCAGCGACGGCGGCGACGCAGTATTTCTATCAACTGTCGACCATCAACGACTATGTCAAAACCGCGCAGATCGCTAAGAACATCAAGTATACCGTCGCGACCGAGTATGGCGATCTGGAGATCACGATCAACTTGTCGAAGCCGGAGAAAGATCCCAAGGCCATCGCCGCCGCTGCCAAAATGGCGCCGGCAACCTATCCCGCCTGTCAATTATGTTTGGAAAACGAGGGTTATCTGGGGCGGTTAGATTACCCAGCGCGCAGCAATCATCGGGTCATTCGCTTCGATATGGCGGGCAAAACCTGGGGCTTCCAGTATTCGCCTTACGCCTATTTCAATGAACATTGCATTTTCTTGGATGGGAAACACGAGCCGATGCATATTTCTCGGCAAACCTTCGCTAACTTGTTCTCGATCATTTCGTTATTCCCCCATTATTTCGCAGGGAGTAATGCGGATCTACCGATCGTCGGTGGGTCGATGTTGAGCCACGAACATTATCAAGGCGGGCGCCACAGTTTCGCCATGGCGCAGGCGCCGGTGGAGCGCTCATTTATTTGGCCGGAGTTTCCCGATGTTGATTTCGGTGTGGTCAAGTGGCCGATGTCGGTCTTGCGTCTTTCAGGAAAGAATCAGGCCAGTCTGATCAACGCTGCCAGCGCGATTTTGGCGGCTTGGCGGCAGTATTCTGATCCGAGCCAGGAAATCAAGGCGCATGACGCGGATGGCACGCAGCACCACACCATCACCCCAATCGCCCGGCAAACCAAGGATGGCGCTTACCAACTGGATCTGGTGTTGCGGGACAATCAAACTTCCGCGCAATATCCCGATGGTATTTTCCATCCCCATCAAGATGTGCAACACATCAAACGGGAAAATATCGGCTTGATCGAAGTGATGGGACTGGCAATCCTGCCGGCGCGCTTATTAACAGAATTGCAAGAAGTGCAGCGTTATCTGCTGGGACAGACCAACGAAATCGCCGCTTACCACCAGGCTTGGGCGGATGAGCTCCAAGCCAAATATGGTGATGATCTGACTGCCGACAACGTGGAACAAATCGTGCGCACAGAAGTTGGCCGCGTGTTCGCGCGCGTGCTGGCCGATGCCGGGGTCTTCAAGCGCACCACCAGTGGCCAAGCCGCTTTCGACCAGTTTATCCAGAGCGTGATCAGTCAATAGATTAGAGAAAATGCAAGAACTCAATAAGTGTACACAAAAACCCACAACGCGTGGAAATCTGGCTCTTTGTCAACTGGTGTTGAAAGATAGTTTTTATTCTTCGAGGATTTCTCAGTAATGAGGAATCTTTTTGTTGTTGTATCGATTAGTTGAATGTGATCAGTGCGAGCATCACTTTATTTGAATTGAGTGTAACCTAAATAAACAT